>NZ_JBEUOQ010000010.1:0-272345 GCF_040489275.1 Rhodococcus baikonurensis | reverse complement strand
TTCTTGACGTCGACGTGGACCATCTGACCAGGTCGCTTGGCGGCGATGACCTGGGGTTTTCGGTTGGTTTCGCCGTTCGGGTCGATGAACCGGCGGCGGTGCAATCCCAGGTTCCGCAGGATTTTCGTGACAGACCGGCGAGCAATGGTGATGCCGTCGGTACGCAGCTCGAACGTGATTCGCGAGGCCGACCATTTCCGGGTTCGGCGCATGGACTCGATCTCGACCATGATCTCCGCCGGCGTGGCGTTCGGGTGGTGTTTCGGTGCGCTGGATCGGTCCTGAATTCCCAGGTCACCGTACTTGCGATACCTATTGACCCACTTGGAAGCGCATTGTCGGGAGATGCCCATTTCTGCGGCGACGTGGGCGATCGGACGACTCTGGCACCGCTCGATCAGGCGTCGTCTTCCTTCCACAGTGAGTGGGGCATTACGGTGTGTCACAGGGCTGGTCCCTTTGCTGTTGATGGTCAGTTTCGCAACTTCCATCCTGCCGCGAAGGACCAGCCCGTCCACTTCAATCCCGCGTCAGCAACGTCCATACCCGCAACAACTAGCGTCGAACTTCATTCACGCGGTGCAAGAAGTCGTAGATTCACTCACCGATGGTGCCGAGACAAGTCCAGAATCACCTCCGCAGCAGTCATCTGATTCGGGTGAGGCTGCACCCGAGGATCCTCGCTTGGATTCCGAAGGCAACCCGCTGACGGCCGCTGACTTAGCTCAATTGTATGCGTCGCTGCGTCGAAAAACGCCGACAAATGTGATCCGCGACATAGTTAACCTTGATCACGAAGGTGGCGGACCGGACCCGGTTCTTCCCGGGCTCACATTGCCCGACGTCCTCGAGGCGGATCACACCGTACCGATGAGGGTCATATTCGACATGCCTGGTTTTACGCAGTTGACCTTCGAGCAGCAAATTCAAGTATTGAACTATGTCGATAACTTCCTGGGTTTGAGCCCGACTGCGAATACGTCAAAGGGCGCCAAGAGTTGGGCAGACTGGTGGGGCTATGTGAAGGGTGGAATCCCGGTTTCCCCTGAATTCCGGGATGCTATGATCGAAATCGAAACTCATCTTACTGAGGAAATTCGTCAAATGATATCTAGTATATTGAATGGAGTTCAGTAGTGGATCTGGTCAAGATTTCGCGGTATGTCGACTCGCCCGTGCTTGTGGAGATTGACGACTTGACACCACTTGAACGTATGGCGCTTCCGATTTATTGGTTGGATGCACTAAATGGTGATCTTGCAGCTCGAATTTCGGGGATATTGGACCAATGGGATGTATTTGGGCGACCGATATTGGGCGACACTTACAGAAACATTAAAGAGAATCTATCCGATGTTCGGTTGCTCAGGTCTGAAAATAGGTTCTTTCTTCTATATAAAATTAAAATGGCAGATGGGACCGATCTCTACTATTTGGGTACGCCACCGGTAGTTGATGGTGGTGAACTTCCAGGGTATTGGAATAAATTCCCCCCCAGTCTAAAGAATTTCTATTCAAATTTGCACAACGGTTGGTACTATATTGCCGGTAAGACTGTCGGGCCACTGCCTCTTGAAGATATGTTTCGAATTGACAGCTTTGAATGGTCTATTCTGGACGGGCTGTCCCCTGAAGAGTACCCAGATCCGGCTCGTTGCATCGCGACATTCAGATCGGGCGGCGGCGGTTATCTTTGCTTGTACTTTGGTGAGGAATCGACAAGGGGTGTTGTGTGGTCATCGACGGAACCCCCTGAACTGGTCGATTACTCCACTTACCTTGATATCTGGACCAACGTCGGACTCGGTGCCTAGAGCCTGCGCCTTGGATAGCCAGACTGGAGACAGTCTAAGCAATTTGTGTGCGGTCTTGCCCCACGTGGCACGTGCCTCGGATCCAGTCTCCAAAGAGCAGATGATCAATTTGTCTGACCAGAAGGGATCTCGAGGTCATGATCGGTTTCGGGGGGGGTACCTCACGCATCGACTCGTTTTCCTGCACCATTGCCGACGAATCGCTGATTGCGCTGGCGTTAAGGGTCGTACAGGGGCTGGCCGATATCTGGGACTCTCGTGTCACCGTGCTCTACCACCGGACCGAGTCATCGCCTCAGCGCAACGTACCCGGCGACGCGATCGTGGGCAGTTGCACCTACTTCGGCCTTGAGTTGCTGATCGACGAAACACAACTCCCGCCCCAGGGTGGAGGCTTTTCCGTACAGGAACAGAACGATCGTCATCCAGCGTGATCCAAGCGCCCTGTGGGCCGCCGACGATATCCGAAGCATCCGCGCTGCAGCAGGATTGCCGACCGGAACGACCGGAGGTGCGTCTACCCAAGGTTCACGAGGGCTCTGGCACCCTAGACGTGAAACCAGGCGTTCCCGCCCAGCTCACGAATGTGATGGCGTCTCCATCTTCCTCTGACGTGGTGACGACCGCCGAGCGTGGGCTCCTAAGTTCAATGGTTGGAAAGGACGGGGCGATGAGCTTTTTCGGGCGACGGCCGACGGTAGCCGGATATTGGGGCACGCGGGTGCAGTCGAGTCAGGAAGTGGCGCAGACGATGCGCGCTTTCCTCGACGACCTGGAAACGATCGACCCGGAGTTGGCGTTGTCGTTGGTCTCGACTGCCGAGTTCGACAAGGTGCCAGCAGATCTCAGTGTGGACGGGTTGGTGCGTATCTTCGAGCATTCCCGCTCGAAGGAGATGGGGTATTCGGACACCCCGGGACCGGGCTACGACATCGACTTGTCGCCCGAGGACGGGACCGCGCGCCGGGTCGGTGCCTGGGTCGGCGGGCTGGAAACCAGTGCTCCCAACAGTGTCCTGGTGTCGTTGCCGACGGAGACGCAGCTCACCGACAGTACCCGGCGGTTGCTCGACCCGGATATCGGAGACGCGATCATGAGAGTGATCGTCAAGCATTGGGAACCGGAGCGAGCCCGGTGGAGCATCGGAGACTACCGGCACCTTCAGAAGCGGTCGAAAGGTGAGGTCGAGGTGGGATGGGAAACATACTTCCATTCAGGAGTTACGTTCGATCGCAGCGCGCTGCCCCAATCTGCGGTGGTGGAGGAACTGCCCATTGGCACGTTGATTCGGTTGGGGGACAAGCCAATGGAGGTCGCTGCCGCCGACATCGTGGTGGTGCGGGCGGCTTGGGTTACCCGCTGTAGGCCACGCAACGGGTCCGGAATTCACCATTGCATCAGACGTCGATAAATGTGTTAACCGGATGGCCTGCTTCGCCTTTCGATAGTATTGCCAGATGGCACCCCGAACCGACTTGCTCGCGTGGCTCCTCGATTCGGATCCAGCGATTCGGTGGCAGGTGGAGCGCGACCTGCTGAACGAAGCGCCCACTGTGTGGGCGGCGACGCGCGCGTCGATCGCCACCAAAGGATTTGGTGCACGCCTGCTTTCATTACAGGATCGAGACGGCCAATGGGCGGGTGGGGCGTTCTTCCCGGCAGAATTCGACTTCGCGGGAACTGAAGCAGCAGAACAAAGTTCGCAACCCTGGACGGCAACAACATGGACGCTCAACTCATTGCGTGAGTGGGGCCTCGACGCCAGTGTTCTGCGGGAGCGTCGTACCGCAGAACTGCTCGCGAAAAACTGTTGCTGGGAGTACGAGGGCCGGCCGTACTGGGATGGTGAGGTCGATTGCTGCATCAACGCCTGGACGGTGGCAAACGGTGTGTGGCTCGACATGCGCGTTGATGAACTGGCTGATTGGTTTGTGCGGCATCAACTTCCGGATGGTGGTTGGAACTGCGAGTGGATCGAAGGTTCGACGCGATCGTCGTTTCATTCGACCCTCAATTCACTCAAAGGGCTTCTCGCGTAAGAGATCGCGACCGGGGGAACAATTGAGACGCGCGCGGCTCGACGATCCGGTGAGGAATTCTTGCTGCAGCGCGGTCTGTTCCGGAGACTCTCGACCGGGGAACCGGTGGGGGACTGGATCGGCCGGTTCGCGTACCCGTTCCAGTGGCGTTACAACGTGCTCAACGCAGCCGACTACTTCCGCGAAGCGTCGTTGTCGGATGGAAATGAGCCTGATCCGCGACTGGCGGACGCGATCGAGATGATCCGGGCCGCTCGAGCCTCGGATGGGACGTGGCTCCAGGCCGGTCGCCAACCGGGGCGGGTGTGGTTCGAGGTCGACACAAAGGCGGGGGAGCCGTCGAAGTCGCTGACTTTGTCCGGCATCCGAGTGCTCGCCTGGTGGGATCAATCCTCCCCTCTAGGGTTCTGCATAACAAAAGAGTTACAGCGAAAGTCATTTCACCTTCGAAGGTTATCGAAAGGTGATCTTTGATCTTCCAGTCGAAATATCCAGTACGGATTAAGAACATATTAACGACAGGATTGCCCTCAGTGCGGTGAAGGTTAATCATCTGAACAGGTGAGAAGATGTTCGGTGAAATTACCTACCCGATTGGATAGGCGGGTCACCGACGTTGGTAATCAAATAAGGTGCTCGCGATTGTCTTGGTTAGGGAGCTAAGTCCCGAGCTGGAAACGGCATTTCTGCTCCGAAAGTGGCGCTCACCTGCGGCTACGTTCCCCATTTTGCAGGACTTAAACCACTTTCGGCGAGATTAGTCTCGCAATTGCAGGTTGTGGAGCGTCCGCAATGTTTAGGCAAAGTCCCATCTTTTCCCAGAACAATGCTCTACTAAACGTGAAAACCGGATGTTCCCCCGATTTTGCTGAGAAGGTGCAACTATGGGGCGTAGCGTACTGTCGCAGCGAACCGGAACATCGCGAATTGCTGCTCTAACCAATGACTTTGTTCAGGTCCGAATAATGCTCGGAGGTCGTCGATGTCGATGGAAATGGTGTTAGCCGAAGCAGTGATAGACAGTGGGGACACGGCGTGGGTGCTGATCTCCGCGGGTCTGGTTCTCTTCATGGTTCCCGGACTCGCCTTCTTCTACGCCGGTCTGGTGCGTGGTAGCAGTGCGCTCGTCATGTTGCAGCAGAACCTCGTCCCACTCGGACTCGTCTCGATTACCTGGGTCGTGTTCGGATACAGCTTCGCGTTCAGTGGAGACTGGGGTTCCGGCTTCCTCGGTGACCTCAAATTGTTCGGCTTGCAGGACATACACACTGCCGCCGCCCCGGGCTTCCACCTGATCGAAGGTGCAGTCGCGGTACCGACTCTGGCGTTCGTGGTCTATCAGATGATGTTCGCGATCATCACGCCCGCGCTGATCACCGGTGCGACCGCAAACCGGCTCAAGCCCTTGGGCTGGGCCGTTCTGCTCGTGCTGTGGTCGATCATCGTCTACCCCCCGATTGCGCACTGGCTCTTCAATCCCGAAGGCTGGTTGGCGCTCCGCGGAGCCCAGGACTGGGCCGGCGGAATTGTCGTCCACGCATCCGCCGGCGCCGCCGCCCTGGCAATCTTGCTGGTGGTCGGCAAACGTCCGGGATGGCCCAACGCCGAGGCAGTCCCGCACTCGGTGCCTCTGGCGTTGATCGGCGCAGGCATCCTGTGGTTCGGCTGGTTCGGATTCAACGCAGGCGACGGATTGGCCGCCGATGGTGTTGCGGCACAAGCCTTGATGAACACTCACATCGCCGCAGCGGGCGGCATGGTCGTCTGGCTCGTCATCGAAAGGTATACCGAGGGCAAGGCCACGGCGATCGGTGGAATCACCGGCGCGGTAGCCGGTCTCGCGACCGTTACTCCATGCGCCGGCTTCGTCAGCACCTTCTCCGCGTTGGCGATCGGCGCGCTTGCCGGACTGGTCTGCCACTTCGCGCTCGCGCTCAAGTCGATCTTCAAGTTCGACGACGCGCTCGACGTCATCGCGGTCCACTTCATCGGCGGCATCCTCGGTTCCCTCCTTCTCGGTTTGTTCGGCGAAAAGGCGATCAATTCGATCGGCCGCGATGGACTCTTCTTCGGCGGCGGCGCAGGACTACTCGGCGAGCAGGCGCTGGCGTTGATCGTCGTCATCGCTTTCTCGTTCGTGGTGACCTGGCTGATCGCCACGGGCATCGAGAAGACCATCGGTCTCAAGCTGGCTCCGAAAGACCAGGTGGACATCGACCGTCGTCAGCAAGGCATGGACGCGTACCGCTACAACGCCGCATTCGTCGACGCCGGTGGTGCGCCGCAGACCAGCGGGTTCGACTCGGGGGTCCTGGTCGAGGGGGCAAAACTTGTTCCGAACCTCGGCGCCCCGAAGCACGAACTCATCACCGCGGTATTGCAGACCATCGAGTCCGAGAAGCTTCGGGAGGCGCTGCTGGCTGCCGGAGCGGAGTCGATAGTCGTATCGGAAGCGCATGTCTCCGCGAGCGACTCGGCCTCGCTCAAGTTTCGCGGGCAACGCAACGACGTCGTGTTCACGGAGCGGTTGCGTGTCGAGGTGCTGGTCGCCTCGGAACATGCCCAGGCGGTTCTGGACGCGATCAACGAGTACTCGGGCGGCAGGAGGAGCGGTTTCGTCCAGCAGGCGGCCGAACCTCTCACCGAAGCGACGGAACAGGGGAGCTGACATGTATTCGACGACAGGGAGTTACCGCATGATCGACAAGGAGCGTTCGGAATGCATCTGACACCGCGAGAACTCGACAAGCTGACAATTCTCATGTTGGCGGATGTCGCACTGAGGCGAAAGGCAAAGGGGCTCAAACTCAATCATCCGGAGTCCGTCGCAGTCATCACTGCAGCCGCTCTGGAGGGAGCTCGGGAGGGCAAGACACTCGAGGAGGTCATGGCCGACGCATCGCACGCCTTGACGGTCGACGACGTGATGGAAGGTGTCGCGGAGATGATTCCGCGTGTGCAGGTCGAGGCGGTGTTCCTCGACGGTAGCCGGCTCGTCACCGTGCACTCTCCGATCCAGTAGCCCGACCGAGATGTCAGGAGCACTCCAAGATGGCAAGCAAATCGACGAAGAAGGATTCCGGCGGCGAGAAGAAAGTGCCGGTCGGCGGATATGTGTTGCGGGACGAGCCGATCGAGCTGAACGAGGGTCGTCCGCGTTTGAAGCTGCGAGTCCGAAATACCGGTGACCGTCCCATCCAGGTGGGTTCGCACTATCACTTCATGGAAGTCAATCGCGCGTTGTCGTTCGATCGTGAACAGTCCTTCGGCTGGCGCCTCGATATTCCCGCGGGCACGGCGGTCAGGTTCGAGCCGGGCGACGAGAAGGAAGTGACGTTGGTGCCGTTCGGAGGCAAGCAACGGGTTCAAGGCTTCAACGGACTTGTCGACGGTTGGGCGCCGACCCACGCCGCCTACCGGCCGAGGCTCCCCGGAGCCGTCCAGCGTGCCGAAGAACTCGGCTTCCTGTCCGAACCTCAAACCGACTGATTCTCGTTCACGGCGGACGAAGGAGAGCAACACCCATGACAAGCATTTCGAGACAAGAGTATTCGGGTCTGTTCGGGGTTACCACGGGTGACCAGATCAGGCTCGGCAACACCGACCTGTACATCGAG
The DNA here is from genome assembly GCF_040489275.1 of Rhodococcus baikonurensis. Lineage (NCBI taxonomy): Bacteria > Bacillati > Actinomycetota > Actinomycetes > Mycobacteriales > Nocardiaceae > Rhodococcus > Rhodococcus baikonurensis. Next base: position 264,875 of record NZ_JBEUOQ010000010.1, on the reverse strand, counting down.
GTCGAGGAAGATCTTCGAACCATCGGCGACGAGTCGATCTACGGCGGCGGCAAGACGCTGCGCGACGGCATGGGCCAGGATCCGGAGTCGTGCAGCATCGACGGTGCCCTCGACCTCGTGATCACCAACGTGGTTATCGTCGATGCAACCATCGGCGTCGTCAAGGCAGACGTGGGAATCAAGGACGGGAAGATCGTCGGCTGGGGCAAGGCGGGAAACTCCAGCACGATGGAAGGCGTCACTCCGGGGCTGACGACCGGTCCGGCGACCGACGCGATCTCCGGTGAGCAGATGATTCTCACTGCCGCCGGCATCGATCCACACGTGCACCTCGTGTCACCGCAGCAGGCGTATCACGCGCTCAGTGGGGGAGTGACCACGCTGATCGGTGGCGGCATCGGCCCGACCGACGGAACCAACGGCACCACCATCACTTCCGGCATCTGGAACATGGAGATGATGCTCAAGGCCAACGAGGGTTTGCCGGTCAACGTCTGCATGCTGGGCAAGGGTAACTCGTCCGGGCATCAGTCCCTGGTCGAACAGATCAAGGCCGGTGCGGCCGGTCTGAAGGTCCACGAGGACTGGGGCGCAACCCCGGCCACGATTCGTGAGTCTCTGCGGGTGGCAGACGAAATGGATGTTCAGGTCGCCATTCACACGGATACGCTCAACGAGGCCGGCTACGTCGAGGACACCATCGCGGCCTTCGAAGGACGCACGATTCACACCTATCACAGCGAGGGCGCGGGTGGCGGCCACGCACCCGACATTCTGCGGGTGACGGGAGAGGACAACGTACTTCCGGCGTCGACCAACCCGACGTTGCCGTACGGCATCAACACTCAGGCCGAACTCTTCGACATGATCATGGTCTGTCACAACCTCAATCCCAAAGTGCCCTCGGATGTTTCTTTTGCCGAGTCCCGCGTTCGCGCCGAGACGATCGGTGCCGAGAACGTACTGCAGGACATGGGCGTCATCTCGATGTTCTCGAGTGACTCACAGGCGATGGGCCGCGTCGGAGAAAACTGGCTACGCGCGATCCAAACAGCGGACTGCATGAAGCGGTCCCGCGGGAAGCTGCCCGAGGATTCGCCGACGCACGACAACTTCCGCGTGTTGCGTTACGTCGCGAAGGTCACGATCAATCCCGCGTTGACGTTCGGTCTTTCGCATGTGGTCGGGTCGATCGGTGTCGGGAAGATGGCGGATCTTGTTCTCTGGGAGCCCGCATTCTTCGGTGCGAAGCCGAAGACGATCATCAAGAACGGTCTGATCAGCTGGCACGCCATGGGAGATCCGAATGCGTCGCTCCCGACACCACAACCGGTGATCTACCGGCCGATGTTCGGTGGATTCGGCAAGGCGTTGCCGCAGAGTTCGGTCTCGTTCGTCTCGCGAGCGGCACTCGACGACGGCATCAAGGACAGGCTCGGTCTCGAACGTCAGGTTGTTGCTGTCGAGGGAACCAGAACAGTCACCAAGCGTGATCTGGTTCGCAACTCGGCCACTCCGGAAATCAAGGTGGACCCGGAGACCTTCGCGGTGACTGCGGACGGCGTCCACGCATACGTCGAACCTGCCGAATCCATTCGCTTGAACCAACTTTACTTCTTCAGTTAGGGGTCTCCTGTGTCGGGAACAATCACACACACGCACGGCGCCGATGCGACGCCACACACGCACGGCGAGATGACCGCGCCGAGCGGAAAGCCGACGCGAATCGACGCGCTGCTCGGGAAGGAGACCGACGAGGAGTGGGTCGGTCGACTCGACAATGCGGTAGTCGACGTCTTGTCGCTCGATCAGTGGGAAGCGCAGAAGAGTCGGCTACGACGCACCACGATCGGTGGCCGTGAATTGGCCGTCTCGCTCGATCGGGGTATTCAGTTGCAGGACGGCGACATTCTGCTGTGGGACGAGCCGGCGAACACCGTCGTCGTGGCCAGGATCAACCTCAAGGACGTGTTGGAGATCGACCTGAGCGCACTGGTCGACGTCACGCCCGAGAAGATGATTCAGACGTGCCTGGAGTTGGGACATGCCGTGGGTAACCAGCACTGGCCTGCCGTGGTGAAGGGAATGAAGGTCTACGTTCCGTTGACGGTCGACAAGGCGGTCATGGGCTCGGTGATGCGGACACATGCTTTCGAGGGCATCGAGTACACCTTCATCCCGGGTGCCGAGGTCATTCCCTACATCGCTCCACACGAGGCACGCCGTTTGTTCGGTGCGGCCGCTCGTGAGGGCGAGGGGCATACCCATGACCCTCTCGTCTGAGGGATCCGGGCTCAGCATCAACCGCGCGATGCGGATGATGCAGTTTTCCGATTCCATGTTCCCGGTCGGTTCCTTCTCGTTCTCCAACGGTTTGGAATCGGCCGTGGCGCAGGGAATTGTCACCGACGGTCCGTCGCTGCGGGAGTTCGTACTCTCGGCGGCGCATCAGGGGGCGACGTGCGACGGTATCGCCGTACTCGCGGCGCACCGGGGCGCGACAGCCGGTGACTTCTCGGCGATCCTCGCCGCCGATCATGCAGTGATCGAACGCAAGCTCAACGAAGAAGCACGCACGATGAGTACCCGGATGGGTAAGAAGTTGGCCGAACTCGGCGGGCGCTTGGCCGGTGAGACCCTGTTCAACAAGTGGTTGGCCGCGATCGCATCGGGGGAGACGCCGGGTACCTACCCCGTCGGCCTCGGAATTGCGTTCGCGGAGATGGGTTCTCCGGAGGAGGACGCTTTCACGGTCAATCAGTACGGTGTCGCGATGACGTTGCTCGGCGCTGCCCTTCGCATCGTCCGAGTAGATCACCTTGCGACGCAGGAGATTCTGTTCGAGGTCAATCAGAGCGCCGGCCGTGAGTACGCCGCAGTGCGTGACTACGGACTCGACGACATGTCCAATTTCGCCCCGATGATCGACATTCTGGCTGCGGTTCACGTCAAGGCGCACGTCCGAATGTTCATGAACTAGAAGGAGAACGATGAAGAAGACAACGCGCATCGGAATCGGCGGACCCGTGGGTTCGGGTAAGACCGCACTCATCGAGGCGATCACGCCGGAGTTCATCAAGCGGGGCACCAGCGTTCTGATCATCACCAACGACGTGGTCACCACCGAAGATGCCAAGCACGTGCGTAAGGCTCTCAAAGGTGTTCTCGTGGAGGAGCGCATCGTCGGCGTCGAGACGGGTGCCTGCCCACACACCGCCGTTCGCGAAGACCCGAGTATGAATCTCGCGGCCGTCGAGGACATGGAGAAGACGTTCCCGGACACCGACGTGGTCTTCATCGAAAGTGGTGGCGACAACCTCACACTGACGTTCAGCCCTGCTTTGGTCGACTTCTTCATCTACGTCATCGACGTAGCCGCAGGCGACAAGATTCCGCGCAAGAACGGTCCGGGAATCTCGCAGTCCGACATCCTGGTCATCAACAAGACCGATCTCGCACCGTACGTCAACGCAGATCTCGGAGTCATGGATCGCGACTCCAAGGGAATGCGGGGAGACAAGCCGTTCGTCTTCACCAATTGCATGACAGGGGAAGGCATCAAGGACGTGGTGGACCTGATCGTGCACGGAGTCCTCTTCGACGAAGAGGAAGTGGGAGCGAGCGCACCGTGAGCGCACCGCCCGTCCCGGGAGCATCGCGAGCGCTCCCGGGGCCGATCCCGACCATCCCGGAACTCGACCAGTACCAGGATCAACCGAAGCAGGCCCCAGCCGGCAAGGTCGGGAAGACCGGCGTTCTCGAGATGCGATTTGTCGACCGTGGCGACAAGACGATTCTGCGGGACATGTACCGCAAGACACCGCTGCTGGTTCAGCAGGCGCTGTACTGGGACGAAGCGTTGCCGACCATGCCGTGCGTCTACATGATTTCCACGTCCGGCAGTGTGTTGCAAGGCGATCGACTGTTCCTCACCATCGAGATGGAGCCGGGTTCCCTCGCGCACGTGACCACTCAGTCGGCCACGAAGGTCCACCGGATGGATGCCAATCACGCGTCGCAACTCCAGAAAGTGGTGCTCGCGGAGAATTCGTATCTCGAACTGATGCCGGGGGTGACGATTCCGCACCGCAACGCGAGGTACTACGCGCGCACCGACATCACGGTGGATCCGACTGCAACGCTGTTGTTCTCGGAGATCGTCATGCCAGGTCGTAAGTACCACGACGGCGGAGAGATGTTCGTCTACGACCTGTACTCCACAATGATCAAGGCGGAGCGTCCGGACGGGGAGAACCTCTTCACCGAGAAGCTGGTGATCGAACCGGCACGTTTTCCCGTGCGATACGGCGGAATCATGGGCGATCACGACGTGTTCGGCAATGTCATCTTGTTGACACCGAAGGAGCATGCCGACGCGATTCTCGAAGAGGTAGTTCCGGGCCGTGACGGCAAGGTCGTTTCCGGAGCGAGTCGGCTACCGAACGACGCCGGTCTCATCTTCAAAGTCCTCGGTCCGGAGAGCGAACCCGTCAAGGCAAAGGTTCGTGATTTCTGGGCTTTGGTGCGAAAGGCAGTTCTGGACACCACCATTCCGCCCGTCCCGCTCTGGGGATGACGCGGATCGCCGGAGAAGGATCGAGGGACGTGCGATGACCACCATCACCAAACCGTGGGACGACGTCGCGGACAAGAACGTCGTGCTCAGATTCATCGACACGAATCTCAAAGGCTCCGGGCAAGTGATGTTTCAGGGCAATGCGCTGACCGGCCTGCTGTTTCTGGTCGGCATCTTCTGGGGCGCGACAGCCGCGGACACGATCACCGTCGCGATCGGTGCCGTGGTGGGTCTGGTGGTATCCACCGTCACCGGCATGATGCTGCATTCTGACGACGATTCGATGCGTATCGGCCTGTACGGATACAACGGAATTCTTGTGGGAGCTGCCTTTCCGACATTCCTTGCCGGTGGCGTGATGCTGTGGATCTACCTCGTGGTGGGAGCCGCTGCGTCGACCATCGCGTTCCTGGCTGTTGCCAATGTCTTCAAGACGTGGGGCGTACCGGCGCTGACATTTCCGTTCAACCTCGTCAACTGGTTCTTTCTCCTCGCGGCATTCCAGTTCTTGCGGATCGAAACGTCGGACCTCAGCGCGGGCCAGTTTCCGCAACACATCGGGGACGCGTCGGTTCATGCCGACATCACGTTCAGCTTCCTGTGGGACACGCTGTTCCGCAACGTCTCCCAGATCTTTCTGATCAACAACACCGTCACCGGCATCATCTTCGTGATCGCGCTGCTGGTCGCGTCACGCTGGGCGGCGTTGTTCGCGCTCATCGGTTCCGCGATAGCGATGGGTGCGGTGCTGGCGCTGGGTGCCAACACCGTAGACGTCGGCAACGGTCTTTACGGGCTCAGTTCGGTGCTGACGGCAATCGCTCTGGGGTCGGTGTTCTACAACCCGTCGTGGCGTGTGTTCGTCTACACCGTCTTCGGCGTGCTGGTGACTGTTGTCATCCACGGCACGCTGGTATCGGCCTTCGCCCCGATCGGCCTGCCCGCCGGGACGGGCCCGTTCGTCTTCGCTACATGGCTGTTCCTGCTGCCGAAGAAGAAGTTCGTTCCCATCCAGCACGACACCATCGAGGGCGGAGCGGCCGAGGGCAAGGATTCGATCGCGAAGGCGAACGGATAGGGCTCGAACGGGCAGAAGTTCCTAGATCGTTCCGCTATGGCACCCTCGCGAACCGGTATCACTCGAGTATTGTCTGGCCTTCGGTAGTCGGGCATGGTCGAAGCATGACCGTGCAGGTAGTTGTGATGGGTGTGGCCGGTGCTGGAAAGAGCACCGTGGCAGTAGGTCTCGCCACGTCTCTCGGAGCAGACTTCGTCGACGGTGACGATCTGCATCCCGAGTCCAATGTCGCCAAGATGCGTTCGGGGACACCGTTGACCGACGAAGATCGTGCGCCGTGGCTCGACGCGATCGCGGCCTGGTTGTCCGAGCGTGCCGATGCGGGACGCACGGGCGTCGTTGCCTGTTCGGCTCTGCGGAAGGACTATCGGGACCGGTTGCGCCCGGACGGTCTCGACGTGCAGTTCGTCCACCTGGCCGGCGATGTCGAGACGATCTCCGCTCGTATGCGTTCCCGCGCCGGGCACTTCATGCCGGAGAGTCTGCTCCTCTCCCAGTTCGACGCTCTCGAACCGCTCGCAGACGACGAGCGCGGCGTCACGCTGAATGTCGTCTCCAAACCGAGCACACTGGTGGGCGAGGCAGTCGACTACATCCATACATCTCAGAGGAGCGTCACAGCGTGAGTAGCACCGCAAGCCCCGGCCCGTTCGATATTTCCGGGAAGGTCGCGCTGGTGACGGGTTCGAGCCGAGGCATCGGCTCGGCCCTCGCTACTGGTCTCGCCGAGGCGGGTGCGGTAGTGGTGCTCAACAGCCGAAATGTCGACGTGCTCGAAGCCGAGCGTCGACGCATCGCCGACGCGACCGGTGCAACGGTGCACGCATTCGCTTTCGACGTCACCGATTCGGCTGCCGTCCGGGATGCGGCGACACGCATCGAGGCGGAGGTCGGCCCGGTCGAGATCGTTGTCAACAACACCGGCGTGCAACACCGTGCCCCGCTTCTCGAGTTCGGCGACGACGACTTCCGGCGTGTCATGGACACCAACCTGACCAGTGCGTTCTACGTCGGACGTGAATTCGCCCGAGCCATGGTCGAGCGCGGACGCGGGAAGATCGTCAACATCTGCTCGGTGCAGAGCGAACTCGGCCGAGCAGGTATCGCACCGTATGCGGCCAGTAAGGGTGGGCTGAAGATGCTCACCCGCGGAATGTGCGCCGACTGGGCACCCTTCGGTTTGCAGATCAACGCGATCGCACCGGGATACTTCGACACCGAATTGACCTCTGCGCTGGTCAACGATCCGGAGTTCACCGCGTGGCTCGCCAAGCGGACGCCCGCCGGACGCTGGGGCCGTACCGAGGAGCTGATCGGGTCGCTACTGTTCTTGGCATCCCCGGCTTCGGATTTCGTCAACGGTCAGATCCTCTACGTCGACGGCGGAATGACAGCCGTCGTCTGATTGTCCGCTGTTAGATCGTCCGCTACTCGAACAGAAAGCACCCACATGACAGACGCCAGCGCCCCTCGCATCCACCTCGGTCCCGTCGAGGATCCTCACGTCGCCGACGGAATACGCCGAGCCGGTGGAGCTCTCGTTCCACTGGCAGAAGCCGAGGGCGTCGTGTGGGTACAGGGGCCGGAGACGTTCCCGTCGTCGCTACCCGATTCGGTTCGCTGGGTGCAGTTGCCGTTCGCCGGGATCGAGCCCTGGTTCGACGCCGGTGTGATCGACGACAAGCGGGTCTGGACGTCTGCTGCCGGAGCGTACGCGGGCAATGTCGCCGAACATACGATGATGCTTCTCCTCGCCGGAGTTCGCTCTCTCCCCGAACAATTGGCGGCGCGCTCGTGGCGCAAGGAAGAGTTCGACCCGCGGGTGGGCACCTTGCAGGGCTCGACGGTGGCGATCATCGGTTGCGGCGGCATCGGCCGTGCGTTGATCCCGTACCTCGCCGCGTCCAAGGTCAAGGTCATCGCGATCACCCGCTCCGGGACCCCTGTCGAGGGTGCTTCCGAAACGCTCTCGGCCGACCGCACCGGCGAAATCTGGTCCAAGGCTGATCACTTCGTGATCGCGGCGCCGTCGACATCCGCGACGCGGCATCTGGTCGGCAAGGCTGAACTGGACCAGATGTCGGAGTCGAGCTGGATCGTGAACATCGCGCGTGGGACCCTCGTCGACACGGACGCATTGGTCGACGCCCTCGAAGCCGGTTCGATCGGCGGGGCGGCACTGGACGTCACCGATCCCGAGCCGTTGCCGGACGGGCATCGGTTGTGGAAGCTGCCCAACGCGATCATCACTCCACACGTCGCCAACCCGGCTACGACGCTCACCCGCGTCCTGGCAGATCACGTCGCAGCCAACGTCGCTCGGTTCGCCGCAGGTGAGGACCTCGCCGCCGTGATCGATCCGTCGGCGGGCTACTGACCGCTCGCGTTGGTTCCCTTCACATAGTCGGCCACGACGGTGCGCAGAACATCGCGCACCGCCTCGGCAGGTTTGGACAGGGGCTGATTGGCCGGGGTGCCCAGGGAGACATGCACTTCGATGCCCGGCTCGATGCGTCGTAGCTCGAGGGCTTCGACGTCCATGACCCTGCGGGCCACCGACCACGGCAGGACCGTCGCGCCCAATCCGGTGCGTACGGCCTCGGACAGCGTCATCACCGATTCCACTTCGGCCACGACGTTCGGTTGCTGCTCTGCCCGGTCGAAAGCCTGCTCCACCACCTTGCGAATGGTGTGCATCCGACCCGGAAGCAGCAGCGGCAGTTCGGCGATCTCGGGCAGGGAAATGTCGGATCCCGATTCGCCTGCCAGTCCGGTACCGAACGGCGCGACCACCACCAGTTCCTCGGTAAGCAAGCGTTCGAATGTCACACCCTTGATCGGGCCCGCGTCGTACAACAACGCCAGATCCATGCGACCGGTCATCATCGCTTCGCTGAGCACACCACCGAAGTTCTCGTTGATGTGCAACAAGATATTCGGGTGCTGCTCGCGTACACGGGCCAAGAGCGGCAACGCAATTGCCGTGGCGGTGCTGTACGGGGCGAGGCCGACGGAGACGCCACCCGCCAGCGCCCGTCCGACCACGGACACCTCGGCCTGAGCGCTCTCCACCTGACGCAGAATCACCTGAGCATGCCGATAGAGTGCATGCCCCGCATCGGTCGGCTCGACACCCTGTTTGCTGCGGATCAGGAGTTGCTGACCGAACTGCGTTTCCAGCGACGTCATCTGTTGGCTCAGGGCGGGTTGTGCGATGTGCAGGATGTCGGCGGCTCGGGTGATGCTGCCGGCATCGACAATTCGTACGAACGAGTAGAGCCTTCTCGTGTCCATGCTGTGCAAACTACCAGCTCAACGGACATATCGAATTCCGATCACCCCAACGCGAAACGGTATTAACAACCCTTTGGCGTTCCTGAGTAGCGTCCCAGAAACACCGAAGTCGACACACAGAACTTCGACAATCGGACCAGCCACGGGCAACGGCGCCCGTACGAACAAGTAAACGAACCGGAAGGACCGAAATGGCAACCAGCATCGATCTTGTCGCCGATCTCGGCGAAGGTTTCGGCACGTGGACCATGGGCGCCGACGATGCTCTGCTCGACACGCTGACTTCGGCCAACATCGCTTGTGGATTCCATGCAGGCGATCCACGAACCATGGATGCAACGGTTCGAGGGTGCGTATCCCGCGGTATCGGAATCGGCGCTCATCCGAGTTTTCCGGACCTCGCCGGATTCGGCCGTCGCGCGATGGATCTCAGCGAGAACGAGGTCCGAACCGACGTGCTGTTCCAACTCGGCGCCCTTCACGCCTTTGCGGTCGCGAACGGAACGTCGTTGTCGCATATCGCTCCCCACGGCAAGCTCGGGAATCTTGTTGCCGTACGCCAGGATTACGCGCGTGCCGTCGTCGATGCGGTCGCGGCCTTCGATCCGTCGTTGATCGTGCTCGCCCAGGACGGGGCGTTGGCCGGCGAGGCGACCGCCCGAGGATTGAGCGTCGGCATCGTCGGAATCGCGGATCGCGCATACAACTCCGACGGAACTCTCGTGCCCCGCAGCGAGCCGGGAGCGGTGATTCACGACGTCGACGTTCTGGTCGAGCGGACCGTTCGGATGGTGGTCGAGGAAGTGGTAGAAGCTGTGGACGGCACGTTGATCCCGGTTGTCGCCGATACGGTCCTGGTACACGGTGACAACCCCGGTGCCGTCGCGAATGCGAAGGCGATTCGCGCCGCGCTCGAGGCCGCCGGTGTCACCATTGCGCCGCTGACCCGGGTCGTGGCGTCACGGCGGGCCCGTGATGTCGGGTGTTCCGCGTGAAGACCTACGTCGCCGACTGCGGTGACGCCGCCGTTCGTGTCAGTATCAGCGGCGGGACCGCCGAGCAGAACTGGAACACCGTTCGATCGATCGCTGCACGTTTCGATCTCGGTGCCGACGGCATCGTCAGCGTCATCCCGACATACGACGCCCTGCTGGTCGAGTTCGACAACCTCCTCACCGACCACGACGCCGTCCGCGGCCTGGTTCGCGAAGCAACGACTATCCCCCGACCGCTGGAAGGTGACCCTAGGACGTTCGAGATCCCCGTCGTCTACGGGGGCGAACACGGCCCGGACCTGGGTGAGACAGCGCGGTTCCTCGGCGTCACCGAAGCCGAAGTGGTGCGCCTTCACTCCGCAGCCCCGTTGGTCATGCGTTGCTACGGCTCTCCCGGCGGCGCCCCGATGCTCGACGGCCCGGCGTTCGGTCTCCCCATTCCGCGTCGATCGAGCCCGCGACCGCACGTCGCGGCCGGTTCCGTTGCGGTGGCCGGACGTCAGGCAGTCGTTTCGGCCAGGCCTGCGCCCGGCGGTTGGGCAGTGATCGGCCGTACCCCACTCACCTTGGTCGATCCGACGTCGGATCAGATCTCGGAATACCGCCCCGGTGACCTGTTCGTCTTCCGCGCGATCGACGCCGATCGCTGGGACGAATTCGACGGACGCTCGCTCCTGCCCGTAGGGAGCGAACCCCATGGCTGAGACAGTCACCGTCCTGACTCCCGGAATCAGCTCCGTCCAGGACCTGGGGCGTGGATCGGCGTCGCAGTTCGGTCAGGCGACGGGCGGCGCAGCCGACCAGATCAGCGCGGAGATCGCCAACGCGTTGGTGGGTAGTAGGCGCGAGGCCCCGCTACTGGAGCTGACGGCCCTCGACTTTTCCGCGTCGGCGTCCACGGATCTGCTGATCGCCGTCACGGGCGCACCGGCAACGGTGACCGTCGACGGACATCGGCAACCGCAGTGGGAACCGATCGTCTGGCGCGCCGGTCAGCGGCTTGCCGTCACTGGAATCCACGACGGTTTGCGCGTCTACGTCGCCGTCCACGGAGAGCTGACGGCCGACTATCTCCTGGGGAGCTGCGCTCCCGACCAGGTCCTCGGATTCGGCCGTCACTTGACCGCGGGGGAGACGCTGGTCGTCGACACCGACTGCCCGCCGATCGACCACCCGGTTTTCCGACTACCGCTGTTCCGGCTGCTGCCGGACCGACCGTCCTTCGGCAACGTGTGGACGCTCGACGTGACCGACGGCCCCGACATCGACGACTTCGGTGAGAGTGCAGCCGCGCTGTTCGGCACCGAATTCGTAGTAGGCGATCAGAGCAATCACATCGGGCTGCGGCTGGCACCGGTCGATCAACAGCCGCTCCCACAGCGCACCAGCACCGGCGAGGTCCTCTCGCGCGGCGTCCCCATCGGCGCCGTCGAAGTACCCGCAGGCAACGAACTTCTGGTCTTGCATCGAGGTAGAGGCGTCACCGCCGGCTATCCGGTGCTGGCCGTCGTCACCACCGTTTCACTTTCACAGCTGGGACAGGCCCGACCCGGGCACCGCGTCCGATTCCGGAACTGCAACGTCGCAACGGCGGTTGCAGAGCACCGCGAACAGCAGCACCGCATCGCCTTGCTGAGGCGGCGTGTGGAGAACGTATTCACCACCCTCCGGATACCTCTTCACACCTCGGAAGCCCGAGTACCGAGCCACGTCGGCACCACACGCCCCGCGAGCGCTCCGCGCCGCGCGTCTATTTTGGAGACAGCATGACCAACACCATCGAAGCGGTAGACGGCCAGGTAGCCGACCCGCGCAAGGTTCGAAAAGTCGTCGCAGCGGGCTGCGTCGGCATCTTCGTCGAGCTCTACGACAACGGTGTCTTCGCGTTCATGGCGACGGCACTGGCCATTGTGTTCTTCGACGTGTCGAAGTCGAGCGACGCGCTGATGCTGGTGTTCGCCGGCTACGCGGTCTCGTTCTTCGTTCGGCCCCTCGGCGCGGTGGTCTGCGGCATCCTCGGCGACCGGATCGGTCGACAGAAGATGTTGGTGTTCGTCATCATGCTGATCAGCGTGGCGACCGCCGGTATCGGCTTGCTGCCCACCTACGCGGCCATCGGTATCGCGGCACCGGCACTGCTGATCTTCCTGCGGATCGTGCAGGGATTCTCCGTCGGTGGTGAAGCGGCCGGCGCCATGACGTTCCTCGCCGAACACGCCCCGGAAGGCAAGCGCGGCTTGGTCACGAGCTACGCGCAGATCGCGTCGTTCCTGGCCCTGCTGACCGGAACGATGATCGCGTTCGCCATGTCGCCGTGGCTCAACGCCGAAGCGATCAACGGCGGCGGACTCGCATCGTGGGCGTGGCGCATCCCGTTCCTCATGGCCATTCCGATGGGAATCATCGGCTGGTACATCCGTCGCGCGATCTCCGATACCCCGAACTTCGAGCGGCTCAAGGAATCCGGCGGTTTGTCGCGCAATCCGCTCAAGGAAGCGTTCTCCACTCCCGAGCACCGCCGCGCCATGATCCTCGCCCTGTTCATCCCCCTGATGAACGGTTCCGGCTACTACGTTCTGTTCTCGTACATGCCCACGTTCCTCAAAGGCGATCAGATCGGATTCTCCACCGGGACGGCGCTTCTCGTCACCGCATCCAGCCTGGTCGCGATCTGCTTCGCGATCCCGTTCATGGGTGCTCTCTCCGACCGGATCGGTCGCAAGAAGGTCATCGCCGGTGCTGCTGCAGCAATGGCGATCGGAGCGATCCCCTGCTACGCCATGATCGTGACCGGCAACGTCGGACTCGCCGTGCTCGGTGCCTGCCTCATGGCAGTGATCTTCGCCGGGCACACAGCCGTCATCCATATTCTGATCGTCGAACTGTTCCCCACGCGGGTTCGCTACTCCGCCTACGGCTTGGGCTACAACATCTCGTCCGCACTCTTCGGAGGTACCGCGCCGTTGTTGATGACCTGGTTGATCCCCGAATTCGGTATCTACGTTCCCGCCTTCTACGCGGTCATCACCGCAATCGGCACGCTGATCGCGGTCAGCACCATCACCGATCGCGCCCACGTTCCGCTTCGCGACACTCTGTGACTTCTCGCGTGAGTCACTCCTGATCCGGCCCGGTAGTCGCCTGCAGTCCGCGGCGGCTGCCGGGTCATACCAATTTCTTCCTGTAGGAGCACACAAATGCCTTTCTCCGATTACCGCACAGCACTCGTCACCGGCGCCAACACCGGAATGGGTGCCGCCGTCACCGAGATGTTCACCAAGCGTGGACTCACCGTCTACGGAGTCGCCCGCAATGCCGACAAGCTCGCTGAGGTTGCCGATCGAACCGGAATGATCCCGCTGCCCGTGGACATCACCGACACTGCCGCGCTCGCCGAAGCTGTTGGCGGACTGGAGATCGACATCCTCGTCAACAACGCCGGGGTGTCCGCGACCGGGAACATTCTCGACGCCGAAGAGGCGTCGGTGGACGCGATGGTGGACGTGAATCTTCGTGCCGTCCTGCACCTCTGCCGCATTCTGCTACCGGGAATGGTGGAGCGCGATCTCGGCCACGTCGTCAACATCAGTTCCATCGCCGGCCTGTACAACTTCTACGGCCACACTGCGTACCACGCGACCAAGGCTGCGGTGCACCAGATTTCGCGCCAGCTGCGAAACGACTGCATCGGCAAGCGGATTCGAGTGACCGAGATCTGCCCCGGCCGGGTCGAGACCGAGATCTTCGGCCGAAACCTCGGCGGCACGCCCGAGGCCATGCAAGAAGCATGGGAGACCTTCTACGAGGGCTACGAATCCATCACCACCAAGGACATCGCGGATACCATCGAGTTCGCGATCGACGCTCCCGGCCACGTCAACCTGGGTCTCATCGAGGTGCTCCCCACCTTCCAAGTGCCCGGTGGCCTCGACTTCATCCGTCGCAACGACTGAGAGAGCGCATCATGAGTTTTGTACTACCGGAAACGACGCTCGGAGTGGTGGCCCATGCGGCCGGTGACCTGCGGGTCGAGCACGTCGCGTTGACTGCGCCGACCGCTGAGCAGGCAGTGGTCGAGATCGCCTACGGCGGTGTGTGTGGATCAGATCTGCACTACTGGACGCACGGTGCGGCGGGGGAGTCGATTCTGAAGGCACCGATGCTGCTCGGTCACGAGGTGGTCGGCACGGTCGTGACGACCGCGGCCGACGGAACGGGGCCGGTAGTCGGAACTTCCGTAGCCGTACACCCCGCAACGCCCGGTGGGACCACCCCACGGTTTCCGAGCGATCGGCCCAACCTCTCACCCTGCTGCACATACCTGGGAAGTGCAGCGCAGTACCCGCACACCGAGGGGGCATTCGTGAAATACGCAGTGCTCCCGACACGCATGCTCCGGACACTGCCCGAGGGGCTGGACCTGCGGACAGCGTCGGTAGCGGAACCGGCAAGCGTTGCCTGGCACGCTGTCTCGCGAGCGGGAGACGTACGCGGAAAGAAAGCGCTGGTCGTCGGGTGCGGACCCATCGGGGCGCTGGTCGTGGCCGTGCTCAAACGAGCAGGCGCGCAGTCGATCACCGCGGTCGACATGCACGACGTTCCACTGCAGATCGCGTCGACGCTCGGTGCGGATCGAGTTCTGAAGGCCACCGACGTCGACGCCGTCGCTTCAGCCGATGCCGACGTGGTCGTCGAGTGCACCGGCAATCATCGCGGGCTCGAATCCGCTATCCGCGGGGCGACGCGCGGTGGACGGGTGGTCATGCTCGGGCTTCTTCCGTCCGGACCTCAACCGGTACACATCTCGCTGGCGATCACGCGAGAGTTGGAGTTGGTGGGTTCATTCCGCTTCAACGACGAAATCGACGAGGTGCTTCTCGCCCTTGCCGACGGTTCGCTTGCTGTCGATGCTGTCCTCACACACGAATATCCGGTCGAGGAAGCTGTGGAAGCCTTCGCGGTGGCCAAGGATGCTTCGGTGTCGGGGAAGGTGCTGTTACGGTTCTGAGGCCTTCGACCCTGTGCGCCTTTATTAACCGCGGGCGGTTAATAAAGGCGCACAGCAGGTTATTCGACCACCAAGCCCTTGGCTTCCAGCAGGGCAGTCAGATTGCTTACCTCGAGCGGAGTTTCGCCCCGCTTGTAACGTTCGATGTACTCGGCTTCGGCTTCGTCACGGGCGCGTGAGAGTTCGATGGCCTCGGCAACCTCCTCGCGGCGGACCACGACAACACCGTCGCAGTCGCCCTTGACGACGTCGCCGGGGTAGACGACCTGATCGCCGAAAACCAGGGGATGGTTGATCGGCCCGAGTGATTCCTTGACAGTTCCCTCGATGCACACGTGCTTGGAGAAGACGGGGAATCCGAGTTCGCGGATTTCCCGGGTGTCGCGCACTCCGCCGTCGGTGACCAGCGCGGTAATGCCGCGTGCGACACAGGCATTGGCCAGAACATCGCCGAACTGGCCGGCGGCTTGATCGCCTGAAGAGACGATCAGAACGTCGCCCGGCTGAGCGTAGCTGATCGCAACCTGCAACATGAGGTTGTCGCGAGGATGGCATTTGACAGTGAAAGCGGAGCCGCAGAACTTCATGTCGCGGTCGATCGGCTTGATCGCCGGATGCAGCGAACCCTTGCGACCCTGCGCCTCGTGAATCGTGGCCGCGGAGAACGTCCCCAGTTCGGCTATCAGGTCCTTGTCCGCGCGGTCGATCTTGGTCTTGACGTGAATCATCTTGTACTCCAGAAGGTATGGAAGATCAGGAAAGGCGTTCGACTGCAGCGGCGATCTGTGTCGCGGCTTTTTCGAGGACAGCCTCGGATGTGGCGAAGGAGATGCGGAAGTACGGCGAAGCGCCGTATGCCGAACCCTGAATAGTGGCAACCGACGCCTCGTCGAGGAGATAGAGGACCAGATCCTGGTCGGACTCGATCACGGTGCCGCCCGGGGTCTGCTTGCCGATCATGGCGGCGCAGTTGACGAACAGGTAGAACGCACCCTGCGGCACGACGGGCTCGAGCCCCGGGACAGCACCGAGGAGGCGAGCCGAGAGGTCGCGTCGAAGTCGGTAGCTCCGTACGGATTCGGTGAGGAAACTCTGGTCGCCGGTGAGGGCTTCCACGGCTGCCGCCTGGCTGATCGAGGACGGGCAGGAAGAACTCTGACCCTGCAGTTTGTTGATGGCGCCGATCAATCCGGAATTTCCGAGTCCGTATCCGAGTCGCCACCCCGTCATGGCATGAGACTTGGAGACACCGTTGGTGACCAGCACTTGATCACGAAGGTGCGGGGCGACCTCGAGCAGACTCGTGATCGGAGCGTCGCCGAAGTTGATCTCGTCGTAGATCTCGTCGACCAACACACTGACATGGGGATTGGCCTCGATCACCTCGGCGATGGCCTGCAACTGCTCGCGCGTGTACACCGATCCGGTGGGGTTGCCCGGGGCATTGAGGATGACCCACTTGGTGTTCGGAGTGATCGCGTCGGCGAGAGCATGGGGAGTGAGAAGGAAGTTGTCGGACTCCTCGCACTGAACGATCACCGGAGTTCCGTCGTGAGCGAGGACCATATCCGGGTACGAAACCCAGTAAGGAGCGGGAACGATGACCTCGACGCCGGCTTCGACCGTCGCCATGAGAGCGAGGAAGATGACCTGCTTCGCTCCGCCGCCGACGGTGATCTGGTTGTCCGCGTACTGGATTCCGGTCCGCGAAGCCGCGCGTGTTGCGATTGCCTCGCGTAGTGCCGGGATGCCGTTGACTGCCGTGTACTTGGTTTGGCCGGTGTTGATCGCCGTGATCGCCGCCGACTTGATGTTGTCGGGTGTGTCGAAATCGGGCTCACCGACCGTCAGGTCGAGTATTTCGCGACCCTGGGCCTTCAGCTCGCGCACTCGTTGTGCGGCAGCCACACTCGGCGACTCCCTGATTCTGTCGACGCGCGCAGCCGGAACGAATGTCGCCATGATGGTCTGCTCCTGGGTCCGGGGTGAGCGTGGATTCCCGTCGTCGACGAGCCACAATTCTCACTCGGTGATCCGTTCGACCATAGGGTCCTACCAGGGCATCTGACCAAGACCGAACCGTTGTGGCCCGATAAGCAAACGTGATGGAGCGGTGACGGAATCAGACCGACAGAACGCGCAGGTCCTCGAGACCGTCCACGACGGGAACTCGCCACGACGCAAGCTCTTCCGGTCCCTGCTCGTCCCACAGTTCGAACAGTTCCGAATCGGTCGATGCGATGGTGCGCTCGACCATCTCGATCAGCCAGGTGAACCGCTCGCTGGTCAGGGTCGAGGTGAAGGAATCGAGATCGAGGTCTTGGGTGGCAGGGTCGCGTTTGCGATCGGCGCGCACGATCAACACCAATTCGAGCAAGGCGACGGCGATTTGGCCGCCGTCCACCTCGAGGTAGTCGTCCTCGAATGCCCACTCCACCGATTCGAAGGTGAAGTCACCGTGTCCGATGGACGCGATCAAATCCCCTGCACCGTCGTTCTCGAACGGTCCCGATCCCCACGCGCCCACTGTCTACTCTTTTCCGATTGCCGTGTCAGCGCGCTTCGAGCGCGATCTTCGCTCCGAATCCTAGAAGAACTGTTCCGGTTATGCGCTCGAGTGCCTGTCGCACTCGGGGCTTCTCGAAGGTGCTACGCGCCCGTGAGAGAAGGACCACGTAGCCGCTGAGCCACACGATGGTGATGGCTGCGTGGATGAGCACCAGCAGCGCAAGCGATGGTCCCGTCGGCCATCCGGCCGGAACCAACTGAGGCAGCAGTCCGGTGTAGAAGACGGCGATCTTGGGGTTGAGCAGGTTGGTGGTAAAGCCCGTCTTCCATGTCCCGGCCTTCGGCGCGCGCGGGGCGTCGGCATTGTGTTGCATCCGTGAGGTCCGGCTCTCCCACAGTGCTCGCACACCGAGATAGATCAAGTAGGCAGCACCGGCGAGCTTGACCACGGTGTACGCCTCGGCCGACGCGGCCAGGATCGCCGAAAGCCCGAGGACAGTCAGCAGACCCCACACCAGAAGGCCCGAGACGATGCCGGCCGCTACCCGGAAACCGGCGGATCTGCCCGCGCCGAGAGCTGCCTGCGTCACGACGGCCATGTC
Source organism: Rhodococcus baikonurensis (assembly GCF_040489275.1). Classification (NCBI taxonomy): domain Bacteria; kingdom Bacillati; phylum Actinomycetota; class Actinomycetes; order Mycobacteriales; family Nocardiaceae; genus Rhodococcus; species Rhodococcus baikonurensis. The sequence goes on along the minus strand of NZ_JBEUOQ010000010.1, from coordinate 246,814 downwards.
CGGCCCCGGGACCAGAGTCAGTAGGGCGAGCACGGCTGTGGCGGCGAGCAGAGCGGTCAGCATGCAACAAGTATGAAGTCGGGGTGGGGAGCGAAGTCGGGCGGTGGTGTCGTGCCTGTGAACAAAGAGTGGCGCCGCGGTGTGAACTGCATGGACACGCCCGGAAACCGGCGTCTCGTGAGCACAGTTCGACAAAGTTATGCACACTGTGGGGAAACGGAACGATGCAGGTAGAAGGAATACCTCTGTTGTAATTCATCCTTTTGTCCACAGGTTATGCACAACTGGGAAGTGGATGTGAATGAAGTTATCCACACCTGTGTGTGCATCGGTGGAGAACTGTCCAACTCCATTGGATACCCGCGAGTAATAAATCCCAACCAGTGGGTTGACCCCGGGACGTTCGTCCTGTCCAATCGAGGGTTAGCGGTAGTCGTGCGATGCTCAGGGGGCGCTTGACGGATGCGGAGATTTGGGTTTGTCGGGATTGTGTTGGTCGTGCTCGCGCTTGTCGTGGGCGCAGTTGCGTATGCCGATCCGGCGCCTGAAAACCCACCCGGAGATATGGCCGGTCAGACCGGTGCTCACATCAATCGCATCGAGCAATTGTCGCCCACTCGCAGTGCCGTGTTCGTCGAGTCGCCGGCCATGCGACGCGAGGTGCAAGTGCAAGTTCTGCATCCAGCGACCAGTGCAGGTTCGCGTCCGTCCTTCTACCTGCTCGACGGAGTAAGTGCCGGTTCGGAATCCGGGTACTCCGAGAGCACCTGGACCCAGAAGACCGACATCGAAACGTTTTTCGCCGACAAGAACGTCAACGTCGTTCTCCCCGTGGGCGGTACCGGCAGTTTCTACACCAACTGGAAGAACGACGATCCGAACCTCGGTGTGAACAAGTGGGAATCGTTTCTCGCTGAAGAGCTTCCGGCGTTGATCGATTCTGCGTTCTCCGGAAACGGGACGAATGTGGTCGGTGGGGTGTCCATGGGTGCGCTCGGCGCGGCCAACCTCATCACGCATCACCCGAAGCTCTACACCGGATTAGCCTCGTACAGCGGCTGTCTCGACAACTCCGAGTCGTCTTCGCAGGATTCCGTGCGGCTGACCGTGGCCAGTAAGGCAGGCGACGCCACCAACATGTGGGGCCCGGCATCGGACCCCGACTGGCAAAAGCACGACCCGTCCACCAACGCGGAAATGCTGCGTGGGAAGACGATCTACGTTTCTTCCGGCACGGGCGCGCCCGGAGAGTACGACAACGTCTTCACGCCGAGTGGACTGCAGACTGCCATCGAAGGCGGACCGCTCGAGGCGCTTGCCAACACGTGTACACAACTGTTCGAAGCGAGGTTGGGGGAGTTGTCGATTCCCGCAGTGTTCGCGTATCGAAACGACGGCACCCATTCATGGCCGTACTGGCAAGACGCGCTTCACGATTCCTGGCCGACAGTGAAGACCGCCCTGGGAATGTGAACTGGACTGCGAGCTGAGAACTACTCGGCCAGTGCCAGTTCGAGCAACTGGAGGGCGCCGTCACGGGTCTGCGCAGCCGCGATGAACCCCGCCTTGTGGCAGAACACCGAACCGTCGACGCCCGTCTCGGCAGCAAGGTCCGAGCCGTTCAGGCCGCGCCACGGCTCCGGCAACAGCTTTCGTGAACCGAACTTGGAGTCCGCAGGCTTGACCGTCTGAATCGACCAGCCGCCGTTGGTGTTCGGGAAGATGGTGAACAGAAGTTCCGGCTGGGCCGACGCGGCGCGGCCGTGGGGAACGAAGCGTTCCAGCACGACGAAGCGCGGATCCGACGCTTTCTCGTAGGTCTCGGTGAACTCGCGCTCGGCTGCAGCGTCGCCGGCGTACTTGGCGCGCAGGCGAATCAAGACCTGAGTTGCGAGAACCACGGCCAGCTCGAACTGGGTGTCGAACTCCTCGTCGGTGGACGAGATCGGGTTGAACAGGTCCAGCACCGAGGACAGATCAAAAGGCTTGGTGCCGTAGTCGTTGAGGGTGTAGATCTCCTGGCCGTTGTCGACGGCGTCGATGCCCTCGACCAGACGACTGTCGATTCGGCGAAAAACGGAGGCGTCGCCTTCACAGAACTGCAGGCCGTATTCCTGCCAGAGCAGACCGAAGGCGGAGTACAGGATGCCGTTGCTGCGCTCGCCGGCATCGCGCTGATGATGGTCGAAGCGACCCTCGGCCGGGTTGTAGCGACCGCCGACGTCGAGCACGATGTCCGCGCTGTCGAGGACGGACTCGTCACGGCTGCGAACGACGGTGGCGTCGGGGTACAGCTGCTTGAGCAGCGATACGCCGAAGACGTCGTCTGCATGGAACTTGCCGTTATGGGTCGCGATGATCACCCGTCGAGACTAGGCAATCGAGCGCGGGGATGCCTATTCAGCCGACGGTGTGGATGCGATCGGTGGCAGGTGGCGAGACCGGGGACCCGGCTGCGAACAGGGCAGTCAAGGCGTCGAGGTCGTTGCCCGCACCGGTCATCTGGGTGGAGTTCTTCAGTGCGGTGAAGCCGTCCCCGCCCTCGGCGAGGAACTTGTTCACCACGACGCTGTAGACGCCGTCGGGGGCGATGTCCTGCCCATTCAAGCGCATTTCCGAGATTCGCGAGCCCGGCGCTGCTCGCCGGTCCATGGCGTAGGTGAAGCCCGCGGACGGGGAGAGGATGCGCTCGGTAGCGGTGCCGTCGAGGTCGATCTGGAATTGCTGTTCGAGAGCGTCCTTCAACACCGCTCCTGTGACGGAGAGCACCTCGAGGCTGTTGCCGAAGGGTTGAACACCGTAGGCCTGGCGGTAGGTGACCTGGCCGGAAGTGCCGAAGTCCAAGTCCTCGCGCATGCCGCCCGGGTTCGTCAACGCGAGTTGAGCGCCTCGTGTCGATCCGGCTGCGAGTTGAGCGTCGGCGACCAGGTTGCCGAGTGTCGATTCACCGCTGGGGACGCGGTCCCGTGTCAGATCGGCGGTGATGGTCCCCACCGGTCGCTGAGCGCTTTCCGACGCCTCCGACCAGGCTCGGTCCGCGAGAGCCTGAATATCGGGATCCGGCGAAATATCGTGTGTCACTATCTGATTGAAAGCGGACGTCTGATCGCGAACGACCTCGCGGGTGTTGCGATCGATGGTGACGTCTGCGACGGACACGATCCGGCCGTGCGAAGCGCCCTGCATGACGACTCTGGGATTGCCTGCGGGATCAGGGAATTCGCAGTTGTACTGCTGGTGGCTGTCGGCGGTGAAGATGACGTCGACCTTCGGTGAGGCACGCAACGCAATGTCGCGGGCCGGCCCGGACTCGACGTTGCAATCGTTGGGCCCACCTTCGACGGCCGGTTCGTCCCCACGGTGCAGGAGGACGGTGATGGCTTTGACGCCGAAGAAGTCGAGGACGTCGGCGGTGCGGTTGATCGCTTCGACCTCGTCGCCGAACTGCAGATCGGCGATCCCGCCGGGCGTGACGATCTGCGACGTGTTGGCGGGGGAAATCGCGATGACTCCGAGCGGAATGCCGTCGACCATGTTCACGGTGAAGGGCAGCGTGGCCGGAGTGCCGTTGGTGTACGTCATGTTCGCGGCCATCAGTGGGAAGTTGGCGCCGTCGAAGGACGGGCTGAACGTGCACGCATCGACGGCGGAGCAGCCGCCGGACTGCATGCGACGGAACTCGGCGAGTCCCTTGTCCAGCTCATGATTACCGATCGCGGAAGCGTCGATCTTCATCCGGTTCAGCAGTTCGACCGTCGGCTCGTCGTTGAACATCGCCGATTCCAATGCCGACGATCCCCAGTTGTCACCGACCGAGTACAGCAGCGAGTTGGTGGCCTGACTGCGAAGCTGTGTCACGTAGGCCGCGAGGTACGCCGCGCCACCGGCCGGGGTCAGTGAGCCGTCGGCCTGCCTGATCTCGCTGCGAACACCTTCCGGCGGGCGGAGACTGCCGTGCAGATCGTTGAACGCCAACAGACGTACCGACACCGTGTCCTGGGACTGGGCGGTGGCGACACCGCTCAGGGAGGTCGCGGTGGTGGCGAGAAGGGTTGTCGCGAGCACGGCACACGTTCGTGTCATGCGTCGCGTCATGCGTCGTGCTCCCTCACTCGGACCGGCTTCGAACCTCCCTGAGTGTGCCCGTCTGCCGAAACGAATTCCAGTCCTCGGCGTAACAGTTATGTATCGAGTGTCACGCGGTCACGCCGATGCCGGCTGCCCGCTTCGCGACGTCGGTGTTCGCGAAAGCGAGGAACGCATCGTTCTCGTGCGGATCGCCGATCGTCATCCGGACGCCCTCGGTGCCGTACTGGCGGATCAGAATGCCCGCTTCGGTACTCGCCTCGGCGAAACCGGGGGAGAGCTCTCCGAGAGGGAGGTAGACGAAGTTCGCCGACGACTCGGGGACGGTGTAGCCGGCTTCGATCAGCGCGGTTCGAACTCGCGTCCGCTCGGCGATGACGCCCTCGGTGCGGGCAAGCAGTTCGTCTGCTGCAGCCAGAGAAGCGATTGCGGCGGCCTGCGCGACAGCGCTCACGGTGAAGGGGGTGTGCACCTTGCCGAGGGCCACGATGATTTCCGGATCCGCGACCGCGTAACCCACGCGGATTCCTGCGAGGCCGTACGCCTTCGAGAAGGTGCGCAGAACAACCACGTTGGGGCGGCTGCGGAACAGTTCGATGCCGTCGGCGTCCGAGCGTGAGTATTCGAAGTACGCCTCGTCGAGCGCTACGACGACGTGTGCCGGGACAGCGTCGAGGAAGCTTTCGAGCTCCGCCTTCGACAGCGCATTGCCGGTCGGGTTGTTGGGGTTGCAGACGAAGATCAACCGCGTGCGATCGGTGATCGCGGCCAGCATCGCATCGAGGTCGTGGCCGAAGTCCTCGGTCAGCGGAACCTTGACCGAGACGGCGTGGCCGACCTGGGTGACCACGGGGTACGCCTCGAACGATCGCCACGCGTAGATGACCTCGTCCCCCTGATCGCACGTGATCTGCACGAGTTCCTGGCACAGCGTCACGGAGCCGCAACCAGCGGCGACGTTGGCCGGCTCGACCTTCAGGAACGCGGCCAGCGCCTCGATGAGTGCGACAGCGGCATTGTCCGGGTAACGGTTGGCATTGGCGACTGCGTCGGCGACGGCGTCACGCACACCGGGCAACGGCCCCACGGTCGTTTCGTTGCTCGCCAGTTTGATCGCACCCGGGAAATTGCGTCCGGGAACGTAGGCGGGGATAGAGGCGAGGTCGGGGCGAATGTGTGCGGTCACGAGTCGATTATGCGCGCACTGATGTGGTGCGTTGCGGCCGTCTGCGTGTCAGAGTTAGAAGATGTCGGAAATCTTCCGGGCCACGGCGTATCTGCGCGGAGCCGAAGGGGAGGTCGCCACGGCTGTTCCACTGACGGTGGTGGAGCCGGACGGCCCGACGCGAGGCGGAATCGTCGTCTTGCACGAAGCCCGGCAGTTCAGCCCGGCTCTGCTCAATCTGATGTGCTCACTGGCCGGCGAAGGGTGGGTGAGCGTCGCACCTCACCTGTTCCATCGCGAACCCGAACACATGCAGGGCGAGGTGTTCGGTGACAACCTCTTCGCCGACTTCGACGCGACCCTCGATTGGCTCGTCGGCCGTGAAGTTCTCGCAGACACCATCGGGGTGCTCGGATTCGACGACGCCGGAACCGCTGCGATGCTCGTGGCCACCAGCCGTCCCGTCGGCGCCGCGGTGAGTGTCGCCGCCCGGGGAATCGTCGAAGCGCTGTCGGTGGATGCTCAGGCGCTCGTCGACGCGGCCACTTCCTTGCAGGCACCGTGGTTGGCGCTGTACGGCGAGGACGATCCCAGCACGCCTCGCGAACACGTGACTCTGCTCCGGGAAGCGACCGCGAAGGCCGACGTCGCGACGCTGGTAGTCAGTTACGCCGGACTGGCTCACCGGGCCGACGAGCCGCCACAGCTGTCCGAGGACGCCGACCTCGACGACCCGGATTCGGCCTCGATCATCGAAGCTCAGACCCGGATCTTCGACTGGTTCGACAGTCACCTGCGGTAAGTCGGCAAAACAAGGCGCTGACCACACGTTTTGCCTTTGGTGGCGAAGGGTGTGTAATCTTTCGATCCGGCGGTCCGAAAGGATCGGAACCCCCAGGGAGGCGTGCCAGAGCGGCCGAATGGGACTCACTGCTAATGAGTTGTCCCTTTTACGAGGGACCGGAGGTTCAAATCCTCTCGCCTCCGCCAAGCCGGTGATTTTGACCGGCGGGTTAGAAATGATAGAAATTACGACGGCAGGACACGCAAGACCTGCTGGACAACAGAACATGCGCCCGTAGCTCAACGGATAGAGCACTTGACTACGGATCAAGAGGTTAGGGGTTCGAATCCCTTCGGGCGCACAAGAAAGAAGGTCACAGACTCCCGGTCTGTGGCCTTCTTTTGTTGTGGCACATTCGTAGTTTCTGAATGTGTGTGACGTCACCTCGGCGAATTTCGGGCGGTGATCCTCGCGATCGTAGGAACCGACAACCGATCCCAGCGACCTATGCTTGCTCCGGAGCAGCCGCGCGAACCGAGGAGAACCCGTTGGAGACCGTCGACAGTCGGACGCTCCCGGTCTACTCGGCCGGGGCGGTCGAGGTGCCCTTTGTCATCGCGGACATGGACGAGCTCGTTTCCCGCGAGACCCGGTGGGAGGCGCACTCGCACCCGACCCACGAGTTGTTGTGGAACGAGCGGGGAGCGTCGAGCGCCACGGTGGGGTCACGAACCTGGACGATCACACCGACGGTCGGTCTGTGGATGCCTGCCGGTGTCCTGCACTCGGCGATCGCACCCGCCGGCACCTGGTATCGGGCCGCTCAGCTCGACATCGCGTCAGTTCCTTCTCTGTCCGACGTGCCGGTGGCGATCGAGGTCACTCCGCTGCTGCGGAATCTCCTCGAGCGACTGGCAGACGATTCACTCGGAACCTCTTCCCGCTCGCTCACGGAGCAGATGGTGATCGACGTGCTGGCACCGTCGCCGAACGAGTTGCTGGTTCTGGTGCCGGACTCGGCGCTTCTGAAACCCATCGTCGACGCGATCGGTGACGATCCGAGTGACATGCGCACGCTGTCCGACTGGGCAAGGCTGCTCGGCGTCAGCCCGCGAACCATCACCCGGGTATTTCGGTCGGAGACCGGGATGAGTTTCGGACAGTGGGTCTCGGCGGTGCGGGCCCAACGGGCCGTGACCCTTCTTGCGCACGGCTTGGATCTGCAAGAGGTTGCCGAGCGGGTGGGATACCACTCGACCAGTGCGTTCGGGGCTGCTTTTCGACGCACCACAGGGGCTACACCAGGGATGTTCCGGGCCAGCTGATGGCCATCTCAGCCTGACTCGATCGCTACACAGGGTGTCCCAAACACGCGATTGCGCCACAATGCTCTCCCGTATACGGTTTAGGCAAACCTCACCTAAGTGTCTTTTCGAGCCGGGTTGAGGGCCGTACCCCTACTCGAGAGAGTTCTGTTTTCATGCGTTCAAAACGCTTCTTGGCGGTGGCCGCAGCAGCGGTCGCAGTTGCACTCGGTATGACAGCCTGCAGTTCCGACTCCTCGGACACCGCCGACGGCGGCAGCACCGGAAGCGGATCCAGTTCCTTCCCGGTCACGATCGAGCACGCTTTCGGAACGACGACGATCGACGCGAAGCCGGAGCGAGTCGCCACCGTCGCCTGGGCCAATCATGAAGTGCCCCTTGCTCTCGGCGTGGTTCCCGTTGGAATGGCGGCGGCGACGTTCGGCGACGACAACGGCAACGGCATGCTGCCGTGGGTCGAGGAAAAGCTCGACGAACTCGGCGCGACGCCGCCGGTGCTCTTCGACGAGACCGACGGCATCGACTTCGAAGCCGTCTCCGATACGAACCCTAACGTCATTCTTGCCGCGTATTCCGGTCTGACGCAGGAGGATTACGACACTCTCAGTGAGATCGCCCCGGTCGTGGCATATCCGGAGGGCCCGTGGGCAACCTCGTGGCGTGACGTCATCAAGTTCAACAGCATGGGCCTCGGCATGGAAACCGAAGGGCAGGAACTGATCTCCACCATCGAAAAGGAGATCGCCGACGAGGTTGCCTCGCATCCGCAGCTTGCCGGCAAGGCAACCATGTTCCTGACGCACGTCGACACCGCTGATCTGAGTCAGGTCAGCTTCTACACCGCGAACGACACACGCGCCGCGTTCTTCGAAGACCTCGGACTCTCGACGCCGAAGAGCGTTGCCGACGCCTCGACGGGTGGTGAGTTCTCGAAGAAGGTCAGTGCCGAGCGTGTGGACGTCTTCGACGACGTCGAACTGATCGTCACCTACGGTGACCAGGCGCTTGTCGACGCACTCAAGGCTGACCCGCTGCTCTCGCAGATGCCTGCCGTCGCCAACAACTCGATCGTGTTCCTCAATGGAACCGGGCCGATGGGAACGGCGGCCAACCCGACTCCACTCGCAATTTCGTGGGTACTCGGCGACTACGTCGATCTGCTCGCCGGGGCTGCTGGAAAGTCGGAGTGACTGTAACCTCGCAGGATTCGACGTCGGGCGCTCGCGATACGCGACGCCCGACGTTCGGCAATTCGTTGTGGCTGATCGCTCTTCTCGTTGTCCTCACGGTGCTCATGTGTACATCTATCGTCGTCGGCTCGCGTGAAGTCGACTGGTCCGACATCGTCGCCGCGCTGGGCGGTTCCACCGACAACATCGGCCAGGGTGCGATCGCGAAGCGCATTCCTCGGACGGTGCTCGCGATAATCGTGGGAGCTGCGCTCGGGCTAGCCGGCGCAGTGATGCAGGGGATAACCCGAAACCCGTTGGCAGATACCGGAATCCTGGGCGTCAACATGGGCGCTTCACTCGCGGTGGTGATCGGAATGGCGTGGTTCGGGCTGTGGACTCAGACCAGCATGATCTGGGTGGCGATACTCGGCGCAGCCGCCGCGGCATTGTTCGTCTACGTAGTCGGCTCACTCGGGCGAGGTGGAGCCACGCCACTCAAGTTGGCTCTCGCCGGGGCCGCAACATCGGCTGCGTTTGCTTCGTTCATCACTGCGATCATGCTGCCGCGAAACGATATTGCCGGCAACATTCGTTCGTGGCAGATCGGCGGCGTCGGTGGTGCGAGCTTCGAGGTGATCCGGCAGGGTCTGCCTTTCCTCATTGTCGGCTTCGTGATCTGTCTGCTGTCAGCGCGCAGTCTCAACTCCCTTGCGCTCGGCGACGAGGTCGCATCAGGCCTCGGCGAACGCGTCGCGGTGGTCCGGGCAGTGTCAGCGCTCGGTGCAGTGCTGCTCTGCGGTGCAGCCACTGCGATTGCGGGACCGATCGGCTTCGTCGGTTTGGTTGTCCCGCATCTGTGCCGATTGTTGATCGGCATCGACAACCGTTGGCTACTAACGTTTTCTGCGCTGACAGGGGCCGGCCTTCTCGTCGCCGCCGACATTCTCGGACGAATTGTCGCCCGGCCGAGCGAAATCGACGTCGGCATCATCACCGCGCTCATCGGAGCGCCCTTTTTCATCTACATCGTCCGCCGTCAGAAAATACGTGAGCTGTGACCACCACATTCGTTACTCCCGAAGTCGAGGTCGACGCAGTCGGAGCAAGCCGTATCCGGCGAGGTAGACGACGCCGCATCGTGATTGCCGTGCTGGCGGTCCTCGTTATCGTCTCGTTCGCGGTCACTCTGATGGTGGGAAAAACCTTCTACCCGCCGTCTGCAGTGCTTCGTGTCGTGTTGGGGGAGAACGTACCCGGCGCCTCGTTCACCGTCGGTCGCCTCCGTCTGCCTCGCGCTGTCCTCGCTGTGGTCGCCGGAATCTGTTTCGGCTTGGGCGGCATCACGTTCCAGACGATGTTGCGTAACCCGCTCGCGAGCCCCGACATCATCGGAATCAGCTCCGGGGCAAGCGCTGCAGCAGCTTTCGCGATCATCTCGCTTTCACTCGGCGGCTCGCAGGTCTCGATCTTCGCCATCGCGGTCGGTCTGGGCGTCGCAGTGTTGATCTACGTTCTCTCCTTCCGGGACGGTGTAGCAGGCACTCGGCTGATTCTGATCGGTATCGGCATCGCCGCGATGCTCGACAGCGTCACCGCCTACCTGCTCAGTACTGCCGCCGCGTGGGATCTGCAGGAGACGATGCGTTGGCTCACCGGCAGTCTCAACGGCGCCAACTGGGGTTCGACGGTTCCCGTGCTCCTGGCGTTGATCGTCCTCGGACCGGTGCTGCTGAGTCAATCGCGCAATCTTTCGACCATCCAGCTCGGTGACGACGCAGCGCAAGCACTCGGCGTGAGAGTGGAACGCACGCGCATTCTGGCGATCGTTGCGGCCGTCGGACTCATCGCCTTTGCCACTGCCGCTGCGGGTCCCATCGCCTTCGTCGCATTTCTCTCCGGCCCCATCGCCGCCCGCGTCGTGGGTCCCGGAGCATCACTCTTGATCCCGTCGGCGCTGGTCGGAGCGCTGCTGGTGCTCGTTGCCGATTTCTGCGGGCAATACGCCTTCGGCACCCGCTACCCCGTTGGTGTGGTGACCGGTGCGCTGGGAGCGCCGTATCTCGTCTACCTCATCATTCGCTCCAACCGAACGGGAGGTTCGCTGTGACCGAATCCCATACTCTGACTGTCGAAAACCTCGAACTCGGTTACGGAGGGCGGACCGTAGTCGAATCGCTCGACCTCGCTGTGCCGCCGGGAAAGATCACGACCATCGTGGGCGCCAACGCGTGCGGCAAGTCGACGCTGCTGCGGTCGATGTCGCGGCTACTCAGTCCCCGAAGCGGTCATGTTCTGTTGGACGGCAAGGATGTTCATCGCCTGCCTGCGAAGAAGCTCGCTCGCACGCTGGGTCTGCTGCCGCAGTCACCGATCGCACCGGAAGGGATAGGCGTCGCCGATCTCGTCGGGCGAGGTCGTCATCCACACCAGCGGGTGCTGTCGAGGTGGAGTCGCGAGGATGACGCAGCTGTCGCCGAAGCGCTTGCGGCAACGGACACAACTGGATTGGCCGAACGATCGGTGGACGAGCTTTCCGGTGGTCAGCGCCAACGTGTGTGGATTGCGATGGCGCTCGCCCAGCAAACCGATCTGCTTTTACTCGACGAACCGACCACCTTCTTGGACGTGAGCCACCAGGTGGAGGTCTTGGACCTGCTTACCGACCTGAACCGGACCCGGGGTACAACGATTGTCATGGTTCTGCACGATCTCAACCTCGCTGCCCGCTACGCCGATCACCTCGTCGCCATGGCAGAACGCCGGGTCTATGCTGCGGGTGATCCTGCCGAGGTGCTCACCAGCGACAACGTCCGCACCGTGTTCGGTCTCGACAGTCGAATCATCCCCGACCCCATCTCGGGTAAGCCGTTGGTGTTGCCGCTGGGGCGCCACCACGTCCTCGACGACGTGTTGACGTGACGGCGTCGAGTGTCCCGAGCGGGCGGATCGAATCCGTGGAACAACTCAATGCGATTCTCGGACAGCCCCATCCGACGATCATGGAGAAGCACACCGCCTACACGACTCCGTTGATCCGTGAATTCATCGAGCAGGCACGGTTTTTTGCGCTCGCGACGTCCGATGCGGCCGGAAATTGCGATTGCTCGCCGCGTGGAGACTTGGTCAGTCAGGTTCTGTTTCCCGACGAGAAGACGCTGGTGCTTCCGGATCGTCCGGGCAACCGGCGCGCTGACTCGTACCGGAACATGATCGAGAATCCCCACGTGGGGATCCTCTTTCTCGCGCCCGGCCACGACGAGATCGTGCGCGTCAACGGCACGGCGACCCTCTCGACAGATGCTGATCTGTTGGAGTCGATGGCGATGAACGGCAAGCCGGCGCAGCTTGCGGTGATCGTGAAGATCGACGAGGCGTATCTCCATTGCGCGCGAGCGATTCTGCGGGCAAAGCTCTGGGATCCGGCGACGTGGCCTACTCCCGAGGACGTGCCGAGTCTGCGCGACATGATGGCCGAGCAGCACACCCTCCAGGTCGAGGATCTCGAACCGGCTCGGCAGGAGGCGTACCGCAAGTACCTGTACTGAACGCGGATTTGTCACCTATGTCCGATAATGATCCGTGCCTTCAATTGCCTCATCGCTGTTCTGGATTGCGCTGATCGCGGCGGTCGCGCCGATAGTCGCGGGCTTGATCCCACGTCGGCTCGTTCCCGAAGTGGTGTTGCTGCTTGTCGCGGGCGCAGTGGTCGGGCCGTTCGCCCTCAACATCGCAGCTGACAGCGAAGCGATCGGAATCTTGCGCGAACTCGGCCTCGGCATGCTGTTCCTCCTCGCCGGTTACGAGATCGACCGACAGGAACTCAGTGGCCGGGGTGGCCGTCGTGCGCTCTACACGTGGCTGTTCTGCCTCGCGCTGGCGTTCACGGTGGTCGCGCTGCTGGGCATGAGGAACGTGATTTCCGCCGAAGCCGCTGTTGCCATCGCGATGACGTCGACCGCTCTGGGCACGCTGCTGCCGATCCTCAAGGACAACAAACTCCTCGACACACGCTTGGGCAAGACCGTCCTCAACCACGGGGCCGTCGGCGAACTCGGGCCGGTCGTCGCGATGGCGGTGCTGCTGAGCGCCCGTGGTGCCGTCCTGTCGCTGATCGTCCTTGCCGTCTTCGCCTTGATCGCTGTCATCGTGGCGGTGCTGCCCGGCAAGCTGATTCACGAAGGCTCGTGGACACATCGACTGGTGCGGGCAGGGGCGGACACCACGGCGCAGACGACGGTCCGCCTCACCGTTCTGTTGTTGGTCAGCCTCGGAGTGTTGTCGGCCGTGTTCTCACTCGACGTCATTCTCGGTGCGTTTGCCGCCGGCTTCATCCTGCGGCGACTGATGCCAGAGGGCGACGAGCGCCTCGAGATCAAGCTCGACGGGATCGCCTTCGGGTTCCTCATCCCGATCTTCTTCATCACGTCGGGGATGGCGATCGACGTCTCGGCGGTCGCCGCCAGTCCCGGCATACTGATCGCGTTTCTGATCCTGATCGTTGTCGTCCGCGGCGTGCCGGTGTTCTTCGTGACCAAGTTCGAGAAGGTCGAGCCGCCCTTCACCACGCGCGAAAGTGCGCAGGTCGCGTTGTACGGCGCGACCGGCCTACCGATGATCGTGGCGGTCACGGGCGCTGCCGTCGACGCGCATCAGATGTCTTCGGACAACGCGTCGATTCTTGTCGCGGCGGGTGCGATCACGGTTCTGCTGCTGCCGATGATTGCCACGCTGTTGACGAAAAAAGAGAAAGTGGCCTGATTCAGAGATCCAACTGCTCGTCGAGCCAGTCGAACATCCGCTGATCCGCCTTGCTTGCTTCGATTGTCACGGGCCAGAGAAAAAGAGATCGTCCACGTCGATACCGGTCTCCAACGCCGATATCTCGTGGGTTCCCGTCCTGTTTTCCCACCGCAAGGGAACCCCGGTTTCCGCGTCGAAGGCAACCGTGGAGTCACGGCCGGCCCAATCCGGTGGCATCTCGAATTCCCAGGCAGGGCGCCCGTCGACCTCTACTTCCTGCCCTGTCGTGTCGGGTGGGAGTAGGTCGGCAAAAGGTGTGTACGGCCAGGTCCTGTGTATCTGGAAGAGTTGTTCGATATAGATGTCGAGACTGTATCCGGTGCTTCGTCGGTCGAGTACACCGTCGGTGCGGAACCACGTCTGCTTTTGCCGGTTCTGCAGAAACAGCACTCCCTGCTCGTCTGCGAGACGGATGCAGGTGCGGGGTTTGAACCAGAATTCGAGACGCGCGGAGGGAACACCGCCCGAGGGGCGCCCGCGGAACATCATCCCGTGTAGCGGTATCCGTTCCGCTGCTTTGTAGCGGCGAGCTACCTCGCTCCACTCGGCGGGCGATTTCTGTGGAGAAGGCTCGGGTGGCACATCTGCCGGGGGCGACTGCCTTCTCGTGGGGACAACGACCACCGTAAAGTGACCTGTCTCGAACAGCGAGGCGGGGACTGCGACGCCGGTGATCTGCTCGGCGAGAGCAAAGGCACCCTCCAGTGCATGCTCGCCTGGATAGCCTTGGGCGTCATCGTCGATTCCGATTCCGCCGACATCAAGAATCAGATCCACTATCTGATCGTCCCCGACCACCGGGCTGGATCCGAAGAGTTCGAATTCAGCCACACGTGTCCCGTTCGACCACCAGATGAACTGACTGTCGGCATTGACGCCGAGATAGTGCGAAGCCACCTCGCGATCGGATAGAAGTGGCCGCATCGATTCTTCGGTGACGGCGAAGGAACCGCCGTCGATCTGCATCAACAGTGTGCTGTCGTCACTCACCGCTGCGAGGGCAACTACCGGCCCAGCCCAGGCTGTCTCGGGCTGTTCAGTGAGATCCGACATCACCTCTCCGAGTTCGGCAATCCCGATCGCCTCGGATTGTGTGTTCTCGTCGGCGCCGAGGGCGCTCAACACCTGTGTGGGGGTGGAGTCAGGGATGAGTGCGGCGCAGTATCCGAGAGACAGGCTCGTGTTGAAATACTGCTGAATCCATCCATAGTCGTGATAGGTAGGCACACTCACAAGCTTCCACAGATCGATACCTGACCACTGCCGAATGCCAACGAACGCATGGCAAAACACGCTTCAGTCGATCATTGGTTCGCGGACCTGAATCAGAGATCCAACTGCTCGTCGAGCCAGTCGAACATCCGCTGATCCGTCAGACGCCTCGCCATGGGCTGACAGTGGAAGTTCGCACCCTCGGCCGCGGTGAACGGAACCACCGTCGTCGGTCCGCCGGAGAGGGCGGCAAGCCGCTTGGATTGTCCAGGCCAGAACTGCTCGCCTTCCGGATCGGTGATGAGCAGGGGAGTGGAGATCGAACCGGCGACGTGTTCGAGGTGATACTTCCGAACGGCGGTGAGAGTGTCGTAGTAGCCACCGGCGAGGTACGGACGCGCACGGAAACGCCAGATCCGGGCGGTGTCCTTCGAGAACTTCATGCCAAGCCCAATCGCCATGTCGCGATCGAACGCCTCCGACTTCTCCTCGTCGAGTAGCTTCTGCATGTTCTTGGGGATATGGGCGAGCCACGACGCGGCCACATCCACAACTCCCGGATCGGCGATCGCCGCCGCGATCCGATGCTCGAATGCCAAAGACTGCGGCACCCAGTAACCGCCCTGGCTGATCCCGTACATCGCCAGCTTCAACGCATCGACGTCCGGCCGGTCCACGAGATAGTCGACGACAGGCGTGATGACGGCTTCCCAGTCGTGACGGAACGAGATGTTGCGCTCGAAGAGCATCGACTGCTGGCCGGGACCGTCGAACATCAACACGTTGTAGCCCCGCTCGAGTGCCCCGGCACCGCCGCTGCCCCACAGCCCGCTGATCGGGCCGTCGCTACCGTTCACCATGATCAACGTCGGCCGTCGCACGTCGCCGGGTGGTCGGAAGAAGTACCCGGGCAGGTAGGTGTCCTCGTAAGGGATTCGGACGCGTTCGACGGGTTGGGCGGTGGTGTCGACGAAGCGGTCCCACGCCTGTCGGTGACGTTTGAAGGTGGGGACCAGCACGGAGTCGTCACTGAGACCGTCGACGGCGTTGATCGCCACACCGAAGTACGACGCCGCCCGCAGGTACGCGTTGGACGCGCTTCGCGAATGTCCGGCCTCGGCGGACTGTTCGGCCTGCCCGAATACCCGTGTGCCGAGGTCGAACCAGGCCTCGTACCAGCCCTCGAGGTCCTTCTCGCCGACATGTGCGATGGCCGAGAGCACTTCGCCGGTGTCTGCCGCGCCGTAGGTGGCTTGTCCGAGGACGACTCGAAGCTCGAAGTCGAAGGATTCGTTTCGATAGAAACCAGCGGTGAACGCCTGGTGTGGGTGGGCGAAGAACGACGACGCGAGAGACATGGGCACACCTTCGCTAGTTCGGGGCAGCCATTTTCAGTTGTACTTCCAGGATCGCCCGAATCGCTTGCCGGAAAACCTTGTCAGCGTGGTGACGCTGTACCCCACGTGGACAACGGCTTCGACATCGCAAATGCCAGGGTGCACAACCACAACGACATTCCCAGCACCTGCGCACGTTGCGCGATACCCAGTCCGAGATTACCGCCGCCGGAGACTTCGATGCTGTTGGTCGTCAACATCCACACCGTCGCAAGGGAAGTCAGGATCAAAATGGTCAGGCCGGTCGTCCGCAGCGATCGATGCTCGCGATACCTGAACGCTCCCACGGTGAATGCGATCATCGCGGTGAAGATCGCGAAGACCGCAACGCTGCTCGTCAACGCGTGAACATGGTGGAGTTGCGGAAGCAGACCGTCGGGTGCGCTCGACGGGCAGCCCTCACCCGAGCATTCGAGGGGGAACGAGGCGTCGGCGATGGTCGCGATGCCGAACACCGCCAGCGCAATCCAGCCGGTGACGTAGAGCCTCCGCCGGGGCGTGATCAGCAGGCCCAGCGCTCCGGAGATCAACATCAAGATCGCGGACAGTACGTCGGCATTGCCGAAGACATCGCGGTATTTCTGGTTCTCGGCATCGAGTTCGCTGAGGAACGATGTCACCGGATCGAGGCCGGTGTCCAGGAAGAATTCGAGAATCCACGACGAGTAGACGATTCCGCCCAGAGCCAGCGCAGCCACCAAACCCCACCGCGCAACGTTGCGTTCCTTCACGAAATCGAGCTTACGGACCGAGCAGGGCTTTCTGGACGCGTTCGGCTGCTACCAGCGGATCTTCGTGCTCCCAGATGCGGATGACGGTCCAACCCTGCTCTGCCAGACGTGCATCGGTGTCGCGGTCACGAACCACGTTGGCGGCCAACTTGTCCGTCCACCACTGCGCGTTGTTCTTGGGAAACGTCGCGTGCTGCGGGCAACTGTGCCAGAAGCATCCGTCCACGAACACCGCGACTTTGCGGCGCGGAAACACCAGATCAGCACGTCGGCGAACACCTTTGACAGGCGCTCGGTCCACGAAGTACCGGAGTCCGCGCCGATGAAGCTCGCGTCGAAGTGCGATCTCGGGTTTGGTGTCGCGCCGACGCTGAGCGCTCATCCGAGCACTGGTGGCAGGATCCGTCGCAGGCACCGTGGTTCCCTCAGCCGTCGGAATCGTCGCTGTCTTCGGGATCGGACCAGGTGGGCGCAAACCTGTTGCGACGCTCTACTTCACCGTGCACGACGGTCACGAAGTCGGTGAACGAGAGCGTCTGACTCTCGGTGGGGCGTCCGTTGCGCGGCGGCGGTTCGTCGACGTCGAAGAACCGGACTGCGCCATCGGGTTCGTAGAGACCGATGTAGACCTTCTCGAAGAGGTCGTAGCGGGTGTCCTCGGCGCCGAGATCCACCCAGGCTTTTCCTGGAACGCCGACCACCGCGCGCTTGCCCCGACCCGAACGCTTCGAGAGCGTCGTGACGTGGTGTGCAAAAGAGGATTTGCCGGTGTCGCTGGTCTTGGTCGGGTCGCCGTCGTCGCATGTGGCATACGGCTCGAACATGACGGCGACCAACACGCTGTACGGCTGACGCTGATGCAGAACCATTGCCTCGCCACGCAATTCGTGGTCGTTGCGGACGATGTTCTTGGTCCAGCGTCCCAGCTTGCCGCTGCGGGGACTGTAGTCCTGGAAGTTGTACGTCTTGATGGAGACGCAGAGGATCAGGCCGAGAGTGGGGTCGAGTGCCTTGACGTCCAGGCGCTTTCGGCCCTTGGCGACATCGACGGTCGCCTCCTGGCCTTCGCCGGACGCTGTCGGGGTGATGTTGGGATACAGCGGACGCAGAGCGTCGGCCACCGTCTGTGCCAGTTGATTGGACAGTCGCTGGGCGTAGTTCTTCTTCTCGCCGCGATCGGCGTCGGCCGGGGGCTTGTCGCCCGCGAGTTGCAGTGCGCTCCAAAGCGGTTCGTGTTCCGGCTCGGAAAACAGTGTTTCAGGTTCGGGGAACAGCGATTCCGTCATGCTGCGGCCTCGGGGTAGCCGCCCATCCGCTCGAGGTGGCTTTCGACGTCCTCGATGAAACCGGGGATGAACCGAAGATTGCCCATGCGTGCACGCTTGAGGAAGCCGGCCGTGGCCCGCGCCGACAGCAACCGCGTGTCTTCGAGGAAACCGCTCAGATCCTCGTAGTCGTACTGGACCGGCCAGGTCGAAGTATGGACGCGGAAGGCCTGGCGGTTACGACCCCAAGCCGCGCTCGGCCATGCGTCGCCTGGTTCGAGCGGAGTCTCGCCGGCGGCGTCGTATGCGATGGGATCGTTCAACCGGCCACCGACCCACGACGCCATCCGCACGCTCACGGCATTGCCGACGAGCTTCCACCGGTGGCTGTGGCGAAGGCCGGGAACCTCGACGGACGGCAGCGTCCAGTCCGGATCGAAACCCTGCAGGCGCTCGGCGTCGACGAGACCGGGAGTGACGATCTCACCGGACGGCAACCGGACCGCCGGTTGGCTGGGGATGCCGACGGACGATCCGCCCTTGAGCGTCGGCACGGCGTTGACGGCCCATCCGAGACCACGGGTGCCTTCGGTCCAGTAGAAGCCGCAGGGGTAGTCCGCGGGATCGCCGCCCAAGCGCTCGCCGGCGTCCTGGCCGAACAGGATTTCGCGAGGATCGTCCGTGCGCGAGGCGAGCATGATGACGCGCTGGCGACGCTGGGGGAGTCCGAAGGCACGGGCGTCGACCACCCGGTATGCCCAGGTGTATCCGAGGTCTTCGAGGGCGTCGGTGATGTGCCGCATGGCAGCGCCCTTGCCGAGTTGCAGCATGAACGGAACGTTCTCGATCAAGAGCCAGCGCGGGCCCTTCTTGCGCTTGACCAGACGGAACACCTCGTCCACGAGGCCTGAGCGCGCGCCGGTGATGCCTGCCGTCTTGCCGGCTTGAGAGAGGTCCTGGCAGGGGAAACCGGCGGCCACCAATTCGATGTCACTGGGCAGCGCGCGCAGTTTGGTGACGTCACCGTGCAGCGGCACGTCGGCGAATCGCGAACGGAGAACTGCCTGGGCGCCCGGATCGATTTCACACAGCAGTTCGGTGTTCCACCCGTGTTCCGATAGCCCCAACTCGAGCCCACCGATACCGGCAAACAAACCCACCATGCTCCGCGACGACGTCACAGCACCCTTCCTCACGAACCGACCTAGAAGCACGGTACTCGAGAACTCCGACACCGTTTGCCAACTATTCGGTCCGCGGCGTGCTCCTGGCGGGAGAACCGTTGTGAAACGGCTAACACCGGACTCCACGGAAGCCGATCGAGTCCCGAAAAGGTCCCTGATCCGAGCAATAACCCGAACCAGCGGTGCTCCACGCCCGTCCGTCCATTACCGTGGTCGGGTGAGCATCCAACCTTCCGGTGACGCGTCCTGGCCCGCGGTATTGACCTGGCAGGCCCACAACGCTCCTCGAATGGAGTCTGTTCGTGTGCAGCTGAACGGAAATCGCATCAAGGCTTCGGGCCGGATCATCGGTGGAGCCTGCAGCGAGCACCCGGCATTCAGCGCGTCATACGACCTGGTCACCGACGAGGCCGGCATCACCCGCCGGTTGTCCGTGCGGACTGCCCTGGCTGCCGGTGAGCGTCAGATGTCGATCAGCCGGGACGAAGAAGGCACCTGGATGGTCGAGAACGGCGCGAGTCATCAGCGCTCGGCGTTCGATGGCGCACTCGACGTCGACGTGATCCTCAGCCCGTTCTTCAACACGCTGCCCATCCGCCGCGTCGGGTTGCAGAACGACATCGAAGACGTCGAAGTTCCGGTCGTCTACGTCAACCTTCTGGACCTGCGCGTCGAGGGCGCAACCATCACGTACAGCAGCGGTACCGACGGAATCAGTGTGTTGTCCCCGGTCTCCAGTTCGACGCTGTCCGTCGACACCGAGGGCTTTGTCCTCGACTACCCCGGACTGGCCACCCGCATCTAGGTTTCGGATCGGCGGATGACGCCGCCGCGTCGACCGGCGTCCCGCATCCGCTGGGGCCAGTCGGGTTCTCCGACCTGGACGTCCTCGATGTCCCAACGCTCGTGCGACTCGTACGCGCTACGCGCAGCGAACCCCGCGTCCACCAATTGGGCCGTCGAGCCGTTGTCCAGCAGATCGGTACGTGCACCCTGCAAAAGGTCGAGCGCTTCGTCCAGCGCGATCAGCAGGGCGTCGCGGTTGCCCTCGCACATCGCCCGCACCAGGCCGGGTGCGCTTCCGGCTACGCGAGTGCCGTCGCGAAATGATCCGGCAGCCAGCCCGAGTGCCAGTTCGCCACCGGCAGCTCCCGTGATCGCGAGTGTTTCCGCCAGCAGGTGAGGCAGGTGCGAGATACGTGCGACTGCTCGATCGTGCTCGAGAGATTCGGCCGGCACGACCACCGAGCCGCAATCGAGCGCGAGGTCGGCGACCTGCGACCACACCTGCGCGTCGACGCCGTCGTCGGTGGCCACTACCCACACCGCGTCGACGAACAGATCGGCATCCCCGACCGCCCAACCCGAAGCAGACGTCCCGGTCATCGGATGACCGCCCACGAACTTGGCGCTCAGACCAGCCCGTTCGACGGCGGCCTTCACCTCGCCCTTGACGCTGACGACATCGGTGATCGGGTTGTTCGGCGCGTGCGCGGCGATGGCCTCCAACGTGGCGTCGACGGCCGGCATGGGCACGGCGATCACGATGACGGCACCGCTCTCGTTCGCCCTGCGCAATGTGGCAACCAGGTCGGTGTCGGCGTCGAAACCGTCGGCTCGGGCCGCGTCGGCGGACTCGCTGGAGCGGTTGTACCCCCACGCCTGACGGCCGGATCGGACGGCCGCTCGAAGGAGCGAACCGCCGATCAATCCGAGGCCGAGAACGCAGACTGGTGGGGCGGAATCGATCGCAGACACGAGTTCAGGTTGGCACATCGATGCTCGGACTTCACTCACTGGCACCAGGCGGACTACCGTTGCGCCATGGGTGCACAGCGCGCGGGTAACAAGAGCGCCTCTTCGAACCAGTCGGAGGAGCTTGAAGGCTTCGGTGTCGCGGTGGTCCGTGAAGAGGGGCGTTGGACGGTCAAGGCACTGACGCCCGACGCGTTGACCTCGCTCTCGGCCGCCGAAACGCAGCTGCGTGAGCTGCGAAGTTCGGGTGCCGTGTTCGGCCTTCTCGACGTCGACGACGAGTTCTTCATCGTGCTTCGTCCGGCGCCGTCGGGCACGCAGTTGCTGATTTCCGACGCCACCGCCGCCATCGACTACGACATCGCCGCAGACGTCCTCGACGCCTTGCACATCGAGATCCCCGACATCGACCCGGACGACCTCGACGATGTCGAGCCCTGGGAAGAGGGCGATCTGTCCGTGCTGGCCGATCTGGGCCTGCCGGAACCCGTGCTCGCTGTCATCGCGGCCGAGACCGATCTCTATCCCGACGAGCAGTTGGGGATGATCGCGCAGCGACTCGGGTTCGCGTCCGAGTTCGGCGCAGCGCTCGACAAGCTCCCGCGCTAGATGACTCTCGCTGACGATCAGCGCATGATCCGTGCGGCCATCGTGGCCGCACGCTCCGCCTCCGACGCGGACGTTCCGGTCGGTGCCGTGCTGTTCGACGCGGACGGCGTCGAAGTGGCTCGTGCCGCGAACGCTCGGGAAGCGTCGTCCGATCCGACCGCGCACGCCGAAATCCTCGCGTTGCGTGCTGCCGCGAAAATCTACGGCGACGGCTGGCGTCTGGAAGGCGCGACGCTGGCCGTGACCCTCGAGCCATGCACGATGTGTGCGGGCGCTCTGGTCCTCGCCCGGGTTTCGCGGGTCGTTTTCGGGGCGTGGGAGCCGAAAACCGGAGCCGTCGGATCATTATGGGACGTAGTTCGAGATAAAAGATTGACCTATCGGCCGCAGGTGCGCGGCGGGGTCCTGGAGGACGAATGCGCTGGGCTTTTGGAAGATTTCTTCCGCGAGCAGCGAGCCTGAAATCGGTATTCCCCAGCGAGAGTGATCGCACACTCGGGTAGCCGGATCCGGCAATCGAGGGCATGGTGGAGGCAGATGCCGTCAGGGCATCGGCGGATCGTCGGAAGGCGATTCGTTCGCGTTCACAGAGGAGTACTCATGGGAATCGCAGACAAGGCTCAGAACAAGGCCGAAGACCTCGGGGGCAAGGCCAAGGAAGCTGCTGGCAGCGCTACCGGTGACCGGGACCTCGAAAACGAAGGCAAAGGCGACCAGGTGAAATCGGCCGTCAAGGATGCAGGCGAGAAGGTCAAGGACGCCGCGTCCAGCATCAAGGACAAGCTCACGTAATACCGCTCCACCTGGCGATTTCAGCCACGGGCACTCCATCCGGTAAAGTCACCAACGGTGGCGTGTCCGAGCGGCCTAAGGAGCACGCCTCGAAAGCGTGTGACGGGTAACCCCCGTCCGAGGGTTCAAATCCCTCCGCCACCGCCAAAGCTCCCCACCTGTTCACGCAGGTGGGGAGCTTTTTTGTGCCTGGACCTGGACTGGATCAAGAAACAATTGAGCAGAAATCTGCCATTCGGACGAAAGTGGCCCCCGGCCTCGGCGGAGGTCGGGGGCCACAACTGAGTCTTACAGGGGAGTAGTCGCCCCAGTCGCGGTGTAAAACCCGTTCATCGACACAACCCACTCGCTCCACGATTGGATCGTTGTCGTTCTCCTGGGACCTGTTTCTGATGGGCGACCGACGTGTCCTGCGTGATCGATGCGATTACCAGTAAGAATTCACGTACTACTGATCGTCAGCGAGTTCTCTCAGTTTCTTGCGAGACACTTTGCCGGCGGCCGATCGCGGAAACTCATCTACGAAGATGTATTCGCGCGGTCGTTTGAACCCGGCGATCTGCTCACGTACGTGCTGGTCCAGCGCAACGCGAAGGCCGTCGTCGTCGCTGAATCCTGGCGCCAACTGGACGACTGCCACCACTTTCTGGCCCCACTCCAGATCGGACACCCCGATGACACCGACATCTGCGACGCCGGGATGTCCGAGCAGTGCACCCTCGACTTCGGCCGGGTAGATGTTCACACCGCCAGAGAGAATCAAGTCTGCGCGGCGGTCCAGGACGTACAGGTAGCCGTCGTCGTCGATGCGTCCGACGTCTCCCGACGTGGCGAATTCACCCCAACGTGCGGCAGCGGATTTCTCCGGGTCACCCAGGTACTCGAACGGGCTGGACTTGAAATAGATGGTGCCCTCTTCGCCTGGAGTCGCTTGTTCTCCGTCCAGGGTTCGAAGTACGACTGCGTCCGGATTCGGCCGTCCGACAGTTCCAGGGTGTTCGAGCCACTCTGCCGAGGAGCATGCGCACACTTGCCCCTCCGTGGAGCCGAGATATTCCCACAGAATCGGTCCGACCCAATCGATCATGGCGTACTTGGTAGCCGGGGGACACGGAGCGCCGGCATGGAGGATGGCCTGCAAACTCGAGACGTCGGCGCTGTCTCGAAGATCGGCCGGCAGATCGAGAAGCCGTTGAAAGTGGGTGGGAACCATATGCGTGGACGTGATGGCGCTTTCGCCGATTGTTCGAAGCACAGCTTCGGCATTGAAGCCCGGCAAGATGTGCAGCGTATGCCCGGCGTGCAACAGGAACAGTGAATTACCGCCTGGCGCAGCGTGATACACGGGAGAGCACACCAAATGCCGTCCGGGGGTCCCCGGCGGGATTCCCAACTTCGACAGATGCTGAACGCCCGATTCGAGCGAACTCTCGGGCGTTGCATCCGAGAGCGGGCGACGTACACCCTTCGGTCGTCCCGTCGTGCCGGACGTGTACATCATGAGCGAACCGAGCGACCGTGTGGCGGGAGTGTCGTCCGAGACGTCGGTGAAGGACTCGTAGCTGCACCAGTTGGCCGGGGCGCTGCCGATAACCACGCGGTGCGGTACGGCGTCCTCCACGCGACCGACGACCTTGTCTGCGAGTTCTGCGTGCACGACGAGAACGGACGCCTCGGAATCGCGAACGATGTACTCGACTTCAGGTGCGGCGAGGTGGGTGTTGATCGGAACGAAGTACAGACCACTCTGCATGCAGGCCAGAGCAATTTCGTAGTACTCCGCCCCATTCGACAACAAGCCCGCGGCAACGTCGCCTTTACGTAAACCCAGACTGGCGAACTTGTTGCTGAGCTGGTTGACCTTGCTGATGAGCTCGCCGAAAGTTTTTGTCTTGCCGTCTATTACGATCGCGGGCCGGGTCGGATCGTGCTGGCCCAGAAGCCAGGCACCGAGCGTCGAGGGATGAGATGGTTGTTGGTGATCCTCGCGTTCGCTGTTGACCACGGTAGACATGAGTGTCCTCTTTCTGAAGAGATTTCGGGGACTGGGTCGGCTGGCCGCCTCGCTGTATCCCGCTGTCGAGGGATCGTCGCTGACGATCGGAAGGGCAGGCCGTTACTGACGCGAGGGACCCGCGATTACCTGTAGTTCGGTGAAACCGTGCAGGCCCCACGGACCATTTTCCACTCCGACGCCGCTGTGCTTGTGACCGCCGAAAGGGAGGTGGGGGCGGACGCCTCCACCATGCATGTTGATCGACACCTGTCCGGCCTCGATTTGCGGTGCGAGCTGCGCGGCGTGGTCGGCGTCCCCCGACCATACGGATGCAGTGAGCCCGTACTCACTTCGGTTGGCGCGGACGATGGCGTCGGCTTCGTCGCGGAACGAGATGATGGGAAGCGCGGGGCCGAATTGCTCTTCGTCGACGATCCGCATTCCGTCGTGCACCTGGTCGAGGATGGTCGGCTGATGAAAGTAGCCGTCCCTGTCGATTGGTTTACCGCCGGCGGTGGCCCGGGCGCCATTGCTCACGGCGTCCGCGACCAAATCCTTGACCCGCTCGTACTGCGGTTTGTTGTTGATGGGCCCGAGTACTGCTCCGTCGACCGTGCCCTCGTCGACCTTGACGGATCTCGCAATTTCACTGAGCGCCTCGACCAGTCGGGGCTGGATACTTTCGTGCGCGTACACGCGCTTGACGGCGAGGCAGATCTGTCCGTTGTTGGCGAAGGCGCTGCGGAAGAGGCTGGGGGCGATCGCATCCACATCCACGTCCCCGAGAATGATGGCCGGATCGTTTCCGCCGAGTTCCAGAGTGACACGCTTGAGGTCGTCGGCAGCCCCGAGCGCGACCTTCCTCCCGACCGAGGTTGACCCGGTGAAACTGACTTTTCGTGGAATGGGGTGTGAAACCATCGCTTCGCCAAGGGGGTCTGGCCCGGTAACCACGTTGAGCACCCCGTCCGGGAAGGTGCCGCGAAGAATATTAGCGAGTGCAAGCGTGGCTAGCGGAGTGTACGGCGAGGGCTTGACGACGATGGTGTTGCCCGCCCGCAGTGCCGGAGCAATTTTCCACATCGCGAGCGCGATCGGTACGTTCCACGGGGTGATGGCACTGACAACGCCCAGCGGTCGGCGGACGACTTCCTCGAAGCCTTGTGCATCGTCTCGGATAATCTGGCGGGGAACATCGAGGTCGGCGTAATAGCGCAGCCACGTCGCCGCCAGATTGAATTCCAGCGTCGAGTCGGCCAGCGGCTTGCCCTGTTCGAAGGTCAAGATCGGGGCGAGTTCGGCAGTCCGACTCTCGATGACGTCTGCTGCTCGGCGCAAAGCGTCACGACGATATTCGTCGTCGATCCGCCACGACAGGTATGCGTTCTGAGCCGCGTCGAAAACGTCGTCGAGCTGGTCCGGTGTGACGGACGGAGCCTGTGCGAATACCTCGCCTGTTGCGGGGTTGATCACGCCGAAGGTGCCGGTGGTGAGAAGATCGCGTCCATTCGACGTTGCTGCCGCCGACAAAGCTAGCGAATCCGTTGAGGTCATTCTCGATCCCATTTCGTGGTCAGTGTTGTGCCGGCGTCAGCACCGGCTTGATGGTCTTGCCGGAGAGCGAATCCTCCACGGCCTGGTTGATCTGCTCGAGCGGGTAGGTCTGGACGAGCTTGTCGAAGGGGAACCAACCGCGCTGCCACAGATCCAGGAGCTGGGGAAGGAAAACCTGTGGGATCGAACTACCTTCCAGGGCGAACGTCACGGTCCGGCCCGTCAGCAACGTCGGGTCTATTTCGAATTTCGCCTGGCTCCCGCCCACCAACACGGCTTTGCCCGGGATGTCGAGGATGCTGACGGCCGTCGTGATGACCGAGGCCACAGCGGTTGTCTCGAAGGAGAAGTCGAAACCGCGTCCGCCGTTCTTGATCGCTTCGACGAGGTCAGGTGTGTCGCCGCGAACGGTACGAGTGGCGCCGACTTCCAACGCTGTTTCGAGCCTGGTATCGACCAGGTCGATGACGACGATCTCGCGGGCGCCTGCTGCCTTGGCGGCCATTACGGCAGCAAGGCCGACACCCCCCGCTCCGAACACTGCAATACTCTGTCCGGCAGCCAGTTTCATCTCGTTGAGAACTGAACCGGCTCCGGTCTGCAGGCCGCAGCCAAGAGGGCCGAGAAGCTCGAGTGGGAGCGTTTTGTCCACCACGACCAGATTGCGCTCGGTTGTGATGGCGTGCGTGGCGAAGGAGGACTGCCCGAACCATCGGTTCGCCAGCGGGAGGCCCATCCGATCGATTGCGCTCGTGCTGAGGTCCGCGCGGCGGCCTGTCGTATTGCGAGCAAAGAACTCGTCGCAGTAGGACGGTATTCCGGCTCGGCAGTTACGGCAGCGGCCACAGGAATCGAAGCTGATCAGTACATGGTCGCCAACCTCGATACCTCTGACCGAGCTACCGACTTCCTCGACGATGCCCGAACCTTCGTGGCCGAGAATGATCGGCCCCATCTTCGCAACCAAATCGGGATTCAGTATATGAAGGTCGGTGTGGCACATCCCCGCACCGACTACCTTCACGAGAAGTTCGTCCGATGCCAGCGGTCCGAGCGTCACCTCCTCGAGTGCGAACTTGCCGTCGCCGTCGCGCAGAACGGCGGCAATTGCGTTGGTGGTCATGATTTCTTCTCCGTGGGGTCGAGGAGCTCGAGCGCATCTGCAAACGTGCCCTTGTTGGCGATGATGCGGCGCAACTTCATGATCTTGCGTTGTTCATTCAAGGTGGCGGAGCCGACCAGACGGTTACCCGAGCGGTACAGGGCCACGAATTTGTCGGTCTCCGGATCGCCGGAAGCAAAAACCACCTCGTCGGCGACGGCGGTCCCGACGAACTGGATCCGGCTGTCGTACCAGTCGCTCCAGAAGTAGGGGACGGTCTCGTAAGGCTTCGCATCGCCGGGTGTGACAGCGTTGACAGCTGACTGGTGGGCCTGGTCCGCGGCATTCGTCCAGTTCTCCAGCCGCACCGAGAGTCCATCGAACGCGGGGTTGGGCCAGTGGACCACATCGCCTGCTGCATAGACGTCTTCGAGTGAGGTTCGAAGGAATTCGTCTGCTATCACCCCGCCGTCCACCGGATGTAGTTCGATGCCCGAATCTGCCAGCCACCGGGTTGCGGGAGCTGCTCCCACACCGACGACAACGAGCTCGGCCGGCAGCGAAGTGCCGGTACTGAGCCGGACGGCCTCGACATGGGTGGTGCCGATCAGCTCTTCGACCTGGACGTCGCACAAGAGCGGAATTCCATTGCGTTCGTGCAGCTTTGCGAGTGCCTGGCCGACGGTCTCACCGACTGCGCGGACGAGTGGAATTGGAGCAGCTTCGACGATCGTCACGTCTGCGCCTCGGTCTCGGGCGGACGACGCGAGCTCGGACCCGATGAATCCAGCGCCAACTATCACGAGCTTTGTTCCGGGGAAGAGTCTTTCGCGGAGCGCGAGTGCATCATCGATCGTGCGGAGCGCGAAAACGCCGTCCAAATCCGGGGTGTTGGGCAACGAGCGTGGCGACGCGCCTGTCGCGATGATCAGCTTCTCGTAGGGAATCCAATCGCTGTCTCCGACTCGCACACGGTGTGATGTCGGATCGAGTTGTGTCGCCGGCTCCCCGAGTAGAAGTTTCACATCGAGGGCGGCGAGCTCCTCGGTGGTTGTGTGAAAGTCGACCTCAGCGCCGTCCTTCAGGAATTGCTTACTCAGGGGCGGCCGGTCGTAGGGAAGATGGAATTCGTCGCCGACCAACGTGATCGATCCCGTATATCCCGCTTGACGAGCAGATTCCGCGGCCCGCAGACCGGCCAGAGACGCCCCGACGACAACGAGTCCCGCACCGTGATCGATATCTGTTGCGCTCACGATCAGGTCTCGTCGAGGGTCAGCGCTTTGGCGGGGCACGATCGAACAGCCTCCCGGACAAGGTTTTTGTCGTCGTCATCGACCAACTCCTTGTGCAGAATCAACGATCCGTCGTCGGCTACCTCGAAATAGTCCTCGGACACGGATTCGCAGATTCCGATTCCTGTGCACCGGCCGCGATCGACAATGATTTTCATAGCGTCGTTCCTGTTCTCTACTGTCTTTACTGGGGTTTGTTACACGCGGACCGGGAGGCGCTTGATCCCGTTGATGAACTCGCTGTAGAGGTACACCGGCTCGCCGACCTCCATGTGCGGCAGTTTGGTCAGAATCTGTGAGTACAGTGCTCGCAGTTGGGCCTTAGCGACCAAATGGCCGAGACAGTAGTGGATTCCACCGCCGCCGAAGGCAACATGGTTGTTGTTGGGGCTGCGCTGTAGGTCGAACCGGTGAGGATCGTCGAAGGTGTCCTCGTCGCGGTTTCCCGAGCAATAGAACATGACAACCTTGTCGCCTCTGATGATCTGGGTTCCGCCCAGCTCGATGTCCGCAGTGGCCGTACGTGCAAATTCCTGGACGGGAGAGGTGTGGCGAATGAACTCCTCGATCGACTGTGCGATACGTCCGTCGAAGTCCTCCGTCAGCCATCGCTTCTGGTCGGGATTCCGATCCAGTGACATGGCGGTGTGGCTGGTCGTCTGTTTCGTTGTGTCGTTGCCGGCCACACTGAGAAGGAGCATCATCGAACCGATTTCGAGCTCAGAGAGCGGTTTGCCGTCGAATTCGGTGTTGGCCATGGCTGTAGCGATATCGTCGGCCGGGTTCTCGCGACGGAAATTGACCAAGTCGTTGCCGATCTCCGACAAGATCGCGATCTGCTGCATCGTGAACTCTGTCGGGGTCAACCCCTCGGGGAGCACCTCGGGGTCGGCGGCGCCGACCAGATTGTCCCCAGCCGTTGCGAAGTCCTGAACCAGGCTCTCCGGGACGCCGACAAGGTCGGCGATAGTGAGCATCGGCAGCTTCGAGGCGACTTCGGAGACGAAGTCGAATTCGCCTGCGCCGACTACCCGGCCGACGATCTGCTCGGCGCGTTCTTCGATCTTGTCCCGCAGACGCCTGACGGCCTTCGGTGTGAAACCAGAGCTGATGATTTGGCGATACCTGGTGTGATCGGGCGGATCCATCATCACGAAGTTCGGGGCGCCGTACAGTTCTGGATCGTTCGGCGCGAACCCCACCCCCCGCCACTTGTGCGGATCGGAGCTGAAGAGCTCGTGGTTCTGGCTGACGAACGAGATGTCCGCACTTTTCACGATGGCCCAGAATCCGGGTTCGCCGTGGTCGGGCTTGAAATGGGGGCGGTCCATGGGCTTGTGCCAACTCAACGGCGCATTCTCGCGCAGCCACGCGAATGTCTTGTCCCGCTCGACAAATGGTTTACTCCAGAACTCGACGCTGGTGAGGTCGATGTGCGGTGCTGTCAGCGGGTGCTCGGTGGATGGAAGTGAGGTCGTCATGCAGGTACCTTTCTGTTGCTCCCCCAGGGATGGGCTGTTCGGTCGAGGATCTACTCTTCGTTGGGTATTACGTTCGGCGAGAGGAAGATTCCTGCTTATGAACGCTGATTCGAGAGCACCAAACTGCCTGCGGCACCGAAGTAGAACCCGACGCCCTGGACAAAACTGATTTCGACTCCGGGAACCTGCTCGCACGCCTCACCGCGTAGTTGGCGTACCGCCTCCTGTATGGCGAACATCCCGTACATGCCGGAATGGGTGTACGACATGCCGCCACCGTTGGTGTTCATCGGAAGTCGGCCGCCCTTGGACGTATGCCCCTCGGCGACAAAGTCTCCCGATTCGCCGAAACCGACAAAACCGAGATCCTCGAGCATGTAGAGCGGGACGTGGGCGAATGCGTCGTACGCCATCAGATGGTCGACGTCGTCGTGGGTGATTCCAGCGGTGGCGAACGCTTCGGCGCCGGCGAGACGGAATGCTCTGAAGGATGCAGGGTCCTGCATTTGCGAAACCATCGGGGCTTCTGCGGACTCACCGGACCCGAGTAGGTATATGTGGCGGTCGGATCCCGGCATGTCTGCCGCTCGTTCGGCACTGGTCAGAATCACTGCGCCACCGCCGTCGGTCAGAACACAACACATGTCCCGGGTAAACGGATACGCCACGCGAGGACCGGCCAGCACTTCGTCTACCGTCGTCGGCTTACGACGGAAAGCCCGAGGATTGTCGAGCGCCCAGTTGCGCTGCGAAACAACCAATTCAGCCATGTGTTCGATGGTCATTCCACGCTCGTGCAGGAAGCGCAGTGCCGGAAGTGTAAAGGTCGTATACGGCATGGTTGCGCCGTAAACAGTCTCGAACTGACCGCTCATGGAGTTCAAACTCCGCGGATACGGTGGGGCGCCGACTTGGGACCTACCGGACTCCCCGTGGGTCACGAGTACAACGTCGGCGGCACCCGAAGCAATGGCGGCCGCGGCGTGACGCACGTGCAGCATGAAACTGCATCCACCGACTCCCGTTCCGTCCAGCCAGCGAGGGGTTATACCCAGGTGGTGAGAGACATCGAGGGAAAGCAGTCCGGTGGTAGCGACGCCGTCGATGTCCGCGGGTGTGAGGCCGGCGTCGGCCATTGCGTTGCGGGCAGCGTTGGCATGTAAATCCAGGACAGATGTGTCGGGCAGGACGCCGATTTCCGTGGTCTCGGCCGCGCCGACGATCGCGATGTCTCCGTTGTGCATCGATGTCATCGGGCAGACTCCTGTACCGGCGTGAACACGGGGAGTTTCATGTCCCCTCGTTCGATGAAAGTGACTTCGAGTTGTTGGTCGAGCACGAGGTACTCGGGGTCGGCCTCCACCCCGACCACGTTGCTCATCAGGTGCGGGCCCTCTTCGAGTTCGACCAGTGCGACGACGATGGGGGTAGCGGGGTCGAAGGGAGGTGTCGGTCGATAGTTGATCACGTAGGACAACAGTCGGCCTCGGCCACTGACGGGTGTCCACTCCACGTTGTCTGAGTTGCAGTTCGGGCAGAATGGCCGCGGATAGAAGTAGTGCCGTGTGCACGCCAGGCAATGTTGAATGGTGAGTTCCCCCCGCTGCGCGCCCTCCCAATAGGGGGCGGTGGCAGGGGTCGGAACCGGTACAGGCCCTGTCAAGGGACAGTCCTCTCGTCGTTCGGATCTGTGATGGATAATCAAGTCTCTCAACGGAATACGTCCGTCAAGTCGGGTGAATGAAACACGTTCCGCGAGTTTGTTTCAAACGGAATACCATCCGTTACGTTTCTTCGAATCGTGTCGAGGCCAGGGTCTTTCGGTTAAACGGAACGCGTTTCGTAACGATCAGAGTGATCCAGTTCATCCTGTATGTCAAGGTCTGTCGACAAATTCGGATGTTCCGGCTTACGGATTCGGATCCGGGCTTGCCATTCGCATACGTAACGTGTTCTCTTTAGTTGGAGTGGGTTGTCGGACAACGTTTTCGGAAACTTTGTCGCGCTGCTGGGCACTTACCGTCCGGTAACCCCGCTCCACTCCTATACGTGCCTATTTGGATGAAATCGAGGTTCTACATGCCGATCGACAGCTCACTCGTCGGACTTTCCGGCAATCCGGTCTGGAAGAGTTGGACGTCGAAAGACGCATTGCTGTATGCCGTGGGTGTCGGTGCGGGTCAGCCTGACCCGCTCGACGAGCTGGAGTTCACCACCGAGAACAGTGAGAACATCCCCCAGAAGGTTCTTCCTACATTTGCGAACGTGGCGTTCTACGGCGACGGCGACGGCGACGGATTCACGCTGCCCGATGATGTGGACTACAGCAAGCTGCTGCATGCATATCAAGCGTTCAGTTTGTCTGGCCCACTCCCGACAGACGGCCGCGTTGAAACCACCCGCACGATCACCGGTGTGTACGACAAGGGTTCAGGTGCCTTGCTCACGACGGAAACCGTCGCCCGCGACTCTGTCGGTCAGATCGTGGGAACCATCGAGTCAGGGTCGTTCTTCCGCGGTTACGGAGGTTTCGGCGGCGAGCGCGGGCCTTCAACTACCTGGGAACTACCGGCCTACAAGCCGGATCACGTTGTCACATACACAACTCGGGCGGACCAGGCGTTGCTGTACCGACTGAGCGGTGACCGTAATCCTTTGCATTCGGACCCGATATTCAGCGCACGCGGCGGGTTTTCCACTCCCATCCTGCACGGTATGTGCACCTACGGTTACGTCGGTCGGGCTCTCCTGCACGCTGTGGCCGATTCGGATCCGACGCGCTTCACGGGGATGTCGGGACGGTTCACCAAGCCACTGTTGCCCGGACAGACAATCACTACCTCGATCTGGGTTGCGGGTGGAGCTGTTCGGTTCCGGACAGTCGATGACATCGGCGACGTGGTCATCGACCACGGCACCGCCACAATTCGCTGACGGCACTGCCGTAATCCACTGACACTCAACCCGTTACATACTCGCCGCGATGTTGTTCGTGGCATGAACAAAGGAAAGATTCATGGGTTCACTCGAAGGTCGCGTAGCGATCGTGACCGGAGGCGGCCGAGGCATCGGTGCGTCGATCAGCAGAATGTTCGCTGCCGAAGGTGCAAAACTGGTCATCAACGATCTCGGTTCGTCGCCGGACGGTCAGGGCGGGGATCAGGGCCCGGCGCGTGACGTCGCTACCGAAATCGTGGCAAATGGCGGTCAGGCCGTTGCCGACGGCGGCGACATCGCAGATGTCGCGACCGGTCAACGCCTTGTCGATCTTGCGCTGGAGCATTACGGCAAGCTGGATGTTCTCGTCAATGTGGCAGGCATTCTCCGAGACAAGATGATTTTCAATCTTCCGGAAGAAGACTGGGATGCAGTCATTCGAGTGCATCTGCGTGGCCACTTCAGCACCATCAAGCCGGCGGCGGCGTACTGGCGTTCGCAGAGGAATCCCGACGGCCACTACCGCATCATCAACTTCACCTCCGATTCCGCGTTGCAGGGTTCGCCCGGGCAGCCGAACTATGCCGCTGCCAAGATGGGGATTATCGGTTTGACTGCGTCGACGGCCAACGCGCTCGGGCGATACGGCGTGACGGCCAATGCGATCGCTCCGGGTGCCGTCACGCGTCTGACGCAGACCGTGCCTGACGAGAAGCGGGTGGGAGAGGGCATCGACGATTCCGTTTCGCCGGACAACATCGCGCCCATCGTCACCTACCTTGCCGGTACGAGTTCCGATTGGCTGTCGGGCCGCACGATCGGCGCCATGGGCTACGAGGTGAAACTGTGGAATAACCCGGAGGTAGTCTCCACGGTCGCCTCGGATGGACCGTGGAACCTCGACGACCTGACCGCCAAGGTCGAGAAGGACTTCCGTCCGTTGGCTGACGGTCTGCACCCGTCCATCTTCATGGGTCAGCTTCCGTCCTGATTCGTAAATGCCTGATTAACGGATGGGACTGATCCGAGTGCCTGAGTTGGTGCCGGTGCAGGGGCGTTATCGTGGAGGCAGATGACGCGTCGGCGTCAGTCTCGGAACATGATGGGGGACAGACTGGATGTCCGCAGTGAAGGTGAACGGCCGCACCGCTGAGGCCAAGGCATTCCGTGTCGAGCGAGTCGTGAAAGCCACCCGCGAGTTGGCATCCGCGGGCGGTTACGAAGCTGTGCAGATGCGGGAGGTCGCTCGAGTTGCCCAGACTGCCCTCTCGACGCTCTACAAGTACTACGCGTCCAAAGACGATCTCATCACGGTAGCCGTTCGGTCGGAACTGGACTCCCTGGCTGAGGATTTTCTCCGCCGTCCGTCGAGACAGCGGACGGCGGAGGGGCGCGCAGGAGAAGTCTTCGTGCGGGCGTTCCAGGGGATGGTCCGAGATCCTGGGTTTGCACACGCTGCGATGTGCGCGCACCAAACGCTACGTGAGTACACCCCCGACCGGGATGAGCTCCGGGTAAGTAGCAACGAGATAACGCCTTGGGCCACCCCCTTCGGCTATATTGCCGTCACTCAAGCGTGGGGGGCGGATCACCGATGCACTCCGATGCAGTCCCGCACACTCGGCATGTTGGAGACCTTGTGGAGTGCCAGCGTTGTCGGGTGGCTGAACGGGGACACGTCGGTCGACGAGGTGAAACGGCGCCTTCGACTGGCGGCGAAGCTCTTGCTCGGCGCGGATTCTGTTGGCTCGAAAGTCAATTCGGAAGAAACAGGC
The DNA here is from genome assembly GCF_040489275.1 of Rhodococcus baikonurensis. NCBI lineage: Bacteria > Bacillati > Actinomycetota > Actinomycetes > Mycobacteriales > Nocardiaceae > Rhodococcus > Rhodococcus baikonurensis. The sequence continues at coordinate 212,397 of NZ_JBEUOQ010000010.1, read as the reverse complement.
TGACGCGATCGTGCTCGAACCCGACGGTCTTCACGAGCGTCGCGTTATCCACTCCGCAGCCGCAGCGTCGATGTCCTGCTGCAACTTCTCGAAGAAGGACGGCGTCGGGGTAGGTACCAAGTCCGCGGCCGTAGTCAGTGATCGGCCGAGGGCGATTCGCCGCTCGAGCAATTCCTCGTCCGTCAGGAGCGTCAGATCCGGCATCGCGGTCCCCCTTGTCCGGTGCGATTTCTGTCGGGGCAGACCGTGCGCATCGGGATCGATGCATGATTCGATGCGCACGGCCGAGGCATTCCAGGCTGGGGGCCGGAATGCAAAATCTACTTTACCAAATGATTACCAATTGCTGTGGATAGCATGTCGCGCTCGGTTACCGCGGAGTGCTTTCACAGCGTTCTCCCAGGTGTTAAGTCCTGACAATCGTTGAAGCTGCAACTATCGTCGAAAGCATGAAAAAGATCTGGTGGATAGGCGGAGCAGTAGTTGTGGTCGTACTAGCCCTGCTTGTGGGGCCGTGGGCGTACGGGAAATTCATCGCCGAAGACGATGCGCCGGCGGCCGTGGTGTCCACACAGGGGGCCGAGGCGGCGTCCGGATCGATCGACGGGCAGTGGACCGTCGTCCCCGGGCAAGGGGACAACCAGACCGCAGCCGGGTACACCGTCCACGAGATTCTCAACGGATCGAGTGTGACCGTCGTCGGAACCACCGGCGAGGTGAGCGGAAGCGCGGTCGTCGAGGGTGAGAAGCTCACGGCCGGTGAAGTGACTGTGCAGGTGGCGAGTATCAAGACCGACTCGGACCGGCGCGACGGCCAGTTCACGGGCAACGTGATGGACACCAGTACCTACCCGACGGCGACGTTCACGATCGACTCCCCGGTGGATCTTTCGGCCGTGCCGACCGATGGAACAACGGCAACGGTCACGGTGTCTGGAACCTTGACTCTCAAAGGGCAGTCCAAGCCGGTATCGGTCGACATGACCGTGCTGCATTCGGGCGATTCGTTGATCGCCTCGGGCTCGATCCCGGTCACCTGGACCGATTTCGGCGTCGAACCCCCGTCTCTCGGCTTTGTCACCGTCGACGGTAGCGGGTCGGTGGACTTCCTGGTCTCGCTCGCCTCGAGCTGAATTACGTCCACCCGATTCGCACTGCTTCGGGACGGGCAGGGAAGATTAAGGACATGACCTTCCCTTCTTGTTGTCCGTCCCGAAGGCAGCGCGCGAATCGTGCCCGGACGGAATGAACGAGTGATGCCCAGGTGGAGGCCCTTCCGGGCTGGTGAAGACCCCGACCCACGTTTCACTCTCGCCAACGAACGGACATATCTGGCCTGGATTCGCACCGCGACGGCCTTTGTCGCGTCAGGCGTCGGACTCGAGGCCTTCGGCGGCGACATCCTCAACCCGACGGTTCGCGCCGGCCTGGCCGCATTGCTGCTCGTCGGCGGCGCTCTGATCGCCATCACTTCTTTCATCCACTGGATCAGTGCCGAGCGCGCGCTGCGTGCCGAGCGCTCGTTGCCGGTGCCGCTGATGGCGCCGGTGGTCGGCATCGTGCTGGTGATCTGCGCGACCGTCCTGGTGGTCGAGGTCGTGAACTGATTGACCGCGCTGGAACCTTCGGAAGGACTCACGCCGCCGGACCGGGGCCTGCAGTCCGAGCGCACATCCCTCTCGTGGGTGCGGACGAGTCTGTCGATACTCGGCTTGTCGGCGGCCTGCTTGAGATGGTTGCCGCCGTTCGGCTCGGTGGCCTTGATCGGTCCGTCCGTCGCGGCGGTGCTCGTTGTTGTAGTGACGGTCTACGAACGTCGGGCGCGACCCAGGCGGTTGGCCCAGTTTTCAGTCGAAAAGGCAACGCCTGCTCTGGGTATGGGCGCAGCTCTCGCGCTGGGCCTTCTGCTGCTCAGTGCGACGGGGCTGTGGATTCTGTTGAAGTGACCTCGGCTTTCGGTGCCCAGCCGGGCGGGCCGAACACGTAGCCGGCTCGCTGCCGCCACGAGGTCGACGCCTTCCAGTCGCGAGCGATTGCAGCGTACTCCCGCGTTTGGAGCTTCCAGATGTTGTACGTTCCGACCGGCGTCGTGAGTCCGTAGGTGGGCCTGTGGGTTTCGGCCGCGAACGTGCCGAACATCCGGTCCCAGACGATGAGGATCCCGGCGTAGTTGCGGTCGAGGTACTCGGCGTCGGAACCGTGATGGACTCGGTGATGCGAAGGCGTGTTGAAGACGAATTCGACAGGACGCCAGAGTTTTCCGACTCGCTCGGTATGGACGAAGAATTGGTAGACGAGGCTGACGGAGAAGCCGACGAACACCATCCACGGCGGGATGCCGAGGAACGGCAACGGCAGCCACATGATGATCTCGCCGCTGTTGTTCCACTTCTGCCGTAGCGCGGTACTGAAATTGAAGTACTCACTCGAATGATGAGCTTGATGTGTCGCCCAGATGACTCGAACCCGGTGTGCGATGCGGTGATACGCGTAGTAGAGGACGTCGATTCCGAGAAGCAGGATCACCCAGGTGTACCAGGCCGTCGGCGACAGATGCCACGGTGCGAGATACACCCAGATTGCCGAATAGCCGATCAGTGCCAGTACTTTCCAAAATGTGCTCGTGGCGATGGACACCAAGCCGAGGAGGACGCTGGTCCGGGCGTCGGCGCTACGGTATCCGCCCTGCGCCGGCCGCGCACGTCCGTCGGCGTCGTTCGGATGATCTTCGAGTGCTCGGGCGGCGAACCACTCGATGCCGAGGAAGATGACAAACGCAGGGATTGCGAGAGTGACCGGGTCATGGAGTGGTTCGAGAAGTGACCGCCATGACTCGAGAAGCGTTTCCCACATGCGATTTGTCCTGTTCTTTTGCTTCGTTCGTTACATCATGCACCAATATGTAACGTCAAGGAACCCTTTTGGGACAAGAATCTGGCGGGTTTGTTGCGACTTTTCATAGAACAATGGTAGGAATTGCCGGTGCATATCACCGCGAAGGTGGACTACGCCGTGCGGACTCTGGTCGAGCTAGCGGCAGTCGGTCCAGACCCGGCCAAAGCCGAGTTTCTCGCCAAATCCCAGGTCATACCTCACAAGTTCTTGGAAGCGGTGCTCTCGGACTTACGGCGCGGCGGCCTGGTCAACAGTCGTCGAGGCCCGGACGGTGGATACTGGCTCGCCCGATCCGCAGACGAGATCACGATTGCTGACGTCATCCGCGCCGTCGAAGGACCGCTTGCGTCGATACGGGGTCAGCGCCCCGAGGACGTCGACTACGGGGGGCCGGCAACGCCACTCAAAGAGGTGTGGATCGCAGTGCGCGTCAACCTTCGCGCCGTGCTCGAAAACGTCACGCTCACCGACGTCGCGGGTGGCGAGTTACCCGAGTTCGTTCACGAACTGACTGCAGACCCCGGGGCGTGGAATCGTCGCTGAAACGGCGCGATTTCACGCTGTTCGTCGTGGCGTTCACGCTGTTCGTCGTGGCGTTCACACTGTCCGTCGGGGGCGTGAAACAGTTGTCGGCGCAGTGTTCGCGGCGTTGCCGCCCGCAGATTTCGCGTCGTACATCAGGTGATCGGCCGCGATGATTGCCCGGGAGAACTCGTTGTAGTCGAACTCCTCTTGATGTGGGACGAACGGTAGCGTCGCTGCTCCGACGCTGACCGTGGCCAGTGGGCGGTCGGAGGCGTTCACCACTGCTTTGGGCAGTGTTGCGATTCGCTTGCGCAATCCGTACGGGGTGCCGATCATCACGACGGTGAACTCCTCGCCGCCCGTGCGTGCGGCGTAACCGAAACCGTTCACATGCTCCTGCAGGCGAGTTCCGGTCCGGCTGATGACGGCGTCTCCGACTTCGTGGCCGAACGTGTCGTTCACCGCCTTGAACTTGTCGATGTCCACGACGGCAACAGCGATGTCGGCACGATTTGCCGACGCGACCGACCAGATGTGTTCCGACATGTCCCACAGCCCCCGTCGGTTCAGCAGGCCGGTGAGCGCGTCCACTTTGGATCCCGTTGCACGCGAGAGTAACTGGCGCCAGGTGAACTGAATCGTCGCCGGAATGAAGATCACGGCGCACAGTACGACGTCGGTACGCGCAAGCACGCTGGTCGCCGAGTACTCGCCGTTCGTCAGGCCGAGCACGGTCAGGGCGATGACAAACGTCGTGGCAAAGGCGAGGTGGAAGGCCAGCCAGCGATAGTCGAGGAAATAGGTGAAGTAGGCGCCGGTGGCGACGAAGAGCACCGCGCCGAACAGTGCGGCGTTATGGCTGGTGAACGTGATGAGTATCGAGGCGGTTCCGAGATCTGCCCACAGTCCGTAGAGCTCGAGTGTGCGTGCCCCTCTGATTCGGCCCACGAACCAGAGAAAGGTGGGAATCAAGTTGATCGTCGCGATGCCGATGACCCACGCTCGTGCAAACGGTCCGTCGGGGCCCTCGGTGCTGAAGAGAAACAGGTAGGCCACGAGCGAGAAATTGAGTGAGCAGAATCCGATGGTGAGATGAACGAGACGTAGGACCGTGCCTCTTCCGGTCTTCGATCCCCACAGCATGACCGAGGACGAAACCGGCCAGGTGTGCAGGAGCGGATCCATCAGATTCCTTCGCCGAACTCGTTTGGTTAATGAAGAGCAAAGTATGTCAGCCTCTGTTGCTTTACGCGTCAACTCGGGTTGGAGTTTCATGCGGGGCGTCACCGGCAACAACTACTGACGTGTTCGCTGGGGTGTAGGGCGAGCACTGGGTCGTAGGGCGAGCAAAGGTGTGAGCCAGGCCTCGAGAATTCGAGCGGTGTGTTCGAACGCACAATTTTGCAGAGCTCTGCAAAGTTGCAGAGGTCTGCAAGTTCGGTACGGTGGTGGAGTGATAACCGAGCCAAGCCTTCGCGACCGCAAGAAGGCAGCAACCCGTACCGCACTCAGTGACGCGGCGGCACGACTGGCTCGCGCTCTCGGGATCGAATGCGTCACCGCTGATGCGATCGCCTCCGAGGCGGGGGTGTCGACGAGGACATTCCACAACTACTTCTCCAGCAAGGAGGAGGCGGTTCTGGCGAGTTTCGAGGAAACAGTGGCTCTGTGGATCGAGGCGCTTGCAGCCCGGCCCGCGGATGAGCCCATCCTCGACGTGCTCGAGGATCTCGTGGTCGAAATCGTGAGCGATTCCGGCTCGAGCGTGAAGGAAAAAGTAAACATCTGGATGTTGTCGGATTCGAGTCCTGCTCTCTATCGGGATGCGGCCGACATGCATCAGCGGATCAACCGTGCAGTCACTCGGGCATTGGCCGAACGCACCGGCACGGACGCCGAACGGGACCTGTATCCGACCCTCCTCCTGGGGGTGGTGGCCGGGGCTTGTAAGTCGGTGATCGACATCTGGTCTGGTGGAAAGTCGGAGGCTTCCAGTCCGGAAGAGTTGGTCCACGACGCTTTTCGGCAAATTCGTGCGGGATTGCCTGCGCCGCCACCTCGCCCCTGAGACCCACTCGTAATACCTGTCCACGTACACGCACCGAAACAGCAAGGAGCCCGTCGTGGCCACCTATCTCTATCGGATCGGCAAGTTCGCCTATCGGCGAAAAGGCGCGGTCCTCAGCGTTTGGCTGATAATCCTGGTCCTGATGGGCGTCGGGGCAGCCACCCTGTCCGGCCCCACCAAGGATTCGTTCTCCATTCCGGGTACGCCGGCGCAGCAGGCGCAGGACCTGATGGCTGAGCGTTTTCCCGATGCTCCCAATCCGATGGATTCGCTGAGCGCCCGATACGTCGTACAGGCACCGGCAGGCACGACGCTGGCGGACCCGGCGAACGTCAAGGCCATGGACGACATGCTCGCGAGTATTCGCGGCATCGACAAGGTCGCCGACTCCGCCAAGGTGGACCCGGCAACTGCCACTCCGGAACAGGCCGCGAAGGCGTTGGTCAATCCGGTTGCCGGCAACGACTCCATGGTTGCGATGTTCAAGGAGAAGGCCGCTGCAGCGGGAACTTCCGAGGCGCAGGCTGTTGACGACGCGCGGGCGTTGTCGCCGCTCAGTGCCGACGGCACAGTCGGGTATGTCGAGGTTCCGTTCAGCGGTGACTTCGCCGATCTCGATCAGGCGTTGCGTGATTCGATCAACTCCGCAGCCGATGTCGGACGGTCCGAAGGGCTCAACGTCCAGGTCAGTGGTTCGGCCGCCCAGGAAGCAGAAATGCCCGGTGGTGTCACCGAGCTGATCGGTATCGCCGTCGCCGCTGTCGTTCTGGCCATCACGTTCGGTTCGCTTGTGGCCGCAGGGCTTCCGCTTCTCACGGCGATCATCGGTATCGCGATCGGCAGCCTCGGAATCACGGTCGCCACCGGATTCATGGATCTGAGTTCCATGACTCCGACGCTGGCGATCATGATCGGTCTGGCAGTCGCGATCGACTACTCGCTGTTCATCATGTCCAGATTCAGGCATGAGCTCACGCTCACCGACAATCGTGCCGAAGCGGCGGGCCGCGCTGTCGGAACTGCCGGTTCCGCAGTGGTATTCGCTGGATTGACGGTCATCATCGCGCTGGTCGCGTTGCGCGTCGTCGGCATCCCGTTCCTTTCGGATATGGGTGCGGCCGCAGCCTTCACGGTTCTGATCGCGGTTCTGATCGCCTTGACCTTGCTGCCCGCGATTCTGGGTATGTTCGGGCGCAAGGCTTTTGCCGGTAAGATTCCCTTCCTCAGCAAGCGTGCAGAGGAGTCCGAGGACGAGGATTCGGGCAAGCCGAAGTTGGCCCTGCGCTTCATCAGCGCCGTCGTGCGTCGTCCGCTCGTACCGCTCATCGGTGGTGTAGTCCTTCTGGGTGCATTGGCCCTGCCCGCAACGGGATTGAGCCTGGCATTGCCGTCGGAGGCCACCGGTGACCCGGCGACGAGTGCGCGTCAGGCATACGACCTGATCGACGAGGGCTTCGGTGACGGTCGAAACGGGCCGCTCATTGCGGTCGTCGACGCCAAGGGTGCCAGCGTCCCGGCGGGGGAGGCCTTCGCGGAGGTCGTCTCGACCATCTCGAGTTTCAGCGACGTCCAGAACGCACAGGTCGTCGGGGTCAACACGGCCGGCGACACCGCGCAGGTGCTGATCACTCCGAAGAGTGGTCCGACCGATCCGGCGACCATGGATCTGGTGTCCAGCCTTCGTGGAGCCGAAGGTGGACTCAACGATTCGATCGGCGTCAGCTACGGCATCACCGGCCAGACCGCACTCGAAGGTGACGTCTCGGACACGCTGAAGGATGCATTGGTGCCCTACCTTGCGGTAGTGGTGGGCCTCGCATTCATCTTGTTGCTCTTGGTGTTCCGCTCGATCCTGGTCCCGCTGACGGCGACGCTCGGCTTCCTGCTCAGCGTGCTCGCGACATTCGGTGCCACGGTGGCGATCTTCCAGCACGGTTGGCTGGGCATCATCTCGAACCCGCAACCGCTCGTGAGTTTCATGCCGATCTTCCTGATCGGTGTGGTGTTCGGACTGGCGATGGACTACCAGGTGTTCCTCGTGACGCGTATGCGTGAGGAGTACGTCCACGGCGCGACGGCGAAGGAGGCCGTGACCATCGGCTTCAACCACGGTGCCCGGGTGGTCAGTGCGGCCGCGGTCATCATGATCTCCGTGTTCGGTGCCTTCATCGCAGAACCGAACTCGTTCATCAAGTCGATCGGATTCGCGCTCGCGGCGGCGGTGTTCTTCGACGCCTTCATCGTGCGCATGGTCATCATCCCGTCCGTCATGGCGCTGCTCGGCGACAAGGCGTGGTGGTTGCCGAAGTGGCTGGACAAGATCCTGCCGAACGTCGACATCGAGGGTGAGAAGCTCAGCAAGGCCCTCCGTGACGAGAAGGAAGCGGAACTGCAGTCCGCATCTGCTTGATCTCTGCTGTGCGCCTTTATTAACCCCCCGCGGTTAATAAAGGCGCACAGCAGTTTTTGCGTATCGAAATATCCAGCGGCACATGTCGGCCAGGATTGGTAACCTTCGCTCACTATGCTGATCAGGCTGCTGCGCACTTATCTGACGCCGTACCGGGGTGAACTCACGGGCGTTGTCGTCCTGCAGTTTATTTCGACTATGGCGGCCCTTTACCTTCCGAGTCTCAATGCCGACATCATCGACAATGGTGTGACCAAAGGCGACACCGGCTACATCCTCTCCACCGGCGGGATGATGCTCATGGTCACGCTGACGCAGATCCTCTGCTCGGTGGGTGCCGTCTTCTTCGGTGCGCGAGTCGCCATGGGCGTCGGACGCGACCTGCGAGCGTCGGTGCTGCATCAGGTCGGGACGTTCTCGGCCAGGGAAGTCGGCCACTTCGGTGCGCCTTCGTTGATCACCCGAAACACCAACGACGTCCAGCAAGTTCAGATGATGGTCGTGATGAGTTGCACCATCCTCGTCATGGCGCCGATCATGTGCGTCGGCGGCATCATCATGGCTCTGCGCCAGGACCTGAATCTGTCCTGGATCCTCGGCGTCAGCGTCCCTCTCCTCGTGATCTCGATGGGTTTCCTGATCGCCCGGATGGTGCCCGGTTTCCGGGTCATGCAAGGCCGTCTCGACGCCGTCAACCGTGTTCTTCGCGAACAGATCACGGGCATCCGGGTTGTCCGAGCATTCGTGCGGGAACCGTACGAGGTCGAGCGTTTCGGCGACGCCAATCGCGAACTGACGGAGACGGCCCTCGGCGTCGGCCGCCTCATGGCACTGATGTTCCCGCTCGTAATGCTGATCAGCAACGTCACCAGCGTCGCGGTCATCTGGTTCGGTGGCCATCAGATCAACGAGGGCTCGATGCAGATCGGCTCGCTCACCGCCATGCTCAGCTACATCATGCAGATCCTGATGGCCGTCATGATGGCCACCTTCATGGCGGTGATGCTGCCGCGTGCGTCGGTGTGCGCCGAACGTATCTCCGAGGTGCTCGACACGGATTCGTCGGTGATCCCGCCCGAGAATCCGATCCGGGAGCTGAAGGACCCGGGCGTCGTCGAACTTCGTGGCGCTCAGTTCCAGTTCCCCGGAGCCGAGGAACCCGTGTTGCGCGACATCACCTTTCGTGCCGAGCCCGGAAAGACGACCGCGATCATCGGCGGCACCGGATCGGGAAAGACCACTCTTCTCAACCTGATTCCACGATTGATCGATTCCACCTCCGGATCGGTATCGGTGGGAGGAGTCGACGTCCGCGACATCGACACGGAGTTGCTCTGCTCGGTGATCGGTCTGGTTCCGCAGAAGCCCTATCTGTTCTCCGGCACCGTCGCCACCAATCTTCGCTACGGAAACCCAGAAGCTACCGACGAATGGCTGTGGGAGTGCCTCGAAATCGCCCAAGCTGCCGACTTCGTCCGTGCCATGCCCGAAGGCCTGGACACACCGGTGGCACAAGGCGGTACGACGGTATCGGGTGGTCAGCGTCAGAGACTCGCCATCGCCCGAGCGTTGGTGCGTAAGCCGCAGATCTATCTGTTCGACGATTCCTTCTCGGCACTCGACCTCACTACTGATGCGAGGCTGCGTGCGGCGCTGCGGCCGGTCACGCAAGACGCCTGCATCGTCGTTGTTGCGCAGCGTATCTCCACCATCGTCGAGGCCGATCAGATCATCGTGCTCGACGACGGCGCCATCGTGGGGATCGGCACGCACGACGAACTCGTGGTCAGTTGTCCCACCTACGGCGAAATCGTCGCCTCTCAGCTAGCCGTACAGGACGCATCATGAGCAACCGACCGACTTCCTCGCCTCCCATCGGCCCGCCCGGCGGCGGCGATCCCACCAAGAAGGCCATGAACTTCGGCCCTTCGCTCAAGCGTCTCCTCGGTCGCTTGAGTCCGGACAAGCCGATCGTCGTCCTGATCTTCGCTTTGGTGACGGCAAGCGTCGTACTTTCCTCGATCGCTCCGAAGATCCTGGGAAACGCCACCAACCTGATCTTCGACGGCATCGTCAGCAAGCAACTCCAGCCGGGGACGACCAAGGAACAGGCTGTCGAAGGATTGCGCGCTTCGGGGCAGGGTCAGCTCGCCGACATGGTGTCCGGCATGGCCGTTGTGCCCGGAACCGGAATCGATTTCGACGCCGTCGGCAAGGTCTTGATGATCGTGCTGCTGTTGTTCGTCTGCGCGTCGCTGTTCAGTTGGCTGCAGGCGTATCTGCTCAACATCGCGGTGCAACGGACCGTGCGCCGTCTGCGTGAGGACGTCGAGCAGAAGATCCATCGACTTCCCCTGCGGTACTTCGATACCCACGCCCGCGGCGACGTTCTCTCGCGCGTGACCAATGACATCGACAACGTCGCGCAGAGCCTGCAGCAGACGCTCAGCCAACTGGTCATGTCGGTGATGACCGTCCTGGGCATTCTCGTGATGATGCTGTGGATCTCGCCGTTGCTCGCCCTGATCGCGGTGGCAACCGTTCCGCTGTCGATCATGGTCACGGCGTTCATCGCGAAGCGTTCACAGAAGCACTTCGTGGCGCAGTGGAGGAGCACTGGCGGCATTAACGCACAGGTCGAAGAAGCGTTCAGCGGCCACGAGTTGGTCAAGGTGTTCGGCCGCCAGCAGGAGGTCGAGGAGCGCTTCCGCAAGCAGAACGAGGATCTGTACGAGTCGAGCTTCAAGGCACAGTTCATCTCCGGTCTGGTCATGCCGGCCGTGATGTTCCTCGGCAACCTCAACTACGTCGCCATCGCGGTGGTGGGCGGCATGCGCGTCGCGTCCGGAACGATGACGCTCGGCGACGTGCAGGCGTTTATTCAGTACTCGCGGCAGTTCACCCAGCCGCTCACGCAGATCGCGTCGATGACCAACCTGCTGCAGACCGGCGTCGCTTCGGCCGAGCGGGTCTTTGCGCTGCTCGATCAAGACGAGCAGTCGGAGGATCCGAGGGGCGCGAAGTCGCCCACGGTCGACCAGGGCCGCGTCAAGTTCGAGAACGTCACCTTCAGTTACAAACCGGAACAGCCGCTGATCGAGGACCTGTCCCTGACCGCCGAGCCGGGTCAGATGGTTGCGATCGTCGGACCCACCGGAGCAGGCAAGACTACCCTCGTCAATCTCATCCTGCGGTTCTACGAACTCAATTCCGGCCGAATCACTTTGGACGGCATCGATATAGCCGACATGACGCGAGACGATCTGCGCTCACGCATCGGCATGGTTCTGCAGGACGCGTGGCTGTTCGGTGGAACCATCCGTGAGAACATCGCGTACGGCAAGCCCGGTGCCACCGACGAGGAGATCCGTCGCGCGGCAGAGATGAGCTACGTCGACAAGTTCGTGCACTCCTTGCCCGAGGGCTACGACACGGTCATCGACGAGGAAGGCAGCAACGTCAGTGCCGGTGAGAAGCAGCTCATCACCATCGCCCGTGCCTTCATCTCGCAGCCGTCCATCCTGATCCTCGACGAGGCGACCAGTTCGGTGGATACACGTACCGAACTGTTGGTCCAGAGCGCCACCGCGGTTCTACGCAACGACCGCACCAGCTTTGTCATCGCACACCGTCTTTCGACAATTCGTGATGCGAACCTGATCGTGGTGATGGAGGAAGGCCGGATCGTGGAGCAGGGGAGCCATGAGGCGCTGCTCGAATCCCGCGGCGCGTACTTCCGTCTGTACAACAGCCAATTCGTGGGCGCGGAGATCTAATGCCTCAGTAGACTGGAGCAGACTTGGTCCGCTGGGTGGACCACATTCTGTGTACTGGAGGCGCTCGGCGATGCATTCGTTGCTGGGGAAAGCGCGCCTCATACTCGATTCCTTCGATGCGGATTCGGGAGCACTTTCGCTCACCGAGCTTGCGAACCGGAGTGGCGTTGCGAAGGCGACGGTGCATCGAATAGCCGGTGAACTGGTGTCTCTCGGTCTACTCGAACGGGTCGGCACTAAGTACAGGTTGGGGCTACGGCTCTTCGAACTGGGGCAGTTGGTTCCTCGTCAACGGATTCTGCGCGAGGTGTCCTTGACGTATGTGCAGGATCTTCACGCGGCGACCCGGGAGACGGTTCACCTCGCGATTCGCGACGGCCTCGATGTTCTGTACATCGACAAGATCTCCGGTCATCACGGGGTGGACCTGCCGTCGCGGGTGGCCGGCCGGCTGCCGATGTATGCGACGGCAACCGGCAAAGCGATACTCGCGTACTCACCGAATTCCGTTTTTCGAGCGGTGACAGGCAACGGATTTGTCGAGTTCACCGATCGGACGGTGAACTCGGAAGACGGGTTGCGTAGGCAACTCGACGCTGTTCGTTCGCAGCAGTTGGCGGTCGAGACCGAAGAGGTTCGCCTGGGAACATCGAGTATCGCTGCCCCGATCTTCGGTGGACACGGTGAAGCAGTTGCCGCGATCGGTGTGTCGAGTCCGCGGTATCGAATGGATACCGAGCGTTTTGCCGAACCGTTGCGCGCGGCGGCCGACGGGATCAGCCGGAAGGTATCGGTTCTCGAACGCTCGGCATAACCGTTCTATCGACGTACGCAGAGCAGCGCGATCACGCCGAGAACGGAAGCCCCGGTCATGGAGATGGCCACGGCAAGACTGGTGTTGCCGAGAAGACCGACGATGGGCGCAACAACAGCGGCAGCGCCGAACTGCGCAAATCCGATCAGCGCGGCTGCTGAGCCTGCGGCTTCTCCGTGGCGGGACAGTGCAACTGCCGGTGCATTGGGCATGACAAAACCCGTTGCGCAGAGCATCAGCAGGATGGGGACGGCAAACCCGACGAATCCCCACGAGTCGGTGGCGGCAACAACAACAAATGCAGCGCCGACGGCGCTACTGCCCCACATCGCCCAGATCGTGATGGAATTCGGCGACCACCGGCCGAGAAGCACGACGTTGAGCTGGGACGAACCGATCAGAACGACGGCGCCGCCGGCAAAGGCAAATCCGTACGCTGTGGCGCTCAGTCCGAACTGTTCCTGCATCACGTAGGACGACGCGGCGATGTACGACCACAAAACGCCGCGGCCGAGACCGCACACGAGCACCAACACCATGAAGTGGGCATCACGGCCGAGCGCAATGTAGGTTCGCGCGATGGCGCCGATGCCCTTGCCCGACCGATTCTCGGGTGGAAGTGTCTCCGGAAGCGATACCGCCGCGAGCGCGATCATGGCGATGCCCAGGACGAAGAGAGCGAGAAAGACTCCGCGCCATTGTGTTACGGACATCAGTGCCCCACCGGTGGAGGGAGCCAGGATGGGCGCTACGCCCATGACCAACATCAGTCGCGAAAGTACAACCGCCGCATCGTGTCCGGTGAAGAGATCACGAACGATTGCCATCGCGATCACGCCGGTCGCGGCGGCGCCAAAACCTTGAAGGGTCCGCAGCGCGGTGAGGACTTCGATGGACGGAGCAAAAAAGCAGGCCAACGACGCGCCGACGTGAATTACTGTGCCCACGAGCAGGGGACGTCGACGCCCGTAGATGTCGGACAGTGGGCCGATGAGCAACTGGCCGAAAGCCAGACCCAGCAGGGTGCCCGTCAGGGTCAACTGAACCATCGTGTCCGACGTGCTGAATTCCTGCGTGATCTGCGGCAGCGCAGGAAGATACATGTCGACGGTGAACGGCCCGAGGGCGGTGAGAATTCCGAGAAGCAGTACCAATCGGATCCGTGCACCGCCCGTCGGGGCGATCACAGTTCGTTCAGTTGTGCTGTTGGTCAAGGAAACCCGAAACTACACTGTAGTAGTCGTATGGTCGCTCTTCCTGAAGATGATGCGACGCCTTGTCCATGATGTAGAGATGGCCGTGGGGAATCATCCGCGCCAGCATGAGCGGGTAGTCCGGGGTGAGGAACGCGTCGTGCATACCCCAGGCGAAGAGCGTCGGCGCCTGGATCTGGCCGAGTTCAGCTGTGAGATCCTGCCAATCTCCACGAGGTGAGTCCGCCGAGGCAGCCAGGGCCATTTCTTCGGGGTCGAGACTTTGCTCGTATCGCATCTGGAGGGTTTCGGCGGGCAACTTCGATCCGTCGAACCATTCGAGGCCGGTGATCAAGGTGCGGAGTTTTTCGAGGGTGGGGCCGGTGCCGCCGTAGTAGACGTCGCGGGCGTTGCGGCCACGACGGCCGTCCTCGGGGAGCGGCGCGAGTGGTCCGTAGAAGACGGGCATGCTGCCCGTGATTACCAGGGAGCGAACGCGTTCCGGGTACTTTGCCGCAAGATTGAGCGCTATGGTGCCGCCCCAGGAGTTGCAGACAAAGTCTGCGCGTTCGATTCCGAGCTCGTCGAGCAGGGCAACCATCTTGGCGGCGTGGAAGTCCCACATGGGGCCGGTGATGGTGCACTTGTCGGACCGACCGTATTGCAGGAGATCAACGAGAATCGCTCGTCGATCCGAGGCGAAGAGCGGTGCCACCGGCCCGAAGTCGGACCACGCAGTGCAGCCGGGGCCGCCTCCGTGCAGGAAAATCGTGGGGTCGCCCTCGCCGAGGTCGTAGTAATGGAATGTGACGCCATCTGCTTTGGCGTACAAGCTCTTCGGTTGATCAGCCATGGCTATACCTGACCTCGAGGTGAGCGGTATGGGAAGCATTGCGGTCCGGCAGGCGAACCCGGTTCGTGGCTGTGAGACTTCCGAATGCCTAGCGTGCTGGCATGAGAACAGAACTCGAGCACGCGCGTGATCGCGCGGAGGCGATGATCGGTAAGCGGGAAACGCGAGAGTTGGGAACGGTGCGTCCAGCGGAGTCGGTTGCGTTTGCGGTTGCCGCCGCCGAGACGGACTCCCGGTTTCTCGACCCGGAGCACCCGGCATTTGCCGTCCATCCGATGTATCTGCCTTCGCTTTTGCGAGGACCGCAAGGCGGCTCCGATCGAGAGTACCGAGCAGATGGCATGTTTCGTGACGAAGTGCCGGGCACAGACGGTATCGACGTGCGCTTGATGGCGGGCGGGCAGAGTGTGACGTTTTTGCGACCCGCCCCGTTGGGTGAGGATGTCGTCGTAGGGCGAGTACTCGATACCGTGACGACCAAGGGCCGGGCTCCGGACGAGTTTCTGCTGCTCTCGGTCACCAAGACTTACCGGGGTGCGCAGTCCGGCGCATTTGCCGAGGTCGTCGAGAAGTTCATCGTCCGATGACCGAAACGGTGGTGGTGGGCACGCCGATCGAATCGGTGACCTTGGTCTGCGATCCGATTCGGATCCTTCGATTCGGGGCGTCGACGCACAATTCGCACCGTATTCACTACGACGCCTCCTATGCGCAGACGGAGGGGTTGTCCGCACCGGTGGTCATGGCCCAGTTGCAGGGCACGCTGTTCTTTCGTGCCGCGTCACACTTTGCCGGTGGATACGAAGGAGTTGTGTCCGTCTCCTGGCAGAATCGTGCGCCCGCGCCCGTCGGAGCCACGCTCGAGGTGTCGGGTGAAGTGTCCCAAATCGACAGTGACCAACTGACTTTGGCGTTGCGGGAGCATTCGGACGATGGTGTGCTGTGTGCTGTCGGAACCGCTGTGGTGGTCCGGGTCTGCTGAGCGAACCGAATCCGTTGGCGTAGACCGCAATCTCACCCAAGATCTGTTTCATTCAAACATTCAGTGTCGAGAGGACTTCACATGACTGGTGTCGAGGCGTCGGAAGCCACGTTCGCGCTGCCCGAGCGGCCACGAGCGGCCGGTCGGCAGGATTGGACGGCATGGCCGGGTTACAACGCAGCCGGCAGCGGATACCGCGGTTACTGGTACCCGGTCACGTGGTCGAACCACATCACCAAAGACCCCAAGAGCTACACCATCTGTGGTGAAAAACTGGCGATCATCCGCGACGCCGGCAAGGCATATGCCTTGCACGATCGCTGCCCGCACCGCGGCGTTCCGCTGTCCGAGGGCGATCAGCAGTTCCCGGGAACCGTCAGCTGCCCGTACCACGGCTGGACGTACCGGCTCACCGACGGCAAGCTGGCCGCGGTCATCACAGACGGTCCGGATTCCAAGATCTGCGGCAAGCTGAACGTCCAGACCTATGCGATCGAGGAGCGACTGGGTCTAGTGTGGGTGTACATCCCGATCGCCAACGAGCCGGCGCCGTCCATCGACGACCAGTTGCCGCGTGAGCTGGTGGAGAACAAGGGCATCGTCGGTGGTCGTATTCAGCCCCGAGAAGGTAACTGGCGCTTCGCATGTGAGAACGGTTTCGACGAGGGACATGCGAAGTATCTGCACCGCACCGCATTGTGGCGTCTGTTCAAGCCGATGCCGACGTGGAACATCACGAGTATCGTTCCGGAGGGACGCTGGATCTACCGGGTGCAGGAAGAGGTGTACTGGGAGGCGGAGTTCCCGGGCGTGGGAACCTGGACGAACAAGCGGTGGTGGAAGAAGAAGCCGGACGAGACCCAGATTTCGCAGATCGGAAACGTCGGCGCCGGTCTGGACGTCAATCCTGTGATCGCAGCTCAGAACTTCCCCGGTTTTGCTTCACTGTCCATGCCGGGTGTCCTGCGCATCGCGTACCCCAAGTTCATTCACTACGAGTTCTACGTCCCGGTGGATGAAGACAACCACAAGTACGTCGGCCTCATGGTCAACTTCGTCTCCGGCGCAGCAAAATTGGGCTTCTACGCCAAGTACCTCGGCGCGATCCGCTGGCTGTTCCACGGTCAGTTCTCGGGTCAGGATGCGTGGATGGTCGAGGTCACCGATGCGCCGCCGGAGAAGCTGTACCGACCGGACGTGTCGCTGACAACGTGGCGAAATCTGGCAGAGGAAGAGTACGCCGAGAAGATCGCCGACGCGGCCAAGCACACCCCCAAGGCGCCGGTCAGGCCCACCCGAGAGCGCCGGACGCCAACGCCCCGCCCGGCCCCTGTCGCCGACGCTCAGATTCCCACCGGCACCAGCGAATAGGAGAGATACATGTTCAAGATTCTGACGGCTGGCGCTATCGGTGCCGCTGTTGCAGTGGCAGTCCCAAAGCTGTGGCAGCTGGCCGGCGAGCGCAGCAATACTCAGGTACATCAGGTCAATCCATGACCACTGCGAGGGCCGACGCTCTCGCAGGGCTAGGCGACGAGCGCCGGGAATGGGTCGAGCGAGCCTACGCCCATGTCGATCGTGCGCGATTGCGGGATCTCGCCACTTCGGTGGTGAACATTCCCAGTCCGACGGGTGACGAAGCACCGCTGGCCCGCCACATCACGGCGGTCTTGGCAGCGTCGGGCATCGAGGCCCACACAATGGATCTCGATGATCGACAAGCGAACTCGTGGGGAAGGCTCCGCGGTGACGGGTCCGGACCGGATCTGTTGCTGTATGCGCCGATCGACACCGTCACGACGGGCGATCCGGCGGAAGACCTGCCGTGGGTGGGAAACGAGTTGCGAGCGGATCTGACGCCGCATGCTCAGTTCGACGAGAACTACGTGATCGGATTGGGTGCGTCGAACCCCAAAGGCCACGCCGTCTGCATCGTCGCGGCGGCCGAAGCAATTGCCGCAGCGGGTATTCCGCTCCGCGGTGACTTGGTACTCGGATTCGGCGCCGGCGGTATGCCGACCAATGCCCGCCCGGGCGTCGGAAACCCCCGACGCAACACCGGCCAGGGCGTCGGCTGCTCGTTCCTCCTGGAACAGGGAGTGTGGGCGGACTGTGCGCTGATCGCCAAGCCCGGCTGGACGGTTTCCTGGGAAGAAGTGGGCCTGGCCTGGTTCGAGATCACGGTGCACGGTCTGCACACCTACGTCGGCTCGCGCCACCGGTTGCCGTACCGCAACGCGATTACCGCCGCCGGCGAGGTGGTCGCCAAGTTGGAGGAATGGTTCCCGAAGTACTCGGCGGCGCATCAGGACGGTTTGGTTGCGCCTCAGGGGATCGTTGCCAACATCCGCGGCGGGTGGGAGCGAACAGCGTCGTTCACCCCCGAGCAGGTGCGCCTTACCGTTGATCTGCGGCTCAACCCGCGGACGACGCCCACCGCGGCCAAGCGTGAGCTCAAAGCCGTCGTGGCGGAGATCGCACAATCGCTGGATCTGCAGATCGACGTCGAACAGGTTCTTGCCATCCCCGGTGAGGGTTCCGACCCTCGAATGTGGTTGCGCCGCGCCGCGGTCGACGCGTGGGAAGCTGCCGAAGGGAAGCCGCATCAGGATTTCTTCGACGCCAGTGGGGCCACTGACGCAAACATCCTGCGCAGCCGCGGCATCCCGACGATTCGGGTGGGTATGCCCAAGGTGGTCGACGCACCGTTCGAGGTGGACTTCGCGATGGGGATGAACACTGTGGATCTGGCTGCGGCGGAGAGATTTACGAAGTATCTGATCCGAGTGGCCCTCGACACCGTCACCCGCTCGCTCGAGGAAGTAGGAATCGACTGATGGCGAAAATAGTTCTGGGTATCGGTGCCTCCCACAGCACCTTGATGAACACCCATTGGGAAGAGACGACGCACAAGGCGGAGGCCGAACGCTTCCGGGACGCGCTGTATCTGAGCCGGGAGAGGATCGCGGCGTCGAAACCCGATGTCGTCTTGATTCTCGGCTCCAACCACTTTCGCGGTTTTTGGCTGGATCTGATTCCGGCGTTCACTCTCGGCGTCGGAGAGTGCATTTCCAGTGGTGAATCAGGAACACCCAAGGGGCCGCAACGGGTCGATGTGGACTTCGCCAGGCACCTTGCAAACGAGCTGATCGAAGGTGGCCGGTTCGATCTTGCCTACTCGGCGCGATTGCAGATCGATCATGGGCAGTCTCACGCGATTCAGTACCTTCTCGACGGAATCGACGTTCCGATAGTTCCGTTGGTGGTCAACGTATTCGCGCCGCCTCTCCCGACGTTCAAGCGATGTGAGGAATTGGCGAAGGCCCTGCGGGATGCCGTTGCGTCGTATCCGGCGGATACCCGCGTCGTGGTGATCGCGTCCGGCGGATTGTCTCATCGGCTGCCCTGGCCGGACTGGCGTGATCCGCACGGTGAGGACGAGGATTTCATGGTTCAAGCCTGGCTGGACGGCCGGGAGAACTGGTCCGACTACGACGTCCGGCGACGCCAGATCATCCGCGCGGCCGATGCCGCGATCACTCCGGAGTTCGATGACCGAATTCTTGATCTGTTTGCCAGCGGCAAGGCAAGTGAGCTTGCCGAGTTCACGACGCAGCAGATCGAAGACGAGGCGGGCAACGGTGCGCAGGAGCTGCGGACCTGGCTCATGATGGCCGCGATGCTCGACTACGTTCCGGGCGAACGCCTTGCCTACGAAGCGATTCCCGAGTGGCTCACCGGTATGGGTGTCACGATTCTCGATCCAGCTGGAACAGCCAGCGCAACAACATAATCTGCACCTTCAGTAAAGGAAGTTTCTCTGATGACAATCTGGAACGAACTTGCCGGGCTCGATTTCGAGTTGACGACCGTCGACGCCGGCGGTGTGCCCACGCGCTCTCTGCAGGCAGGATCCGGTGACGAGGCCGTGATCTTCCTGCACGGCACCAGCGGACACCTCGAGGCATTTGCACGCAATATTGCACCGCACGCCGAGTCTTACCGGGTTCACGCGATCGACATGCTTGGCCATGGTTACACCGGCAAGCCTGACTACCCGTACGAGATTCCGCGTTACGTCGAGCATTTGGTGACCTACCTCGACGCGGTCGGACTGGACCGTGTGCACTTGGTGGGCGAAAGCCTCGGTGGTTGGGTCGCTGCCTACCTGGCCAGCGAGCAGCCCGAACGTGTTCTGTCGCTGCAGTTGCTGGCAGCAGGTGGAACAGTCGCGAACCCGGTAGTCATGGAGCGCATCAAGACGTCGACCGCGAAGGCCGTCCAGAGCGACGATATCGAATTGACCCGCGCACGTATGCAGTTGCTCATGCACGATCCCGCCGATGCAACCGAGGAATTGGTTCAGGCTCGTCACCGGATCTACCATCAGCCTGATTTTGTCGCCAACATCCACAACCTTCTCTCCCTGCAGGAGATGGAGGTTCGCCAGCGGAACCTGCTGCGTCCGGATCGAATGGCACTCATCAAGGCGCCCACTCTTGTGGTCTGGGGCCAGGAAAATCCGTTCGGTGATGTTCCGGAAGCGAAGAAGATGGCCGAGGATATTCCGGGCGCTCAGCTCGAACTCTACTCGGAGTGCGGTCACTGGCCGCAGCACGAGCAGGCAGAGAAGTACAACCCGCTGAGCCTCGAGTTCTTGGCAAAGGCGTCAGCCGGCGCGAAGGCATCTATCTGAGAAGTTCCTGCCAAATATACTGCTGCGTAATGGAGCCGGCCTCTCGATCGGGAGGCCGGCTCCCGCCTTGCCGAAGGTACAGTCATCGTCTTACCGCGAAGGAGTTCTCGTGAAGAAAGTACTTCTGCTGACGGCCGACGCCGACAACGGGCTCGGTACCGCAATCCGTGACGCCGTCGGAGGTGAGGCGGAGGTAGTTCGATTGTCTGAGCGCACCACGGGGGCGCTCCGTGCGGAGTTGCCGACGTGCGACGTCGTGGTGGGGGACTGGAGTGGTGATCTGCCACTGGGCAAGGAGGAAGCAGAGCTCGGCCGGAATGTGCTCCTCGTCCAACAGCCCGGTGCCGGAACCAATTTCATCGATGTGGAAGCCTGGCGCGCCGTCGGAGTTCCGGTCGCGAATACTCCCGGCGCAAACGCGAATTCGGTTGCGGAGTGGGCAGTGCTGGCGGCAGGTGCGTTGTGCCGCTCCGTGTTCTGGGCGCACAACGAGGTTACCGATGGGCGCTGGCCACAGGAATCCATCCTGTCGCGCGATTGCCGCGATCTGGCGCAGTGCCGGGTCGGCGTCGTAGGTGTCGGTTCGATCGGCCGCCGGTGTGCAGAATTGTTTGCCGCCTTCGGTTGCGACGTCTACGTCACCGCGCGTTCGAGACCGCGTGACACTGTGGCTGCGACGTTTGTGTCGCTCGACGAGTTACTGCCTCTCGCGGAGGTGCTGGTGCTGGCCGTCCCGCTTGCGGAATCAACTCGGGGACTGATCAATTCCCGTCGAATTGCGCAGTTGCCCACCGGAGCGATCGTGGTCAATGTGGCGCGCGGCGCTGTCGTCGACGACGCGGCATTGGCGCGTGCCTTGCGTTCCAGGCATGTCGGCGGCGCTGCCCTCGACGTGTTCGACGTTGAACCACTACCGATTTCGAGCCCGCTTCGTGGATTCGATTCGACCCTCCTGAGCCCGCACGTCGCCGGTGGCAGCGCCGGAGCGCGTGCGTCGATCTACTCGATGACGGCGCAGAATGTCGCCAGTGCACTGCGCTCGCAGACAATTCGGTGGACATTGTGATTCGGTGGACATTGTGATCGAGGGCAGTGTTACCGCAGTATTTCGGTCTGCACGTTCCTCCAGGTGCAGTGTTTCGCCGAGGTAAGTTCCTGTCCCCGGTCCGCACGGTGGACCCGGTTGGTTCTCGGGTGTAGGTACACACAGCTAGGTTTGCTCTCCACGACCCGCAACTGCGGCACAGATCACAAACAAAGGTGTGAGTAGATGGCCTCGCTGTCAAAGTTTGGAAGGACTGCTCTTGTTTCGGCTGCGCTGCTGCTGACCGTTGCAACCGGCGCATGCAGCCGCCCGGCGACGCAAAGCACAGCTGATTCCGCCGGAAGTGGACCACTGCGTATCGCAGTCGGAATCGATGCTTCCTACGCTCCGTTCTTCGTGGCGGAACAGGAAGGCATGTTCGACGCCGCCGGTCTGGACGTCGAACTCGTCCAGTTCGGTCGTGGTGGCGAGGCCGTCGACGCACTCTCGACCGGCCAGGTCCAGATCGCCGGTAGCTCCGATACGACAACGATCGCCCAGTTGCGTCAGAATCCGTCGTTGCGTGCGATGTACGCGTACGAGGCGTCGGGTGACTACATCAAGGTCGTGCTGCGCAACGGTGTCGACTCACCGGCTGCGATCAAGAAGATGGGCATCGTCCCGGGTCTCAGCCAGATTTCGACGGACAAGTACCTTGCTGCCAACTCCATTGCCCCCGGTTCGGTCGAGATGATCTCGGCGACCCCGACGGACATGCCCGCGCTGCTCAGCCGCGGCGACATCGACGGGTTTGTCCTGTGGGAGCCGTGGCCGGCCACGGCCCTGGATCAGGGAACCGGCCACGTGGTGGCAGTAACCGGAGACTACGGCTGGTTCTATCATCATTGGGCGATCACGACGGCTCCGTGGCTGTCGGCCAACGAAGAGACAGCGCGAACCGTCGCGAAGGTGCTCGACGAGGCAACGCGCAAGGTCGAGTCCGATCCGGGCGTGGCAGCGTCCGCGACCAAGGCGGCTGTGAATGTCAGCGAGGATCAGACTATTGCCGCGGTGGACGAGATCGACTTCGCCGTGGTGAATCTCGAAGCTGCGGATGTCGAGTCGGCGCAGTCGATCGTAGATTTCTACAAGTCGATCGGTGTTCTCAGCGAACAGCCGGATCTCGAATCGGCAATGCTTCTGAATTGGTACAAGGATGGTGCACAGTGAGTATCGCAACAAGTAATTCGGCGTCCAGCTCGACAAATAGCGCGGGGGCAGGTGGTCCTGGCAAAAAGAACACCGGTGTTGCCATCGACGTGCTCGACCTCGGAATCAGCTTCGGCGCGGCGGAGATCGTCGCCGGAATCGACATGCATGTGCAGCCAGGTGAATTCGTCTGTCTGCTCGGTCCGAGCGGCTGCGGCAAGTCGACGTTGCTGTCGTCCATGGCTGGCTTCGTGGAACCAAGCGCCGGCGAGATCGTGTGCGACGGAGATGTCGTCGAAGGTAGTAACCGTCACGCCGGCATGGTGTTTCAGAGCTCCGAAGCGTTGTTCGAATGGATGACCGTGAGCCAGAACGTGGCCTACGGCCCCAGGATGCGTGGAGCGAACCGCAGCGAGCAGGCCGGTATCGCGGCCGAGTACCTCGCGATGGTCGGTTTGCCTCACGCGGGTGCAAAGTTCCCCTCGCAGCTGTCCGGCGGTATGCGGCAACGCGTTCAGATCGCGCGAGTTCTTGCCAACCAGCCGTCGTTGGTTCTCATGGACGAGCCGTTCGGTGCGTTGGACGCTCAGACTCGTCAGGTTCTGCAGACCGAACTCGACCGTATCTGGCGGCACACCCGCTGCACCGTGGTATTCGTGACTCACGATATCGACGAGGCGCTGACGTTGGCTGACCGTGTGATCGTGATGTCGGCCGGCCCGCGAGCCCGGATCAAGAGCGTCTACGAAGTCAATGCGGCTCGCCCGCGAGACCGCAACGATCCCGAGGTGATCGAGCTCTACGAGAAGCTGCGGGACGACATTCGGGCAGAAGTGGTTGCGTCGCTGCGGAACCAAGGCATTGAGGAGGACGAGCTGTGACGGCTGTAGTGACCGGTGGTTCAGCCGGTGTGAGAACAGCGAAGGTGGCGCAGACAAAGAAGCGTTCGTCGGCGCGGCGATCCAAGATTGTCAAAGCGACGCTGATGTATGCAGCCTCAGCGGCAATCGGTTTGGGCATCTGGTCGTTCCTGGCGTGGTGGTACGGGCCGACCACCATTGCATCACCGGCCGAGGTATGGTCGGCGGCACAGGAACTGTGGGAGAGCGGCGTTCTGTGGTCGTCGATTACCGCGTCGGGCCAGCGAATTCTCATCGGCTGGTTCCTGGGTGTCGTGATCGGTGCTCCCGTCGGAATTCTGATGGGCCGCATTGCCATCGTGCGACAGCTCCTCGATCCGTACATCGAGTTCTTCCGGTTCATTCCGCCTATTGCGTTTGTCACTCTCGCCGTTGTCTGGTTCGGCATCGGTGAGACGTCGAAGGTTGTTCTGATCTTCTACACCTCGGTATTCATCGTCACGGTCAGCACGATTGCCGCGACCGTTGCGATCAGCGAGAACAAACTGCAGGCAGCGGCGAATCTTGGTGCCAACAAGCTTCAGATCATGAAGACAGTGGTCTTGCCCTCGTCGATCCCCGGCATAGTCACCGGCGCTCGCCTGGCGATGGGCAACAGCTTCCTCACCATCGTGTCGGCGGAGATCGTCGCCGCCGATCAGGGTATCGGTTCGATGATCTGGCAGGCTCGAAACTACGGCCGGATCGACTGGACGTTTGTCGGCATCATCGTCCTGGGCATCATGGGTTTCATCTTCGACCGGATCCTCCGCATTCTGTCCTCGCGGTACCTCGCCCGTTACGGCGTCAAATAGTCAGGAGCGCAGCATGAATCACCCGCTGAGCATTGCCGAGCAGGCCGGTATTCCGGGACCGCCAGAGTTCGCCGACGTCGAGAGTGAGCGGCGTCGACGCAAGACCGCCGTCATCGGCGGGTATCGGATCCTGTCGAAATTCGGTTTGGACGAGGGAATCTCGGGACATATCACCGCTCGAGACCCGGAAGATCCGCAGACTTTCTGGACTGCGCCGTTCGGGCGGCACTTCTCCCAGGTTCTGCCGGAGGAACTGCTGCATGTGGCGTCGGACGGCACGGTCATTTCCGGAAACGGACCGCTCAACCGAGCAGCGTTTGTCATCCACAGCAAGGTTCACGAGGCTCGTTCCGACGTCATCGGAGCTGTTCACGCTCACGGTTTGAACGGTAAGGCGTTCTCCTCGCTGCACACCCGACTCGCACCGATCACTCAAGACGCGTGCGCCTTTCACGAGGATCACTCGATCTACGAGGAATATCACGGGGTGGCGCTGGACGAAGAGGAGGGGATCCGCATCGCGGATGCCCTCGGATCGAACAAGGCCGTGATCCTCACCAACCACGGCCATCTGACCGTCGGAACGTCCGTGGAGAGCGCAGTGTGGTGGTATGTGTCGATGGAGCGGTCGATGCAGGCGGAGTTGACGGCGCGAGCCGCCGGTGATCCGGTTGTCCTGCACGAGAAGATCGCGGCGCAGACCCACGAGGCAGTCGGCACCGAGAAGGTGGGGTGGTTTGCGTACTCGACTATCATCCAGAAGATCGCAGCAGACGAACCCGAGGTATTCGCGTACTGAATTCTTGCGAGCATGGGGCTCGTCGACCGAGAGGTCGGCGGGCCCTTTTCGTGTTGTCCCGCAACTGTTACCGAGGTCTGTTGAGCGGACCGGTTTCATTTGCGGGAGTCCGGCGGCGCAATACCGTATCGAGTGTGAAAACAACGTCTCCCACGGCGACCGACAACGAGATCGGCGTCGATATTCTGATCATTGGTGCCGGCCCCGCCGGGCTATACGGCGCGTACTACGCAGGCTTCCGCGGCCTCTCGGTTGCCGTGATCGATGCCCTTGTGGAACCGGGGGGACAGGTCAGTGCGATGTACCCGGAGAAGGCGATCCTCGACATCGCAGGATTCCCTTCGGTCAAGGGACGCAACCTCATCGAGGGTTTGATGGCGCAGGCCGCCCCGTTCGATCCGGTATACCTACTGGGCATGCAGGCTCGTGAGCTGTCGCATGACGACGACGGCCGGGTGCGGATCATCACCAGCGCGGGCCAGGTAGTGGTGGCCGGCGCGGTTGTCATCACCGGCGGCATCGGAACCTTCACCCCGCGTCCGTTGGCGAAGGGTTTGGAGTTCATGGATCGGGGGCTGAGTTACTTCGTCCCGGATTTGTCGGCGCACACCGGGAAAGATGTTGTCATCGTCGGTGGTGGCGACAGCGCATTCGACTGGGCCGTGCACCTGGAACCGATTGCCAAGTCCGTCACCCTGGTTCACCGGCGAGATCGTTTCCGCGCGCACAAGTCCACAGTTGCCAAGGTGCGGGAAAGCAGTGTCCAGGTTCTCGTCAACGCCGATGTCTCGGCGGTACGTGGAAATGGGTGGATCGGCGAGGTCGACATCACCTACAAACAAGACAAGAGCACGTCCACCCTGCCAGCGCAATCCGTCATCGCGGCATTGGGATTCACGGCCGACCTCGGTCCGATGATGGAGTGGGGAATTGAGATCGAAAATCGCCACATCGCGGTGAATACACGGATGGAGACGAATGTTTCGCGTGTGTATGCAGCCGGGGACATCACGGATTATCCCGGCAAGGTCCGGTTGATCGCCGTCGGTTTCGGTGAAGCCGCGACTGCGGTGAACAACGCTGCGGCAGCGCTGGATCCGGAAGCGGAGATCTTCCCCGGACACTCCACCGAACAGGAGGGTTAGGCCATGGCATTTGTCATCGGTGAAGCATGCATCGACTACACGGACCGATCGTGCATGGAAGAATGCCCCGTGGATTGCATCTACGAGGGTGATCGCAAGCTCTACATCAACCCGAACGAATGCATCGACTGCGGCGCTTGCGAATTGGCCTGCCCAGTGGAGGCGATCACCGTCGACCGGAAAGCAGACCCGGATTTCAAGGAAGACAACAAGCGCTTCTTCCTCGAGATCTTGCCTACACGTAGCGAGCCTGTCGGAAATCCGGGTGGTTCGGCAAAGATCGACATCGTCGGCGTCGA
The DNA here is from genome assembly GCF_040489275.1 of Rhodococcus baikonurensis. NCBI lineage: Bacteria > Bacillati > Actinomycetota > Actinomycetes > Mycobacteriales > Nocardiaceae > Rhodococcus > Rhodococcus baikonurensis. The sequence continues at coordinate 185,995 of NZ_JBEUOQ010000010.1, read as the reverse complement.
TACTCCGATGGTTTCGGCGTTCTGATGACTGGCGGCCTGCAACTCGGATACGTGGATTCGTCCTTCGGGCAATTGCATTACGCGCAACAAGGTTCGGGTGATGCGATTCTCCTGCTTCATCAGGCGCCCCGTTCGTGGGACGAGTTCCGCGAGCTCATTCCACTCCTTGCCGACGACTTCCTCGTTGTCGCGATGGACATGCCGGGGTACGGCAACAGTGCTCCGGTGCCCGGCCCGCAGACCATCGAGACCTATGCGCGAGGCGCGTGGGAATTGCTCGACACCCTGGGCGTCGATCGAGTGACGGTCATCGGCCACCACACCGGTGCGGCAGTGGCGCTCGAGATGGCGGCATCACGCCCCGAGAGGGTGCACGCTGCCGTGCTCTCGTCGTGTCCGTGGACCGACTGCAGCTATCGCGAGGGGCACTCGGGACCCGGTGGGATCGATTGCGTCGACCGAGCCGCAGACGGTAGCCATCTCACCAGGCTGTGGGCGATGCGTCGCCCCTACTACCCGGAACCAGGCACCGCGCTACTCGACAGGTTCATCCGGGACGCGCTTGCCTACCGAGTTGATCCGGCGGAGGGCCACAAAGCCTGTGCCCGCTACGTCATGGAGACGAGGATCGGTTCGGTGACTGCCCCGGTTCTGCTGATCGGAGCGCAGAAGGATCCCTTCTCGATGCCCAACCTGGGCCCCTTGCAGACGAACCTGACAGGTGCGGCGGTCGTGGAAACGGCAATCGTCGAATCCGGGACGGTGGCTCTCATCGAAGAGCACGCCCCCCAGATCGCCGAAGCCGTCCGCGTGTTTCTAGAGAATTACGCAGGTAGACGCCCGGTGTAAACTCTGCGAGACGGGTTCACTGAGCGGACCGTGTGGCGTGCGTCTCACCGCACAGTCGCCATAGTCTGAGTATCGAAGCACCTGCACCCAGCGAGGACCCGACCGATTTCGGTCGCTGTGGCACTCGGTCTCGGCAGGCTGTCACAGATCGTTCAGGAGGACACTCATGGCCGCTCCACAACAATCCGTCGGGTTCGGATCGGTACTACCCATCGCGTCGGAAACGACCGCTGCATCGCAACCTGCAGGTGAACTGTCCTCGGTCCTGGGCAAGTCTCGAATGATCTTGGATGCTTTCGACACGGACCACAGCGATTTGTCTCTGACGGAGCTCACTCGGAGGAGCGGGGTCGCGAAAGCCACGGTTCACCGGTTGGCCGGTGAATTGGTCGAGTGGGGATTGCTCGAGCGCGCGGGTACCAAGTACAGGCTGGGCCTGCGTTTGTTCGAGCTGGGCCAATTGGTGCCACGTCAGCGGATTCTCAGGGATGCAGCCCTTCCGTATATGGAGGACCTTCTGTTGGCGACGCAGGAGACCGTTCATTTTGCGGTTCGTGACGGCATCGACGTTCTCTACATCGAGAAGATCATCGGGCATCGCGGGCTCAATCAGCAGTCGCGGGTAGCCGGTCGGCTCCCTTTGTACTGCACTGCGACTGGCAAGATTATTCTTGCCTTCTCTCCGCAGTCGGTTTTCGACGAGGTTGTCGAGCAGGGTTTCACCGCATTGACCAGCCGAACGACGATGTCCGTCAGCGTGCTGCGCCAACAACTCGAGCGAATGCGCAAGGAACAACTCGCAGTGGAAGTCGAGGAGACGCGGCTCGGATACATGAGTGTTGCCGTACCCGTGTTCAGTGGGCCGCGCACCCTGGCGGGCGCGCTGTCGGTGACTGCTCCGACGGCTCGGCTCAACGTCAGCCGGATCACCGGCGCACTGCGAACTGCAGGCGTCGGGATCACTCGAAAGCTCCATGCCATGAAATGCACACATTCACCCAGCGACCCGCTCGCTCTACGCACCATCTGCAGCCCGGTGATGTGCTCTTTCAACGGTTGCGGTAAGTAGGGCGCACCTAGCGACGTGCGCGGAACTCGCTCTTCTCGCAGTCCCAGGTCTGCGAGCCGACGCCCCGAGCCCGTAGCACTGCTTTCTGCACCTTTCCGGTCTCTGTGAGTGGCAACGATTCTACGACGTCGATATACCGGGGAAGGGCGAAATACGGAAGATGAATCTGGGAAAAATCCAGAATCGAGGTGGGGTCGAAATCTCTTCCGGGGCGCAGGATCACGGTTGCCATGACGTCGTCTTCGGCCAGGTCCGACGGCACCGGGAAGACCGCAACCTGACTGACCGAAGGGTGTAGCGCCAGGACTGCTTCCACCTCGGCGCCGGAAATGTTCTCACCTCGACGTCGAATGACATCCTTGATTCGATCGACAAATCGGAACCATCCGCCCTCCTCGCGAATCACCCTGTCTCCGGTTTGGATCCAGCTTCCCGGCTCGGGGATAGGGTCGCCCAGATATCCCTGTGAACAGGCGCCTGCCACCGTGGTGCGGACTACCAGTTCGCCGGGCTCTCCGTCGGCCACAGCGGTACCGTTGTCGACGACGACGGCCTCGTAGCCGCTCATCACCATACCCATGTACCCGGCTCGTCGGTTTCCTGGAAGCGTGCCGATCACGAGATTGGTTTCAGTACTTCCGAATCCGTCCACAAGTTCCACACCGAATCTCTGTGCAAACGGTTCGATCAGATGTGTAGGGGTTGCCGGGGCAAGCGCTACGCGGACGCTGTGCTCTCGATCCTGTGACGACGGGTCAGCGTTCATCAGCATGGCAACCATCGCGCCCAGGAGATAGTCGACAGTCGCGCCGATCCGGCGAACCTCGTGCCAATGATTCCGGACCGAAAAATGTTGACCCAGTACAAAAGTCGACCCTGCCCAGAGGGACTGAACAAATGTATTGAGCGCATTCGTGTGAAAGAGCGGCAAGCAGTTGTAGAGGACGTCATCCGCGGTGAGCCCCAGTGAGGCGCCGACGCCTTTGCCCCACTGCAGGAACTGCGCGTGCGGGCATCGGACGCCTCGGGGCAGACCGGTGGTGCCGGAGGTGAAGAGTATCGCGGCTAGGTCGAGCGGATCGAGGGTCTCGGGCTCGCAGCCAGGATGCGAACCGGCAGTGGGGACGTATTGTTCACCCATAACCCACACGGTACCGTCGAATCCGGTTACAGCGAACGAGTATTCGGGTGAAACCAGGATCCGTTGCACGCCGGCCTGTTCGAGTGCACTGGCAACACTGTCGGCTCGGAGGGCCGTATTGAGCGGGACGACAACCGCACCGATCCACGCGCATCCGAGAACAAGGTCTGCCAGTTCGATCCTGTTGCCGGACAGTGCCGCCACGCGCTCCCCACGGCTGACGCCGTGATTACGGAGATCCGCCCCCATCGACGCTGCACGATGCCGCAGTTCGCGGTAGGTGACCGTGATCCCGTCGACGACGAGGGCCGGGTGCTCGGGGCGCTCCACGGCTCGCTTCCGGATCAACTCCGGAAGCGAACGCGGAACGGCATGTGTGTCGCGGGGCATGAACGACTCCTTGCCGATAACTCGTAAGACGGGAACTATCCCTGTCAGGGTACGACGACGGCCCGTCCGGCAACCTTGCCCTCGCCCATCAATTGCAGTGCAGTTGCGATGTCATCGAGCGGAAATTCCTGTACCGCAACGGAAATCTTGCCCTCGACAAGGAGCCGAATCATCTCCGGTGCCAGTTCGGCTTGGCGGGCTGTCTTGCGAATCATATTGACGGGCAGAATTCGGACGTCGCTGAGCAGCCAGTTCGGCAAGTCGAGGGTGAGGCTCTTGCCCAACGTGTACCCGATCAGTGCCGCGCGCCCACCGGGGACAACACTTGCCAGAAGGTGCGGCAAGCCGTCACCCCCAAGTGTGTCGATTACCGCGTCGACGCTGGGTTCGGAACCCAGCACGCCGGCAAGTTCGTCGCCCTGTCCGACGACAGGGCACACGCCCTCCGGAAGCAGCACAGCCTGATCCGCGCGCGGGACGACACCGATCACCTCGGACGCTCCGGCAAGCAGGGCAAACTGCGCTGCCATCGATCCGACTGCCCCCGACGCCCCGGCGACGACAACTCGTTCGCCCGGAGCGACGGCTGCTACGTCATTGACGGCAACGTAGCCGGTTGTGCTGGGCAAGAAAAAGGTTGCCGCGACGGCCGGTGAAAGCGCGGGATCGAACGGCGTGAATGCCTTGTCCGCTGCCACCAGATACTCGGCCCAACAGCCGTTCTTGAACAGGCCGACTCCGCCACCTCGGACGAGAAGGCGCGTCCCAGGCTCGTAAGTGTCGGATTCGATTACCGTCGCAGCACCATCGGTTCCGCCGATATGCGGCAGATTCGGCTTGACTCCGAAGTTTCCGCTCGCGACGGTGATGTCGAGATGACCGAGCGCAGCAGCGTCGATCCGTACCAAGGTCTGGCCCGTTTCGCGTGCGGGAATATCGACGTCGTCGATGACCGGTGAGGTGCCGAACTGATGAAGTCGGGCCGCGCGCATGGTGTCTCCTTGAATCGATCGGTGAAAGGTGTTGAGGAATAAGAGTGCGGTCAGGACAGAATCGCCTGGTCGCGGAGCCGTGCGATGAGTTTGTCGTCGTAGTCGAGAACGGACTTCAGAACGTCGTCGGTGTCGGCACCCAGTACCGGCGCAGCGCGTCGGATCGAGCCGGGTTCGGAGTTACGGCGAACCGGGATGCCCTCGTGGAGGAAGGTGCCTGCGAGTGGATGTTCCTGCGGGGAATAGAAGTTGCGTTCCCGTAAGTGCGAATCGCGGTCGATCAGGTCGCGCCCGTCCTGGATGGTTCCAGCCGCGACACCTGCCGATTGCAGGCGCTCCATGACGGTCTCGGGAGGCAGAGTCCGGGTCCAGTCGGCGATCGCGTCGTCGATACGCTCCTGGTCAGCTCTGCGGTTCTCCGCATTCGTGAAGTCAGGATTATCGATCCATTTCTCCGCTCCGATGATGCGACACAATGTATTCCACTCCGTTGTGTTGCGAATGGCAATCGAACACCACTGGTCGCTGCCGAGGCACGGGTACACGCCATGCGGTGCGAGTTCGGGATGGCTGTTGCCGATCGGCTCGGGAGACTGCGACCGGGCAGCGCGGAGAACGCTGGTACCCATGTGTGCCGCCATGGCTTCGAGTTGGGACAGATCGATGTGCTGACCCCGACCTGTACGGTCGCGGTAGTCGAGGGCCGCCAGCACCGCGACTGCTGCTTGCAGTCCGGCGACTATGTCGCCGTGTCCGTAGATGACTCCGACGACGTCGTCGGAGTTCCAGCCGGTGAGCGAGGTCAATCCGGTACTTGCAGAAACGATGTCGGCATAGGACACCCAGTCCTTGCGAGGACCCGTGTGGCCCATGCCGGACATCGACACGTAGATGATGTCCGGGTTGAGTTCTCGCAGTTGCTCGTAGCCGAGCCCCATTTTGTCCATGACCGACGAGCTGAAATTCTCGACCACGACGTCCGAGTTCTCGATCAGGTCCCGCAGAACCGAAAGACCTTCGGTGGATCGGGTGTCGAGTGTGATGCTGCGCTTGTTGCGGTTGACATCGTTGAAGTATCCGCTGGTGTTCGGATTGTCATGGGGACCGCGAGACAGATGCATGAACGGTGCAAAGCGTGTGGGGTCAGGCCGCCCGTTCGACTCGACCTTGATTACCTCGGCTCCGTGATCGGCCAGGATTCTGGTGCCGTACGGCCCCGCGAGTACCCACGTCAGATCGAGCACGCGGATACCTTCGAGGCTGAGGGTGGAATCGTCACTATCTCCCAATATTTCGTGCACGGGCGCACATGGATTGGCGTGCAAGAGATCTTGATGCTGACCCAGCCTGGCAGCCTCGAGTTTGCCGATGCGTCGGCCTTCCGGGAACGCGAAGCCGAATCCGAGATCACGGTATGTGCCGTGGTCGCCGGTCACGTCGGTGAAGAAGTCCCGATCGTTGAGTTGTGGGTTGAGCAACAGTTCGTCGGGCCGATCTACCGCGGCCCAAGGCAATTTGCGTGATTGCGCGCTGACCGCGAATTCTTCCTTCGGCCACTTCGAGATGAAGGTCGACAGAACGTCGAAGATGTGTTCCTGGTGTGTCTTTCGGTAGACCGCATCGGACCACTGGGGTTGATCGAGGTCGCCCTGCGCGTCGTTCTCGATCAACCATGCAAGCATCCCGTCCCACATGCGGGGGCTGCCGCCGAGTCCACCACCGACGTAACCGTCGGCGGCCGGAAACAATCCGTGCGGAACGAGCGGATGCACCCGGCCCGGACGTGGCGGCACACGGTCCTCGTGAATGTAGGCGAGAGTGCCCGCTTCCAGGGCGGCGGCAACACATTCTTGAGCGCTGATTTCCAGCAATGCGCTCTGGCCTCTGGCTCGCGAACGCAAGCCGAGAAGAGCACCGATTGCGGCATTGATTCCGGCGAGTTGTTCAGCCTGGAGTTCAGGGAGCAGGAGTGGAGGGCGATCGGGGTCACCGACTTGAGCCATCATTCCGCCGAGTGCCGCCACGGTGAGGTTTGTTGCCTGCCAATCCCTTCGAGGACCCGATGTGCCGAACGGTGTGACTCGGACGTGCACGAAGGGGTTTCGACTGTTTGTCGGAGTCCCGGTCGCGCTGCCGTCGAGCAGGATGTCAGTACCGCGAAGAAGTGTGTCGAAGGCGAGACGATCATCGTCGTTGTCGAGATCGAGGACCACCGACTTCTTGCCTGCGTGCCAGTGCAGGTACGAATCTCCTTGGGACTCGGCGCGGCTGGGGTCACCGGTCGGTGGTTCCACCAGAACGACTTCGAAGCCCAGGCCGACGAGGATGCGCCCGGCGAATCGCGTGAACGGACTGGAAATCTCTACAACCCGCACCGGGGAATGCACCACAACTACTCCGTTTCAATCCGAGATGAGGCCGAACCGACTGTTGTCGAACGTAGTTCTAGGGGCCGGTCGGCGACATGGTTACGGTCTGCCCACCGGACCCGCTCTCACTCGCGTTCAGGTGGCGTTCTGCTCGAACCATCCCGAGAGGAGGACGGCAGACGGATCGATGTCCGCGGAGATCTTGCCCTGCGCACGGAAGAACGCAACAAGTTCGTTCGCTCGCTCCACATCATCATCGGTGAATCCGCGCCCGCCGAAATCGATTTGGGTCACCCGGTCTGCCGCCTCGGTGGGGTCCATTTGGATGGACGCGGCAATCGCGGTCGCAGCGCGGGCGGGATCGGAGTTCACGATTGCCGATGCCTCGGAGATCACCTTGAACACCTTTCCCGCGGTCTCTTCGTTCGCGGACAGCCAATTATCAGAAGCGATGATCCACTGCGCATACTTGGCGCCGAAATCGCCGGTTGTGGCAACAACGCGTCCGCCTGTATTCACGCTCTGTGTCACCCAGGGGTCGAAGGAGAGAAAACCGTCGATGTCGCCGCGCGCCAACAAGGCGGGTTGTTCGGGCGGACTCGTACTCACAAGCGTGACCGTCGCGGGATCGATGCCGAGGCTGGCGAGGTACTGGTTCGTGAAGTAGAGACCGATACCGGGGAAGACACCCAGGGTCTTTATCGATTTCGGTTCGACGCCGTTTCGCAGAACTACCTGGAAGTACCGGTCGGATTCCTGGAACACGCCCAACGCCCTCAGGCTCGGATTGGCAGCCATGACGGAAAGCGCCGTCGAGTCGGCATTGCCGGATAATTCCGAGGTTCCGGCTACGACGTTCTGTGCGCCGGCCGCTCCACCCTCCGTCTGGATGACCTGGACGTCGAGGCCTGCGGCCTGGAACATGCCCTCGCGGTCTGCCAGGAAAATCGGGGCGTACGACGGGTCCACTCCCACAGCGATCCGTACCAGGCCACCGCTTTCCGCGGAGTTGTCGGTCGCGGGGCGAGTGCAGCCGCTGACAGCGATCGAGAGGGCTGCGAGGGCAGCGACCGTGCCAACCCACTTGTTCTGAAATCTGTTGAGCATGATGACCTCTCGGTAAAGGTGGAGTTTTCAGCGGCCAGTGAAGGTGGGGGGCCGCTTGTCGAGGAAGGACTGAAGGCCCTCGGCAGCATCGTCCGTCTTGATCAGTTCGAGCACGGCGTCGAACTCGAGGTCCAACGCTTGATCTAGTGGCAACGAAATTCCTTCTTCAACAATGCGTTTGATCATTCCGATGGTGGCCGTGGGCTTCGCTGCGAGTTCGTGAGCAAGGTCGGCGCAATGTGTATCGAGCTCGTCGTCCGCAACGACAGTGTCGACCAGGCCGATGTCACATGCACGCTCGGCACTGAGTCGTTTGCCCTCGATCATGAGCACTTTGGCTCGGTGTGTACCGACCAGCCGTGGAAGCCGTTGACTGCCACCCGCACCTGGAAAGAGACCCAGACCGATCTCGGGGAAGCCGATGGTCGCGGACTGCGCCATGACCCGGAAGTCGCAGGCCAAGGTCAATTCTGCTCCGCCGCCGAGTGCGTGTCCGTTGATCTTCGCGATAACAGGTTTCGGTGCCTTCTCGAGGATCCGTTGTACTTCGACCCACGGGCGCATCGCTCGCTGAGTCTCTTCGGTCAAGTTACGCATCACCGTGATGTCCGCGCCGGCGACGAAGAAGCGGCCCGTACCCGTGATGACGATGGCACGGACGCTTTGATCCGACGCGAGTGTCGGCAGTAAATCCAGAAGCTCGGCGATGAGGCTGGGATTGAATGCGTTGGCGGGAGGTTTGTCGATGACGACGGTGGCAATCGAGTCTGTGACGTCGACGGTGACAAAGTTGTAGGTCTGTCTCGTCAAGTGAGCTCCTGTCAGCGGGATGGCGGTGTACACCGGTCGAGCCGGAGGTGTGCCCAGGGAAGTATGTAGCGGCACTCTCAGACCGCGATACCGCTCGGGTCCGTTCAGTAGACCGATGCCGACCAGTGATCGCGCGGGACGTTTTTCTTGCTGTGATCATGTCGGTACTCAGCGCTGTGACAGGATTGAACCCGTGACTTCTGCAGTACCGACACCGCCCGAGCCCGTCGTCGACAAGCGTCCCGAGTCGATCTTCACGATGGGGACCAGGCTCGAGGACCGACTCGGACGAACCGGCACCATCCACACACCGCACGGCGATATCGCGACGCCGTCGTTCGTGGCCGTCGGAACCAAGGCCACGGTCAAGGCTGTGTTGCCCGAGTCCATGAAGGAACTCGGTGCGCAGTCGTTGCTCGCCAACGCGTACCACCTGTACCTGCAGCCGGGACCCGACATCGTCGACGAGGCCGGCGGGCTGGGCAAGTTCATGAACTGGGACGGGCCCACCTTCACCGACAGTGGCGGCTTCCAGGTCATGTCGCTGGGCGTCGGGTTCAAGAAGGTGCTGGCGATGGAGGCCGTCGGCGTGCAGTCCGACGACGTCATCGCGAAGGGCAAAGAGCGCCTCGCGACGGTCGACGACGAGGGTGTGACGTTCAAATCGCACCTCGACGGCAGCAAGCATCGCTTCACCCCCGAGGTGTCGATGCAGATTCAGCATCAGCTCGGCGCCGACATCATGTTCGCGTTCGACGAGCTCACCACGTTGCTCAACACCCGCGGCTATCAGGAGCGATCGGTCGAGCGCACGCAGGCGTGGGCGATTCGCTGCATCAACGAGCACGAGAAGCTCACCGCTGAACGCGCCGACAAGCCCTACCAGGCGCTTTTCGGTGTCATCCAAGGTGCGCAGTACGAGGATCTGCGTCGTCAGGCCTGCCGTGGCCTCGAATCGATCGAAGGCGAGAACGGATACGGCTTCGACGGTTACGGCATCGGTGGTGCCTTGGAGAAGCAGAACCTCGGAACGATCGTGCGCTGGTGCAACGAGGAACTACCCGAGAACAAGCCACGTCACATGCTCGGTATCAGTGAACCGGACGACTTCTTCGTCGCAATCGAGAACGGTGCGGACACTTTCGACTGCGTCAATCCGTCGCGTGTTGCTCGCAATGCAGCGATCTACGTCCGCTCCGGCCGGTTCAACATCAACACCAGCCGTTTCCGTCGTGACTTCACACCTATCGACGACGAGTGCGACTGCTACACCTGCGCCAACTACACCCGCGCGTACATCCACCATCTGTTCAAGGCGAAGGAAATGCTCGCGTCGACACTCTGCACCATCCACAACGAGCGATTCACCGTGAAGCTGGTCGACGACATCCGAGCCAGCATCGAAGGCGGCTACTTCCACGACTTCAAGTCGGACATGCTCGGAAAGTTCTACGCGGCGAAGACGCCTGCACCTCAGGCGTAGGTCGGTTCGCGCTTCTTCACGTAAGCGATGACGCGGTAGGTGATCGGCATGACCAGCACCTCGACAAGCGTCTTCCACAGGAAGCCGACCAGCACGTAGTTGATGAAGTCTTCCCAGGTGCTGATGCCGATGACACCGGCCGCGATGGAACAGAAGATGAGGGTGTCGGCGAATTCGCCGACGACGGTCGAGCCGATCAGGCGCGCCCACAGGTGCTTCTCCTGCATACGCTTCTTCATCATCACCAGGACCAGTGAGTTCAACAGCTGGCCGACGAGGTAGGCGGCCAAGCCTGCGACCAGTAGCCGAGGAATGACGCCGACCACGGTCTCGAGGGCAGCCTGGTTCTCGTAGAACTCCGCTGACGGGAGTTGCACTGCAATCCAGAAGCACGCAGCGGCAAGAATCAGTGCGCCGAAGCCCAGGTAGATCGCGCGTCGGGTCGCCTTGAAGCCGTAGACCTCGCTGAGCACGTCACCGAGGACGTAGGCGAGCGGGAACAAGAAGAATCCACCATCGGTGATGATGGGCAGAATCTGTAAGGGACCGAGCGAGAAGTCGGAATCCGCAAAGAAGGCGACCCCCTTGGTCGCCGCCACATTCGAGATCAGCAGCGTTGCGGTGAAGAGCGCGACGATTGTCGGGTAATAACCCCGGCTGACGTGCGCAAATTTGGTTTCTTGGGTCGATTCGTCTTGCTGATCCTGAGCTGTCACGTCCGTCATCCAAGCACCACAAGGCGCTCGGATGCGAGTTGGCGACCGTCCAGTTGCGCAGAACACACCGAAGGCCCTGCGGTTTCACGTGGAACCGCAGGGCCTTCGAGGTATGTGAACGAACTGATCAGGCAGCTACCGGACCGCCGGTCAGTACGCGATATGCGTAGGTACTGGCGATCAGCGCGACGGGCGCCGTCACCAGTAGTCCGATTCCACACAGCAGTGCACCGACGATGTTGATACCGATCAGAGCGAGCGCCAGCAGGATCAAGGTTCCGACGTTCGACGAGGTCAACGCATAGCTCGACTTGATGCCGGAAATCGCATCCTGGTTCTTGTCCACGATGAAGGTCAGCGTGTAGTAGAGCAGGAACGCCGCGATGATGCCGGGAATTATGCAGAGAGCCAAACCGACGTAGGTAGCTACGGCTACAAGGAAACCGCCGAGGACAACCGCACCGATGTTGGTGAATTGGAAAAAGGTGCCGAAGGCCGGCTTGATTCCGTCCAATTCGCTCAATGCTCCACGAAGGAATGCGGCTTGGATGATGTAGCCGACGACTGCAGTGACCAATCCGCCAACGATCGACAGCGCGTTGAACTCGGTGTTGGTGTAGTCGAAGCCGTTGAACGCGCCCTGGATCAGTCCGGCGATCACAAACGCGATGAGCGAGATCCCGATCCAGACGAGCGCATTGTCTTTGAATTTGTTCCAGCCGTACGTAATTGCTGCACCCACGGAAAGCTGGGGGCCGCCAAAACCTGCGCCGTAGTCATTCGGAGGCGGAGGCGGGAAGTTGCCACCACCGGGAGGAGGCGGGTACCCACCGGGCGGCGGATAGTTTCCGCCGGGAGGGGGATAGTTTCCGCCCTGGGGTGGCGGTGGGTATCCACCGGGCGGCGGGTAATTGCCACCTTGAGGCGGAGGCGGGTAGCTACCGCCCTGTGGAGGCCCGGCCGGAGGGGGATAGCTCCCTGGAGGGGGTGCTCCCTGCTGGCCGTACGGATCCTGGGGTGGGAATTGCTTCCCATCCTCGGGGTTCTGATTGGGGTCGTGCCCACCGGTTGTCATATTCCTACCTAGCCCTTGACTACCTGAGTTCCACCAGCGAGCTCGTCATGCTTGCCCTGCTTGGTGGGGCTGTTGTTGATGGTGACTGCGATGACGATGTACGCAACCAGCGCGAGGATTCCGCCGATGATCGGAATGATCGAGAGCAAAGTGAAAGCGTTGCGAATCGCAGACTGCTGGACTGAGGGGCGAGGTGCGCCGCCCGGACCGTGTACTGAAAGGCCCAGAATCATCTTTCCCAAAGTCCGACCCTGCGTTACTTCCATTGCGATGAAGTACGCGAAGGTCAGAATTCCCGAGAACAGCCCCGAGACCAGAATCAAGCTGTCGGAGTCACTGACCAACAGAGCCAGAATCGCGGCGATGATGCCGACGATGATGCCGTCGATGATGCGGGCACCGAGTCGAATCCACAGATCGCCCGGCTGAGCGCCCGAAGGCAGCCGGTTTCCTCCGCCGTACGCACCTTGGTCGTTGAACTGCGGAGGAGGCGGGAAGTTTCCGCCCTGGGGTGGCGGTGGGTATCCACCGGGCGGCGGGTAGTTGCCACCCTGAGGAGGCGGGAAGTTTCCGCCCTGCGGAGGTGGGTAGCTTCCGCCCTGCGGGGGGCCGGCGGGAGGCGGGTAACTTCCGGGAGGAGGTGTTCCCTGCTGGCCATATGGATCCTGGGGTGGGAATTGCTTCCCGCCTTCTGGATTCTGGTTGGGGTCGTACCCGCCGGTTGTCATGTGTTCCCCTCAGTCGTAAATATCGCGCTCGAGTGTGACAGTGGATATGACCCTACTGGGATCAAAGAGCGATGTGGATGACATCTGCTCACTTGGATTCGGAGGTCACCTGTGGTTTAGGCTGCGTTGTATGACGAGTTCCGGGGGCAACAGCGACGATTCTTCGAGCGATTACCAGGCAAAACCTGGATACGGAGAATTTCCGAGCCTGCCTTCTGAGGGGTACGGCGTGTCCCCGTCCGAAACGCAGTCTTCACCTGAAATTCCCGGATATACCACTCCCAACGAGCAGTACCCGGGTTACCCACCGCCGTCGTACAACCCCACCGGCAATACGCCTGAGCCGGGTGGAATTGGTGAACCAAACCCATATCTGCCGCCGCAGACCTTCAATCCACCTAATCAATACCCGGCCAATCAATATCAGCAACCCGGACAATATGGACAGGCTCAGTACGGTCAGCCGCCGAACCCGTACGGTCAACCGAATCAATTCGCGGGCGGGTACGCACCGCCGATGCGGCCGGTCGGTACCAATGGTCTGGCAATTGCATCGCTGGTTGTGTCGCTTGCGGGCGGTTGCTTTTACAGTCTCGGCGGAATCGTCGGGATTATTCTGGGAATTGTCGCGCTCAACCAGATCAAGCAGACAGGTCAAGAGGGACGCGGTCTTGCGATTGCCGGAATTGCGGTCGGAGCGACTTTCTTGGCGATCTTTGCCGTGATTCTTGTGGTCGCACTCATAGCAAGTGCATCGTCGCCGTACTGAAGTGGCGCTGTACTGAAGTGCGCAGCGCTCACACGGGCGTGACGATGGATGACGCGGGGAGCGGCTTCCCGAAGTAATAGCCCTGGCCCATATCGCAGCCGGCTCTCGAGACGTTGGCTGCGTGTTCGGCGGTTTCGACGCCCTCTGCGATCGAATCAAGCCCGAGCTTGCGGGCGATGTCGGCGATGGACTCCATGACCATGAAGGCGCGATCTCCAGCACGACCCGCTGCGCTGACGGCCCACGTCAACGATTGGTCGATCTTGAGAATGTCGAGCGGCAATTCCGACAACGCGGAGAACGACGCGAAGCCCGCCCCGAAATCATCGAGGGCAATTCGAATTCCTTCGTTGTGCAGGATGTGAAGAGTGTCCGCGGCATGCCTACCTACGACGCCGAGTTCGGTGACTTCGACGATGATTCTGCTCAGTGGCGTTTCTGAACTGTCGAGTGCTCCGAGGATCTCGTGAGCGGCGTGCGGCGTCGCGAGTTGGCGAGGCGAAAAGTTGACCGCAACCATCATGTGCTCAGGCCACGACGCTGTTTGGGCGCAAATCATATCCAGAGCTTGTAATCCGATGGGAATGATGAGTCCGGAAGATTCGGCGGAGCGCATGAAATCTTGAGGCTCGATCAACCCTCGGAGTGGATGGCGCCACCGCAGAAGTGCTTCGTAGCTGATAATTGCTGACGAGTTCAGATTGACCTGGGGTTGATACAACACCTCGAATTGATGGTCGTCGAGTGCCTCGCGAAGCTCGCGGACCAGTCGCCCGTGCCGCACGTGCGTGTCAGCGTGGATGCTGCAAGTGGGTACTGCGGTCGGATTCCAGGTTCAGATCCGGGGCGTGGTTTTGCAGGGACCACTCGCCCTCAATTGCCTTCGCCAGTCTCGACCGTACTTCACTATTTGGAAATTGCCAACGAATAGCTATTGCGGACCGCTTTGTCATATCGGACAATCGAGCTTTTGTCCCGACAAGGCGCTGATTGATACTTCACTTACCTTGCCGGGAAAATCCACGGGGTCCGGGGGATCTTGCGAGAGTCGAATCGATCCGCCAATAGCGGAGGCGTGACAACTTCGCCGGGTTCGGCGAGACCGATGCTCGACGCGATCATCGTCAGAACCTGTTCGGCACTGCGTCCGGCTTCGAGTTGATCTGCCAGCGTCACTGCGCCATCGCGCTTCGCGAGTCGTTTGCCTTCACTGTTCAACGCGAGAGGAACGTGAGCGTACGACGGTGGTTCGATGTCGAGCAGTTGGGCAAGGTACGCCTGACGCGGCGCCGAGGTGAGGAGGTCGTCGCCGCGGACGACTTGATCGATGTTCTGGGCGCCGTCGTCGACGACTACGGCGAGGTTGTAGGCGGGTACTCCGTCTCCGCGGAGCAGGACGACGTCGTCGACTTGCCTCGTCACCTCGCCGAACAGTTCGTCGTGCACGGTGAATGAATCGATATCTGCCCGAAGTCTCAGAGCCGGGGATCGGCCGCTTGCCGACCTGTCGGTGCGTTCGGCCTCCGACAGGTTTCGGCACGTGCCAGGGTAGGCGCCATCGGGAGCATGGGGAGCGGACGGCGCCTGCAGGATCTCCTTGCGTGTGCAGAAGCAAGGGTAGGTCAGGTCGCGCTCGCGCAACCGGTCGATAGCCTTGTGGTACAAGGGAAGACGGTGTGACTGTAGGACGACCGGGCCGTCCCACGTAAGGCCGAGCCTGCGCAGATCGTCGAGTTGTCGTTCCATCGCGCCGGGGCGGACACGGTCGAGATCCTCGACGCGAATGAGGAAATCGCGCCCGCTGGTGCGGGCGAACAGCCAGGCCAGAAGGGCGGTACGGAGGTTTCCCAGATGGAGATCACCGGACGGACTCGGCGCGAAGCGCCCTGCTCCTGCCACGTCAGCTGGCGAGCACGACGGAGGTGGGCAGATTCTCGGCGTCGTGCAGGGTGAGGCGGATCTGGGATTCCAAAGCGTGATCGAGGTACTGCGGTGGATACATGGCGGGGCTTCCGAGTGCGTCGAGTGCCAAACCGTTGACGGTTGAAAGTAGAAGTGCCGCTCTGGTTTCAGCTTCCGGAGTGCCGATTCCGATCAAGACGGTCGAGATGCCGGTGCGGATCGTGAACAGAGTTGTCCGGCGGATCTCGGAGAGTGACTCACTGGTTGCGGCGCGCACGGCAAAGGCGGCGAGCACATGTGCCTCGCGCGTACGTTGCTCGTCGAGGGGCAACAGTTGCGAGAGCGCTTGGAACAGGGAGGCATGTGGGTCCGCGTCGGCGGACGACTCGGCCAGTCGCGTCAACAATCGATCGACGAGGGTTCGCAGTGCGAACGCGAACATCTCGTCCTTGGTCGAGAAGTGATGTTGCACTGCGCCGATCGAGACGCCCGCCCGTTTTGCGACCTCGCGAACGCTGGCATTTTCCAGTCCGGATTCCGCGGCGACGTCGAACAATGCCGCCGCAAGCAGGTCTGGACTCGTGGAGGATTTTCGGCGTTCCGGCATACCGCGACATTACCTGTGTATGGAAGTAATGCCCACGTCAGGGGTGCTTTTTCAGGCCTTCCGGCCCAGGAAGGCAAGGAGTTTCGTTGCTTTGTCAGCGTTGTCCGGAACCGGAATTTCAGGGCCACACACACCTCTCATGCGGATCGACTCGCCGAGGCCCGCTGCGATCTCCGAGACCCACTCCACGTCCGTGTCGCGCATCGTCGTATCGGTGCCCGTTGCGGCTGCGAGGTCCCAACCGTGGATGACCAGATCGAAGCACAGGAAGCCCTCGACCGTGGCCCCGAGGTTGGTCCGGCCGAAGTGCCCGTCGTACTCGAGGGTGGACTTCGACGGATCGTCGAGAATGGCCTGCATCGAATCGCGGACGGCCGCCCAGGCTGCTGACGGGTCGTCGTCGACCGACGGACCGGGTGCCAGTTCCAGGCCGACTACCTTGACCATGTCTCGTTCGCTGTCGAGTACGTGTCTCACGACGTCGCGAGCGGTCCAGCCTTCGCAGGGGGAATTGTCGTCCCATCGATCGGCGGGTACGGCGTCGATCCGCGCCGTGAATCCGGCGGCAAGATCCCGATAACGCTGGGCGGGGGAGATCTCTGTTGAAGTCATGACGTCAATCCTTCTCCACAGCGGCGCGTCGTGATTGATTATTTCGGACATTCACTCGATCTCCGGGGCCTCCGCCCAGATGTCCATCGGTACGACACCGGCGCTCTTACCTTCGTCATCGAGAAGGCGGCCCACTCTTTTCATCGATCGCAGCACCACCGATCTGTTCAGCACCACCAGACCCGGCGCCTCTTGGGCAAGTTGTACCTCGGTAATGGGGGTTTCACGCAGGGAATGAGCGGCGATCGCGAGCAGTGTGTTGGCGCGGCCGCCGGATATACGCATACACACCCGTGTCCCCGGCACTCGTTCCACCAGCGCACGAATCGTCGACCGGTCCGTGGGATCGACATATCCCCACACCCAGGTGACGAGGGGCCAACCGGACAGCGGTAGCGAGACGTCGCAGCGGAACACGATTTGGTTGCGTGAGGTGAGTTCGGCAAGTCGCCGCCTGACCGTACTTTCGCTGAGTCCGGTGCCGACGGTGAGCTCGGCAATCGAGGATCGACCGTCCTCGCCCAGTTTCAATATCAATTGGCGATCGACGGCGTCGAACGTCTTCCCGTGATGGCGCTGATCCGTCGGCGCATATTTGTAACGCACAGGCCGGTCTGTCATGACCGTTCGCTGAGTGGCATCGAGTACCTGCAATTTCCAGTCGTCTCCGATCGCGAAGACCTCGGTGACGAGGTGTGCACGCGAACTGACGATTCCGGGTACCGACGCGAGCGACCGAAGCAGGAAGCGCGACAGGAAAGCCATGTCTCTGACCTCGACGAGAAGAGTCAAGTCGCCTGGGCCGCTTGTGTGTTCGACGCTCAGAACGTGCGGCCAGCGGGCAAGTCGTTCCGCGATCGTCAAGGCGTACGAAGTCGTGCAGTCGACTTCGACGAAAGCCAGACACGATTCCGGACGGCCGTGGCCGGTTGCCCGCGCGGAGACCCAGGCGGTGCCGGAGTCCTGTAGCCGCTGCCAGCGGCGTGCGACGGTGACCGGATCGACTTTGAGTGCGTCACCTACCGTGCGCCACGACGCTCGCGGGTCGAGCTGCAGGCAATTGATCAGGGCGAGGTCTATGTCGTCGAGTACGGCGGAATCCTGCGTTTCTTCGATCATCGTGCAAGTATCGTGCATCTTCACTGTGTCTGGGATCACTTCATTCATGCTCGAAGGCAGAACGCGGTGGCGAGAGTCACCGCGTTCCTGCTGGGAGAGGAGAACCCTGATGCCGTCCACCACGTTGTCCACCGTTCCGACCGAGAGAACCCTCGATTGGGTGCAGCGCCTCATCGAGATAGATACGACAAGTTCCGTGAGCAATCGACCGTTGATCGATCTTCTCGCTGCAGAACTGCGTCGCCACGGGGTCGAGCCGATACTTGTTTCCGACGACGAGGGGACGAAGCTCAATCTGTTGGCCACGTTCACCCCTCCTGACGGAAGTACTGCCGGTGGTGTGATGTTTTCCGGTCACACAGACGTTGTGCCGGTCGACGGTCAGGATTGGAGTAGCGACCCTTTCACTCCTGACATTCGCGACGGAAGTCTGTACGGGCGCGGCACGTGCGACATGAAGTCGTTCATCGGGATCGTCGTCGCGGCGATCCCCGACATCGTTGCTCGGCCGCTGGCTAAGCCGATTCACTTTGCCTTCTCCTACGACGAAGAAGTCGGCTGCATCGGTGCAGCCGGGTTGGTCGAAGAGGTTGTTGCGCGGAACCTGCGCCCCGACGTGTGCGTCGTCGGAGAGCCGTCGGAGATGCGCGTCATTCGCGCACACAAGTCGATGAATGTCATACGTGTTGATCTGCATGGTGTTTCGGCGCACTCGTCGCTCACTCCGCAAGGAGTCAATGCAATCGAATACGGTGCCGAGTTGATTCGATTCGTCAGAAACCGTGCCGACGAACTCCGGGCGTCCGGCCCGTACGACGACGCATTCGACGTGGCCTGGACGACGTGTTCGGTCAATCTCGTGTCCGGCGGAATAGCAGTGAACACAGTGCCCGAGGATTGCTCCATCACTTTCGAGTTCAGGAGCATCAGCACAGCCGGCGCCGCAGATCTGCTCGAACGCTTTGCCGCCGAGACGAATCGGATCGAGAACCTGATGCAGGAAGAAAACCCGTCGGCCTCCGTGACGATGCACGTCTCGGCCTCGGTTCCTCCTTTGGAGACGGATGCGAATGCTTCGGCGGCCGCACTGGTCGAACAATGGGGTGGCCTGCCCTCGGACGAAAAGGTCGCGTACGCCACCGAGGCCGGGATGTTCGCGAGCATCGGTATCCCCACCGTCGTGTGCGGGCCGGGAAGTATCGCCCAAGCGCATGCACCCGACGAGTACGTGACACTTGACCAGTTGGCACAGTGCGAGCAGTTCGTTCGGAGCGTCATCGCTCACGCCCGCGCCTGATCCACCCTCACCCCTAAGGAAAACCATGTCCACGGCAACTACGCCAACCTCCGGAACTGTCACCCCGGAGCGCCTGGCCGCTGCTCGCAAGGCGGTGATCAGCAGCTCACTCGGCGCTGCGCTCGAATGGTTCGACGTCATCGTCTACGCGTCATTCGCAGTGGTCATCGCCCATAACTTCTTTCCCGGCGGCGACAACACACTCGGCCTGATACTGACGTTCGCGACGTTCGCGATCTCGTACGTCATCCGCCCGCTCGGCGGGATGGTTCTCGGCAGCTACGCAGATCGTCGCGGGCGCAAGAATGCCCTGACGTTGACGATGATGCTCATGATGATCGGCACCCTCATCATGGCTGTGGCGCCGACGACCTCGATGATCGGGCCGTGGGCCGGCGTCGTCATCCTGGTTTCGCGACTCATTCAAGGGTTCTCTGCCGGCGGCGAATTCGGCACTGCCACAACCTTCCTCGTGGAAACAGCGCCCCACAAGAAGGCGTTCTATTCTTCCTGGCAGGTCGCCAGTCAGGGCGCCTCGGTTTTCCTGGCATCGTTGTTCGGATACATGCTCAACACCCATCTTTCGCATGAAGCGCTCTACTCGTGGGGCTGGCGCGTTCCGTTCTTCTTCGGCATCATCGTCGGGCCGGTCGGCCTCTACATCCGTGCCAAGCTCGATGAAACGGACGATTTCAAGACGAGCGTTCCGGAGAAGGCTCCGCTGAAGACGACGCTGACCAGGCATCTCGGCCGGGTGCTGACTGGTGCCGCAGTAGTGGGCGTCGCGACTATCTCGATCTACCTCATCTTGTACATGCCGACGTTTGCCGTGAAGAACCTCGGAGTTTCCGCCTCTGCCGGCTATCTCGGCGGCATCGTCGCCGGACTGGTCACCTTGATCACCGTGCCGTTGATCGGGCATCTTGCAGACCGGGTCGGACCTGCGAGAGTTATGACCTGGGCCTCCGTTGCGGCAATCGTCTTGGCCTGGCCGCTATTCAAATTGATGGTCGATCACCCGTCGACTCTGACGCTCGTCCTGGTTGTTTCGGTCCTGGGTGTCATCATGGCGTTTGCCTTCGGTCCCTTGCCCGCCCTGATGAGTTCGCTGTTCCCGGCGGAGATCCGGGCTACCGGAATGTCTTTGTCGTACAACCTCGGCGTGACCTTGCTCGGCGGAATCGCGCCGTTGGTCTTGACCTGGTTGATCAGTACAACAGGCTCGCTCGACGCTCCGAGCTACTACTACATGACCGTCGCAGTGCTCTCCCTCGGCGGTCTGTGGTCTGCCAGGACGCTTTTCAGCCAGAAGTGACGGCGGGGGAGCGCGGAAGCGATTACGCGACCGCGTCTCCCTCTGCCAGCGCAACGACGGTATCCGACCCATGCCAGTCGGGGGCTTGAGTTCGGAGTAGAGCTGCCGGGGTCAGTGAAGAGATTCGGCGGCATTCACGAGTCAAGTGGGCCTGATCGCTGAATCCGCAGTGCGCTGCGGATTCAGCGAGTCCCAGCGCGGGTCGACTGCGAGCGAGCGCCATGAAGCGCTGGAGGCGCAGGATCGAGCGCAGCGTTGCCGGGCCGTATCCGAAGGCGTCGTTGCATCGACGTTGGAGTTGGCGCGAAGTCAGTGCCGCCGCGTCGGCGAGAGAGCTGACACTCCACGAATGTTCGGACAGTGCGGTGCGAACGTGGTTGATCACCGGATCGTGCCGGAAACTCGAACTTGCCCAACTCCGGACAGCGCTCTCGAGAATGGCGACCTGTTCGTGGTCTTCGGAATTCTCCAAGCGGTTCAACAGTATTCGTTCGGTGCGTGCGTCGGTTACATCGCTGAGATCGGCGCGAGAATCCCGAAGCTCGGACGCCGAGGTTCGCAACATGGGCGATGCCGATCCCGGGCGGAATCGAACACCCACGGAGCGTGTTCCGGGCGGAAGAGTAAATGACCACGCAGCGGTTTCGGGGCCACAGACGCGTATGCCGACGCCACGTATCCACAGCACGTCCATGCAGGCATCGGGCACGAGGAGGTGTTCACCTTCTGCACACGCCGTCCAGCCGCACACCAGGATGTCGGAGAGATCCGAGGCGACCGATTGTGGTGTGTACCAACCCATGAGAACAGCCTATCGAGGGGCACCGACACGAAGGCGATTTCAGTCGACCGGGCCGAAGCGGTATCCGAACCCCCGGATGGTTTTGATGTATTTCGGTTTCGCGGGATTGGATTCGAGTTTGGATCGCAGACTGAGAATGGTCGCGTCGACCACACGCGTCTTTTCGTGATCGGAACCCCAGACGTTCCGGATCAGGTGATCACGTGAGTACACGCGCCCAGGCTCGGTCGACAGTTCCAGGAGTACCCGCCATTCGGTCCGGCTGAGAACCAGCAGCTTTCCACCCATCGTCGCCGTCATCGCACGTTGATCGAGGAGCAGGTCACCGTGACGTTGGTGCTTGCCGGGGGGCGGGATGTGCGGTTTCACGAAGGATCGCCGTGACCCGAAGATCGAGCGCGTGAGAATCGATCGGGTTCAGTACAAAGTCCGAAACAGCGCCATGTGGTGCTTCGTCGATGTCCTCGTGGGTGTCCACCAACATCATGATCGGCATCGAACTGCGCAAGCGGATCTGTCGTGCAATCTCGTAGCCGTCGATGTCCGGTAACAGGAGATCGATCACGGCGATATCGAAACTGTCGGTGTCGAGGTCGTCCAATAGGCGGCGCCCGGTGCGGACGAGCTGTGTTTGATGACCGAAATGAACTAATTCGGTCCCGAGTGTCCGGGCAAGCTCCGAACGGTCGGTAGCTGCAAGTATCAAGCTCACGTGAAATCCTCCCCCGAAGGTGTTACTAGTCGTAACAGCGTGCATTGTGGCAGATCATCTATCGCATGGCCACAAGAAGGTGGCTGATCGAAAGTTACGGGGATCGGGGGCGTTCGTCGCTAGACTTCTTTCATGGGCACTCTGTTCGCGTTGACGCTGCCAGGCTTGCTCGTGCTGCTGGTCCTGTTTGCATTCGCGGAGACTCTCTGGAACCGGCTCACCGGTGGTCGGGCACTGCCGTGGACTCGGGGACGCACGACTCGTCCTGTCTCGGCAGCAGGCTTCGAGGAGGTTGCTGCCCTGTTTCAGGGCTCCAAGCATCATGAATTCGAGCAACGGCAGAGTGCATTGATGCATCGTGAGGACGGAACCGACGGTGATCCGCCGTGGGTGTCGATCGATCCGGAAGCCAACAAGGTCGTTCTTCGTCGACGGAGTTGACAGTCGGCGGAGTTGACCGTCGCCAGGCTCAGGCCCAGTGGCCGGGGCGGGTAAGCGAATCGGGAAGCGTGGTAGCCGAATCGCCGATCGCCGCGTTGATCTGGAATTGAGTGAGAAAGATACTGCCGCGGAGTTTTGCGCCGCGAATGTCGGTGCCGCGTAAGTCTGCACCGATCAGATCGGCCCGATCGAGATCGCAGCCGCGCAGGTCTGCCCCGATCAGATAACTGCCGCGAAAGTTGGCCCCACGCAGGTCGGAACCACGGAATCTGGCGCCGATGAGGTCTGCGCCTCCGTGGTCGAGTTTGCGCCCCTTCTTGCCCGAGACCTGTGAGCGCACAAGGTCACTCGTCTGCAAGAGCAGTGTGTTCACTGCCGCCCGGTGTGCCGAGACGTCGACGGCTCGAATTTGCGAAGGCGTGCCGTTGGTCAGGCTTTCCGTCTCTGCCAGTGCCGCGTCGAGTTCCTTCCGAATCGAGTGGGTCTGCTTCAGGGAGCGGGCTTCGGTGAGATACCAGAGCAGTTCGTGCAACTGGCGTACGACAGGGAAGGTTTCGAACATGTCTGACGCGGTCTCCGGGGCATCTCGCCAACTGATGCCGTCGTAGGTATGCTGTGAAACCTTCTGTCCCGCACCGAAACATTCGTACACTGTGCAACCGGTGAAGCCCTTCTTTCGCAATCCAGTGTGAATGCCGCAACGGAAATCCTGCTGCAGGTTCTTGCAGGGGTCGCCTGCATTCTTGTTGGTCGCGAAGTCGGAGGACTTGGAAAAGGGGAGTGCGACACAGCACAGGCCGAAGCAATTGCTGCAATCCGCGAGCAGATTGGTCTGGCCGGCAATCACGCGCACTCCTGATTGTTGGGGTGGACGGAAAGTGTGTCTTCGGGTTCGTGAGTCTGTCAAACGAAATTGCGTGTTTCGACAGTAAGAAGCCCAGCGACGCCGAGGTCGTATCCCGCGCATATTGCGGGGTACCAATCCGGCAGGCGTGAGTCCGGACCACGCTCGTGAAGTAGGTCGAAAATCGGATGGATGGCCCAGCTTGCTGCAACCAGTCGCCGTGCGGATCTCGACGGCAGGATAAGTGCGCCGACGAAGACCGCAAAAGTGGCGGCCACTGCACTCCATTCGCGAGTGGGGATGGAGACGTCGACCGTGTGCCTCAGCCGGGCTTGTCCCTGTCGAGCCACGGGATAAACGGCCGCCGCAACCATGAGGCCGACGGCGTACGACGACGTTCGGTTGCGAGGCATCCACTTTTTCAGGGGCGCGTCGACAAAAGCGCTCAACGCAAGGCCTGTGCCTCCTGCGATGAGGCGGCCAGTTGTCGAGGGAAGCATTCGGCGACAGTATCGCGGCTCGGCGACGCTTCGCGGCAAAGAAAAAGTCCCCGACCAAAACTGGTCGGGGACTTCCCTGGCGGAGGATAGGGGATTTGAACCCCTGAGGGCGTTAACCCAACCCGCGTTCCAGGCGAGCGCCATAGGCCACTAGGCGAATCCTCCGTGGAGCAGCATACCCAATTGCGGGCGTGAAGCGTTAAACGGGTGCCTGAGCTGCGAAGAACCAGTGGATCGCGGGGTTTGCATCTCCGCCCCGGTAGGTGGTGTGCAGCGGCCGACGAAAGCCGTCTACACTGTTCATTGGATCCCGCGCGGCGCGCATCCTGTGAACTCCCCCAGGGCCGGAAGGCAGCAAGGGTCAACGGGCTCTGCCGGGTGCGCGGGGTCCTCTATTTTTTTCACATACCCGACCCCGCCTCGTCGGTGAAAGGCCGCTCCGGATGCCTATCCAAACCCAGATCGGGTTGATGAGCCATGAAGAACTCACCTCCGAGCATGAGAGCCAGAGCGCGAAGTACACGCAGCTCCAGGCGCAGAAGCTCGCACTCGATCTGACCCGCGGTAAGCCTTCCCCGGAACAACTCGACCTTTCCGCAGAGCTGCTGACGCTGCCCGGCGACGGTGATTTCCGTGACGGAAGCGGCACCGACTGCCGCAACTACGGCGGACTCACCGGTCTGCCGGAACTGCGCGCCATCTTCGGTGAGCTGTTGGGTATCCCCGTTGCGAACCTTCTCGCCGGAAACAATGCGAGCCTCGAGATCATGCACGACAACGTCGTGTTCTCACTGCTTCACGGCACACCTGATTCGGCGCGGCCGTGGGCACAGGAAGAGAAGATCAAGTTCCTCTGCCCCGCACCGGGCTACGACCGCCACTTCGCGATCACCGAGTCCCTCGGTATCGAGATGATCGCGGTGCCGATGAATCACGACGGCCCCGACGTCGTGAAGATCGCTGAACTCGTCGCGTCAGATCCGCAGATCAAGGGCATGTGGGCGGTTCCGGTCTACGCGAACCCCACCGGTGCCGTGTACTCCGAAGAAATTGTCCGGACGCTCGCGTCGATGCCCACGGCTGCGCCCGATTTCCGCCTGTACTGGGACAACGCCTACGCCGTGCATCCGCTTGTCGGCGAGACTGCGCCGTCCTACGACATTCTCTCGATGGCTGCCGAGGCCGGACACCCCAACCGTCCGCTCGTGTTCGCGTCGACGTCCAAGATCACTTTTGCCGGCGCGGGTGTGAGCTTCTTCGGTGGCTCGGCGGAGAACCTTGCCTGGTACCAGAAGTTCCTGGGTAAGAAGAGCATCGGACCGGACAAGGTCAATCAGCTTCGCCACCTGCGTTTCTTCGGCAATGCCGACGGCGTTCGTGCGCACATGGAGAAGCATCGCGCGTTCCTGGCGCCCAAGTTCGAGCTCGTACTGCGAATCCTCGAGGATCGTCTCGGTGCGTCGAAGGTCGCGTCCTGGACCGAGCCGAAGGGCGGATACTTCATCAGCCTCGACGTGGTCGACGGCACGGCCAAGCGGGTCATCGAACTGGCGAAGAATGCGGGTATCGCGCTCACTGCGGCCGGTTCTGCTTTCCCGTACAGCACGGATCCGGACGACCGGAACATCCGGTTGGCCCCGAGTTTCCCGTCCACGGCTGAACTCGAAGTTGCCATGGACGGCGTGGCTACGTGTGTCCTGCTGGCTGCCACCGAATCGCGTCTCTCCGAGATCTGAGTTCTCGAAGCGGCGTGCCCGGTCGGTACTTTTCGGTCTTGTCTTGTACCGTTCGGAGCATCAATTCCCGACATAGGGTGTAAATCCCGGAGGTTGTAGTGACGGGCGCGATCAACGCTTCGGATGGGCCTTCTTTCGAGGCGCACACCGCGAATTCAGAGTCGGTCATCGAAGCTGACATTCCGCGTCGCAGTCTTCGTGTCGGTGTTCTCGGATTCTCTGTGCTCGGTGTTCTGGCAGTCGCGTCCGTGCTGATGGTTCTGTTCGCCGTGCCGATGAATACGCAGTACTGGGGGATCTTCGAAAACTTCCTCGATCTCGACGTCTACCGCCACGGCGGCAGTGTCGTGGTTCAGGGCCTTCCGCTGTACGACGGTCCGGTTCTGCAGGGAATGATGTTCACGTACACGCCGTTTGCGGCTTTGCTGTTCACGGTGTGGGCGGTGCTCTCGTTCAAACAGGCGATTGTCGTGTGGACAGGTTTGAACATCGCGGCGTTGTTCACGGTGATCGTGTTGTGCTGGAAGTACCTCGGCTACCGGCTCGACGTGAAGGCCTACGCCGTCAGTGCGTTGGCCACCACGATCTTCCTGTTCATGGAACCGATACGTACGACGCTCTGGCTCGGGCAGATCAACATCTTCCTGCTGCTCCTGATCGTGTGGGACCTCGGTCGGGACGAGAAGAGTCGGCTCCGAGGAATCGGGGCAGGCATCGCCGCCGGCGTGAAGCTCACTCCGGCCTTCTTCTGGGCGTACCTCTTCATCACTCGTCAATGGCGTGCGTTGGTGACGGCCGTCGTGACGTTCGCGGCGACCGTCGCGATCGGCTTCGTCGTGATCTACAACGATGCGTACAAGTACTGGACCGGCACCCTCGTCGACAGCGAACGCGTCGGACCGACGGATGCTCCGAGCAACCAGTCCGTGTCCGGACTGATCGCCCAACTCACTCACACTCCGGAGCCGTCGAAGGCCCTGGTTCTCGTCTTCAGTGCGCTGGCGGTGTGCCTCGGACTCGGAGCGGCGTGGATTGCGCATCGGCACGGTCAGAAATTGCTCGGCCTCACCATGACTGGGTTGACTGCGACCACCGTCTCGCCGTTCTCATGGGGTCATCACTGGGTATGGTTCGTCCCGCTGGTCGTCCTCACCGCGCACTACGCGATGGTGTCGAAGAAGCGTTTGGCGTGGGTAGCGCCGTTCGTGTTCCTGCTCCCGGTCTTGAACTGGTCTCACACCTGGTGGGACCCGTCGGTCATTCCCGGTACGGATCGCTTTGTCGGCATGGGCTTGTTCATGTTCGTGCCGCCCGAATATCTGCGGATTCCGACCGTCGGCGTCTACCTGTGGGTCTTCACGCTTGCCGCGGTCTCGACCTTGGTTCTGTTCGGCTGGAAGAAGTGGAAGATTCCGGCGCCGGATGGGTCGGTGCCGGTCACAACTGCCCCTTGACGTGGCAGTATCGGACTCATGGCACTTCAACTGAACCTTGTCGGTGACCCCGAAGCCGATGCTCTCCTGGCCGAAGACCCGTTGGCGTTGTTGATCGGAATGCTTCTCGATCAACAGGTTCCGATGGAAACGGCCTTCCTCGGTCCGAAGAAGCTGGCGGATCGGCTCAGCGGCATCGACGTCAGGCGAATCGCCGACATGGACACCGACGAGTTCATCGGCATCTGTGCCGAGCCTCCGGCTGTGCACCGATTCCCCAAGTCGATGGGCGAGCGTATCCAGCTCATGTGCCAGTTCATCGTCGAGAATTACGACGGCGACACTGCGGCGATCTGGACGTCGGGAAATCCCGACGGCAAGGAAGTGCTGAAGCGGCTCAAGGCACTGCCCGGATACGGGGATCAGAAGGCCCGGATCTTCCTGGCGTTGCTCGGAAAACAGATCGGCGTCGAGCCGAAGGGTTGGCGTCAAGCGGCCGGCGACTACGGGCTCGAAGGTTCGAGGCGCTCGATTGCAGACGTGGTCGACGAACAGTCCTTGCTCGAGGTCCGTGAGTTCAAGAAGGCTGCAAAGGCAGCAGCGAAGGCCGACAAGAAGTAAGTCGCTTTCAGGGTTTCCGGGGCCCGCTCGCACGCACTACTTTCATCAGGTCGCCTGCGGGGCCCTCGAGCTGACGCGGCGGACGCCACACCGCACGCAGGGATCGGTCGAGCTCCAAGCCTTCGACGGCTACGGCCCGGAGCTCTCCCTTCTTCACCTGATCCTCGACGGCCAGTGTGCTCAGTACCGCCGGACCGACGCCACCGAGCACGCTGGTTCGAATCGCGGCCGAACTACCCAGTTCCAACAACGGTGCACCGCGCTCGTGTTCGTGTAACGCCAGGTCGAGAGTTGTTCTCGTTCCCGATCCGGGCTCACGCACCAGCAGCGGTGTCGCTGCCAGTTCGGCGACGGTCAGGGGCTTTCGTCGACGTGCCCATGGATGGTCCGGATGAACGACCACGACCAGCGAGTCACGCGCGACGGTGACGCTGGACAGGGTCTTCGGAGCGGTCGGGCACTCGACGAATCCGAGGTCACACATTCCTACTTCGACGGCTTCGAGTACGCGTGTCGAGTTGTAGACCTGGAGGTGGACGGTGACACCGGGATGCAGCGATCGAAAGACGCCGAGCCAGGCAGGGATCAGATGTTCGGCGACGGTCATGCTGGCGCAGACGGTCAATTCCGCCGATCGTTCGGTCCGCATCCCTTCGGCGACGTCGAGAAGCTGCCTCGAGTTGGCGAGGACGCGGCGCGCCCAGTGGACGATGACGGTCCCCTGCGGAGTCAAGGTTGCCCCCGTCGACTTTCGGTGTATGAGTGGCATCCCGAGCTGCCGCTCGAGGGCTTTGACGGCGCGGCTGGCATTCGGCTGTGCGATGTGAGCCAGACGGCTTGCAGCACTGAGGCTTCCATGATCGTCGATACCGACAAGTAGCTCGAGAGTGGTGAGGTCGGGCCACCTTCTGGTCATGCAGACAGGCTATACCCAGCACCCTTTCCATATCGATCTGATATGCCGTGATGGTAGAAATCGCCCTACCGGGACGATGATGGCTGAAGGACTCTGGATGGGTGAACCGTGATGTGAAGTCCGTGGCCGAGAAACCCGCAGTCGCCCCTTCGTCAGAAGTGCGACGGTGGTCGAACCTCGCCGCATTGACGCCCGGAGTTGCGTTGTGCGCCTTGGGGGCTGCGGTCGCACTGGTAGCCGGTCGGTTCACCTCCGCCGTGAGTCCGCTGCTGATTGCGATTGTCGCGGGTGCGGTGTTGGCGAATACCGTTGCCTTGCCGGCAAAACTCCAACCTGGTCTGGCATTCTCGGCGAAACGACTACTTCGGGTGGGGATCGCTCTGCTCGGGCTGCAATTGATGTTCTCCGACATCATCGGTTTGGGTTGGGGAGTGATCGCGGTTGTGGTGGCGATAGTGTTCCTCGGTATCGCCGGGACCATGTATGCCGGAAAGCTTCTGGGATTGAGTTGGTCGCAGAGGATTCTGATTGCCTGCGGCTTCTCGATCTGTGGCGCTGCCGCTGTGGCTGCGGCAGACGGTGTTGTGAATGCGCGGGAGGAAGAGTTGCTGACCGCCGTAGCGTTGGTGGTGATCTTCGGAACTCTGATGATTCCGACAATCCCATTGTTGGCCAATGCTTTCGGTATGAGCGAGATTGGCGCAGGCATGTGGGCCGGTGGGTCGATCCATGAAGTCGCGCAAGTAGTGGCTTCAGGCAGCGCTCTCGGCGCCACCGCGTTGGGTGTCGCGACCGTCGTGAAACTTGCGCGCGTGTTGATGCTGGCGCCGGTCATGGCGTTTCTGAGTATCCGGCAACGCACGATGGTCGACAACACTGCCACCAAGCGTCCCCCGCTGATTCCGTTGTTCGTTGTGGCATTCATCGGTTGCATGGGTTTGCGCTCCACCGGAATATTGCCGAATGAGTTTCTCGGATTGGCGAAGACTGTGCAGACGGCGCTGTTGGCTGCTGCGATGTTCGCTCTCGGGTTGGGAGTGCGGTTGAGCGTCATTCGTGGCGTGGGTGCCCGACCATTCGTGCTGGCCGCGATTTCCACCGTGTGGGTGGCGACGATCGCCTACGTCGGAGTCGTGCTGGTCAGCTGATCGAGCGTTGAGCCCGCCACGCGCTCGGGCTCATCGAGAACTGAGTGCGAAACCAGCGCGAGAAGCTACCCTGCGTCGAAAACCCCAGGTGTACCGCCACTTCGGTCAAAGAATAGCGAGGGTTGGCGACAAATCGTTCCGCGAGGGTGCTTCGGACCGAATTGAGAACGGCAGTGAACGTATCTCCGGATTCGGCGAGATGGCGGTGCAGTGTCCGCCGGTCGAATCCGAGGCTTCGTGCTACCTGCTCGACCGAGCAGCGGCCGGTCGGAAGCAGAACTTCGATCAATTCCTTGGTGCGGCTGAGTGTGTCGGAGGTTTCCGATGCGGGAAGTGAGTCGAGGAACTGGCGAGCGTACGGCCGGAGCAACTCGTCGGACAGTTGGTTTGCCGCATCCAGGTCGGCGGCGAAGAAAACGATTCCGGTGAATTCGTGATCGAATTCCACGGTGTCGCCGAGGATTCGTCGATGCGTGCTCGTATCTTTCGGGGCATTGTGCGTTAATCCCACGCTGACCGGATGCCATCGAGAACCCAGAAAACTTCGCAGGATCTGCAGCGTCGCGCCGACTGCGAGTTCGACGCTCTGTCTGGTGTCGACCGGCTCGCCGACCTCGAGCGAGATTCGCAGGGTGGCGAGTCCGTTGACCTCGTTCAATCGGATGCGCAATGACTCGTTGTACGTGTGCTCGTATCGCATCAACACGTCGAGTGCGCTCCTGACGTCTGGTTCTTCCCTGATGACCAAGCTGAGGGGACCGAGATTGGACAGTCGACGCAGGCCGGCGAGTAGAAGCCCGAAGTCTTCGTGTCCGGACTCCGCTGCCGATCGCTCCAGGAGCGATGCGATGGAGGCGGCCGGTACCCATTGGTCCGGGTTCGCCAGACTTGCCGGGCTCAGGCCGACACTTCTCATCAGGGCCACAGCGTCGACGTCCACTGTTCGGCACAGGTCGACGTAGCGGTTCAGTGATGCGTAACGGGCGAGTGGCTTCATGGGGCCTCCTTTACTCGATGTCCCGAAATGTTGTGTTGCGTGTCTCGTCAAGTTAAGCATGTGAGCCGGATCTCACATAGTTTTGTTCACATCAGTTCGGCACGACCGCGAAGTCGAGCACCGACTTCTGGAAGTTGTTGCGTACGAATGCAGCTCGACCGCAATCGAGTCGAGTCCGCCCACAGAATTGGAGAGCATCGATGGCAAACGCCATTCGGTTCCACGAGATCGGCACACCGTCCGTCATGCGTTGGGAAGAGATCGAGGTAGGACGACCGGGCGTCGGAGAGGTTCGAGTTCGCCATGAAGCGGTGGGGTTGAACTTCGCCGACACCTACTTTCGAAGCGGCCTCTACCCTGCGCAATTGCCTGCCGGGATGGGCGTTGAGGGTGCCGGCGTGGTCGAAGAGATCGGCGAGGGAGTCGTCGATTTTGCAGTGGGGGACCGCGTGACCTACACCGGCAGTCCGCTGGGTGCGTACGCCACCGAGCGGATCATGGCGTCGTCCGACCTGATCGCGCTTCCCGACGGCATTGCCTTCGACACCGCGGCCGCCATGACCATGCGAGGGTTGACTGCCGCATACCTTCTGCGGCGCATCTACCCGTTGAAAGCGGGGGACACCGTGTTGCTGCATGCTGCGGCCGGTGGTGTCGGACTGATCTTCACCCAGTGGGCAAAACTGTTGGGAATCAAAGTGATCGGCACGGTGTCGAGCGACGAGAAGGCGAGCGTCGCCCGAGCGCACGGGTGCGATGAAGTCGTCATCTACACCCGCGAGGACGTCGTCGCACGTGTCAAGGAGATCACCGGGGGCGTCGGCGTGCCGGTTGTCTACGACAGTATCGGGCAATCCACCTTCGACATCTCACTCGATTGCCTTGCCAGGCGCGGGCTGCTGGTGTGCTTCGGAACGGCCTCCGGACCGACTCCGCCGATTCAGGCAATGCAGTTGGCAGTCAAGGGATCTCTTTTCCTCACACGTCCGGCTCTTGCCGATTACATCGCGGATCCCGAAGAACGTGCCGAACTGGCGGGAGAACTGTTCTCCCACGT
Source organism: Rhodococcus baikonurensis (assembly GCF_040489275.1). Lineage (NCBI taxonomy): Bacteria > Bacillati > Actinomycetota > Actinomycetes > Mycobacteriales > Nocardiaceae > Rhodococcus > Rhodococcus baikonurensis. The sequence goes on along the minus strand of NZ_JBEUOQ010000010.1, from coordinate 154,438 downwards.
CGAGTCCGGGCGAATCAAGATCGAGATCAACCAGCGATACCCCCTCGAAGATGCGGTGCGTGCGCACCACGACATGGAGTCCGGTCGCAGTATCGGTTCCTCCGTCTTCTCCGTCTGAACCGAAACAGCACTTCCCAGAGGAATTGTCATGACCAACACCGCAACGCTGACAGAAAACCTTCCCTCGTCGACGAGTACGATCCGCGTCGAGAAATTGACCTGTTCGATCGGGGCAGAGTTGTCCGGGGTGGATCTCGGCGAGGTCGCGCGAGATGATGCACTCTTTGCCAAAATCAAGGGATTGTTGCTCGAACACAAGGTTCTGTTCTTTCGTGACCAGAACTTCTCCAGAGCCGAGCACGTCGAACTTGCCCAGCGATTCGGTGAACTCGAGGATCATCCGGCCCTGGGCAGCGACCCCGACCACCCAGGTCTGGTCCGCATCTACAAAGACCTGGACAGCCCGCCGGAGCACTTCGAGAATGCGTATCACTGCGACGCCACCTGGCGCGTCAACCCGCCCATGGGATGTGTATTGCGTTGTGTGGAAACACCTCCTGTCGGCGGCGACACGATTTGGGTGAACATGGCACTCGCCTACGAGAATCTGTCGGCGCGGGTCAAGGACCAGATCAAGGATCTGCGTGCCAGGCACAGTATCGAGTCGACCTTCGGCGCTCGGATGCCGATCGATCAGCGACACCAGCTGAAGGAACGCTTTCCCGACGCCGAACACCCCGTGGTACGAACACATCCGGAGACCGGCGAGAAGATTCTCTTCGTCAATTCCTTCGCCACACACCTCGTGAACTATCACACGCCCGAGAACGTCCGCTACGGAATCGATTACGCCCCCGGCGCCGGGAATCTGCTCACCTACCTGGCGAGCCAGGCTCAGATTCCCGAGTACCAGGTTCGGTGGCGCTGGACCGAGAACAGCGTCGCGATCTGGGACAACCGTTCGACACAGCACTACGCGGTGCAGGACTACTGGCCTGCTGTTCGAAAGATGGAGCGCGCCGGAATCGTCGGCGACGCACCGTTCTGATCTCTCTTTTCAGCCCTGAAGAAAATTCATTCACTCGATCGGAGTCACGCTATGCATTTCCACGACGATTCACTGTTCCCCGAAACCCAGGACAAGCTTGTCATCACCGTTGCTCCCTACGGACCGGAATGGGAGCCGGACGATTTTGCGGAAGACCTACCGCTGTCGATGGACGAGCACGTCCAGCAAGCCGTCGACTGCTTCAACGCCGGTGCCACCGTTCTCCACATCCACGTGCGTGAACTCGACGGCAAGGGCTCGAAGCGTCTGTCGAAGTTCAACGAGCTTCTCGGCCGCCTGCGTGAGGCCGTTCCCGAGATGATTCTGCAGGTCGGCGGCTCGATTTCGTTTGCTCCGGAGGGGGAAGGCGCCGATGCGAAGTGGTTGTCCGACGACGTGCGCCACATGCTTGCGGAATTGGAGCCGGCTCCCGATCAGGTGACGATCGCGATCAACACCAGCCAGATGAACATCATGGAACTGATGACCGACGACGACATCGCAGGTACGTCGATGCAACGTCCGGAATTGGCGGACACGTATCGGGAAATGACCGTGCCCGCCGGTCCGGAGTGGGTGGCAGAGCACCTGCGACGGCTGCAGGCCGCCGGAATCCAGCCGCACTTCCAGTTGTCGAGCATTCCGCAGCTCGAAACGGTGGAGCGGTTGATCCGACGCGGCATCTACACCGGCCCGGTCAACCTCACCTGGGTGGCAATCGGCGGCGGCTTCGACGGCCCCAACCCGTACAACATGATGAACTTCGTCCAGCGGGTTCCCGACGGTGCCTGCCTGACGCTGGAAACGCTGATGCGTAGCGTCCTGCCGGTGAACACGATGGCGATCGCGATGGGCCTGCACGCTCGTTGTGGCAACGAGGACACCATCTGGGGCCGCAAGGGCGAGAAGATGACATCGGTGCAGCAGATCGAGCAGTTGGTGCGCATTGCAGGCGAATTGGGCCGTGAGGTGGCGACCGCGAAGGAAGCTCGGGACATCTACCGGATCGGTGAGACGTATGGCAACACCGACGAGACGTTGGCGAAGCTGGGTTATGCACCCAACCGCCGTATCGGCCAGCTGGGATTCACGCAGCACGCCTGAGTTCGCCCCCTCTCGTACAACAGTTCCGGGGGTACGAACCGCATCGGTTTCGTACCCCCGTAGCCCCGTCTACCTCGAGTACTCCTAGGAGAGTCATGGGATTGCAAGCTCCCGCCACGTCACGTGTGGACACCGCCCTCGGAATCGGTGGACGACGAAAGTTCTACCCGTGGATCGTTTTCGCCCTGGCCTTCGGTCTTCTGCTCTCGGACTACATGTCGCGGCAGGTGCTCAGTGCGGTCTTCCCGATACTGAAAGCGGACTGGGATCTTTCCGACTCGCACCTTGCCTCCCTGAGCAGCGTGGTGGCATTGATGGTCGGGCTGTTGACGTTCCCGTTGTCGCTGCTCGCGGACCGCTGGGGCCGCGTCAAGAGCTTGATCTTGATGGCGGTGTTGTGGAGTGTCGCGACGTTGCTGTGCGCAATTGCTCAGACCTACGAGCAGATGTTGGGCGCCCGGTTCCTGGTCGGTGTCGGTGAAGCGGCGTACGGCAGTGTGGGTATCGCCGTGGTGCTCAGCGTATTTGCGCCCCGCGTGCACGCAGCTCTTGCCGGTGCCTTCATGGCGGGTGGATCGTTCGGTTCGGTCATCGGTGTGGCAATCGGCGGGTTCATCGCAGTTCAGTTCAGTTGGCGGTGGTCTTTTGCTGCCATGGCGATCTTCGGACTGATCCTGGTTGCACTCTTCCGTGCACTCGTCACCGAGAAGAAACTCACTGCCTATGCCGTCGAGGCCGCTCCGGATGCTGCCGGGGAAGTGGCGAGACACGACGGTTTCCGGGCGCCGGTGTCATCGCTGTTCACCAATCCGGCCGTGTTGTTCGCCTACATCGGTGGCGGTCTCCAGATGTTCACCGCCGCTGTACTTCTGGCGTGGTTGCCGAGCTTCTTCAATCGCTACTACGATTTGGCCCCGGACAAGGCCGGCGTCACGGCTTCCGTGTTCGTCCTCCTGGTCGGGAGCGGGATGGTGGTCTGCGGTTTCATCACAGACAGATTCAGCCGCGACGATTCGGCGCGGAAATGGACCACCGCCATCGTCTATTGCGCCATCTCATTGGTTACGCTGAGTATCGGGCTCCGGTTGGGCACGGGGACAGCGCAACTCGTGTTGCTCGGTATCGGTGCGTTCTTCTCCGCCGGTTCGTCGGGGCCGACAGCGGCGATGGTCGCGAACCTCACCCATCATTCGATTCGAGCGTCGGCTATGGGCACGCTCACCGTTGCCAACAACCTTCTGGGACTGGCTCTCGGTCCCTTCGTGGTCGGCATTCTCGCCGACCACCTGGGCCTCCTCGGCGCGCTCCAGCTTTCACCCTTCGTCTATGTCGTCGCGGCCCTCGCACTGATTGCGGGCAAGCGAGCCTACCCGGCGGGAATGAGGCGGCTGGCGACATTGCAGAAGGGGCCCGAAAGCCTCGGCGCCACTGAAGTAACAGACGTTCGGAGTTCATGATGAATGAATCAACCACGGTAGTAATGGTTCCCGGTCTGCGGGATCATGTCGAGGATCATTGGCAGACTCACCTCGCGCGCAGGCTCGACAACGTTCTGACGGTTCCTCCCCTCGAGACCGACAAGCTCAGCCGCGATGCAAGGGTTGCGGCGTTGGACGAGGTGCTGACAAGTGTTGGCGGGCCGGTGGTCCTTATCGCGCACAGCGCCGGAGTCATGACCGTTGCTCACTGGGCGAGGGCGCATTATCGAGAGATTGCCGGCGCACTTCTGGTCACGCCGGCGGATCTCGAACTTCCGCTGCCCGAGTCCTATCCGTCGCTCGAGGAGCTCGACCGGAACGGGTGGCTACCGATACCGCGTCAGCGTCTGCCTTTTCCGAGCACGGTCGCGGCGAGCCGGAACGATCCGCTCGCCGGGTATCGCCGAGTTGTGGGTTTGGCTGAAGGATGGGGGAGTCGGTTGCTGGATCTGGGTGAGGTCGGACATCTCAATCCGGCATCCGGATACGGGTATTGGCCGCGGGCGGAATCGTTGGTGTGGGAACTGCTCGAGTCGACGTCGCTAGTGGATCCCGTGGAGCAGGAGGACCACAGTCATGCTTGACCTTGCGACTCTGCTGGAAGACTCGGCCCGGCGATACCCGGAACGGGACGCGCTGGTGCTCGGGAAAGCGAGGCAGACGTATGCGCAGTTCGACGCCTACTCGAATCGCATTGCCCATCTGCTCGTCTCGCGGGGTGTCGAGCCAGGTGACAAGGTGGCGTTGTCCTGCCCGAACGTCCTCGAGTTCCCGATCGTCTACTACGGCATTCTCAAGGCCGGTGGCGTCGTCGTTCCTCTGAACATTCTGCTCAAGGGACGCGAAATCGCCTATCACCTGGCTGATTCGGAAGCGAAGCTGTACTTCTGTTTCGAGGGAAGTCCCGAATTGCCGATCGCCGAGTACGCCATCGCCGGGTTCGAGCAGAGCGAGAGATGTTCGTCCTTGATCGTGATCAGTGCCGAGTCGGGTGCACCGTCGTCGATCCTCGGAGTCGAGACACTAGGCGAAGCACTGGCATCCGTGTCCGGCACGGAAACGCCTGCAGCCGCGGTTGTTCGTGAACCGACGGATACCGCGGTCATTCTCTACACCAGCGGCACGACCGGAAAGCCCAAGGGCGCCGAACTCACTCACTCCAACATGGTCTTGAACGCACTGTCGACCAACCGGTTGTTCGAGAGCGTTCCGTCCAGGCATGAGCGATATCTCCTGACCTTGCCGTTGTTCCACTCGTTCGGCCAGACAGTGACCATGAATGCGGGAATCTGCGTCGGTGCCACCTTGGTGTTGATGCCGCGCTTCGATGCGACCGCGGCACTCGAGATCATGGAACGCGAAAAGATCTCGGTCTTCGCGGGCGTCCCGACCATGTACTGGGGACTGCTCGGCGTGCTGGACGAGGTAGTGGAATCCGGGGTGGATGTCGAGACCGTTGCGCAGAACATGCGGTGCGCGATCTCCGGTGGCGCAGCGCTTCCCGTCGAAATCTTGACACAGTTCAAGGAACGCTTCGGTGTTCAGATTCTCGAAGGATACGGCTTGTCCGAGACCTCTCCGCTGGCCTTGTTCAGTGACCCCGAGAGTGACCCCCGGCCCGGTTCGATCGGCGTGCCGATCTGGGGTGTCGAAGCGAGGCTTGTCGATGACTCCTGGAGCACGATCACCGGCCCCGATGAAGTGGGCGAGTTGGCCATTCGCGGGCACAACGTCATGAAGGGCTATTTCAACCGACCCGATGCGACGGCGGAAGTCATGTGCGACGGATGGTTTCGCACCGGGGATTTGGCACGGGTCGATACCGACGGAAGTTACTACATTGTCGATCGTGCGAAGGACATGATCGTGCGGGGCGGATTCAACGTCTACCCACGCGAAATCGAAGAGGTTCTGCTCACTCACCCAGCCGTCTCACTCGTCGCTGTCGTCGGGGTGCCGGACACGAGCCTCGGCGAAGAAGTTGTCGCGTTCGTGATCCGAGAGCCGAGTGAAGAGATCTCCGAATCGGATCTCGTGGAATGGTCGCGGGAACAGATGGCCGCCTACAAATATCCGCGCCGCATCGAGTTCGTGCCGTCGCTGCCGATGACGGCAACCGGAAAGATTCTCAAACGCGAACTGAATCAAGAATTTTCGATGGCCGGAGGAGATCGATGACTGACGTTCGAGCAAGTGAAGCATTTCCCGTCACCCAGGCCATGAAGGATTCGGGTGGCTGGAATCCGTTGTGGGACGGCCTTTCGGAGCTGGATCCCGAGTGGACCGAGCTGTACATGACGACAGCGATGCAGCCCTGGAACAGTGGGGTGCTGTCACCTCAGGTGATCCAGTTGCTGTGCATAGCCGTCGATGCGGCGAGCACACACATGTACGCGCCCGGCGTACGACGCCATATTCGCGCCGCGCTCGACATGGGAGTGACCCCGAAGGAGATTCTCGAGGTGCTGAAACTGACCACCGTCGTCGGGATTCATTCCTGCAATGTCGGCGTTCCGATCCTGATGGAGGAAATCGCGAACCGGTGAGGGCGGTCAGTCCCGCTCGCGGTTCTCCCGTTCCTCACGCTGACGCTGGAGGAACGGGCTGGGGTTCTGTCCACCGATCGGACCGTGGCCGAGGACTCCGTGCTCGTAGGCCGACTCCGCGTGCAGTGCAACGTCGATTCCGCGGGCCTCGTCTTCACGCGAAATACGGAAGCCGAAGGTCTTGTCGATGAGCTTTCCGAGACCGTAGGTCACACCGAAGGCATAGAGCGCGACCACGACGACACCGACGAACTGCTTGCCCAACTGCGCGAATCCACCGCCGAAGAACAAACCTTCCGGACCGCCCGTCATCACGGCCGTCGCGAGGAGTCCGATCAGCAACGAGCCGACGATTCCACCGACGAGGTGCACGCCGACGACGTCGAGGGAGTCGTCGTAGCCGAGCTTGTGCTTCCATCCCACGGCGTACGAGCAGACGATGCCGGCGATCAGACCGATGACGAGCGCACCGAACATGTTCACCGTTCCGCACGACGGGGTGATCGCGACCAGACCGGCGACGACGCCCGAAGCCGCGCCGAATGTGGTGGGGTGTCCGTCACGGTTCTGCTCGACGAACAGCCAGCCGAGGAGTCCGGTGCAGCCGGCGACGAGGGTGTTGAGGAAGATCTGCGAGGCCATACCGTCGGCCGCAAGTGCCGACCCGGCGTTGAATCCGAACCAACCGAACCACAGCAGTCCGACACCGAGCAGGACGAACGGCAGATTGTGCGGACGCATCGACTCGGCCTTGAAACCCATTCGCTGGCCGAGGACCAGCGCCAATGCCAGGCCAGACGCTCCGGACACGATTTCGACCACGAGGCCACCGGCGTAGTCGAGTGCGCCCATCTGGGCGAGCCATCCCTGCGGATTCCACACCCAGTGAGCGACGGGGACATAGACGAGCAAGGACCAGATGGGGACGAAGATCATCCAAGCGGAGAACTTCGCGCGGTCGGCGATCGCACCACTGATGAGTGCTGCAGTAAGGATTGCGAACGTCAATTGGAAGGTTGCGAACAACACTTCCGGAACGTTCCCGTGCACGGTCGAGGGGTCGATGCCCGCCATGCCGATGTGCTCGAGTCCGCCGATGATGCCACCGTGATCGTCGCCGAACACGAGGCTGTAGCCCACGAACAACCACGCAACCGTGACGAGTGCGATGGAGACGAAGCTCATCATGATCATGTTGAGTACGCCCGTCGAGCGGACCATGCCGCCGTAGAACAGCGCGAGTCCTGGCGTCATCAGAAGTACCAGTGCAGTACTGACGAGCAACCAGGCAGTTGCTCCGGCATCGATGGTGGCGGGCACAGTCTTCTCCTCACGCACGCGGACCAGCCCGCGTGCACGGAACCCACGATGAGTGCGCGCGGTTTCCTCCGCACTGCGATTGTGTTGCGAACATGTTTCGGGAGAAGTCGACGGTGCACCCGCACCGGACCACCTGTCGTGGGTCGCCGGTAGTCTTTGCGCGTGGCCCTGTACCGGAAGTATCGACCCGCGTCCTTCGCCGAGGTGGTGGGGCAGGAGCATGTCACCGCACCGCTCAGCACGGCCCTCGACACCGGACGCATCAACCATGCCTACCTGTTTTCCGGCCCGCGCGGCTGTGGAAAGACGTCGTCGGCGCGAATCCTGGCGCGTTCGCTGAACTGTGAGCAGGGACCGACGTCGACGCCGTGCGACGTGTGCGACTCGTGCGTTTCGCTGGGCCCGGGCGGCACAGGCAACCTGGACGTGACGGAACTCGACGCCGCAAGTCACGGCGGCGTCGACGACACCCGAGAACTCCGAGACAAGGCGTTCCACGCACCCGCCGCTTCTCGCTACCGCGTCTTCATCATCGACGAGGCACACATGGTGACGGCGGCGGGCTTCAACGCGCTGCTCAAGATCGTCGAAGAGCCGCCGGAGCACCTCATCTTCATCTTTGCGACGACGGAACCGGAGAAGGTTCTCCCGACCATTCGTTCGCGTACACACCACTACCCGTTCCGCCTGTTGGCGCCGTCGACCATGCGCGGACTCCTGGAAAAGATCTGCGCCCAGGAAGGGGTACCGGTCGAGCCCGCTGTGTACCCGCTGGTCATCAAGGCTGGCGGCGGTTCGCCTCGTGACTCGTTGAGTGTCCTCGATCAGCTGCTCGCGGGAGCCGGCGAAGAAGGCGTCACGTATCCACGAGCGCTCTCTCTTCTCGGGGTCACCGACGTCGCGCTCATCGACGAAGCAGTCGACGCTCTCTCCGCCAGTGACGGTGCCGCCTTGTTCGGCACTGTCGATCGCGTGATGGACGCCGGTCACGACCCACGCAGATTCGCGCTCGATCTCCTCGAACGTCTGCGTGATCTGATCTTGATGCAGGCCGTCACCGACGCCAGCGAACGCGGGTTGGTCGACGCGCCAGAGGCCGAGCTGGTCACGATGCGTGAGCAGATTCAACGGGTTGGTCCCGCCACGCTCACCCGCTTCGCCGAAACCGTCCACGCTGGTCTCAGCGAAATGCGAGGGGCAACGGCGCCGCGGCTGCTGCTCGAAGTGATGTGCGCGAGAATGCTGCTCCCTTCGGCCTCCGACACCGAGTCGGCCGTGTTGCAGCGGCTCGAGCGCCTGGAACAAGGTATTCCGGCTGCTGGAGTTGCGGCTGCCGCCGCCCCTCGCGCGGCAGCAGCGCCGGCACCGACCGTGCCGCCGCTCGAACCGGAGATTGCTTCCAAGTTCCAACGGCCCTCGCAACGCAAGGCCGAGCCTGAGGCACGGCCGGAACCAGCGGCACCTGCGCCAGCGGCGACGCCGCCGGTTGTGGAGGCTCCTGTCGTCGAAACTCCGGTAGCGGCAGTTCCCGTCGTCGAGCCTCCCACGGTCGAGATCGTCGATCCGCCAGTTGCCGAAGCTCCAGTGGTTGAAGCTCCGGCTGCCGAGGCTCCAATAGTTGAAGCTCCAGTCGTTGAAGCTCCAGTAGTTGAACCACCGGTTCCTGCTCCGGCCGAAGCGGAAGAGCCCATCGGACTCTCGGAGCCAGAACCGGACTACGAGCCCGAGCCCGAGTACGAGGAGCCGGCGGCTGCAGAAGCTGCGCCGGTCTCGGCAGGCCCCAGAGTCGAGACTCTCCGTGAATCGTGGAACACCTTGCGCAACAAGGTCGGTGAACGAAACAAGGTTCTTCCGGCCATGCTGTCCGCGGCGACGGTTCACGATGTGCGTGGACATGTCGTGGTCATCGCTCACGGCTCGCCGGTCCTGGGTGCTCGTGTGACACAGCCGCACAACGCGGCGGTCATCTGCGAGGTCCTTGCCGAGATGTTCGGTGGCACTTGGCAAGTCGAGTATCAAGAAGGTGCACCTACGGCGCCGGCCGCGTCGAGTGCTCCCAAGTCGTCCGAAGCTCCGAGCCGCCCTGCCGCTGCGCCGCGATTCTCTCGCCCCAGCCAGGAGCGCGCAGCGCAGCAGCCCAAGGCTCCGCAGCCCCAGCGCGGGGATTCGGACGACATTCCGCCGCCCGAGGCCCCCGACTATCCGGAAGACCCTGGACCGGCCCCTGCTCCGGAGGTCGACTACGAGGCAACTCCTCCGCCTGCAACGCCGGAGGACGAGGACGAGATGTTCGCGGAAGCTGCTGAGCCCGCTGATCCGACTGCCAGACGTGATCCCGAGGATGTTGCAAAGGAACTCCTCAAGGACGTCCTCGGAGCTCGCCGCCTCGAAAGCTGAGTTGCCCCCTTGGCCTGTGTGCGTGAAACAGCTGTCGGAATGTCGCAGCACCACTGTGTGAACGAATTGTTATAAGTGCCGTTCCCTTGTGCGCGCACGTGCCGAAAGCGCACTTGCTCGGCCCGGCAAAGCTGAATTGTGTGTGGCCGAGTTGGGTTTCGATCCCGACGCGATGTTCGATCGACTACCGAAGGCTGTCATGACGGGCGGTGCGATGACGGGCGGTGCGATGACGGGCGGCGATCAGGCGCATCAGGGAAACGGGCACCACGGTATGAGTGACCCTGGTCGACTCCAGGGGTACGTGTGGCACTGCCACCTGCTCGATCACGAAGATCACGACATGATGTTGCCCTATCGCATCGTGCCGTGAGCGCTTCCGAAGACGCTCGTGAAATGAACAGGAGCGGGCAGGCGCACGCACGTCGGATCACCTCGGTCACCTAGCAGGATCGCTTCGGTCCTTCCCATGAATTTGGAACACGTTCTACAGTGAAAGGGCTGAGGTCTGTACCTCGGCCATGCGCCACCACCGAAGGCGGCGCGGACGATCTGCAGACCGGTTCGACGAATTACACGGAAGGAACACCTCACAGTGACCACAGAGGCATTCATTTATGAAGCCATCCGTACCCCGCGAGGCCGCGGCAAGAAGACCGGGTCGTTGCACTCGGTCAAGCCGATCTCGCTGGTCACGGGTCTGATCCAGGAACTGCGCGTGCGCTTTCCCGACCTCGACGAGGACCGGATCTCCGACCTCATCCTGGGCGTCGTCACCCCCGTTGGCGATCAGGGAATGGACATCGCCCGCGTTGCAGTCAACGATGCAGGACTGCCCGACACCGTCGGTGGCGTTCAGCTCAACCGTTTCTGCGCTTCCGGCCTCGAAGCCGTGAACATGGCTGCTCAGAAGGTTCGGTCCGGCTGGGACGAACTGGTGATCGCCGGTGGCGTCGAGTCGATGTCCCGCGTTCCGATGGGATCCGACGGTGGACCGTGGGCGCTCGACCCCGCCACCAACTACGACAACTACTTCGTGCCGCAGGGCGTCGGCGCAGACCTCATCGCCACCATCGAGGGCTTCTCGCGTGACGACGTCGACGCATACGCCGTGCGCTCGCAGGACCTCGCCGCCAAGGCGTGGACCGGCGGATACTTCGCCAAGTCGGTAGTGCCGGTCAAGGACATCAACGGCATCACCATCCTCGACAACGACGAGCACATGCGTCCGGGCACCACGGCAGAGAACCTCGCCGGCTTGGCTCCCGCGTTCGGTGTGATCGGTGAAATCGGCGGATTCGACGCCGTATCGCTGCAGAAGTACCACTGGGTCGAGAAGATCAACCACGTTCACCACGGTGGCAACAGCTCGGGAATCGTCGACGGCGCTGCCCTCGTGCTCGTCGGTAGCGAGCAGGCCGGCAAGGACATGGGTCTGACGCCGCGCGCTCGCGTCGTCGCCACCGCCACCAGCGGCGCCGACTCCACCATCATGCTCACCGGCCCGACGCCGGCGTCGAAGAAGGTTCTGGCAGCTGCCGGCCTGACGGTCGACGACATCGACCTCTTCGAGATCAACGAGGCATTCGCTTCCGTCGTCCTGAAGTTCCAGAAGGACCTGAACATTCCGGACGAGAAGCTCAACGTCAACGGTGGCGCGATCGCCATGGGTCACCCGCTCGGTGCCACCGGCGCGATGATCACCGGAACGATGGTCGACGAGCTCGAGCGTCGTGGCGGCAAGCGCGCCCTCATCACCCTGTGCATCGGCGGCGGTATGGGCGTTGCCACCATCATCGAGCGCGTCTGACGCGGCGTCCGTCCTTCCAACGAGGCTTACCAGGAGTCAAGCAAAGTGACTGATCAGAACATCATCAACTGGGACCAGGACGCCGACGGCATCGTCGTGCTCACCATCAACGACCCCAACCAGGGCGCAAACACCATGAACGACGCGTACATCGCGTCGATGAAGGCCACCGTCGACCGTCTGGTCGCCGAGAAGGACTCCATCACCGGTGCCGTCATCACCTCCGGCAAGAAGACCTTCTTCGCCGGTGGCGACCTCAAGAACATGATCAAGGTCGGACCCGAGCAGGCCGAGGAGATCTACAACCACAGCGTCGAGATCAAGGCTGACCTGCGTCGCCTCGAAACTCTCGGCAAGCCGGTAGTCGCCGCGATCAACGGCGCGGCACTCGGTGGCGGCCTCGAGATCGCTCTCGCGACCCACCATCGCATCGCGGCAGACGTCAAGGGCGTCAAGATCGGCCTGCCCGAGGTCACCCTCGGCCTGCTGCCGGGTGGCGGTGGCGTCGTGCGTACCGTGCGGATGCTCGGTCTGCAGAACGCGCTCATGGGCGTCCTGCTCCAGGGACAGCAGCGCGGACCCGTTCAGGCCAAGGAAGTCGGCCTCATCGACGAGGTCGTCGGCTCGGTGGAGGAACTGGTTCCGGCTGCGAAGGCATGGATCAAGGCCAACCCCGAAGGCGGCGTTCAGCCGTGGGATGTCAAGGGCTACAAGATCCCTGGCGGAACCCCGTCCACCCCGGCATTCGCTGCCAACCTTCCGGCGTTCCCCGCGAACCTGCGCAAGCAGCTCAAGGGTGCTCCGATGCCGGCTCCGCGCGCCATCATGGCTGCAGCCGTCGAAGGCTCGCAGGTCGACATCGACAATGCGCTGCTCATCGAGGCTCGCTACTTCACCTCGCTGGTGACCGGCCGCGTCGCGAAGAACATGATTCAGGCGTTCTTCTTCGACCTGCAGTCGATCAACGGCGGCGGTTCACGTCCGGCAGGCATCGAGAAGTCCACCATCAAGAAGGTCGGCGTCCTCGGCGCAGGCATGATGGGCGCGGGCATCGCGTACGTCTCCGCGAAGGCCGGCTTCGACGTCGTCCTCAAGGACGTCACCATCGAGGCCGCCAACAAGGGTAAGGCGTACTCCGAAGGCATTGAGGCCAAGGCACTCTCGCGCGGCAAGACCACGCAGGAGAAGTCCGACGCACTCCTCGCCAAGATCACCCCGACGGCTGACCCGGCCGATTTCGCCGGCGTCGACTTCGTCATCGAAGCCGTCTTCGAGAGCCAGGAACTCAAGCACAAGGTGTTCCAGGAGATCGAGGACATCGTCGATCCCAAGGCGCTGCTGGGCTCGAACACCTCGACGCTGCCCATCACGGGTCTCGCCACCGGCGTGAAGCGTCAGGAAGACTTCATCGGCATCCACTTCTTCTCGCCCGTCGACAAGATGCCGCTGGTGGAGATCATCCGCGGTGAGAAGACCTCCGACGAGACTCTGGCTCGCGTGTTCGACTACGTCCAGGCGATCCGTAAGACGCCGATCGTGGTCAACGACTCGCGTGGCTTCTTCACCTCGCGTGTCATCGGAACCTTCATCAACGAGGCCATCGGCATGCTCGCCGAGGGCGTCGAGCCTGCCACCATCGAGCAGGCCGGTATGCAAGCCGGTTACCCGGCTGCGCCGCTTCAGCTTTCGGATGAGCTCAACCTCACCCTCATGCAGAAGATCCGCAAGGAATCTGCCGACGCCGCCAAGGCCGAAGGCAAGGAACTGCCGGCAGATCCGGCCGGCGAGGTCATCAACACCCTCGTCGAGAAGTTCGATCGTAAGGGCAAGCTCGGTGGAGCGGGCTTCTACGATTACGCAGAGGGCAAGCGCACCGGCCTGTGGTCCGGACTCCGCGAGAACTTCAACTCCGGAACCTCCGACGCCCCGATCCAGGACCTCATCGACCGCATGCTGTTCATCGAGGCGATCGAGACGCAGAAGTGCTTCGACGAGAACGTCCTGATCACCACGGCGGACGCCAACATCGGCTCCATCATGGGCATCGGATTCCCGGCCTGGACCGGTGGCGTTCACCAGTTCATCGTCGGTTACGAGGGCGGCACAGCCGGCTTCGTCGCTCGCGCAAAGGAACTCGCTGCGCAGTACGGCCCGCGGTTCACCCCGCCGGCGTCGCTGGAGGCATAACCCCCGTGCGCGGTTAGGGAGTCTCAGCACTTCCTAACCGCGCACAGCTTTATCCACAGGTTGGTTTTTTCGGCGAAATCCGTCTGTATGTTTTTGCAGGCTCGGCGTATGCCTTCACATACAGAAATCGATGAACTGCAGACAGTCGTCGATGCTCAGCACGGACTGGTCAGTCACACCCAACTTCACGCCATCGGATTTCCTCGCTCCCGCGTGAAACAACGAGTCGAGGTCGGGCGCGCTGGCAAACTGTTCTTCACGGCGTCTACTCCGTCACCACGGGCCCATTGACCAGGCATGCAGTACTCGAGGCCGCGCTCCTGTACGGCGGCGGTTCGTCGATGCTCAGCCATCACACTGCCGCTGAGGAATGGTCGATGCGTCGGCCGGACAGCACTGCGCCAGTACATATCACCGTTCCGTACGGGAAGTCTGCGATCTCTCAGGCTGCCACTTTCGTTCGTGGCCTCGGCGCCGAACGGCATCCGTCACCCATGATCGGCACCGTCCTCCATCCTGGCGTCGTGGTCCACCGTTCGAGGGCTCATCGTCACATCGGTGTCGACGCGCAGATGCCGCGAACCAGCAAGGCTGATACGGCTCTCGATCTGGCTGTTGCAGAACCGACTCCGCGCGAGGCCTATGTCTGCCTCATCACCACAGTCACCAACGGCCGCATCCGTTTGACGGACATCCGTCGACGCATGGAGGAGCGCTCACCCCGTAGATACCGGAAGGCCCTCGACAGTGCGGTGAAGCTGTTGGCAGACGGGGTGCAATCGACTCTCGAATATCACTATGCGGTGGATGTGGAGCAGGCACACGGGTTGCCGTCGGCCAGACGCCAATTACCGGTTCGCGTCGACGGTCGCACGCTGTACGAGGATTGCGATTACAGCGAAGTGGGTGTGCCGTTGACAGTTCGTCTCGACGGTCGGTGGGCGCATTCCATGGCCGAGGTGGCATTCCGTGATCGCCGCCGTGACAATGCGGCAGAGCTGGCAGGTCGTCCGCGGTTGGTCTACGGATTCGACGAGGTGGTGAAGACCCCGTGCGAGGTTGCGCGCGAGGTGGAGATGGTCTTGCGGCGGGGAGGTTGGGAGAGAACGGGGGAGAACCCCTGCAGGGCCTGTGAGTGGTTAAGGAGTGCAGAGACTCCTTAACCACTCACAGGGAGCGGAGCTCCCTAGGCCTTCCACCACGGACGAAGCGGCACATGCGCCTCACCCTTGGGGCCGAGCTTGACGGCCAGAACCTGGTGCAGCTGAACGACATTGCGCTCGAATCCGAGGCGAGAGCCGGCCATGTACAGGCCCCAGACGCGTGCGGTTCCCTCGCCGACCTCGGCGACGCAGGCGTCCCAGTTGTCGACGAGGTTCTGGCACCATCCGGCGAGTGTCAGTGCGTAGTGCTCGCGCAGGTTCTCCTCGTGCCGCACCTCGAGGCCGACGTTCTGGATCTCGGAGATGATGCGACCCGATCCGGTGAGCTCCCCGTCGGGGAAGACGTACCGGTCGATGAATCCGCCTGCCTTGGCGCTGCTTCGGTTGTCCGGACGGGTGATGCAGTGGTTGAGCAGACGCCCACCCTCACGCAGCTTGCCCTTGAGGAACTCGAAGTACGCCGGGTAGTTTCCGACGCCGATGTGTTCGGTCAGGCCGATGGACGATACTGCGTCGAAGCCGGTCTCGGCTACGTCGCGGTAGTCGGAGAAACGGACCTGGGCGAGATCGGCGAGGCCCTCGTCCTCGATGGCCTTCTGTGCCCAATCTGCTTGCTCGCGTGAGAGAGTCACACCGATCACCTTGACGCCGCGCCGGGCGGCGTAGCGGACCATCGAGCCCCAGCCGCAACCGATGTCGAGAAGTCGGTCACCCTTCTGGAGTCCGAGCTTCTCGAAGACCAGCCGGTACTTGTTCTCCTGGGCTTCTTCGAGGGTCTGCTCCGCATTGTCGTAGGCGGCGCAGGTGTACGTCATGGACGGGCCGAGTACGTACTCGTAGAAGGTGTTGGAGACGTCGTAGTGGTGGTGAATGACTTCGGCGTCACGAGTCTTGGAGTGACGCAGGCCTTCTGCAACGCGACGCCAGCGAGGAAGGTGTTCCTGGGGCGGCGGAGCGATGGGCCGCAACAGATCCCAGCCCAGTGAGCGGGTGATGCTGGCGAGCGTCAGCGCCGACGGGCGCTTGAGGTGGAGTTCGTCACCCATGATGCGCAGAATCTCGTACGGATCACCGGGGTGAACACCCTCGGCTTCGAGATCGCCGGAGACGTACGCGCGGGCCATACCGAGATCGCCGGGCGCCGTTGCGAGATAAGTGGTTCCGCGAGTCGACTTGAGATGCAGTCCGTAGTCGGCATCTTCGGGGCCGGCGGTGCTGCCGTCGTACGCGGTGAATCGAAGCGGCAGCATGCCGTCGGAAAGCGTCTCGAGAATCTCTGCGATAGAGAGCTTGTCCTGGCTTTTGGAGTCTTTGAACGTGGTCATTTACGTTGCACCGCCTTAGAGAATAGATCCAATAAACGGGATTTCGGGTCGTAGCGTTCCTTGAGTCCGATGTACCGGTCGCCGCCGTAGTACAGCTCCTCGAAGTCTTCCCTCGAGTAGTAGGAGTCGGAGTAGAGCGATTTGTGTCCGTCGAAATCGCTGACCTTTTCTTCGATCAGTCGATTTGCTGCCCCCTCGCGCTCACCGGGAACGATCGGCACCGAAGACCAGAAGCCGATGTTGACGTAGGTGCGCTTGGGTTCGAGGGGGTAGAGGGGCCACGGCCGCGATGCGGAGGCAGCGGCCGGGCTGGGCTCACGTAGGCGCAACGGGCACAACCACAGTGGTTCGATCGGGATTTCCTCGAGGAACCACGAGACGAAGTCCGCGGTTCGTTCGATGGGTACCTCGACGTCCTGGACGACGCGTTCGCGCGGGGGCTTGCCCTTGCGCTTTTCGAGGCGATCTCCGATGTCGTACTTGTGGTCGAGGGCGATCAGCTTCCAGTAGAAGCTGCTGCGCAGGTACTGCTTGGGCCAGAAGCGTCGAATCTTCGGGTTCTGTGCACCGAAAGCCCGTGAGCACCAGAACCAGTCGGTGTCCCAGCGCCACAGGTAGTCCCGAATGGTCAAGCGATCCGTCTTGGGCTGGGTGAGCGACGAGTGCTGGATCGACCGGTAGAAGATGTCCTGATCGGTGTAGTCGCTGACCGGGCCTTCCTCGTCGGTCTGCACGCCGAGGGTGAGGTAGCTCTCGGAATCGGTGAAGACCACCCCGTCGAGATAGTCGACGGCAATTCCGTCGTACTCGCGCTCGGTGACGATGCGGTCCATCGTTTCTTCGAGCTTCTTCAGCGAATCGAAGCGCACGTGACGCAAGGCGACGTACTTCTTCACAGGCTCGAGTGCGATCTTCAATCGCGTCGAATAGCCAAGGGTGCCGTAGGAATTGGGGAAACCGAAGAACAACTCGGCGTGTTCACCGTCCGGTGTTGCGGTGATGATCTCGCCGCTTCCGGTCAGCACGTCGATCTCGAGTACAGACTCGTGCGGCAGGCCGTTGCGGAAGGAGGTGGACTCGATGCCCAGGCCTGTCACCGCACCGCCCAGGGTGATGGTCTTGAGCTGAGGCACGACCAACGGCGCCAGCCCGTAGGGCAGCGTCGCGTCGACGAGGTCCTCGTACGTGCACATGCCGGCGACGTCGGCTGTGCGCGCCTGCGCATCGACGGCGATGACACCGGCCAGACCGCTGACGTCGAGGCCGGGGGCCGACGTCTTGGCGCGAGCGCGGAACAAATTGGATGTCTTCTTTGCCAGGCGTACAGAAGCATCGGCGGGAATGGCGCGGTATGACGCGAGTAGGCGTTCGACGCCTTCTCTGTGCTGCTCGAACCCCATTTCACGCGCAGCATCGGAACCCGGGCCTTGCTTTGTCCGGATTCGATCTAACTTCTGAACTACCCCATTGAACGAGAGAGTCACACCCTGACGCTATCGGTAGTTGCGTGTGCAAGCTATCTGGAGGGGTCTTAATGCCCGAATTTGATCGAGTTGTTGCAAACGAACTCGGTAAATGCGCCGAGTGGTGAACCAGCTCACACGGAATGGGTAGATGGTCGAGATACCCGGGCGCAGCAGGCAGTATGGAAAGGAATATCTGCGCAGTTCGAGGTGCGGATTCGGGTAGTCAATCGCGGTATCGAGCCGCGTTGGTCGAGCAAGGAGACGTAGGGCATATGGGTCAGGTCAATGCAATGAGTTCGATAGTCGTCACAGCAGCACCCGACAAGGTGCTCGCGGCGCTCTCGGACTACGAGACGGTTCGCCCGCGAATCCTGTCCGAGCAGTACCTCGACTACAAGGTCGTCGAAGGCGGCCAGGGTGACGGCACCGTCGCGCAGTGGACGCTGAAGGCGACGGAAAAGCGCTCGCGCAACGTCAAGGCCACCGTGACGGTCGACGGCAACGTCATCACCGAGAAGGACGCGAACTCCAGTCTCGTCACCACCTGGACCGTTGCCCCCAACGGCACCGGAACGACGGTGACGACGCTCACCCAGTGGCAGGGTGCCACCGGTATCGGTGGTTTCTTCGAGCGCACCTTCGCTCCGAAGGGTCTGCAGCGTATCCAGGCCCAGGTCCTCGAGAACCTCAAGCGCGAACTCGTCTGACTGATCCTGCATCACCGAGATGGCGTCGTACCTTCACCGGTACGGCGCCTTCTTTCATGGGCCGGTAATGATCCGCCCCAATTCGGTGAGTGCGGGGTTTCCGCTTTCCCAGTAATCGCTGTGAACTCCGAACCCAGGCTCTCCGGGTGATCCGGTGAATACCTGCGCGCCGAATTCCGGGTCCGAGGGGTCGAACCCGTGGATTCCGAGGATCTTGGGGATCAATTGGACCGGATCCCAGAAGGCCGTCGTCGAATGAACATGGCGCGCCACCTCGGCCGCGTCGACGCGGTCCAGGCTCAGTTCGTTCACGCGCTCGGCATCGACGCCCGGGCTGGCGACGAAAACCAGTTCGTCGACGTCGAGGGAAGCGCCACGGGTAGTCGCAGCACCGACGACGGTGCTGCCGTAGGAATGACCGATCACCACGTTGTGTGACGGCGGACCGTCGTGTGAGGCGCGTAGCCCGTTTTGAAAACTGTCCAGCCTCGGCGCCGCGGAGTTGGCGTAGAGATCCGATGCTGCGTCGGGAATGCCTGGGGGAGAGTCGTATCCGGACCACAGGATCACTGATGTGGCTTCCGTTGGTGCCGTCCTGACGGCCGCGTCGTACATGGCCTTGGTTCGTTGCAGATCGCCGCCGACGCCGGATAGCCCGGAGCCGGTTCCGGGAACCAGTGTTGCGACGTTGTCGGCGGCATCGGGATTACCGACTGCCACGACGGCGTGCCCATCCGTGACCGAGAGAAGGAACATGTCCGGTCGAAGTTCGCCGTGCACGGCCGCATATCCCGCGGCTACCGTTCGATCCGGCAACCGCTCGAGCACAGTGAGGTACCGCCGGTTGTAGTAGTCCCGGTCGAGAGCGGGAAGGCCGTCGAGGCTACCGATGGACGGATCCCACCTCGCCAACGCGTCTTTCTCGCCGGGGCTCAGTGTTTCCCACAGTCGATGTAGTTCTGCGGGTGTCCCGGGGAGTGTCGACCTCCCGTCGAGAATGTCGACGACTGTGCGGCCCAGAGAATCAGGCTGACTACCCAAAAGTGATCCGATCTCCCGGAATGCCTCACCCAGAGCAGTCGCGGCCCGGTTGTCTTGGTCGTCGAGCAACGTCAACGCAGTGGAGATCTTCTGCTGAAAAATCTGTGCAGTCGTGGCGTTTTCGGAATCCTGCATGACGTCGGCCACATTCCACGGCTGCTTCGGCGCGGGTGCCGATACAGCCCCACTGTCTGACACCGTCAAGCCGTGTTCGAGCGTCGCCTCCTCGACCAGATCCAGAACTGATTTTCGCGCCACACCAATCGTATTGGCCGCTCCGCCATACAGATCCGCAACTACGCGAACCGCGATCGACAGCCGAGACGAGGAAAGCGAGATGCCAGACCACAGCACTGCCGCCGCGCTCGACGCTTGTCCCTGCCAGAATTCACGGACGGCGTCGACGCTGCGTCCGGCGTCATCGCCGAGAACTTCGATCTGCCGGTCGATTTCGATCAGTTCCGAAGCGCTTGTGCGCAATCTCTCCGGTGACCACGCGCGAAGCTGAGAAACGGTGGGCCGCATCAGTAGGCTCCGCGCAGTTCGGACACCACTTCTGCCTCGGCAGCGTCGTACAGACCTGCTGCGGCAGCGGTTCCCGACGCCATCAGTCCCAACTGCGTAGCCAGGTGCCGGTACGCGTCCGCGATGACGTCTGCATTCCCGATCGACACAGCCGTGACGGCGGACGAGTTCAGGGCCGCCGAGGCTTCGAAGATCGGGCCGGCAGAATCGATCCCCGAGATCTGATCCGCAATTCGAGACAGATCAGCCGAAAGTTGCTGCAACGCAGCAATGTCTACCTGAAGTATCGGCCCCATGGCAGAACCGTATCCAGGTGAGCGGGCTACCGGGGCGGTGACGACTTTCCTGTGGACAAGCGGGATTTCTCCACAGAAGCGAGGTCAGGGGGTTGTCAGGAAGGCGGTGACTCCGCTGGTGACGGCGGCTGCGTACTCCTGCTGACCGTCCGGGCTCGTCATGCGCGCTGCCTCGTCGGCATTTCGCATGTTGCCGAGTTCGACCAGAATCGACGGCCGCTGCGACAGGTTGAGGCCAGTGAGGTCGGCACGTGGTGCCAGCCCGTCGTCACCGATGTAGGTCGACGGGGTGAGTCCGGCCGTGACGAGTGAGTCGCGCATGGTTTCGGCGAAAGCCACGGACGGGCCGGCCTGAACCGTGTTCAGCGGGGGAGCGGAGTAGCAGACGTGGAAGCCCTCGGCGCCAGCTGCTGCGCCATCCGCGTGAATGCTCACCACGACGTCGGCGCCGGAGGAATTGGCCGCTTCGGCGCGTGCGTCGACGCATGATCCGACGCTGACGTCATCGGGTCGACTCAGGACGACTGTGGCGCCTCGGCCTTCGAGTTCGCTCTTGACCAGGCTCGCCACTTCCCAGTTGAAGGTGTGCTCGGGGAACCCGGCATCGGTGTTGGTTCCGGTGGTCTGGCAGTTCTTGGTGCCGCCGCGGCCCGTGGGGACCTGGGTATTGATGCTGTCGTCGTTCGCCCCGCTGTGCCCGGGATCGAGGAAGACGACCTTGCCGGTGAGCGCAGCGGGGACGTCAGCGGCGACAGTGCTGAGCGGAGACACCTCGACCGAGGTCGTGGCCTCGGCAGTCTCAGTCGGAATCGTGCACGCAGCGCTCAGAAGCCCGGCCCCGACCACGGCAATCAGGGCAGTGGAGCGGAACACACGTGATGCCATGTTTGACCTACCTGACGGTTTTACGGTGTCTGACTGGTTCCGGCGCACCCGCTCACGGTAGCGCGCACCGACTACGCTGGTGGGGATAACTCTGTAGAAAGGACCGCTCGTGCAACCAGGTGGAGCACCCGACATGTCTGCTCTGTTGGCTCAGGCTCAGCAGATGCAGCAGCAATTGATGGCGGCGCAGCAGGAAATGGCTCAGGCCGAAGTGACCGGTCAGGCCGGTGGCGGACTGGTTGTCGCCACGGTCAAGGGCACCGGCGAGGTTGTCGGTCTGCAGATCGACCCCAAGGTCGTCGACCCCGAAGACGTCGAGACGCTGCAGGATCTGGTGATCGGCGCGATCGAGGACGCTTCGCGCAAGGCACAGGAAGTCGCTGCTGAGAAGCTCGGCCCGTTGGCCGGCGGACTCGGCGGAGGCCTTCCCGGTCTCCCCGGCTTCTAGAAACGAGAACGCGTGTACGAAGGTCCGGTTCAGGATCTGATCGACGAACTCGGGAAGCTTCCCGGAGTCGGGCCGAAGAGCGCTCAACGCATCGCTTTTCACCTGCTTTCCGTGGAGCCTCCCGAGATCGACCGTTTGAAGAATGCATTGCAGCGCATCCGTGACGGGGTTCAGTTCTGCACGGTGTGCGGAACTGTGTCCGATCAGGAGAAGTGCCGCATCTGCGCCGACGCACGTCGCGACCGCACGGTGATCTGCGTCGTAGAGGAGCCGAAGGACGTCCAGGCTGTCGAGCGCACCCGGGAGTTCAAGGGTCGCTATCACGTGCTCGGTGGTGCGCTCAATCCGCTCTCGGGGATCGGGCCGGACCAGTTGCGCATCCGGGAGTTGTTGGCTCGCATCGCAAATCAGGAGGACGGTGTCGACGTGTCCGAGGTCATCATCGCCACCGACCCCAATACCGAGGGCGAGGCGACAGCTACGTATCTCGTTCGCATGATGCGAGACATCCCGGGGCTGACGGTGTCTCGGTTGGCTTCGGGCCTTCCGATGGGTGGCGATCTCGAATTTGCCGACGAGTTGACGTTGGGTCGGGCATTGTCCGGCCGTCGTGAATTGTCGCGGAACGCTTGATGAGCGGCACGGGGCAAGGTCAGCAAGTGCGGCGTACGTCCGAGCAGACCCGTGCGGAGATCATCGCGTCGGCCGGGAAGGCGTTTGCGACTCGGCCGTACCGCGAGATCACGCTCAAGGACATTGCCGAAGACGCGGGAGTCAGCGCTCCGCTGATCATCAAGTACTTCGGATCCAAAGAGCAGTTGTACGACGAGTTGGTCGACTTCCGCGCGGCGGCGATAACGGTATTCGACGCACCGAACGACTCGCTGGGCGAACGCATGGTCTCTTTGTTCACCAAGCCGCTGGAGTCGTACAAGCCGTTGTCCATGAGCTTGTTGTTCATGAGCGGTGTCAGCGAAGAGAGCAACCGCAAGCTGCGCGAGAACTATTCGACGCAGATGATCGACACTCTCGCCGCTCGCCTGTCCGGCCCAGACGCCAGATTGCGCGCGGAACTGGCGATGTCGATGGTGGTCGGAGTGGCGATCATGCGCCGACGGATGATGGCCGGCCATGCCACCGGCACCCAGGACGAGGTGGTTGCCCTGTACGCACCACTTGTCCAAAAGCTCCTCGACGGGTGAGCGGCGTCACAATTCTTGCTTGGTAAACATCCGTTCACCTAATGTAGGTGAACGGATATTTACCTAGTGGGAACAGGCGGTGTGGGGTGACGACGCTCGACCGTCCACCGGGCACACCAGCAGTCCCCACCCTCGATACGAGTCCGGTGCTGCCGCGCTCCCGCTTCCTGTTTCCCATCGTTGTCGCCGCCGCCGTGTTCCAGGCAGTTCTGCAGACCGTCATCGTTCCGCTGCTGCCGGAGTTGCCTCACTTCACGGGTGCCGGGCGCACGGCCGTGTCGTGGTTGGTGACCGTCACGCTGCTGGTCGGCGCCGTGGTCACTCCCATCTTCGGCCGGCTCGCAGACATGTTCGGCAAGAAGAAGATGCTTCTCGTCGCCTTCTCGATGATGACTCTCGGCTCGATGTTGTGTGCACTGTCCTCGGACATCGCGGTCCTCATCTTCGCGAGAGCGTTGCAAGGGGCCGGGTCGGCAGTCATCCCCATCGGAATCTCCATGCTGCGCGACGAGTTGCCACGCAACAAGGTCAACGGCGCAGTGGCCATGATGAGTTCGACGCTCGGCGTCGGAACAGCTTTGGGCATACCGTTTTCCGCGATGATCGCGCAGTACTCGAACTGGCACGTCCTGTTCTGGGTAACCACCGCCATCGGGCTGTCCGTGACTCTTGCTGCGGTGCTGTTCATTCGAGAGTCCGAGCCGAATCCGTCGGGAAGATTCGACGGCGTCGGGGCTGCCGGTTTGAGTGCCGCGATGATCGCGCTACTGGTACCGATCACCCAGGGATCGAGTTGGGGATGGACCAGCGGAGCGGTGATCTCCATGCTGGCCGCGTCGGCGGTGCTGTTCACACTCTGGGTAATTCAACAGCGGCGCAACGTCAATCCGCTGGTCGACGTCCGTGCTCTCGTCAAGCGTGCGGTGTTGATCCCGCATCTGGCGGCTCTGCTGGTCGGGTTCGCCTTCTTCGGGAACACGCTGATCACCACGCAGCTGCTGCAAGGGATGAAGGGGCCGGGCGCCGGGTACGGCCTGTCGATCATCGCAGCAGCGCTCTGCCAGATTCCGGCGAGTATCGCGATGGTGCTGTTCTCACCGGTCGCGGTGCGAATCACCGACCGCTTCGGTTCACGAACTGCGATGTTGACCGGTGCCGTGTTCCTCGCCGGCGGGTACGGGATTCACGCAGTTGCAGGTAAGCCGCTGTGGGGAGTGGTTGCAGCACTGGGCATCACAGCAGTCGGGACCGCCATCGTCTACAGCACGCTCTCGCTGCTGATTCTGGTTGCCGTGCCGCGTCAGCGACTGGCGGCAGCCAACGGGGTGAACTCACTTCTGCGGACGTCCGGAAGCACGATCTGCAGCGCGACGGTGGCAACCATCCTCGCGGCATTCGTGATCAGCGGTTCGGAACATTCCACGTCGTGGACCGGATTCTCCGTCGCCTACCTGGTGTGCGCGGGTTGCGCGGTGGTCGTATTCGCAGTGTCGATCCTGTTGCCGCAGGGGCGAACCCCGAAACACATTGATCTGCCGGATCTCGTCAGGCGACCCTGAATCCCGAGAGGAAGAGCGTGATCATCAGATCCGCGAACTCTTCGGTGGTGTACTTCTGGCGGTCCGGCCAATGCGTTGTCGACCACAGGGTGTCGCGTACCGATCGATAGAAAATCTCCGGGGCCACGTCTTTGCGGAAGATTCCCTGATCGACACCTTCGGCAATCGCTTTCATCCAATGCTCGCGGACCTGGCGGGAAGGCCCGTCGACGGATTGCAGGAGATCGTTGTCGCGTAGGTAGGCCCGATCGTTCTGGTAGATCGCCGTCGGGTGGGGGTGCAGTTCGATGACGATCAGCGTCTCGCGGATCAGGCCGCGTAGGACGTCCTCGGGGCCGTTCGCCGTCTGCTCCACCTGATCGAAGCGGAGCTGAATGTCGGTGATGAAGCCGCGCATGAGCTCGGCAACTATCGCATTCTTCGACTTGAAGTAGTGGTAAAGGCTGCCCGAGAACACTCCGGCGGCGTCGCCGATCTCGCGAACGGTCGTGGTGGCGACACCCTTCCTGGCGAACAACTCGGCTGAGCTCTCCAGGATCTTCTCCCGACGATCTGGTGATGCCACTGAAATCTCCACTGGTTGTCGGTCCTGCTCAGGGCAGGGTTTCGCGGGTGCCGGGCTGCCGGCGTCGAACGTAGCGCAATCCTGCCTGATAGCTCCGGCTCGAACCAATTCGTCGGTGAGATCGCGTGTTTCCACTTCCGGATTCCTATGCTAGCTTCAGAATCAAGCGCTTGCTCAACTTTCGTTCACGGAGGATTTCAGTGCAGAGCCTGCAGACGCAATTTCCGAATTTCATCGGCGCAGAGGCCGAACCGGCCCGGGTCGCCCGCTACGCGGTCAACGAGGCGATGATCCGCAACTGGGTCGAGGCGCACGACGACCGCAACCCGATCTACGTCGACGCCGAGGCCGCCCGCAGTACCGGCCGTCGAGACGTCGTCTGTCCGCCCGCCATGATTTCGACCTGGGTGATGGCGGGTTACCGACGTTATCGGCAGGTCCAGCAACTTCGCGCCGACGGAGCCTCCGAGGACTTCGCGTATTCACGACTGCTGGCGTTGTTGGACGAGGCCGGATACACGTCCGTTGTCGCGACCAACGTCGAGCAGGAGTATTTCGCGGAGCTGAGCCCCGGAGATCACGTCACCGCGCATTTCACCATCGAAGCGATCTCGCCGTTCAAACAGACTGCCCTCGGTCACGGGTGCTTCATCACTCTGTTCAAGAAGTACGTCGACCAGGACGGAAAGACGTTGGTCGAAGAGCGCTTTCGATTGCTCAGGTTCAAACCAGATGCCCAGCCCGATACCCGGCTCGATGCCCAGGAGGTAATCGCATGAGCGAGACCGGCTCCCGCAACACTGCTGTACCGAGACTTACCGTCACCGACGACAACGATTTCTTCTTCTCCGCCGCACAAGAGGGTCGCCTCGAGATCCAACGGTGCGCGGATTGCAAGACGCTGCGCCACCCACCCGCGCCCGCCTGCCCGGAATGCCGCTCGTTCAGTTGGGACACAGTCGAATCCACGCGTCGATGCACGTTGCACAGCTTCACAGTCATCCATCACCCGAAGGATCCTGCCTTCGAGTACCCGCTCGCCGTCGGGCTCGTCGACCTCGAAGAAGGCACGCGACTGGTTGCCGACATCGCGGGGATCGATCACGAGGAACTCGAATTCGGCATGGAACTCGAAGTGGCGTTCTCCGAGCACGCTCACGGCGAGATGCTGCCGCAACTGAGGCGACGGGGATCGGTGCAATGACGAATCTTTTTGATTACGAAGTGGGTTCGGCCCTCCCCAGCCTCGAACTGCCGTTGGACCGAACGCTCATCGTCGCCACCGCGATCTCTTCGCAGGATTTCGAGGACGTGCATCACGATCCGGGTAAGGCACAGGGTCGCGGAACTCCCGACATCTTCATGAGCATCAACACCACCAACGGGCTCATCGACCGCTATATCACCGACTGGTCCGGCCCGGGATCGCGAATCGTCAAAACATCACTACGGCTTGGTGTTCCGAACTTCCCCGGAGACACAATGACATTCACCGGCAAGGTCACCGCCGCAGACGGCCGGGCGCTCACCGTGACAGTTCTCGGGCAGAACGCGCGCGGAACACACGTGACGGCCGACGTGACTCTCGAACCGGTGGAAAGGGTAATCGCATGACACGAGGATTTTCGAGACAAGCAGCCATCGCCGGGATCGGCGCCACCGAGTTCTCCAAGAACTCCGGCCGCAGTGAATGGCAGTTGGCGTGCGAATCCGTGATCGCCGCGCTCGACGACGCTCACATCGAGGCAGAAGAGGTGAACGGATTTGCGCTGTTCACCATGGAGAACAACCCCGAGATTGCGGTCGCACGCGCCCTCGGGATCCCGGAACTGACGTTCTTCAGTCGTATTCCACACGGAGGCGGCGGTGCCTGCGCACCGGTTCAGCAAGCAGCGCTTGCCGTCGCCAGTGGTGTCGCCGACGTCGTGGTCGTCTACCGTGCCTTCAACGAAAGATCAGGTCACCGATTCGGCGCCGGGCCACCGCCCTTTGCGTACAACGCGTCGACGGACCAGGAGTATCGGAACTGGATCAACCCGTACGGGCTTCTGACCCCGGCGCAGCAGGAAGCCTTCCTGGCCAAGCTGTACATGCACAAGTACGGGGCAACCAGCGCCGACTTCGGTCAGATCTCGGTTCTCTCACGCAAGCACGCCGCGAACAACCCCAAGGCCTGGTTCTACGAACGCCCGATCACTATCGAGGACCATCAGAACTCACGCATGATCGCCGACCCCATCCGCCTGCTCGACTGCTGCCAGGAAAGTGACGGCGGACAGGCGCTGGTCATCGTCAGTGCGGAGCGCGCCCGCGACCTGCCGCACAAACCGGCGATCATCAGCGGTGCTGCGCAAGGCGTAGGTCCGCAACAGATCTCGATGAGCAGCTACTACCGCGACGACATCGACAGCATGCCGGAAGTCGAACTCGTGGCGCGCCAACTGTGGGACCAGGCCGATATCGGTCCGGACGACATCGATGCCGCAATTCTCTACGACGCTTTCACCCCGATGGTCCTGCTTCAACTCGAGGAGTACGGATTCTGCGGTCGGGGCGAGGCCAAAGACTTCATCGCCGACGGCAATCTCGAGTTGGACGGTCGCCTGCCGATCAACACCCACGGCGGTCAACTCGGTGAGGGATACATCCACGGCGTCAACGGCATTGCCGAAGGTGTTCGCCTGATCCGCGGCACCTCCACCAACCAACCCACCAAAACTCTGGACAACGTGCTCGTGACCGGCGGCTCTCCCGTCCCGCACAGTGCGCTCGTCCTCTCGGCAGATCGCTGAATCTGCCGCCTATTCGAGAAAGCAGGAACAAGATGAGCGAGCGGATCACCTACGCCAGGGCCACCCACGGCGAGGAAGAAATACAGGCGGTTGTCGACGTCTTGCGCAGCGGGCATCAAGGATTGCGCATCGGCAAGAACGTCTTCGAGATGGAAGAACGCATCGCGGCCTTGGCAGGCAAGAAGTTCGGCGTCATGTGCAACTCGGGATCCTCGGGTTTGTACTTGGCAGTCGAGCTGCTCGGGCTGCCTGCCGGAAGCGAGATCATCACGTCGCCGCTGACGTTCTCCACCGACATCGCACCGATCGTTCGTGCCGGTCTGGTGCCGGTGTTCGTGGACGTGGAACCGAACACGTTCAACGTCGACGTCACCAAGATCGAGGCCATGGTCACCGAGAAGACCGGTGCCATACTGATGCCGAACCTGGCCGGCAACTGCCCGGACTGGGACGTCATCCGCGACATCGCAGATCGACACGGACTCAAGGTGATCGAGGATTCGTGTGATGCGATCGGCGCCACGCTCCGCGGCACTCCTACCGGCTCTCGGGCCGACATCGTCGTCACCAGTTTCTCGATGGCACACATCATCACGTGCGCGGGAACCGGCGGAATGGTGTGCGTCGACGACGAAGCCAGCCGAGACAAGGCTCTTCTGCTTCGCCGTTGGGGCCGTCGTAGCGAGCCGAACCTGTTCGGCAGCACCAAGTCCGGTCGAGTGTTCCGTGAAGAACTCGACGGCGTCGACTACGACAACGATTTCATTTTCGAGCTCATGTCGTGGAACTTCGAGCCCTCCGAACTCGGCGCAGCCTACGGCGTGGTGCAGCTCGACAAGCTGGAAGAGAACTACAAGACGCGCAAGGCCACCTTTGCGGCCTTCACAGCGGCATATGGTGCTCACCCCGAATTCTTCACGACGCCGGTAGAACTCGGCGGTCTCGATACCGCGTGGCTGTGCTACCCGGTGATGATCAACGAGAACGCACCCTTCACGCGTAGCGACCTGCAGGAAGCCATCGAGGCCGACGGTATCGACACCCGAACTGTGTGGAGCGGCAATGTCACTCGTCACCCGATGATGAACAACATCGAGTTCCGCCAGCCGGCCGAGGGTCTGCCGGAAGCCGACGCGGTCTTTGCCCGCGGCATGACACTCGGTATGAGCCACGGCCTGCGTGACGACGAAGTTGCTCGGATTGCGGAGAGCATCAATCGCTTCGCTTCGAAGTTCAAATAGCATGACGAGGCGCTTTGACGGCCGCCGAGCGCTTGTCACCGGTTCCAGCCGCGGAATCGGTGCGGGCGTAGCAGAGCGACTGGCAGCTGAGGGTGCCGACGTCGCCCTTGTGGCTCGGACACTCGGCACGCATGCAACCCTGCCGGGCAGTCTCGAAGAGACTGCGGCTCGAATTGCCAAGTACGGAACCAAAGTCGAGATAGTCGTGGCAGATCTGACGGACGAGCAGCAGCGCGACACCGTTGTGCCGGTCGCGATCGAGAAGCTCGGCGGGACTGTCGACATCCTGGTGAACAACGCGGCAGCGGCGATCTATCAGCCTCTGTCGGATTACCCACTGCGGCGGCGACGTCTGATGTTCGAGGCGAATGTCCATGCACCGCTCGATCTCATGCAAGCCGTGGTACCGGGGATGCTGGCAAACGGATACGGCTGGATCGTGAACGTGTCCAGCGGCACCGTCAAACCGTGGCAGGGTCCGCCGTTCACGTGGGTCGAACCGGGAACTGCCATGACCGTGTACGGCGCGTCCAAGGCGGCGCTCAACAGGCTGAGCAACGGTATGGGCGTGGAACTCTATGGCCAGGGGGTTCGCGTCAACACGGTTCAACCGCGGGCAGCGGTGCTCAGTGAGGGTGCAAGAGTCCTGGTCGGTGAGACTATCCGGCCGGATCAGGTCGAATCTATGGAACAAATGGTGGAAGCGGTCACAGCGTTGTGCGATTGCGACACCGAGTTCACCGCTCGATCGTGCGTCAGCTTGGACCTGATCGACGAGTGGTCCCTGACCGTGCGTGGTCTGGACGGAACGGCACTACGAACCGAGGAGTTGGCATGAAGCCCGTCATCGTGGACGCAGCACGAACGCCGTTCGGCAAGCGTGAGGGTTGGCTGTCCGGAGTCCACGCGGCGGAACTGTTGGGTTATGCGCAGAAGGGCGTGCTGGATCGGGTCGGCGTGGATCCTGACGCGGTCGACCAGGTCATCGGTGGCTGTGTGACGCCTCTCGGTGAGCAGTTCGGCAACGTCGTGCGTACGTCCTGGATGCATGCGGGCCTTCCGTTGAAAGCCGGCTGCACCACGATCGACGCGCAGTGCGGCACAGCGCAGCAGTCTGTGCAGTTGATCGCCGGGCAAATTGCCATCGGTGCAGTCGAGGTGGGGGTGGCGTGCGGAGTCGAGCTGATGTCCCGCGCGCCGTTGACGTACAAGGTGGGTACGGGCCTGGGGACACCCCGGCCCGAGTCGTGGTCACTCGATACCGTCGACCAGTACACCGCTGCCGATCGGATTGCGGTCAAGCGCGGTTTCAGCCGCGAGGATCTCGACGCCTTCGGGTTGCGCTCGCAGCAGCGAGCCGCAGCAGCCTGGGAGGCAGGACGCTTCGACTCGCACATCATCGACGTGGTCGCTCCGGGCTCCGACGTTCCGGTTCACCGGGATCAGGGACTGCGCGAATCGAGCCTCGAAGGACTCGCGAAACTGCGCACCGTCCAAGAGGGCGGATTGCACACCGCTGGAACGTCTTCGCAGGTCTCGGACGGTGCGAGTGCGGCTCTGCTGATGTCCGAGGATCGAGCCAAGGCTCTCGGCGTGCGGCCGCGGGCAAAGTTGCTGGCGCAGTGCGTCATCGGCGGGGACACCGAGTTCATGCTCGACGGTCCCGTCGACGCGGCGAATATCGTGCTCGGACGCACCGGTCTGACGATCGACGACATCGATCTGTTCGAGGTCAACGAGGCATTTGCTTCGGTACCGATGTCGTTCGCAAAGGTTCACGGCGTCGATCCCGAATTGCTGAACGTCAACGGTGGCGCAATTGCACTGGGCCATCCAGCCGGTGCAACCGGAATCAGGCTGTTGGCCAATGTCATCGACGAATTGGAGCGCCGGGACAAATCCACCGCACTGATCGCGATCTGCGCGTCCGCCGCAACCACCTGCCTGATTCTCGAACGCATCTGACCAGAACCGAAGATTGAGGAACCTGCCATGGCGCTACCCCTGCTCGAAGATCACCGTGACCTGGCGGAAGCGGTAGCCGCATTCACGAACCGCTTCGGCGGAATCGCCGATACGCGGAGCAACGTCAAGCGGTACGCCGCCGGTGATCGGCCGGACTCGTGGGATGGGTTGGTCCGTCAGGGCCTGCACGCAGTGCACCTGCCGGAGCAGTACGGCGGTGACGGGGCGGGTCTTGCCGAACTTGCGGTGATAGTCGAGCAATTGGGTGATGCGCTCTATCCGGGACCGTACGTTCCGACGGTCATCGCGAGTGGGATTCTCGCGACAGCCGCCGGATCGGCTGCGGATACAATGCTGACCGAATTGGCTACCGGTGCAACCGGAGCAGTCTGTACCGGCGCGGGGTTGCGTGCGGCTCGCGGCGATGCGGGGTGGACAGTGAGCGGTTCTGGCGACCCAACTCTTGGTCTGCCCGGAGCCGATGTTGTTCTCGTACGGGCGAACAGCGAAGACGGCGATTTGTGGTTCCGGCTCGGACCGTCGACTTCCGCTGCGGTGGCGATCGAGGACGGGGTGGATCTGACACGGTCGATCGGGACCCTGACGTTGACCGAATACCAGGTCGACGACGGACTGATCGTCGACGGTCTCCAGGCGCACCGAGTCGAACTGATCGCCAACACGGTGTTGGCTGCGGAGGCGAGCGGTATCGCCGGTTGGGCGCTACGCACCGCGGTCGACTATGTGAAGTCCCGGCAGCAGTTCGGCCGTCCGGTCGGAAGCTTCCAGGCAGTTCAGCACAAGGCGGCCATGATGCTGGTCCGTTCCGAGATTGCCTGTGCCGCAGCGTGGGATGCGGCTCGGTCCGAGGATCACGACGAGGATCAGCAGAAACTCGTCTCTGCTCAAGCTGTGTTGGCGGCTTTGCCCGTCGGCATCGAGAACGCCCTCGAATGTGTGACTTTGCTCGGCGGAATCGGATTCACCTGGGAGCACGACGCGCATCTGTACTGGCGACGGGCGATCAGTATTGCCGCGGTAGCAGGATCCGAGGTCAAGTGGGCACACACCTTGGGGGACCGGTCTGCTGATTCGGCCCGCGACTTCTCCTTTGTCGACCCGGAGATGCTGCCGGAACTGCGGGAGCAGGTTCGCCGGGTTCTGGACGAGGTCGCGCTGCTGCCTGACGACGGAACCACCAGCGCGAGTTGGGCCCCGGCCAAAGGTAGTGCTCGACGGGCGCGATTTGCCGAAGCCAAACTGGTTGCCCCGCACTATCGGGCGCCGTACGGGCTGGGAGCGGGACCGAGGGAACAGGCTGTCATCGCACATGAATTCGCGATGCGAGGTTGGGCTCAGCCGTCCACGGTGATCGGGGAATGGGTGCTGCCCACGATCCTCGAACACGGTAACGCCGAACAGCAGGACAGGTTCGTCGAGCCCTCTCTGCGAGCCGACATCATCTGGTGCCAGCTCTTCAGCGAGCCGGGCGCGGGATCAGACCTGGCCGGTCTGAGTACGAAAGCGCGGAAAGTCGACGGTGGCTGGGTCCTGTCGGGGCAGAAAGTGTGGAACTCGGGTGCGCACGAGGCAGATTGGGGAGTATGCCTGGCACGCTCCGATGCCGACGTTCCGAAACACCGTGGGCTGTCGTACTTCCTGGTCGACATGACCTCGAAGGGCATCGACGTACGTCCGCTCAAACAATCCACCGGAAAGTCGGAGTTCAACGAGGTATTCCTCGACGACGTGTTCGTGCCGGACGACTGCCTGGTCGCGGAACCGGGGCAGGGTTGGAAGTTGGCTGCGACCACACTGTCCAACGAGCGCCTGAGTATGGGCAGCACACTGCACCACGGTTCGAGCGATCAATTCCGCCAGGTGATAGCCGAGGCGAGCCACGACTGCCCCCGCGAGGAGGCGGTGGAAGGCCTCGGCCGCAGTATCTCTCGCGAACTGGCGCTGTCCGCGATGAATCTGCGCGGGGTATCGGCGCGACTGGCGGGTCAGGAACCGGGTGCCGAGATCAGTGTCTCGAAGGTGTACAACGCCCTGGCACAACGTGAGGGCTCGCGGGATCTTTTGCGACTGCTCGGACCGCGCGCTGCCGTTGTCGATCCGGCAGCGAATTACGCGATAGACCACATCGGACTTCCCTCGATTCTGTTCGGCGGCGGAACCGTCGAAATTCAACTCAACGTCATCGCGCAGCGCGTACTCGGCCTGCCGCGTCCGTAGATCTTAGGAGCTTCACCATGTATCTGGATTTGTCGGAGGAGTCGAAGACTCTGCGCAAGGAATTGCGCGCGTACTTCGCCGAAATCATCAACGACGAGGATCGCCGCGCGTTGGTCGATCAGACCGAAGGCGGACCCGTCTTCGATCGCATCCTGCGCCGGATGGGCAAGGACGGCTGGTTGGGCTTGGGGTGGCCGGAGGAATTCGGCGGACGGGGTGAGGACCCCGAGGCTCTGTACGTGTTCTACGACGAGGTGATTCGCGCCAACGCACCGCTGTCGCTGGTCACGCTGAACACCGTTGGTCCAGCCTTGATCAAGCATGGAACGCAGGCGCAGAAGGACTTCTTCCTCCGCCCGATCCTCGCCGGCGAGTTGATCTTTGCCATCGGCTACACCGAACCGAATGCGGGCACCGATCTCGCGGCACTGGAAACTCGCGCCCGCATCGAGGGTGACGAACTGGTCATCAATGGCAACAAGATCTTCACCAGTGCCGGTGTGTTTGCCGACTGGGTCTGGCTGGCCGTTCGTACCGATCCGGATGCGCCGACGCATCAGGGTATTTCCGTGGTCCTGGTGCCGACGAACTCCCCGGGGTTCTCGGTCACCGAAATTCACACCGTGGGCGGAATCAGTACTTCGGCAACCTATTACGAAGATGTTCGGGTCCCGATCGCCAATGTCGTCGGTGAGCTCAATCAGGGGTGGAAGCTCATCACCAACCAGCTCAACCACGAACGTGTCGCCCTGGCAGCACGCGGAGGCATCGCCAACGAGCTCTTCGCCGAGGTGGTCGAGTGGGCGAAGACAGAACCCGCGGGTGACGGCCGCGTCTACGACATCGGCTGGGTACGTGAGAAATTGGCGGAGGTCTACGCGCTGCTCAGTGCTGCTGATCTGATGAACCTGCGGCTGGTGGCGGACGTCGCCGCCAACACCTTGGGCGGTGGGGATTCGGCCGCGGCCAAGATCTTCGGTACAGAAGCCGTCGTCAGTGCGTACGGCATGCTGCAGGAAGTGCTGGGCGCCAAGGGCTTGCTGCGCCCCGGCACACCCGGAGCTGTACTCGAAGGGCGAGTCGAGAACCTGGGTCGCCGTGCCCAGAACAACACCTTCGGCGGCGGTACCAACGAAGTGATGCGTGAAATTGTCGCAGCCAAGTGCCTGGGTATGACGCTCGCTGCGCGTCGCCGGCCCGCTGCACAGAACGAAAAGAGCTGACATGGAATTCGAATTCGACGACAATCTTTCCGCCGTGCGGGATCTGAGTGAATCGATCTTCTCGGCGAAGTCCGGAGTGGACCGACTGCGGGAAGTGGAGGGCGCCGGCGGTTTCGACGCCGAACTGTGGAAGCTCCTCGCCGACTCCGACGTCCTGGGGATTGCTCTGCCAGAGGAGGTCGGGGGAGCGGGACTCGGAATGCTCGGGCTCGCCGCCGTTCTCGAACAACAGGGCCGACGCGTTGCTCAGGTTCCGTTGTGGTCGGTAGTTGCAACGGCGGCGCTACCGATTGCCGAGTTCGGCAGCACGGAGCAGAAAGCGTCGTGGCTTCCGGGACTGCTCGACGGCTCGGTGATCGTCACCGGTGCCTTCGACACCGGCTACAACGCCGAGACGGCGGTTCGCGCCGAGCCCGCCGCGGACGGCTGGGTACTGTCCGGACGTGTCGACTCGGTCCCGGCGGCCGAGTTCGCTGCCGCACTGGTGCTTCCGGTGACGATGCCGGACGGCAGTGTCACCGTCATGATCGTGCCGACGGACCGGGACGCGCTGGTGCGTACACCGCTTCAGGTGACGAACCGCGAGAACAACAGCGCTGTGCAGTTCGAGGGGGTTGCGGTTACTACAGCTGACGCACTTCCCGCCGACGGCGCGGTGGTTCGAGACTGGACGTTGCGGCGAGCACGGGTGGCGCTGGCGGCCCTGGCCACCGGCGTTTGCGAGGAAGCGCTGGCGATGACGGCGAAATACACCTCCGAGCGAGTGCAATTCGGTCGTCCCCTCTCGACCAACCAGGCAGTTGCCGTCCGGGCCGCCGACGCGTACCTCGACACCGAGAGCACAAGGTTGACCACGCACCGTGCTGCCTGGCTGATGGACAGCGGAGTCGAGAGTGAAGCGGAAGCAGCTGCGCTGGTCGCCAAATGGTGGGCGTCGCGCGGTGGCCTGCGCGTGGTCCACGCGACCCAGCACATGCACGGCGGAATCGGCGCGGATGTCGACTACCCGATTCACCGCTACTTCCTGTGGGGACGGCAGATCGCCTTCACCTTGGGGAGCGCGGGGGCGATAGGCGCCGAACTCGCCGATCAGTTGGAGATCCGAGCCCAGATCGGCGCGTCGGCGTGAATATCTGAGACGACAGGTTCCAGTGACGGGCAGCGCGTCGGCAATCGTCGCGCTACTCTGCCCTTCGTGAATCGCACCAGTTCGTTCATCAGGCCGTTGGTTCCGCGGGATCCGCACGAGCCGCATCGGGTGGCGACGCCGCTCGAGCTGCTCACCGACCTCTGCTTCGTCGTGGCGGTCGCTCAAGCGGCGACCGGTCTGCACCACGCGATCAGCGAAGGGCACGCAGCTTCGGGCGTCGGACACTTCGCGATGGCGTTCTTCGCGATCTGGTGGACGTGGCTGAACTTCACGTGGTTCACCTCGGCGTACGACAACGACGACGGAATCGCCCGGCTGCTGACCATCTTCCAGATCCTCGGATCGCTGGTCCTTGCAGCCGGCATCGTCCGCTTCTTCAACGACGACGCCCTGCTCATTATCGTCGGCTACGTCATCATGCGAATAGCCCTGGTCATCCAATGGCTCAGGGTGTCGCGGAACGACCCCGAACATGCGCTCACGGCTCGTCGATACGCTCTCGGGATCGTCTTGGTCCAGCTCGGTTGGATCGGTTTCTACTTCGTGCCGTCCGCCATTTACGTCCCGACGTTCCTGGTGTTGGTTCTGTGCGAATTCGCGGTACCGATCTGGTCGGAGAAGCCGGGCATGACACCGTGGCACCCGCATCACATCGCAGAGCGGTACTCGTTGTTCTTCATCATCGTTCTGGGCGAGACGATCCTCTCGACCACCATTGCGATTCAGGACGCCGTGGACGGTGAGCATCCGGCAGCGCAGGTCACCTACGTCGTGATCGGCGGTATTCTGATTGTCTTCAGCCTGTGGTGGCTCTACTTCCAACGCAATGCAGGCGAAGTGATCGGCGGTGACAACGTCTCACCCTTTGTCTGGGGGTTCGGTCACTACTTCATCTTCGCCGCCGCTGCCGCCATCGGTGCGGGGTTGGCTTCGCGTGTCGACTTCTGGACTCACCACGGTGACGGCAGCGCGCTGGTGACGGGTGCTGCGGTCACCATTCCGGTCGCGGTCATCCTTGCAGCGTTGTGGTTCATCCACATTCGACTGCACGACTCCTCGGTACGCACCCTCGCACCGTTCTCGGTAGCGATAGTCGTCGTGCTCGGCGGCACCTACACCGCGGTGCCCGAACTTGTCGCGGGACTGGCTTGCGCCGCGCTGTTGGCCGTGGAACTGATTCTGACCGAGGGTAAATCGGAAACCGTCTGAGCGCTCATTCGGCGGCAAGGAATATCGCCTTGGTGACGGCGACGGTTTCCAGCGGTCCCTTCGACGGTCCGACCAGCACGGTCCACCGATCTTCGGAACGATCGATCGGATAGGTGCTTTCGGCCCATACGATGGGTGTATCCGTCCCCTGCCCTCGGCAGGAGTAGGCGCCCGCCAGACGGGGGTCGGATTCGGGAGAAGGCCACGAACCGCCGTACCGGACGCGGCAGAGAAGGCCGTTCTCGAGTTCGAGCCCGAAGGGACTCGGGTCGGCGGGCCGCGGATATGCCTCGACGCCGTCCACACCCCGAGCGGTGATCAGTTCTGTTCCCCAGGGAAATTGCAGGCAGAGAATCGAATCGGGCTCCGGGCCGACCCAACACGCGTCCGCCCCGTCTGCGGTGCTTCCGCAGGTGATGACTCCCGGCGTGACTGCCGATTGCGATGCTGCGTAGCACTCGCTGATCTTCATGACCGGTGTCTTGACACTCCAACCGGGTTTGGGTTCGCCTGAACTGTCGACGGCAACAAGATTCACGATCTCGGTGGGTGTACCGCCCGCCGATGACCCCGCAGTTGCGGGCAAACACCGGCAGAGGACTATGCGGGTGATAGTTCCCTCATCCGCTTTCTTGCCTTCGGGTGTGAAGGTGATGCGATACCCGGTTCCTGCTTCGGAGTCGGCCGGAAAGACCGCAACCGATTCGCCGTCGGAATTGGTTGTGGCAGTGAAGGGGCCGTACAGTTCGGCGGCGCGCTGCATCTTCTGGCCGACGGTCAGTCCGTCCAGTGTGGCAGCGCCGGTCCGGGGCGCAATTTCGACGAGAACGCCGTCGGTGAAGGTCAATTCGCAGTCCTGCCATTCGAGGACTACCGTTCCGGTCTTCGACACCGGTGCCAGGTCGCCGGCAACCTCTCGCGCCTCGCTCTCAGTCATCCCGATACGAAGGTTGCGGAAGCCGCTGGTGGAGAGTCGCTCCCGCGCGGACTCGGGGTTCGAGGCGACCGCAAGGCGTGCGGTGAGTTGGGCCGCGTTGGCGGCGTCGATCGCCATGCCCCCGGTGGCGTCGGCGATGCACTTCAGCTGGCCGGACGCAGCGGCGTCGAGCTTGAATCCGATGGTGTGGATGGTCAGGTCAGGATCGTGAGGTATCGCTTCGGTGGACTCGCACGGAGGTTCGGTTGAGCAGGTGTCCTCCCCGTCAGAGACGAGGATGATCGTGCGCTCACCATCGGCGGGGAGCGCGGCGGCCGCCTGCTGAAGTGCAGACATGATCGGCGTGTATCCCGACGCGGACAGCCCGTCGATTCCCGCTGCGAATGCGTGTCGATCAAGTGGACCGAGTGGCACGACGGTCTTGATGTCGCGGCAACCCGCGTCCTTCTCGGCGTCGCTGCTACCTGTGGCGGTGCCGTACGCGATCAGACCGAGCGCAGCATCGTCTGGAAGACCACTGACAAGAGTGTGAATCGCGTTCTTGGCGGCATCGATCCGAGGACCGGGAGCGTCGTCCTGCTTCATCGACCCCGAGGCGTCCAGCACGATGACGGTAGGCGCCGTTGCTTCTGCAGCCGGATCAGCAGCGACAGTTGCCTGCTGGGCCCCGCCTACTTCCTGGGTTCCACCCACTTCCTGGGTTCCACCGCCGCCCTGCGTCGAACACCCGACGGCAATGATCGCAGTCGCCGCAATACAGATCGCCACCCGAAGACGCATGGAACGAGGCTACGAGGTGCCGCGGCCCACCAACAGTCGTCCGAACGGACGACATGGGCTCAGCGAATTGCGAGTCGCTCCTTGCGGAGCTTGTCGACCTCGGGCAGGTGCAGGGGTTCGAGCTCGTCGACGCCCAAGGCCCGCATGAGCAGGAGGTCCGCGAGTTCCGGGTTACGCGCCAAAGCGGGTCCGTGCATGTACGTCCCGATCACCGAACCCTGCACGACGCCTTCGAATCCGTCACCGACGCCGTTTCCGACGCCGTGGGTGACTCGCGCGAACCCAGAGGCTGAGCTGCCCAGAGTTGTTCCGCCGCGGTGATTCTCGAAACCCGAGAGAGGAGCGGTGAGCCCGTCGATCAACGGTTTCGTGATGACCTCGCCGATGGAACGCTTCTCCTGCGGAGAGGTCGTGACGTCGAGCATCGAGACACCTTCGACGCGTTCGCCACTGGAGGTTTCGTACCAGTTGCCGAGCACTTGAATGGCAGCGCAGATCGCCAGAACCGGTGCACCGCGCTCGGCGGCGCGTTGCAGGCCAGGGTATTTCGCGAGGTGACGTGTCGCGAGTCGCTGAGCGGAATCCTCGGCGCCACCCAACGTGTACACATCGAGTGAATCCGGGACGGGATCGCTCAAGGTGATGTCCACGATCTCGGCGTCGTAGCCGCGCATCCGCAGGCGCTGACGCAGGATCAGGGCATTGCCGCCGTCTCCGTAGGTGCCCATGACGTCGGGGAGTACCAGACCGATGCGAATTGTCGAGTCAGACATTGCGAGACTCCTTCGCGATGGCGGTGTTGAGATCACGGAAGGCCGTGTAGTTCGCCAGTACCTCCACACGTCCGGGAGGGCAGGAAGCGATGGCACGCAACGGATCCGGATCGAGGGTGTGCTCGACGCCTGCGTACGTGAGACGAACGGCGAGATCGGTTCCGCGTTCGCCGGCGGCCACTACCTTGACGCCTTCGAAGTGTTCGAACTTCACGTCCCACAGCCAGGAGAGGTCCTCGCCGTCCGGCACCTGACCGTTCACCGCGATGACCAGGCCGTCCACCGTGGGATCGATCATCGACAGTGCTTCCTGCCAACCGGCCGGATTCTTCGCGAGCAGCATGTGAACGGAGTGCGGTCCGACCTCGACGGTGCTGTACCGGCCGGCGACTTCCTGGACCGTCGACGCGGCGGCAACTGCCCCGACCGGATCTGCGCCCAAAGCCGCCGCTGCCGCTACGGCCTGAGCGGCGTTACCGCGGTTGGCTTTTCCGGGGAGAGTCAATGTCATCGGAATCTTCAGGCCGTCGGGGCCGTAAAGATTGTCGTCGTCGAGCCACCAGGTCGGCTCGGGCCGTGCGAAGTCGGAACCGGTACTGCGCCAGTGCTTTCCCTCCCACACGATGGGTTCGCCGGTCCGCGGGCAGCTGACGGAATCGCCGGCCCAGCCGCCGCCGGCAGCAACCCACACGACGTTGGTGGCGTCGTATGCCACGGAGGTGACCAGTACGTCGTCGCAGTTGGCGACGATCACCGCGTTCGGATGAGCATTGACGCACGCGCGGAGCTTCCGCTCGATCATGTTGATCTCGCCGACCCGGTCGAGCTGATCGCGGCTGAGATTCAGCAGCACGATCACTTCCGGGTTCACGGCGTCGGCAACGTGGGGGACGTGTAGTTCGTCGACCTCGAGTGCTGCCAGCGTCGCGTCCGTACGCGCGGCCAGAGCGGCCACGATCCCGGCATCCATGTTGGCGCCGTCGGCCTGCGTGGCGACGTCACCGAGCGTCGCGAGCGCTGCGGCGGTCATACGCGTGGTCGTCGACTTGCCGTTGGTGCCTGTGACCACGACGGTGCGCTTGCCGCGTCCGAGTTGAGTCATGAGCGTCGGGTCGATCTTGAGGGCGATCAACCCGCCGATCATCGAACCCTTGCCGCGCCCGGCCTTCTGCGATGCCCAAGATGCTGCTGCGGCAGCTCGCATGGCGAGCTTTCCGCGCGCTGTGATCGATAGTCCAGTTCCCACGGCCCGAGTTTGGCACAGGGCGTCGTCAGACGCCGAGTCGCGCCGGTGGTGAGGCTGCAGGTGTGTCCGAGAAAACAGTGCCGGCGGGTTTGCGCCTCATCTGCGCGGCACTCGCTCCGGCAATCACGATGACTGCCCCGACCAGTGACAACGGGCTCGGATCCTCGTGCAGGAACAACCAGGACGCGCCGATACCCACAACCGGCACCAGCAAGGAGAGCGGAGCCACCATGCCGGCGGGATAGCGTCCCATGAGCATCGTCCAGAGCCCG
The DNA here is from genome assembly GCF_040489275.1 of Rhodococcus baikonurensis. Taxonomy (NCBI): domain Bacteria; kingdom Bacillati; phylum Actinomycetota; class Actinomycetes; order Mycobacteriales; family Nocardiaceae; genus Rhodococcus; species Rhodococcus baikonurensis. Next base: position 113,540 of record NZ_JBEUOQ010000010.1, on the reverse strand, counting down.
GATCCGGCGATGGTGCCGAGCAGAATGATGTAGGCCAACCCGACCAGTGACGGCCAGGCGTCGGCGCTGAACGCGGTGCCGAGTGCGTGCCAGCCGACAGTGGGGCCTTCGACCACCGCGGACAGGGCGAGCATCGGCAACGGCGGGATGACGCACATCCACAACATCAAGCGCATCGGTGCGGGCTCGCCGACGGTGTTCGCCGCGGCCAAACGGCTGCCGAGATTACCGAACGCCCAGGACAGACCACCGAGGAGCGTCAGGATGACGGGCAGCAGTGCCGCGTGGTGTGAACGGTCCCAGCCGATCAAGGACATCCCGGCAACGGCAACGGCGATCCCGGAGACCTGCCAGACGCTGAGCTTCTCGCGGAGCAGAAACGCGCCGAGTACGACGGTGAACGGCGCTGACGACTGCAGAACCAGTGATGCAAGACCCGTCGGCATCCCCGAGTGCATCGCCCAGAAGAGGAAGACGAACTGGCCGAATCCGAAACCGAATCCGTAGAGCAGCAGCCAACGGAGCGGTACCTGCGGACGCGGCACGAAGATGACCACCGGAACCGCGATGATCAGGAACCGCAGCGCAGCGAAGAAGAACGGTGGGAAATGATCCAGGCCGACACGAATGGCCAGGAAGTTCAGACCCCACAAGACGATCACGGTCAGGCCGAGGAGACGGTCGCGGGGAGTCATGACGTTAATCGTGAGCCGTACAAAGCATCAGAACAAGCGAATATAGATGCACTATCCATGTAGTTTTGCTACATGGATGCAGGGCGCTACAAAGAAGCTGGTCACTAGATGGACGCCACACGTTTGCGAATCCTCCGCGAGCTCGCCGATCGAGGAACTGTCGGTGCCACTGCTCTCGCTCTGTCGATGACGCCGTCAGCGGTCTCGCAACAACTCAAGATCCTCGGACGAGAAGCGGGGGTCTCGCTCCTCGAACCGGACGGGCGCACGCTGCGCCTCACCGACGCGGGTCGAGCGCTGGTACTTCGCGCCGACGACGTGGTGGCGGCTCTCGACCGGGCAGCGGACGAGATGGCGTCGTACCGAGGCTCGCCGCGCGGCAAGGTGCGAGTCGCGTTCTTTCCTTCCGGCGCGGCTCTCCTGCTGCCCGGTGTCCTGACGGCGCTGAAGAACTCGGACGTGGACATCGACGCCTACGATGTCGACAAACCGGCGTCGGCCGTCCCTGGGCTGTTGGCCGATCACGACGTGATCCTCACTCACCGTGACGAACGCGGAGCCGAGACGTCGTTTCCCCGGGTCAGCGTTCAACCGCTGATGCGTGAACCGATCGATCTGGTGCTGCGGCCTGATCATCCACTCGCCGAGCAGGATTCGGTTCGGTTGGAGCAATTGGCCGACGAGAACTGGATCAGCGTGCGCGGCGGGTTTCCGGTCGACGACGTTCTGTTGTCGGTTGCGTCCGTGACCGGCGTCCAGCCTCGCGTCGCTCATCGGATAAACGATTTCCGCGTCATCGAAGAACTGGTGGCGGCCGGTCACGGCGTGGCTTTGATGCCGCGTTACGCCATCACGCATCCCGGAGTGTCGAGGAAACCGGTGGCGGGAGTGCGCGCTGCCCGCGTTTATGAATTGGCAACTCGGTTACATGCCAACCGCAGTCCGGCTGTCGGAGTGGTTCTCGACGCTTTTCGCGACGTCGCGCGTGCTGTTGGTGAATGAAGGGCCGTTGGTGATGGAGGGCCGTTGGTGAATGAACGGCTGTTGGTGAATGAACACAAAACGGGAGCGACACGATTAGTGTCGCTCCCGCTTCGGTAGTGCAATCCTCACGGATTAGTGAGGGCCGCTTAGTGAGGGCCGGTATCAGGCGAGAGCCTTGGCCTTCAGTGCTGCGAATTCTTCTTCGCTGATGGTTCCGGCGTCGAGAAGGGCCTTTGCATCTGCGATGGATTCGGCCGGGGACTTTCCGGCAACCTCACGGATGTAGCTGTCCTGTGCGTTCTTGACCTGCTGCGCAGCCTCGAGGGACCGCTGTGCCATTCCGTCGCTGCGAACGATCAGGTAGACGAGCGAGGTGAGCAGCGGAATGAAGAACAAGAAGACGATCCAGATTGCCTTCACCCATCCGGAGGTCTTGTGATCGCGGAACAGGTCGGTGATGATCGAGAAGAGCAGGATCAGGTACGCGATGAACGCGAAGCTGATGATGATCAGCCAGAGGAAGTCCCAAAAGGAATCCATTGTCGAGCTCCATTTCACAAGTCGGATTTGTCTGAGCTGACTATCTCACGCGCACGTGGCGTCTGCATCATCCTCGATGGGTGAATTCTTTTTGTTAACTTCGCTAACCGACTCTTTCGGGACCAATGTCATGTGGAATCGAAATCATGAAGCGATAGTCTTCAGCGCCCTGAAAACGACCCTGGTCTCACCCGAAAATCGGGTGAGACCAGGGTTTGTTCAGAAGCAGGGTTTATCAGGCGTTGAGTGTCAGCTGGCGCGGTTCACTGCCGAGACCACGGCACGCAGCGAAGCTGTCGTGATCGACGTGGCGATACCCACACCCCAGACGACGGTGCTCTGACCGTCCGGGCCGGTCACGGCGCACTCGACGTAGGCCGCGGCCTGGGCGTCGTCACCGGCGGACATCGCGTGCTCGGAGTAGTCGAGGACACGGACGTCGAAGTTGATGCTTCCCAGCGCGTCGACGAAGGCAGCGAGCGGGCCGTTACCGGTACCCGAGATCTCCTGCTCCTTGCCGTTCACCTTGACGATCGCGGTGATCGCGTCGGTGCCGCCGTCTTCCTCGGACGCGGTGACCTTCTGCTTCATGCGCTCGAGCGGGGTGATGGGAGCGAGGTACTCCTCGTGGAATACGTCCCACATTTCCTTCGGCGAGACCTCGCCGCCCTCGCCGTCGGTGATCTTCTGGACCGACTGCGAGAACTCGACCTGCAGACGACGCGGCAGCACCAGACCGTGATCGGCCTTCATGATGTACGCGACGCCGCCCTTGCCGGACTGCGAGTTCACGCGGATGACTGCCTCGTAGCTGCGGCCGACGTCCTTCGGGTCGATCGGCAGGTAGGGGACCTGCCAGAGAATGTCGTCGACGTCGGAGTCCTGGCTGTCGGCGTCGACCTTCATGGCGTCGAGGCCCTTGTTGATCGCATCCTGGTGGCTGCCGGAGAACGCGGTGTAGACCAGGTCGCCGCCGTACGGATGACGCTCGTGGACGGGCAGCTGGTTGCAGTACTCGACCGTGCGACGGATCTCGTCGATGTTCGAGAAATCGATCTGCGGGTCGACGCCGCGCGTGAACATGTTCAGGGCGAGGGTCACCAGGCAGACGTTGCCGGTGCGCTCGCCGTTGCCGAACAGGCAGCCTTCGATGCGGTCTGCGCCGGCCTGGTAGCCCAGTTCGGCTGCAGCGACGCCGGTGCCGCGGTCGTTGTGGGGGTGCAGCGACAGGATGACCGAATCGCGGCGAGCCAGGTTGCGGTGCATCCACTCGATGGAGTCGGCGTACACGTTGGGTGTAGCCATCTCGACGGTGGCGGGCAGGTTCAGAATGACCGGGTTGGCAGGCGTCGCACCCAGGGTTTCGGTGACGGCGTCACATACTTCCTTGGCGTACTCGAGCTCGGTACCGGTGTAGGACTCGGGCGAGTACTCCCAGCGCCAGTTGGTGTCCGGGTACTTCTTCGACTCGGCCAGGACCAGTTCGGCGGCGTCGGTGGCGATCTTCTTGATCGTGTCCTTGTCGGCGCGGAACACGACGCGGCGCTGCAGGATCGAGGTGGAGTTGTAGAAGTGCACGATCGCGTTCTCGGCACCTTCACACGCCTCGAAGGTTCGCTTGATCAGTTCGGGACGCGACTGCGTCAGCACCTGGATGGTGACGTCGGACGGGATCGCGCCGTCTTCGATGATCTCGCGAACGAAATCGAAGTCCGTCTGGCTCGCGGACGGAAAGCCGACCTCGATCTCCTTGTAGCCCATACGAACCAGGAGATCGAACATACGACGCTTGCGTGCCGGGCTCATCGGATCGATCAGTGCCTGGTTGCCGTCGCGCAGGTCAACGGCACACCACTGCGGTGCTCGGTCGATGATCTTGTCCGGCCAGGTGCGGTCGGGCAGCGTGACCGTCTCGACCTCTTCGGCGAACGGGCGGTAGCGGAACGTCGGCATCGACGAGTTCTTCTGCGTGTTCCACGCAGGCTGGTCGGAAGGTGCCGGCTTCGTGGGCGGGGTGATGGTGCGAGTGCCGGTGGTGAATGCGTCAGCGGGGGACATGGGTGTGATCTCCAGGATTGTGGACCCGGCCTGTTGACCTGTTGGTCAAGACCATGAGTCCGGAAGGCTTGGTCGACCGGCGCACAAAAACCCCGCGGCGGGAGGCCAGTCTGGATCAGACCCCGTCGCGGCAACCAAGAAGGAGTGCGCGCTGCATGCAGAGCACTCTACTCCTGGATTTCGGGAGAAATCGGTGGGGTTCGCCCTCATGTCCAATTTGTCGCCGAATTGTGCTGCCGTTTCGGCCCCGAAAATGGTGGACTGTCGTCCATGGATCCCCGAATCGCCGTGGCGAGCACGTACCTCGACGCGCTCCGCAGCCACGATGGCAGTTCCGTACCGCTGGCTCCGGACGCGGTACGTCACGAGGTCGGGTTGAAGACCGGGTTTTCGGGGAATCATTTGCGGCGCAGCCTTTCCGGAGGTCCTCAGTATCGCGTGATCCGCGACATTCGTGAGGTGGAGTGGACGGTCGACGGGGACGACCTGACGGCTGACTACCTCCTTGACGCCGGGTTGTTCGGGCGGAACCTGATGACCGTTCGGGTTACCGAGACCTTCCGGATACCCGCTGACGATCACCGCATTCACCACATCACCGCGAAGATTCGACCGGCGCGCGCCAAGCACACGTGATGCGCTCGATCCGCTGGATCGTCTGTTCACTGCTGATCGTTCTCGCTGGTCTCGGTTCTGCCGGCTCGGTGCTCGCGCTGTTCGTCCACACCCAGGTGAACGACACCGACAGCTACGTCGAGACGGTTGCCCCGTTGGCTGCCGACCCCGCTGTCCAATCGGCGGTCGTCGACCGGCTGACCGAGGAATTGACGCAGCGGTTGGACAGATTTCCGCAGGTGGTGACGAGACAAGCCGAGAGACTCGTTCGCGAGGCCGCTCAGGCGTTGGTCTCGAGCGATCAGTTCGCGACGCTCTGGACCGCGGCCAACCGACAGGCTCACGCGCAACTTGCCGCGATGGTGACCGGCCGAGCCACCGACGGCATCGTTCGCGCCGACGACAGCGGAACGGTCACCCTCTCCCTCGAACCGATCATGACGGAACTGCGGACGAACCTCCGCGATCGCGGATTCACCGTGGTCGATCGCCTCCCGACCTTCGATCCTCAGTTCGAGATCGTGCAATCCGACGAGTTGGTGCGGGCTCAGAACTTCTCGGACACTCTCGACCGAGCAGCGGCCTGGCTGCCGTGGGCTTCGGTGGCCTGCGCGATTGCGGCCGTCGCAGTTGCACCGGGGCGAATGCGCGCGCTGTCCCTGGTCGGGCTGGCGACGGCGGTGGCGATGATCGCCCTGCTGGTGGCGCTGGCCGTCGTGCGCCGGGTCTATTTACAGAATTCAGACATACCGTCGTCCGAGGCGGCTGTGGCGGTGTACGACGCGCTGGCAGTTTCCCTGGTCAGCAGTATCCGCGTGCTTCTCGCCTGCGGAGTTGCCGTCGCGGTGGTCGGTTACGTTGCCGGTGGTTCGCGTTCTGCGACGTTGATGCGAGCGCGGATCTCGCAACTGATCCCGCGCGGATCTGAGGCGAACAGCAGTACGCATCGGGAAGTCCCAGGACCACCTCGGTAAGCTCGACCTCTGGTATCTGTAAACAATTTCGACCTGGAGGTAGAAACGCGTGGCTCTCGTCGTCCAGAAGTACGGCGGATCCTCGGTGGCAACCGCCGAGCGCATCCGACGAGTCGCTGAACGGATCGTCGAGACCAAGAAGGCCGGCAATGATGTCGTCGTCGTGGTGTCAGCGATGGGCGATACCACCGATGAGCTGCTCGACCTGGCTCAGCAGGTGTGCCCTTCCCCGCCGGCCCGTGAAATGGACATGCTGCTGACCTCGGGTGAGCGCATCTCCAACTCCTTGGTAGCGATGGCAATTCACTCCCTCGGCGCCGAAGCTCGTTCGTTCTCGGGCTCACAAGCCGGAGTCATCACGACCGGCAGCCACGGAAACGCCAAGATCATCGACGTCACGCCGGGCCGTGTTCGCACCGCCCTCGACGAAGGCTCGATCGTTCTGGTCGCCGGATTCCAAGGCGTCAGCCAGGACAGCAAGGACATCACGACGCTCGGACGCGGTGGCTCCGACACCACTGCCGTGGCGTTGGCAGCTGCACTTAACGCTGACGTCTGCGAGATCTACACCGACGTCGACGGCGTTTTCTCCGCCGATCCGCGTATCGTCCCCGACGCTCACCGCCTCGAGACGGTTTCCTTCGAGGAAATGCTCGAACTCGCAGCGTGTGGCGCCAAGGTGCTCATGCTCCGGTGCGTCGAGTACGCCCGTCGTTACAACGTGCCTGTGCACGTCCGTTCGTCATACACCACCAAGCCCGGAACAATCGTGTCCGGATCGATGGAGGACATTCCTGTGGAAGAGGCCCTGATCACCGGAGTCGCGCACGATCGCGGCGAAGCCAAGATCACCGTTGTCGGATTGCCGGACACACCGGGACACGCTGCCAAGGTGTTCCGCGCAGTTTCCGATGCCGAGATCAACATCGACATGGTGCTGCAGAACATCTCCAAGGTGGAGACCAACAAGACGGACATCACCTTCACTCTTCCGACGGCCGACGGCCCCCGCGCCGTCGAGATCCTGACCAAGCGCCAGGAAGACATCGGCTTCACGCAGATCTTGTTCGACGACCACATCGGCAAGGTTTCCCTGGTCGGCGCCGGAATGCGGAGCCACCCGGGCGTCACCGCCACGTTCTGCGAGGCGCTGGCCAAGGCAGACATCAACATCGACCTCATCTCGACCTCTGAGATTCGCATCTCAGTGCTGGTCAAGGACACCGAATTGGACGACGCTGTACGTGTCATCCACGACGCTTTTGGGCTCGGTGGCGAAGAAGAAGCAGTAGTACACGCTGGAACGGGACGGTAATTTCTCATGACGACTATCGCTGTTGTCGGTGCGACCGGTCAGGTCGGCATCGTCATGCGCACTTTGCTCGAAGAGCGGAACTTCCCCGCGGACAAGGTGCGGTTCTTCGCATCGGCACGCTCCGCCGGTAAGAAGCTGCCCTTCCGCGGCGAAGAGATCATCGTCGAGGATGCGGCCGCCACATCGGATGAGGACCTGAAGGGCATCGACATCGCCCTCTTCTCCGCCGGTGCGACGCTCTCGCGCGCCCAGGCTCCGCGCTTCGCTGCTGCCGGAGCAACGGTTGTCGACAACTCTTCGGCATGGCGTAAGGATCCCGAGGTTCCCCTCGTGGTCAGCGAGGTCAACCCGCAGGACACGAAGAACCTGGTCAAGGGCATCATCGCGAACCCCAACTGCACCACCATGGCAGCGATGCCGGTACTCAAGGTTCTGCACGACGAAGCCGGTCTGCAGCGTCTGATCGTCTCCAGCTACCAGGCTGTGTCCGGTAGCGGCATCGCCGGCGTCGAGGAACTCCTCGGCCAGGTGCGCGCCGTTGTCGGTGACGCCGAGAAGCTGGTTCACGACGGCAGTGCCGTCGACTTCCCGGCCCCGAACAACTACGTCGCCCCCATCGCGTTCAACGTTCTGCCGTTGGCCGGTTCGCTGGTCGACGACGGAAGCGGCGAGACCGACGAGGATCAGAAGCTCCGCAACGAGAGCCGCAAGATCCTCGGACTTCCTGATCTGCTGGTTTCGGGCACATGCGTGCGCGTTCCCGTCGTGACCGGGCACTCGCTCGCGATCAACGCAGAGTTCGCCAACCCGCTCTCGGTTGCTCGCGCCAAGGAAATCCTCGCCGACGCTCCGGGCGTCGAGCTGGTCGAGGTTCCGACGCCGCTGGCCGCTGCCGGTGGCAACGCGTCGCTGGTCGGTCGTATCCGTCAGGATCCGGGTGTCCCGGAGGGCCGCGGACTCGCGCTCTTCGTTTCGGGTGACAACCTGCGTAAGGGTGCCGCGCTCAACACCATTCAGATTGCCGAGCTGTTGGTCGGCTAGATCTTTCGTTCGGTACCGGCCCCGCACCTAGGTGCGGGGCCGGTGTCGTTTTGCTGGTGGGTATCAGTCGAGTTCGGAGATCGCGACCAGGCCGCCGAGGTAGTCAGCATTCGAATACGCTTTGGCGAGAAGCGCTCCGAGTTCACCGAGAGCTTCGCTGTCGCCGCCGTACGCAACGAACATGCCGGCTTCGGGATCGGTGCCGAATCGACCTTCCAGATGCGGTGCATCCCGACCCACCACTGCATGGGCCACCGAAGCCCAGTCGTAGCCGGAACCTTCGAAGCCCTCTACCTGCTCGAATACCGCTGCAACCTTGCCGAAGTGCTGGTCGGTGAGCATCAGCGACCAGTTTCCGGGAGACGTTTCGAAGAGCTGCAGCGGTTCGATCGATGGTGATGTCATGCGTGTATTGAAGCAGATCCGACCGACAGGTTTCGGGTCTCTGTCTAACGGCCTACCGACTGTGCGAGAGCCACGGCGAAGCTGGAAAGCCGTTCTCGGGTATAGGTTTCGGGGTCGCTGACCGCCAACCGTCCAAGCATTTCGGCAAACGACATCATGGTGTGTGCGAGGAGAACCGGATCAAGGCCTTCGAGCTTCGGTTCGAGTGCAATCCCGGCACGGGCCAGTTCTTCGGCGCGGGCGAAAACAGCTCCGCGAGAGAGCTTCAACAAGCCGTGATACTCGCTGGGGGCGTTCTCGACAGACGTCAGAATCAGGCGCCAGCGCGTCGGGTTCTCGAGTACGGCGTCGACGAAGGCTCCGACGGTCCCGGTGTACGACGCCGCTGGGCCGAGCTCGCTCAGATCAGTCGGCATGGTTTCAAGCACCTGAGCGATGGCTCGCTCGTGCTCGCGGCGCAGGAGTGCGGCGACGAGATCGGTCCTGGTATCGAAAATCGTGTAGAGGACGGGCTTGCCGACGCCGGCTTCGGCGGCAACTGATTCCATGCTGAGGTTGTGCAGGCCAACACGGCCGGTGACCTCGAATGCTGCGTCGAGGAGCTGTTCGCGTCGTTGCTCGGGCGCCATACGAGGGGCGTATTTGCGTCGCGGTGTATCCGTTGCGTCAGCTTGTGACCTGGTCATCGTGTGCCTCACCTCCGCTCCCACCCTAATCTGCCTGCCACTTCCTCGTGAATCATACGCAACCGTTGTATTCGAGGTCTGCAATTGTTACGGTGGCGTTGTATTCGAAGAGGCGGTCAGTGAGGCGCCTCTGCCGAGATCTCTAGGAGAACAACCGCGATGACAGCGCCTACCTCTTCAGTGCCGAATGATCTGTTGCTCCATCCCTCTACATACGATCGGCCGGAATTCGACGCGACCACGCGGAGACTGCTGGGTGCGACCGTCGACTGGTTCGAGGCGCGTGGAAAGAATCGACTTCTGGCCGACTATCACGACAAGATCTTCTACTCCGACTTCCTCGACTTCGCGGCAAAGGAAGGCCTGTTCGCGACTTTCCTGACGCCCGCCCGCGACAGTAGCGGTGACTCCGACAAGCGCTGGGATACCAGCCGTATCGCCGCGTTGTCCGAGATTCTCGGTTTCTACGGACTCAACTACTGGTACCCGTGGCAGGTGACCATTCTCGGGCTCGGGCCGGTGTGGCAGAGCGACAACGAGACTGCAAGGGCGCGAGCAGCTTCCGCTTTGGCTTCCGGAGGCGTTGCAGCATTCGGATTGTCCGAGAAAGAGCATGGCGCCGACGTCTACTCCACCGACATGGTGTTGACGCCCAACGGCAGCGGCGGGTACCTGGCCAGCGGTTCGAAGTACTACATCGGAAATGGCAACTGCGCCAACACGGTCTCCGTCTTCGGTCGTGTCGACGGAGTGGAGGGTGCCGATCAGTACGTCTTCTTCTACGCCGACTCGGAGCATCCGGCATTCACCGTGGTGAAGAACATCGTTCCGGCGCAGATGTACGTAGCGGAGTTCTCACTCACCGACTATCCCGTTGCAGCAGAAGATATTCTGCATACCGGTGAGGCGGCATTCAGTGCCGCACTCAACACCGTGAACATCGGAAAATTCAATCTCTGCTTCGGCGGAATCGGTATGTCGACGCATGCCTTGTACGAGACGATCACCCACGCGCACAATCGAATCTTGTTCGGCAATCCCGTCACGGCTTTCCCGCACGTACGACGTGAATTCGTCGACGCGTACGCGCGCCTGCTGGCGATGAGGCTCTTCTCGGATCGCGCGGTGGACTACTTCCGCACCGCATCGCCCGAGGACCGCCGCTACCTCTTGTTCAACCCCGTCACCAAGATGAAGGTGACAACCGAAGCACAGAAGGTGATCGGACTGCTTTCCGACATCGCTGCGGCAAAGGGCTTCGAGAAGGACAGCTACCTCGCGGTGGCCAAGATGGATGTCGACGGGTTGCCCAAGCTGGAAGGCACCGTCGCAGTCAACCTCGCGCTCATTGCAAAGTTCATGCCGGCGTATCTCTTTGCCCCTGAGTCATTTCCGGCGGTTCCGACGCGCAATGACGCAGCCGACGACGAATTCCTGTTCCGCCAGGGCCCGGCACGGGGGTTGTCGAAGGTTCGATTCGACGACTGGCGAGCGGTGTACGCGAAGTTCGTGGATGTTCCCAACGTCGCGTTGTTCGTCGTGCAGGCAGAAGCGCTCGTGACCCTCCTTGCCGAAGCAGCCCCGGATGCGGCGCAGCAGGTCGACTTGGACTTCGGCCTGGCGATCACCGAACTCTTCACCCTCGTCGTTTACGGCCAGTTGATCCTCGAACAAGCTGAGATCTTGGGATTGGACGAGGGGCAGCGGAACGGTGGAGTGGTGGATCAGATCTTCGATGTCCTGGTCCGCGACTTCAGTGCTGCAGCGGTGGAGTTGTACGGAAAACCCAGCGCCAGTGACGATCAGCAACGGTTGGCTCTCGCATCTATTCGCCGCCCAGCGTTTGCGGCCGAGCGATTCGAGTACGTCTGGCAGCAGGTAGTCGCTTTGTCTGGTGCCTACGAAATGAACGGTGCCGGCGAATTGAACGGTGTCGGCGAAACGAACGGGGAGGAATGAAATGTCTGAACTGGCGATGAATCGACCGCGTGAGGATTACGGTTTCTTCGGCCCAGGATCACCTAGCTGGAAGATATGGGCGGCGCCGACAGCACTGATCGGTTTCCAGCGATCAGTGGTGCTCGAGCACTTCGACCCCTTTCTTGCTGCCGCAGTGGCAGATATGAGCGGGATCTACAGCGATCCGGCCGGGCGACTCGACCGAACCTTGGCGTACTTCCTCACCGTCGCCACTGCCGACGGGCGGACGGCACTGGCGTTGTCCGACCATCTCATGACGGTTCATGCTCAGGCCACGGGTATCGAACCGATCACCGGAACTCGTTACAGTGCAAACAATCCGGCGTCACAACTGTGGATCCACGTGACCGGTTGGCATTCGGTGCTCAAGTGCTACGAGATGTACGGGCCGGGCCCTCTCTCCGCCGTCGAAGAGCAGCGGTACTGGGAAGAATGCGTGATCGCTGCCGAACTGCAGACATGCAAAGCGTCCGACGTTCCGCAATCGCGAGATGAGGTACGGGAGTACTTCGCTGAAGTCAGGCCCAGATTGTGTACCTCCGAGCGTGCCAACCGCGCGATGCACTACTTGCTGAGAACACCAAGAGCGCAGGGGAAGACGAAGTTCGCGACATTCAGCCGACTCGTCGCGCCGGCAACTATCGCGACATTGCCCGGCTGGATGCGAACGATGGGTGGGTTCGATCAACCCGCGTTGTTGGACAAGGCGATTGCGCCCGCGGTGCGAGCTGCGGTACGAGTGGGTAGTTCGCCGAAAAATATGACCACAGCTCTGAAAGTCATTGCGCCGATGACCGGCAAGGTGTTGGAGCGCCACCTGCGCGACGAGCAACCCCTCGACCCGAGGGTTGTCACCCCGGCCGAGATTCGGGAGCGATTCCCGCGAGGAACCATGGTTCCGCAGGCGGTCTGACGGAATCCACGGCTTTCGGCACCGCATCGAGGTCTTCTTTGATGCGGTGCTCGGCCGTGTTCTGTTGTGCCTGAGGTTCGTCCTCAGGTTTTGAAGGTGGTGTTCGCCGGCCGCGGGTGCCGCTGCGGGTCGATCGAGGGCGGTGGGATGAACCAGGGTTTGTTGTCGATGCCGATCCGGATTTCCCATTTTCCGACGAACCCGGATTTTCGGTGCATCAGCCGGTGATGTGAACGGCACAGCAGGACCAGGTTGTTCATCACCGTCGGGCCGCCGTTGGCCCAGTGCCGGATGTGGTGCGCATCCGTCCATGCCGGCACACACGTACAGCCGGGGAACGCGCAGCCTTTGTCTCTCGCGATCAGGGCGACGCGTTGTTCGGCGGTGACCAATCGTTTCCCGGGTTTCGCATCGAGCGGCGCTCCGTGATCGTCGAGTAGGACAGTGGACAGGAAGCAGTCGCACCCGAGGAGCCTGGTCTGCGATACCGAGAGTGGTCCGAGCCAGGGCATGTGCCCGACATCGAGATCCGACAGATCTAGATCGAGTGTGCCTTCGTCGGCATCAGCGGCAGCGGCAGATGCTGCGCAGTCGCGGTGCTCGGCGAGATCCCGGGCATTGATGTGCACGTTCACGTGCGGACGCTGCCCACCATCCATACCGGTCTTGGCGCAGTCCAGATACCGACGGATCAGTTCGGTGAACCCGTCCGCGGTCCGCTTCGCCGCCGACCGAGCATCCGGCGTTCCGTCCGGTGCCGGGGTCGGCATCGTCAGATTCGACAACGCCGACAGCAGCATTTCGCCGGTGAGGGCATCGAAATCCCCACGCACCACCACCCGACCGTTCAACGTCGAGGCGATCCTCAACTCGTTGCGGTCGATATCTTCGGCGGGTGGAATTTCATCGGATTCGAAGATTCGCTCCAACGTCGCGATGACGTTCCGCACCTTCGTCGTCGTGGCCTCCACACCCGACGCTGCAGCCAACAACAAGTCGATGCACTTCGGTAGCGCTTCGTCCGGCATTCCCTTCGGTGGTGACTCGCAGAACGCCACGATCAACACGGCGTGCTCGAACGAGCAATCCCCGACATCAAACCGAGCCGCCACCGCCGGAAACGGCCGCAGCGCAGCACCGAGGGCGGCGATCTTCTTCCCATCCCGAACCTGCAGCATCGTGTTCGACGCCAACCACGCACCGACCCCGCGGCTCGCGATCACCTGATCATCCGGGCGCAACGACAACTCGTCCACCACCGCCACCCGAACGGCTTCCAGGCGCAGAATCTCCGCGCTCGCCTCGACTGCAGCAGCCCGCAACTCAGAAGCCGACAACCTCCACAGACGTCCGCGTAACCCCACCGCAGAACCCGAAACCACGTCCGACAGATAGACACTCATTGAATCCCCCGATCCCCACCCTAAACAATACTCGAACACCAGTTCGAGTCAAGAGTGTTTTCGAATCTGCGATTCGATCCCGTCGAGGAGGATTTGGAGGCCCTGAGTAAACGACTCCTCGGCTTCTCGTTCGAGATAGAAGTCGCCGCCGAGTGTTGGCGGGGCCTCCCGACCCAACTGCATCGTGTGGGGGAAGCGGTCTGCGAAGTCTGGTGCAGCAGCGGTCAGTGCAGCAGAAGACTGTGCCCACCAATGTGACTCGGATTCTCCAATCGTCGATGCGCTCCGGATCTCGGCCAGGGTCCGCGCGGATCCTCGGATGAAATGGAAAAGCATGCTCACCGATCTGCGAATGGTCGGAGAATCGAGACCTGTGGAGTAGAGGATGGACAGGAGTGATTCGAGTCCGGCTTGCTCGCGCGGACCCAGGACGGGGCGCGCCAACGAGACGTCCAATGTCCACGGATGGCGTGTGTGTAGGGCGAAGAGTGTGGCAGCCCAGTTGGACAGCGAAATGCGCCAGTTGCCGGTGCCTTCGATCGTAGGTAGTTCGGCATGAACCCTGTCGTACATCAGGTCGAGCAACTCGTCCTTTCCTGGGACATACGTGTACAGCGACATTGCGGTGCGTCCGAGATGCTCGCCGAGCATGCGCATCGACAACGGTGTCGTGGGGTTGGCGTCGGCGACTTCGATTGCGGCGTCGACGACCGTGTCCGTTGACAGGGCGGGTTTCGGTCCTCGCCGTCCGGAAGGCGCCTCGGTACGGCGCCACAGAAGTGAAATCGTGCGTGCGATATCGCGTCGGCCTGCCTGTTTGTTCATCTTGTCGCTTTCGTGGAGTCGCGCTACTCTTAATTACTTTACAGTGTAAAGATTTGGGAGTGGGCATGGTTGAGGCAAGACTTCACGACGGGACAACTATCGAGGTGGAGGTTCTCGGACATGGCCCAGCCGTGCTCATGCCCGTGAACCCGATCCCGGCTACCGGCGACAAGGCGGAAGAACTGAGTGCCTGGGGCGTCGACCCGGCGCTCGGTCGAACATTCGTGGAAGCATTGGCGTCGAATTTCACCGTGGTTGCCTTCGATTACGAAGGGCACCGGATGGCGTCGCCTGCTCCGGACACGCTCACTCCCGACAAGATCGCGTCAGATCTTCTGGCCGTGGCGAATGCTGCTGGCATCGATCACTTCGCCTACTACGGATACTCCTGGCTGGCTGTGTGTGGGTTGCAGTTGGCGCTGCGCACCCATCGTCTGACCGCACTGGTCATGGGCGGTTTCCCGCCGGTGGATGGGCCGTACAAGGCAATGCTCCAGGTCACCGAAGCGACACATCGCATGGCGAGCGAACCGCCCCAGTCCTCATTGCAGTCCACGGCATCGCCGGACGAGTTCGATTGGAACTCCATCGACATTGCATTGACCGAAGCGCAGACCCGGCAGTTCGTGACGCTGTACCGCGCACTTGGTGAATTCGACGATCGAACGATTCAAGAGCGCATCCTATGTCCGCGAATGTGTTTCGTCGGTTCGCAAGACGTCATCGAGTACGGTGACCGATGGGGTGGGGTACGGGTCGCGCCGGCCGATTTCGACCTCGACGCCGTTCGGTCGGCAGGGTGGGATATCGAGGTACTCGACGGTCTGGATCACACGCAGGCAATGCAACCGGCTCATGTTCTACCCATCCTCAAACCTTGGTTGGAGAAGGTGGTCGGTGTTTGACCGTGCGAGCACGCGGGTAACCCGCTCCGGATGCCGTCAGCGTGAGGGGGCCGTGAGTGGACGAGTCGCACAAGATCCGTCGCCGATCGTTTGTTCAAGGGCTGGGCCTGCTGGCTGGACTGAGCGCATTGTCCGCTGGATCTGCGACGGCTCGACCTCCTGATGTCGATCCGCTGCGCCCGTTCCAACTTCCATCTCCCCGGCTGGAACCGTTCCGGGAGTCCCTTCCTGTCCTGCCGAGCATTTCGGGTGGCAATCTGGAAATTCGTGCGGCCTCGTCGATGCACCGTTTCCATCCGGACCTACCGACGTCGCCGTCGCTGGGCTACGGCGGAATGGATTATCTGGGCCCCACCATCGAGGCGCACGTCGATCAGCTCGTGACAGTCCGGTATGCCAACGACATTGCTGCGTATCCGCTTGCCGCGGATGTGGATCCGGGTTTACACGGCGTCAGCGACCTCGACCGTACACAGGTCCCCACTTCGCTTCACCTGCACGGAGGTGTAACCGCACCGCAGTTCGACGGGCATCCGGAGCTGATTCAGCGTCCGGGCGAAGGCTTGGTCCACGAATACACGAATGGTCGTGCCGCCGGCAATCTCTGGTACCACGATCATGCCATGGGGATGACGCGCCTCAACGTCTACGCCGGGTTGGTCGGGATGTATTTTCTCCGCGACGATGCTGACACAGGCACCGCCGGGAACTCACTCGGCCTGCCGTCCGGTGAGTTCGAACTCCCGATGATTCTGCAGGACAAGGTATTCACCTCCGACGGTCAACAGAGTGTCCGTTCCACGTGGCTCACTCCGCAGGGGTCCTGGGACCCTGCGACTCCCGGTGACTTGGGTGTGGTGAACGGCGTCGTATGGCCGAAGTTGGAAGTCGCTCGCGGACTGTACCGCTTGCGCCTGCTCAATGCAGCAACCTATTCGGTGTGGAATCTACACTTCGCAAATCGCATGCGGTTCTGGGTGATCGGGTCCGAAGGCGGGTTGCTGGCCGCTCCTGCGCCGACGGATCACGTTCGGTTGAGTCCGGGTGAGCGCGCTGATTTGCTTGTCGACTTCAGTATGCTCGAGCCGGGCACGACGGTGGAATTGCGCAACGACGAACCGGTACCCCTTGCGGTGGCTCAACGCGGCACCCAGGTGATGCCGGTGTTCTGTCGGTTCGACGTTGGCAGCGCAGCGGGGTTCACCGGATCGATCCCACAGCAGCTGAATTCCGTTGCCGCCGAACCAGCGTCCCCGGATGTGGTGCGAAATCTCACGATCATGCAGCTGTCGCGTCCCTCGGATTACCCGTCGATCACTATGTCGCTCAACAATTTGAGGTTCACCGATTCGGATATCGAACTGCCGCGTCAGGGAACCGTCGAGCAATGGAACCTGATCAACATCACCACGGAACCGCATCCGATTCATCTGCATCTGGTGGCGTTCCGCGTTGTGGGACGCCAAAGCATCGACACGGCAGCGCTGATGCAGCGGTATCCGGTGCCCGACTTGGGGGTCCGGTGGACGCCGTCGGCAGAGGAATTCGTGACTTCGTCGCTGCGGCCTCCCGAAGTGTGGGAAACGGGGGAGAAGGACACGGTCATCGTGGATGCCAACTCGATCACCCGCGTGATCGTGCGCTTTCCGACCGCCGATGAGTTGGGCTTCGATCCGGATGCAACTTTCGCGAGAGGGTCCATGGCAGATCACTCGGCCCACGGAGAAGCCGGCATGGGAGACCTGCAGGGGTACGTCTGGCACTGCCACATGCTCGATCACGAAGACCACGACATGATGTTGCGATACCGGGTGGTGACGTAGCCTTCAAAGGGAGAAAAGTTCCCAGAGGAGGCAGCTGTGTCGGAAGGTGCGCCCACCGGGCCCCTGGACGGATATCGGGTGATTGAACTCGGAACCTTGATCGCCGGGCCCTTCGCCGGGAAACTGCTCGGCGACATGGGTGCCGACGTGATCAAGATCGAATCACCGGACCGCCCCGATCCGCTTCGTACCTGGGGTCAGGCAGAGCAGGACGGTCATCGATTCTTCTGGACGGTTCACGCCCGCAACAAGCGGTGTGTGACGTTGGACCTTCGGGTCGACGCGGGCCGAGACCTGTTTCTGAATCTGATCGAACATGCCGACGTGGTGGTCGAGAACTTCCGGCCGGGCACCCTCGAGAAGTGGGGTCTGGGATTCGACGTTCTCAGCGCGCGCAATCCGAAGTTGGTGTTGGCCAGGGTATCCGGCTACGGACAGAGTGGCCCGCAAGCGAAGAGCGCCGGATACGCCTCGGTTGCCGAAGCGGTCAGCGGATTTCGGCATCTGAACGGTTATCCAGGGCAGGCACCTCCGCGTATTGCCCTTTCACTCGGAGATTCTCTCGGCGGGATGTTCGCCGTTCAGGGAGTGCTGGCGGCGTTGCTCTCGCGAGAGCGGACCGGCCGTGGTCAGGTGGTGGACGTTGCCCTCACGGAATCCTGTCTGGCAGTGCAGGAATCCACGATCCCGGATTACGATCGGGGCGGGATCATCCGGCAGCCCTCGGGAACGAGGTTGGAGGGTATCGCGCCGTCCAACATCTACCAGACCTCGGAAGGAAACTGGGTGGTGATCGCGGCCAATCAGGACACGCTCTTCGTGCGTCTGTGCACCATCATGGGTCGACCGGAACTAGCGCATGACGACCGATTCTCCAATCATGTTGCGCGTGGCAAGCATCAGGACGAGCTCGACGAATTGATCAGCGCCTGGGTCGCGCTCCAAGATCCCACCAGCCTGGTGGAACGCCTCACCGAAGTGGGAGTTGTTGCCGGGCCGATCAATACGGTTGAAGATGTGGTCAAGGATCCGCAGCTGATCGAACGGGGGATGCTCGTCGACCATTATGACGAACGGATCGGCGAAAACGTCCTCGGCCTGGGCGTCGTGCCTACCTTCAGTGAGACACCCGGGTCCGTGCGCAACGCGGGAGCATCGTCGCCGGGGCACGACAACGCTTCCGTCTGGGGCGGGATCCTCGGACTCTCGGACGACGAGCAGGAAGAACTGAAGAAGAAGGGCGTGATCTGACGTGTCGGTACCTGAAGCAGGTGTTCCCGCGGTCAGCATTCGCGAGGTCGGGCCTCGGGACGGGTTACAGATCGAAAAGCCAGTATCGCTGGCGGACAAACTTCGACTCGTAGAAGCTCTGGCTGCGACGGGTGTTTCGCGCATCGAGGCGACGTCATTCGTGTCGCCGCGAGCTGTGCCGGCATTAGCCGACGCGGAGTCGTTGGCCGCAGAGCTGCACCGGTGGCCGGGTATCGAGTTCTCGGCATTGGTCGCCGGAATCGGCGGAGCAAAGCGGGCCGTCGCCGCAGGAATGAAAACCGTCGAATATGTTGTGTCAGCGTCGAACGGCCACAGCGAGGCCAACACTCGGTCGACGACGGAGCAAGCGACCGAACGTATCGGAGAGGTCGTCCGGATCGTTCACGACGCCGGCGGGCGGGTAGAGGTCATCGTCGCTACAGCCTGGGACTGTCCGTTCGACGGTCCAACCGATCCGGATCGCGTTCTACGGATTGCGGAGCAGGCCAAAGAGTTCGGCGTTGATCAGTTCTCGATCGCAGATACCATCGGTACTGCAACGCCCGGACGTGTCGGACGATTGATCGACGCTGTCGGCGAAAGAGTGGGTGACTTCGGCTTGGGTGTGCACTTCCACAACACGCGTGGCGCTGGCATTGCCTGCGCGTTGGCGGCTGTGCAGCACGGTGTTCGAAATCTGGACGCATCCACCGGTGGTCTCGGCGGCTGCCCGTTCGCTCCCGGTGCGAGCGGTAACATCGCGACCGAGGAGTTGGTCTACATGCTTGAGGACATGGGCATCACGACGGGCATCGACCTGGATGCGAGCATTCAGGCCGCCGCTGTCGCGGAAGAGATTGTGGGCCATACTGTTCCCAGTAATCTTCTCCGCGCGGGCGATAGGAAGCGATAGGAAGCGATAGGAAGCTTCACTCGTTTCGGTTGGGTGATGCGAGTTGAAGTTTGACCAGCTGTTCGTGTGCTGCCGGGGGCCAACCGATGCGCTGCTTCTCCAGATACCAGGCGCCGGCGGCGAATGCGATGGCGAGGACGATCCAGATCGCGACGCTTCCGATCTGCGAACCCAGGTCGCTCGATGAGGACAATTCGCCCGTGCTGTAGTCGTATTCCGTTGTCGTGGTGATCCCCTCGACTGCGAAGGTCCACAGAATCGGAACGGCGCACAGTGCGGCGAGAGCGCGAGCGACATGCGCTGGACGCAGTTCGAAGATCATTCTTTTCTCCTGGTGATCGACCCGGTGAATCTCACTCGCCTCGAAAACTATTCGGGATCGACGGCGCTGTCTGTAGTCGGATCGACGGACATGGACGGGGTGCCGAGTTCCCCCCGATCTCCCTGCCGTACCGGCTGCACTCCATTGTGATCGAACTCGATTCGTCGAACGTCTTCAGCGTCGACCAGCATCGTGGCCATAGCGGTACGCCGTGGTGGAAGGATCCGAATGGTCACTTTCCCTCGCGTGATCGCGGTGAGTTCCCGGACGATGCTCGAGTGGATCCTGTCGCGAACGGCGGGGTTCGCGCTATCCATTCCGTGGTCGTCGAGCAGGACCACCTCGACGCCACGGTTTCGAGCGGCATGCACAGCATCGATGACATCTGTCTGTTGTAAGACAGGCGCTCTCAGCGAATCTCGGAGTTGCGCCTCGAGGAGTTCGCATTCTTGCCGTTCCGCCGTTGTCAGCGGAATCCCGGAAGCAACCCGTTCGAGAAGCGGGCGTGCAAGGAGATCGAGCCTGTCGAGTTGCGCGTCGCGTTCCTCGAGAACCGCAGCGCTAGCGGACGCGGAGGCAATTCGTTGGGTGGACTGCTCCCGAAGTTCGTAGATAACCCTGGCTTGAGGACGGATGGTGTACGCGAAGAAGGTCGACATCAGAACGGGGCCCGCGTTGATGACCGTCAATGACACTCCGTACATGGCTCCCTGGCCGGTAGTGGACGACCAGATGGCGGTCACCAACACCATGAGCCCAAGCCCGAGCCACGCGAGTGCCGTACGCCCACGAACGCACATGAAGGTGAAAACGGCCGTCGACATCCCGAACATCCACAATTGAGTCATGTCGTTGACGGGCACTGGAACCACTGACAACACCAGGCCACTCGTGACGGCGCCGGTCAGGGACACCAGAAGGCTCTGGCCCAGCGGCATCGGGTCGCCTCTGCTCAGAACGAGTGTGAATGCCGCAGTTGAGCACACGACAATTGCCAAAACCATCGGCCAGACTGCGCGGACGTCGGAGGAGGTGTACGCGACCGAGATCACGCAGGTGAGAGCGAAGCATGCAGCCATGAATCGAGCAGCACGGCTGTGCATGCCGAGAAGATCGCGGACATCTCGTCCGTCCGGTCTGGTCACGCCATCACCGCTGCGGGCAAGCTCAACGTCAGAGTCACCGAAGTACCGCGACCGGGTGACGATCGAATGGTTGCCGATCCACCGTCGAGTTGACGCATTCTGCCGCGGATACTGACAGTGATTCCGAGGCGATGCGTCTCGACGGAGCTCGGATCGAAGCCGACGCCGTCGTCCTCGACGACTACCTCGAGGCGGGTTGTGGTTGCCGTGACCGTAACCGAACGCCGTGCACTGCTTCCGGCGTGCTTGACGCTGTTGCGCAGCGCCTCGGCCATCGCACCGGCTATCGCACGAATCGAGTCGGGTGCGTATCCGCTCGGATCGGACCCGCTCGAGATGGCAGTCTCGAACGCGACGCTTTCATCTACTTCCGAAGCAGCTGAACGCAACTGAGCGAGGATTCCGTCGAAGTCGAGAATCGTCTCGTGATCGGTTCCGGAGCGGAGTTCGTCAAGCCTTTCGACAGTCCGTCGCGCCTGAGCGATGACCGAGGGATCGGCATCGTTTCTCGAAGCAGCGAGCAGAGTGGACATCACGGTGTCATGGATCAGTGCGTCGAATCTCTCGCGTTCGACGGACTTGGCCTCGGCCGCGGCGGCACCGGCGGCAGCGGCATGAGTGGTGGCGATGGTCGCGTCCAGTACTCGGCCGGTGCGCAAGGCCATGACGGCTGCTGCGACGAAAACCGCGCAAAATGTCCAGGCGAAGGCGAGGTCGGGAACAAGCAGGTGCGTCGTAGGACTCGTCCGGATTATGTGATTGGTCAACTGTGCGAGCGTTGCCGCCAGGAAAAGGTGCACGACGGCAGCGGCCGGTCGCCAAGCCGCAGCTGCCGCAAGGCTGGCGACACCGGGGAAATTGGAAATCCACAACGTGAAATCCGTGACGTGCTCACCATTCCAGGCCGGCCACCACAGGAGGATGACTACGACGTAGAGAATCGCGTTTGCACTCGCGGCTCGTTTCACCCACCGGGTGTCCGCGTGAAACGTCGAAGCTCCCAATAGCAGTCCACTACCGAAAGTTGCGACCGCTGCCAGCGGGGTCCACCATGACGCGGACATCGCGGTGGCTTCGGCAATGGCAGGGGCAAGCAATAGCAGATAGCAGATATAGCCTGCACCGATGAAGCGGCCGAAGAGCCTCAGAATTTCGTCAGAAGCTGTGGCTGTTTTGTCGAAGGCAACTCTGTCGATCAGAGTTCGTCGATCGTCACTATCCGATCTTGTATCGCTCGCACGAGTAGTTCGCATTTCGTCGGTGCTTTCCTTCCAACGTCGGCATACTTCTCGCGAATCCGAGACAGGTGAGTCCCCACCGTTCCCACGCTTATGTAGAGGTTTTGAGCGACGCGTGACTTCGAATCACTCAGTAGCCATTCCCTGAGGACCTCGACTTCGCGATCCGACAAACTTGGTCCGACGGGATCCTGTGCCATGCAGTTTTCCACAGTGACGGTCATGAGTTTCGTCCTTCTTTCGTCCAGCGGAATGACAGACTCCCCGACAGCGCCGTCTTCGTACCAGGTGAATGTAAGTCGAAGTTGGTCATTTCCCCAGACATCAATTCCTCTGCCCATATTTCCAGGGGCAGCCTTTTGGCAAAACCATTCGTTACCGAACTTTTTCTTTACTGAAGGTCATTATTAGTCAGGGTCAGATTTCTACCGAAATCCCTCCGTTCCGGAATCGGTAACACCCCGTCCTCGACTGCTCGCTTGTACAAATCGGTTTTGGTTGGCGCCGGCCGTCCGGCGGCAGCATATTTTTGCCTGATGCGCTGTAGGTAGTCGTTGACCGTTTGTGGTGCCAAACCGGTGAGCCGTGCAACGCGATCCGCTTTCTCTCCGGATGCGTAGAGTTCGAGGACCTCTAGCTGTCGAGGGCTCAGACCTACTTCATCTAGACCTGGATCCCCGTCGATGGCGGCGGCCCACTCCGTCGTCACCACTTGCCCTCCCGAAGCGGCGGCACGTATCGCATCAACCACGACGGCCGTCGGTTCGGACTTGCGCACAACTCCGAGTACACCGGCACGCGCGGCCGAGCGAACAAGGAAAGGGTTTTCTGCCCCGGTGAAGATCAGAGTCTCGAGGCCGGCGGTCCGAAGTTGCTCGACGTTGCTCTTGGGTGATGACCCGTCAGCTAATCGGAGGTCGAGAATTGCCAGATCCAGGGTGACGTTCTGCGCCAGAAGTTCGGACACGGTGGTCCCGATGCACACCAACTCGAGATCTGGCTCGTCCTTCAGCATCACAGACAGGCCGATAGCCACCGACTCGTGGTCCTCCACCAGCCCTATGCGGCGATGCTGAGATGCAGTTTGCTCTGACATAACGACCGATCCCCTCCTCTCGATGCGAAGACGCTATCAGGGAAGCTGACTGGTTGGTCCGGATCGTGTTATCGGCTGGCTAAGTTTTGAAGTCAGTCTGGACTGTTTTACGTTTCGGCTCTACAGTGTTCTTGTGACCGAGACCACTTCTGATGCGAAAGTGAGCCGTACGCAGGCCGAACGAACTGCCGCGATGCGTGGGCGTCTGCTCGACGCCGCCGTCGAATCGTTGGTCGAGCTTGGCTACGCACGGACCAGTACGCAAGAGATCGCCCGCCGCGCAGGCGTCTCGCGGGGTACGCAACTGCATCATTTTCCGACCAAGGAATCGCTGGTCGTCGCGGCCGTCGAGTATCTGGTCGACAAGCGACTTGAAGAAATCCTCACCGCTGAAGTGGATCGCGGCCGAGGTCTCGAGGTCTTGGCGGACGCGTTCTCCGGGCCGCTGTTCTACGCTGCGCTCGAATTGTGGGTCGCGGCGCGAACCGATCCTGTTCTGCACGCGGCGACGGTGCCCCTCGAACGCAAGGTCAGTGAGGCACTCGAGTTCGGTAGCGCCGAGTTGTTCGGCGATCGATTCGATTCCGAGTCGGTCGAACTCACCATCGAACTCGTCCGCGGTCTTGCAGTCTCAGCCCTTTTCCGTACACCCGAAGCCGACGATGCGCTCAGGGCGCGACTGTTGCCGGCCTGGCAATCCCGAGTGGAGAAGAAGTGAAGCTTCCCGAACATGTCGAAACGCTGATCGTCGGTGCCGGATTCGCTGGTATGGGCTTGGCAGCCAGAATGCTTCGCGACAATCACGCGGCGGACGTCGTGTTGATCGAGCGCGGAGCTGACATCGGCGGCACTTGGCGCGACAACACCTACCCAGGGTGTGCCTGTGACGTGCCGACGGCGCTGTACTCGTATTCTTTTGCGCCGAGCGCCGATTGGAGTCATACCTTTGCTCGTCAGCCCGAGATCTACGACTATCTGAAGAAGGTGGCGGCAGACACCGGCATCGTGGATCGCGTAGTCCTGAACTGCGAACTCGAAGCTGCTGTGTGGGACGAGGATGCGGCGCTGTGGCGTGTTCGGACATCCCGAGGGGCATTGACGGCCAAGACGCTGGTCGCTGCGACCGGGGCGTTGTCGACTCCAAAGATTCCCGACTTTCCCGGTCTCGACCAGTTCTCCGGTACCACTTTCCATTCGGCGACGTGGAATCACGAACACGACCTGCGCGGTGAGCGCGTAGCAGTGATCGGAACGGGAGCGTCGGCGGTTCAGTTCGTTCCCGAAATTGCCGACCCGGCGGACCATGTCACCGTGTTCCAGAGAACTCCGGCCTGGGTGATTCCGCGAATGGATCGCACCCTGCCTGCTGCGCAGAAAGCCGTGTACTCGCGGATTCCCTTTACTCAGAAGGTTGTTCGCGGAGCGGTTTACGGCTTCCGTGAGCTACTCGGTGCCGCGATGTCGCACGCGACGTGGGTGCTGCCTGCCTTCGAGGCGGCCGCGCGCCTCCATCTGCGAAGGCAGGTGAAAGATCCGGAACTGCGCCGGAAACTGACCCCCGATTTCACGATCGGTTGCAAGCGCATGCTTCTGTCCAACGACTGGTTGCGCACCCTTGACCGCACGGACGTGAGTCTGGAAGACAGCGGGCTCGTCTCGGTCACAGAAAACGGAGTGGTCGACGGTCGCGGAGTCGAGCACAAGGTCGACACCATCATCTTCGCCACGGGATTCACTCCCACGGAACCGCCTGTCGCGCATCTGATCACCGGAAAACATGGCGAGACGCTGGCTGCGCATTGGAACGGGAGTCCCAATGCGTACAAGGGCACCGCGGTCAGCGGGTTTCCGAATCTGTTCCTCATGTACGGTCCGAACACCAACCTCGGACACAGTTCGATCGTGTACATGCTCGAGTCCCAGGCCGAGTACGTCAACGACGCCTTGAACACCATGAAGCGAGAGCGGATCGATGCACTCGACGTGAACGAGACGGTACAGGTGCACTACAACACGGGAATTCAGCACGAGTTGCAGCACACGGTGTGGAACAAGGGCGGATGCTCGAGTTGGTACATCGATCCGGAGGGGCGCAACTCGGTGCAGTGGCCGACGTTCACGTTCAAATTCCGTTCGCTGCTGGAGCATTTCGATCGCGAGAACTACTCCGCTCGCAAGATCGAAAGCGTCGAGGCATGACCACGACGCACTACGACGTGGTGGTGATCGGATCGGGATTCGGTGGCAGTGTCGCAGCTCTTCGCCTGACGGAGAAGGGTTACCGTGTCGGGGTGCTCGAAGCCGGCCGCCGGTTTGCCGACGACGAGTTGCCTGAAACCAGTTGGCGACTGCGAAAGTACCTGTGGGCGCCGTGGATTGGGTGCTACGGCGTGCAGCGCATCCATCTGCTTCCGGATGTACTGGTGATGGCGGGATCCGGAGTTGGCGGAGGATCGTTGAACTACGCCAACACGTTGTATCAGCCACCCAAGCGGTTCTTCGAAGACCGTCAATGGGCGCACATCACCGACTGGCACGATGAACTGGCGCCGTACTACGACCAGGCCAAGCGGATGTTGGGTGTTCGTACCAATCCGTCCTTCACTCCCGCCGACGCGGTGATGAAGGACGTCGCCGAAGAGATGGGCGTGGGGGAGACCTTCACGTCTACCCCCGTCGGTGTTTTCTTCGGGGAGGCAGGAGTTTCCGTGCCGGATCCGTTCTTCGGTGGCAAAGGGCCCGAACGCACCGGCTGCACCGAATGTGGGGGATGCATGACCGGGTGCCGAGTCGGGGCGAAGAACACGCTGGTCAAGAACTACCTCCATCTCGCCGAGCAAGCGGGCGCCAGGGTTCATCCGCTCACGACCGTCACCGACCTTCGGCCGAGCGCAGATGGTGGTTACCACCTGCTCGCCCGAAGAACGGACGGCGTCCGCCGGCGAGAAATCAGGTTCACCGCAGATCAGGTGGTGGTTGCCGCCGGAACGTACGGAACGGCGAGACTGCTGCTCGGTATGAAGGAATCCGGCGCCCTGCCGGGCCTGTCGGACACGCTGGGCACCGTCGTACGTACCAATTCCGAAGCCGTGCTGGCCGCAACGTCGAAGTCGCGTGGACGGGATTTCACGCAGGGCGTTGCGATCACCTCCTCCTTTCACCCGGACGATCACACGCATATCGAACCGGTGCGATACGGCAAGGGCAGCAATGCGATAGGTCTTCTGCAGACTGTCCTGAGTGACGGGGGTGGGCGAACTCCCCGGGTGCTGAAGACTCTGGCAGTCGCGGCCCGGCACCCGGGTGCGTTCTTCCGATCCTTGTCGGTGCGGAACTGGTCCGAGCGAACCGTCATCGCGCTGGTGATGCAGACCGACGACAACTCCCTCGAACTTTCCAAGAACACCAAACGATTCGGACGTTCCCTCACCAGTAGGCCGGGGCCGGGTGATCCACCTCCGCCGTGGATTCCGCAGGGGCATACAGCTATTCGCAAGGTCGCCGAGAAGATCGACGGCGATCCGGGTGGTTCCATCGCCGAGATCGTGAACATCCCGATGACGGCGCACTTTCTCGGTGGCTGCGCGATCGGGGACAGTGCGTCGAGTGGTGTCGTCGATCCGTATCTCCGTGCCTACGGACATGCGGGCCTGCACGTCATGGACGGTTCGGTGGTGAGCGCGAATCTCGGAGTGAATCCTTCCCTGACCATCACCGCGCAAGCGGAACGAGCGTGCGCGATGTGGCCGAACAAAGGTGGCGCAGACGCCCGCCCGAGGACTGGCGAGCCATACGTACGTATCGACCCGACGTTGCCGTCCGATCCGGTGGTGCCGACGCATGCACCAGGCGCTTTGCGGCTTCCCCTGGCCATTCGAGCTGAGAAGGTGTCCGATGTGGAGCGTGCCTGAATCGACAAGTGACCGCGTCGACTGGCCGGTGAGTGATCCGCCGCCGTGGCCTGCTTCCGTTCGCGCGACACTGTGGTGGCACCGCAGTACGCCGGCGGCGCGTGAGCTCGGGCCGGACGGTCGAACGATTCCGGTGACGGTAGCCATGATGGTGGACTACCTCGATTCTCCGGTCGGCCCGTATCGCGAGATCCTCGCCAGTCCGGTCTTGCATGCGCCAGGGAAACGGATCGGGCCTATGCCGCGGATGGCGGTCCCTTTCATCGCGGTGGATTCGGAACCTTCGGTGCACGGCGGACGGTTCCACTGGCAACTGCCCAAGGTGCTGGCCGAGTTCGACGGAGACGTGCAGCAGAAATTCACGGCAACCGGCGACGGATGGCGGGTGCGTTCCGACACGCGGATGCTCGGGCCGCGTCTGCCGATTGCCGGGGCGTTGGGATTTGCGCAGCCGGAATCCGGTGGTGGTGTGGCGATCGCGTCGGCCAGGCTGACGGGGTCGTTCCGATACGCGCGCGTGAGCGTCGAGGCAGAGGGACCGACACTGCCGAACTGGTTGGCCGCGGGCACCCATCACGGCGTCGTGATTCTGGGCGGAAAAATGACTACGGGAGCAGCCAAGCACCGATAGCAGGGGGCTGACCTGCGAAAGAACGACCGAGGCCGCCCATCAGTGATTGGGCGGCCTCGGTCGTGTTGTGTTGAAAGTGTCGTGTTGTGTTGAAAGTTAGGTGTCGACGTCCCACAGGCGCCTCTCGGCGGGTGGTCGCTCGCAGCGACAAAAGGGGTGGGGCCCGGGGCTTGTTCGGACGCCGACAGGGTGTTCAACGGTGGTCTCCCCGGATTTGTTCCCGGGGATCGCCAAGTAGTTTCCGACAGGGTGTGCAGCGAATTCCAGCAGGGCCGACGAGTTCAGGCAGGGCCGAGAAGGGCGAGTTCCTTTTTCAGTCCCACACACAGATCCGATCCCGCCGGCCCACTCAGAGCTGATCGCAATCGGTTGTAATACGTCCGCGGCGACAGACCGAAAGTGACGAAGATGTCCTCGGCGGTGGCACCGTTCCACGGTCGCCACAGGATTGCGAAGTCGATGAGGTCGTCCGCGTACGATCCACGATTTCGCGAGCGTTTGGCGCGTCGAACCTGGCATTCGTGGGTGGTAGGGACGCCCGCTCCTCCGCAGGGCTGAGGTGGCATCTTCGTCAGTCGGTTCACGAGAGTCTCCTGAACTGGTCGAGCACTCACATGACCAGCACGCCGCCGTCCACAGGCAGTGCGACGCCGGTGATGTAACGCGCTTCGTCGGAGGCGAGGAATTTGACGGCATTGGTGACGTCGTCGTTTTCGACCCACGGAATCGGGTAGAGGATCATGTCTCCGGAGGCCTTGGCGAAATCGTCGCGACCCGGATTGTCGGTGCCGGGAACGAACTGGTTGTACATCGCCTGGTTCTGCACCATCTCGGTGTCGACCTGCGTCGGGTTCACGGTATTGACGCGAATGCGGTGCGGAGCGAGTTCCTGAGCGAGAGTCTTCATCAATCCCACGACGCCGTGCTTGGCCGAGACGTAGTGCCCGACACCCGTGTACGCGCGTAGCCCGGCAACTGAGGCGGTGAGGACGATCGCGCCGCCGGTGCCCTGTTCGATCATGTGGGGGATCGCGGCCTTGACGGTGCGCCACACCCCGCTGAGGTTGACGTCGATCATTTCGCCCCACTTCTCCTCGTCCAACTCGTGCGCGTTCCCGAAGGAGAGGATGCCCGCGTTGGCGATGACGATGTCGACGTGCCCGAAGCGATCGAGCCCGGCTTCGAGGGCGAGCTTGACCGAGTCGAAGTTGCGCACGTCGGCGTGCGAGAAGATGATCTTGCCGCCTGCTTCTTCGACGAGACGGATTGTTTCCTGGACGTCGTCCTCCGTGGCCAAGGGGTACGGCACGGTGTCGTTGTCCTTGACGGAGTCGAGAGCGATGATGTTCGCGCCCTCCTGGGCCAGCCGCAGCGCGTGATTGCGTCCTTGCCCGCGAGCAGCACCCGTGATGAATGCGACCTTGCCTTCGAATCGTCCGGTCATGAGGATCCTCCTGTTGCTGAAATCGTTGTATGAGTAAGTGATCGGAGAGTTACTTGACGAGTACGCCTGCATCGACAGGTAGTGCGACGCCAGTGATGTACCTGGCTTCGTCGGACGCGAGGAAAAGCACGGCGTTGCTGACGTCGACGGATTCGACCCACGGGATGGGCAGCGCATTCATCGCTTGTGACAGCGGGGCGAAATCCTCGCGAGTGGGCTCGTCGATGTTCGGGCAGAACAACTGATACATCGCGTCGTTCATGATCATCGGAGTGTCGACCTGGGTGGGGTTCACGGTGTTCACTCGGATTCGGTGGGGAGCCAGTTCCTGAGCGAGGGTCTTCATCAATCCGTTGACGCCGTGTTTTGCGGCCGTGTAGTGCGCGATGTTGCCGTATCCCTTGAGCCCGGCCGCTGAACTGGTCAGGATGATCGCGCCCCCGACCCTCTGCTCGATCAAGTAGGGGATTGCCGCTTTGGCGGTTCGCCACGTGCCGCTGAGATCGATGTCGAGGACAGTGCCCCACTGGCTTTCGGTGAGTTCGTGCGTAGGCGAGGGGATGTTGATACCGACGTTGGCGCAGATGATGTCGACGTGACCGAATTGGTCGACCCCGCGGTCCAGGACACCCTTGATCGCGGTGAAGTCGCGAACATCGGCCACCTCGGCCAGGATTCGCCCGCCGACGGCCTCGACCGACCGGACGGTCTCGGCGAGGTCGGCTTCGCTTGCCAGTGAGTACGGAACTCCGTCGATGTCGGAACAGATGTCGAGCGCGATGATGTCTGCGCCTTCTTCGGCCAGACGGACCGCGTGTGCCCGACCCTGGCCGCGTGCTGCGCCGGTGACGAACGCGACCTTGCCCGAAACGCGTCCGGTGGTGCGTGCTGTGGTGGTCACTTGATCACTCCGTATCGGCGTCGGTCGATGGTCAGGGCAACTGCGGCAATCACCACGATGCCCTTGATGACGAGTTGTGTGTAGGGGTCGACGGACGTCAGGTCCATTCCGGCGCTCAGCAACACGATCACGAGTGCGCCGAGGATCGTGCGATGTGGGCCGCCGACGCCACCGGACAGCGCAGTGCCTCCGACCACCACGGCCGCGATGGAATTGAGCAGGCTGGGACCGGCACCCATCGGAACGCCGGTGCTGGCCTGGCCGGTGAAGATGATTCCGGCGATCGCGGCGACGGCTCCGGCGACGGCGAAGACAGCAAGTTTGGTGCGTCGTACGCGAACACCGACGAGGGCTGCGGCGCGCTCGTTGCCACCGACCGCGTACATGTGGCGACCGAATGACGTACCGAAGGCAAGGACTGTCGCGCCGATGGTCAGCAGGATTGCGATCAGTGCCCCGTTGGGGACGTTGGGAATCATCGACTCGTTCACCAGGCTCTGGAGAAGATTCGAATTGTAGGAAACAGGACCGCCTTTGGAGACGGTATTGGAAATGCCGTCGAGTACGGACATCATTCCCAGCGTCACCAGGAACGACGGCACCTTGAGCATTGTCGTGATCAACCCGTTGACCAGTCCAACCACAGCCCCCGCGACGATCACCATGACTATCGCCAACGGGCCACCGAATTTGTCGATCCATGTGGCGATCAGAATTCCGGCGAGAGTGGCCGTCGCGG
The DNA here is from genome assembly GCF_040489275.1 of Rhodococcus baikonurensis. NCBI lineage: Bacteria > Bacillati > Actinomycetota > Actinomycetes > Mycobacteriales > Nocardiaceae > Rhodococcus > Rhodococcus baikonurensis. Next base: position 82,787 of record NZ_JBEUOQ010000010.1, on the reverse strand, counting down.
CGACTGACAGATCGATACCGCCGATGAGGATGACAAATGTGCCGGCGAGTGCGAGCACGGTCAGGAAAGCCATCTGGTTGAGAATGTTCTGCGCGGACGTGGTAGTGATGAAACTTTCCGTGCGCCACTGGAAATAGATGATCAGGACCAGCACTGCAACCGTCGGAACAACTATGTTGCGGTGCTGATCGAGTCGACTCAGCAGACCGCGCGCGCCTGACGGCGCTGCGGCATCGCTGGCCGGCGATTGCTTCGAGAGTGTCTGGGTCACTGCATTCCTCACATCATGTGCTTGATCACGTCGACTTCGGCGGGCTTGTGCTCTGCAGGGGCCGCCAACTCTGCGCTGATGACCCCGTCCTTCATGACCACGATTCGGTCAGACATTCCGATCACTTCTTCGAGGGACTCGGCGCACAGCAGCACACCGACCCCCGACGCAGCCATCGATCGGACCAAACCGTAGATCTCCTCGCGAGTCCCGACGTCGATTCCTCGCGTCGGATCGCTGAGTACCAGCACTTTGCATTCGCGACCTTGCCACCGAGCGAAGATCGCCTTCTGTTGGTTCCCGCCACTGAGTTCCCCGATAGGCGTCGACAACGACGGAGCCTTGACCTGCAGCGCGCGGGCCAACTCCGTCGTCCGTTCCCGTTCGGTCCGCAGACGCAGTAGCCGCGTCCACGGGTGGCGGATGAGATCGAGGAAGCCGATCGAGATGTTGTTTCTGATCGATGCGCTGCGGAAGAGGGAGTCCAGGGCGCGCTCCGGTGGGACGTACAGGACGCCGGCGGCCACGGCGGCGGGAACCGACCAGTGCTCGTGCACGGTACCGCCGACGTGAATCGAACCCGTCGACAACGACTCGGCACCCGCGACAGTTGCGGCCACCGACGCTTTCCCCGAACCGATGACCCCAGCTAATCCCACTACCTCGCCCGGTCGGACGACCAGATCGACCGACTCGAACTCGCCTGTGCTGCCTGCATTTCGGAGTTCGATCAGCGGGTTCGTCGACAGCGCTCCGGCCTGTTCGCCTTCTCGGTAGTAGTCGGCGCTGCGCTCGCTACCCACCATCAACTCGTGCAGTCGCTCCGCCGTGACGCCGTCGGCAGAGAGGGTTTCGATGGACCGCCCGTCGCGAAGTACGAGTAGCCGCGTGCTGATCCGCAAGACGTCTTGCAGGATGTGGGACACGAAGATGAACGACACCCGATCGCGCCACCCTTCGATCAATGCGAAGAGAATTTCCACCTCGGTCTCGGTCAACGCGCTGGTTGGCTCGTCGAGAAGGATCACCGGAGCTTCGGTGGCGTCGGTGATCCGCGAAAAGGCGCGTGCGATCTCGACCAGTTGCCTTTGTGGGTATGTCAATTCGGCGACGACGGCGTCGGCGCGCAACCCTTCGATGCCGAGGGTGTCGAGAAGGGACTGGGCGGCGTCGCGCATTCTCCGACGCCGGCCGGGGCCCCAACCACCTATCTCGCCCTCACGTCCGAGGTAGATGTTCTCGTACACCCGCAGTGCATCGACCAATGACTGCTCCTGGACCACCACGGAGATTCCGAGTTCGCGGAGAGTGCGAGAGTCGCCGAGTTCCACGTGAGTCCCGTTGACGTCGAGGCTGCCGGCGTCGGGGCGTACCGTTCCCGTCAAAACGCCGATCAGCGTTGACTTTCCGGCGCCGTTCTCACCGATCAAGCCGAGAACGTCACCTCTGCTGACGTCGAGTGAGACGTCCTGGAGGGCGTGAACGGGCCCGTAACTCTTGCAGACCCCACGCAAGCTGATGGTTGCTGTGTCGCTCACCTTCGTATCACTCATTTCAAGCCACGAGTTGATCTTTGTACTGCAGCAACGGGCCCGATCGGAAAGCGGCTGCGTAATCGGTCCGTACTCCGGTGATGTCTGCAGAGTTCCAGGCGCTGTTCAGCGTGTACTGGTCCTGCGATACGCCGGCGTAGTACTCCCGCGGATCGATCGGGTTGAGTACGGTCTGCGGGTCCCAGTCGTCAGGATGCAGAGCCTTGCTCATCTTTGCCCAGTCGAACGGAAGTGTAGGCGCGTACACAGTTTTCAGTACGTCGTCGGCGATCTCCGGAGTCACCAGGAGTGCTCCCTGTGAAAGGAAGCGCTCCGGCAGGGACAGGTCGACACCGTTGAGTTGATCGAAGATGGTGACACCGAGAATTCCTGCCGTGAGTCCGCCGACCGTCGCACTGGTCAGGTATTGCTTTCCCTGCGCGATGTATTCGACGTTCTGCTTGTTGCCGTCGAATCCGACAACGATCTTGCCCGTGATCTTCGCAGCATCCAGTGCCGCGATGACTCCTGCGGCTTGACTGTCGTTCTGCGCGAACACCCCGACGAAGTCCGGCACCGAAGGCAGGATGTTCGTGAACGCCTTTCTTGCGTCCTCCGAAGTCCAGTTGCCCGGCGAAGCGGTGACGATCTTGATTCCCGGGTAGTCCTTGGCCGCGGCGTTCAAACCAGCGGTCCGTTGATCATCGGAAGACGAACCCTTCTGTCCCGGAACATGAATGATGGTTCCGCTGCCACCGACTTTCTCGAACAGAGCCTTGGCGGTTGCGACGGCGATCTTGGTCGACGGCGGCGTGATGAAACGAACCCACTTGTCCGCGTCGGCAGGCGTGTACCAGGCGGGTGCCGTGTACGAGCTGGCATACAGGATCCCCGCTGCCTGGCAGGCCTTCGTGACAGCGGCGGCTTGAGCTTCCGTGGCGGGAGTGCCGAAGATCGACTTGCCGCCCGAAGCGCGGACGTTGCCTACCTGCCCCAGTGCGGTGTTGACGTTGCCCTGGTCCTCCACCGAGGACATGCTGACGCCCAACGCGTCCATTGCCTGTTTGCCGCCGTCCGAGAAGGCGACGAAGTAGTCGTTGGAGAGTGTTGTCACCTGGCAGAGGGTTTTTTCCTGGACTTTTCCCGCACCGGCGCCACCGCCGGCAGCGGTACTGGTGGAACTGCCGCCTGCTCCGCAGGCCACTGCGCCGAGAGTGATGCCTGCTGCGCCCATTGCGGCGAAGAAGGAACGTCGGGTCAGTGGATGAGAGAACGTCGCGTTTCGCGCGACGTCCACGATCTTCGATTCGATCGAAGGCATGATCACATCCTTGGTCTCGCAAGAGGGGGTTCTCGAGAGGTCTTCTCGAGGTGTGGAGGAAACGGGAGATTTCGCTACTTCGACAGCAGATGCGTTGTGAACCAACGGGAAGCGTGTTCGGCAGCCACTGCGAGCTTGGACTGGTCGCTGTAGAGCGTCATGTGCGACGTGTGCGGCAGGACGACAAGTTCTTTCTTCGGAGTCGGGATGTTGTTGAAACTCTCGATTTCCAAGTCCCACAACGTGAGGTCGTCACCTTCGGCGACGATCATCATCGACGGTGTGTCGAGGATCCTGGGCACGAAATAGTTGACGTCGTAGTCGAGCAGGAGATCGACGGATTCCATAGTCGAACTGTTCTGGTAGAGAGGAGCTTCGGTGGCTTGAAGAGCTGCGAAGGTCGTCTTCGTCTCGGGGAACGGCCAGGAAGACAGTTCTTCCTCGGGATTCTCGCTGGCGTGAGCGATGTGCAGTCGCTGATCCGGATCGTCGAAGCGGAGTCGGCGATCTTCGAGGATCGCGTCCCACAGCTTTCGATAACCCATGGTCCCGTGGATCCGACGCATGTTGCGGAACCCGTCGATCACCGGAATCTGAGACACGATGGCCTTCACCCGAGGATCGGTCGCGGCGAGAATCATCACGTGGCCGCCGGAGTAGGAGATGCCCCAGGCTCCGAGACGGTCGTTGTCGATGCCGGGAGTGCGCTCGAGAAAGCTGAGCGCGTTCTGATAATCACGAATCTGTTGCTTCGGGTCCAGGTGTTGACGGGGTTCACCGTCCGACACGCCCAGGTTGCGGTAGTCGAAGACCAGCGCAGCCATACCAGCCGTCACGAAGGCCTCGGCGTAATAGGGCATGACCAACTCACGGACGTAGCACCAACCGCCTGCCAGTACGACGGCCGGTACGTCTTCGTCGGTGTCGGGTCGGTACAGCCAACCGCGGACGGTGACTCCGTCGCTGGAGAATTCGACATCTTCACGGCGCATTGCGCGACTCCTCATGTAACGAGTGAAAGCTGAACGGAAGTAGGTGCGAAAGAAAACGGACGGTCTTGTCGCCGTGCGTATTACGGCATCGACGCGGTTCGCTCGTGTCAACTGCCCCGAGCGGATCGTCGCGGATCCGAAGTACCCCGTAATCGTGAGTCACCTCACAGCCTTTGTCAAGTGTCACTGGACAGCAAGGAAAATCCGTCGGTATAGTCCTGCTCACCCACTGCGCATGTATTCGTAACGAGCGCAGCATTATTGGAGGTGTTCCGGCTCGTGAACGGCGAAGAAGTCCTGTGTGCCTACGAAAAGATGTTGTTGATCCGTGTGATGGAGGAGCGCATCTCGGCGCTCTACAAGGGCGACATCATTCCCGGATTCGTTCACACCTCGATAGGTCAAGAGGCATGCGCGGTGGGGGCTCTCACTCATGCGCGGGTCAGTGACGTCATCACCTCGACGCACCGCGGGCACGGTCATGTTCTGGCCAAAGGTCTCGAGCCCGACCGGATGATGGCGGAGTTGATGGGAAAGGTCACCGGGGCCAACAACGGCCGGGGCGGTTCGATGCACGTCGCCGATCCCCGCCTGGGAATCTTCGGTGCGAACGGCATCGTGGGCGCAGGGTTGCCGATCGCCCTCGGTGCGGCTTTCGCTGCCAAGGATCGCGGTGAGGGTGATCTGGTCGTGGCGTTCTTCGGTGACGGGGCGATCGCGACCGGCGCGTTCCACGAGGCGATGAACATGGCCGCGCTGTGGAAACTGCCGATCATCTTCCTGTGCGAGAACAATGGGTTCTCGGAGTTCTCCTCGACGGCGGATCAGCATCCGGTCCCGATCTCTGCGCGCGCAGCGGGATACGGAATGGAATCGATCACGCTGGCAGGCAACGACGTCGAGGCAGTCGCCGACGGTATTCGGCCGGTGTACGCGCAGGTGCGAGGCGGCAGTGGTCCGGTGTTCGTCGAGGTCACGACCCTGCGGGTGCACGGGCACTACGAGGGCGATCCGCAGGTGTACCGCGACAAGGACGAGATGGCCCGAGGCATTCTCGCGGCCGATCCACTGACGGTGACGCGGGGCCGACTTCGGGAGCGAGGCATCGGGGACGATGTCCTCGATCTGGTGGACAAGCGGGTGAGGGCGGTGGTCGACGAGGCGGAGCGTTTCGCGCGGGCGTCGCCGCAACCGGAGGCGTCGAGCGTGATGGAGTACATCTATTCACCGCGACGTGTCTATCCGCCGGGCCACCTCGACGTGAGTATCGACGCGGGTGGTGCAGCGGTGTCGCAGTCCAAGATCATCAAAGCCGCGCTCGACGACTCCCTGGGGGCGGATCCGGATGTGTTTCTTGCCGGTATCGATGTTGCCGGCGGGAATGTTTTCGGTCTGACCAGGGGATTGGCCGCGAAGTATCCGGGGCGGGTGTTCGATACTCCGATCTCGGAATCGGCGATCATGGGCCTTGCCGTCGGCTCCGCGATGGCAGGCCGAAGACCTGTCGTGGAACTGATGTACCTCGATTTTCTCGGGGTGTGTCTGGATCAACTGATGAATCAGGCGGCGAAGTTGCGGTTCATGACGGGCGGCGCAGCCAGTCTGCCGTTGGTGGTGCGGACGCAGTTCGGTTCCGGCAGATCGTCGGGTGGCCAGCATTCGCAGAGTCTCGAAGCGCTGTTGGCGCACATCCCTGGACTGACTGTGCTCATGCCCAGTTCGGGCGCCGATGCGTACGGCCTGCTGCGGGCAGCGATCGAGGACGACAACCCCGTGATGTTCATCGAACATCGACTGCTGTACGAGAAGAAAAATTTGTTGCCGAGCAAGGATTTTCGGGTTCCGATCGGAAAGGCGGCGGTGACGAGGCCAGGGTCGGACGTCACCATTGTCTCGTGGTCGAGGATGGCGATGCACGCTTTGATTGCGGCGGAGTCGTTGGCAGACGAAGGGATCGATGCGGAGGTCATCGATCTACGAACGATTGCTCCACTCGATCGGGAGACCATTCTCGAATCCTTCGGTCGGACCAACCGGATGGTCATTGCTCAGGAAGCGGTGGTGGACTTCGGCGTCGGAGCCGAGATCGCAGCGTTGGCAGTAGATTCCGGTTTCTACTCGCTGGACGCCCCGGTGGTACGGGTGGGAGCACGGTACGCACCCGCACCCTATGCGCCGGTGCTCGAACGTGAGTGGGAAGTCGGGCCTGACGACATCGTTGCAGCTGTTCGGCGGGTGATGTCATGCTGAGCGCTACCCGTCCGCGGGCGATGACCGGCGGAGGTCCGGTGCTGCCTGAGATGCTTCTCGATGCTCTGCATCGAGATCCCGAGGCACTGGCCCTTGTCGATGGCAGTGCGCGGTGGACGTACCGGGCATTGGTGGACGCTTCGACGAGATTTGCAGGCGCGCTGCATAAATCAGGGTTCGAGCCTGGAGAAGTGGTACTCGTTCAGCTGCCGAACTGGTGGGAATCCGTGGTTGCGGCCTGGGGTACATGGCTTGCCGGCGGCATTCTCCTTCCGGTAGTCCCGATCTACCGCGCACACGAGTTGTCCTTCATCATCGAGCAAGCTGAGCCGACGGTGATCGTCGCCCCGCAGGAATACCGCGGATATCGTCACGTCGAGCAATTCGGGACCGTACTCCGTGATCTGGGCCGAGAGATTCTTCTCGTGGAAGCTCGCGGCGAAGGTGGGTTGCGGCGCACCACGTTCGACGACTTTCTGGACTTCGGGACGGCGTCGAACAGGCCCGACCGCCACGCGGATCCCGACGATGTCGCCCTCGTTCTCTACACGTCCGGAACCACTTCGGCTCCGAAAGGCGTTCTGCACACTCACCGGACCCTGATGGCCGAGAGTTCGAGCATGATTGCGCACTGCGGCGTGGATTCGCACGATCGAATCTTCATGCCTTCGCCGTTGCCCCACATCACCGGGATTTCGTATGCGGTCGTCCTGCCGGCAGCGGCAGCCTGCTCGACGGTTCTGATGCAACGGTGGAATCCTGACGAGGCGGTTGCGTTGATCGAGCGCGAACAATGCACGTTCACCGTGAGCGCGACACCGTTTCTCCGTGGTCTTGCCGACGCGTACGAGAGTGGCGAATATCGACGATCCCAGCTGACCCGATTCGTGTGTGGTGGGGCCGGGATTCCGCCCGAGTTGGTGCGCCGGGCCCATCGCGTGATGGGGACAGCGGTTGTACGTACCTACGGATCGACGGAACTTCCGACTCTCGTCATGGGTGATCCTTTCGGTGACATCGATTTGCAGGCCGAGGACGAAGGGGCTGTGATCGGGGGAAACGAATTCCGGCTCGGCGAAGACGACGAGCTGTTGGTGCGGGGTCCGGAACTGTTCGTCGGCTACGTCGACAGCTCGATCAACGCGGAATCGTTCACCGACGACGGCTTTTTCCGAACCGGCGACGTAGCCGCCGTGGACGGACCCGGTCAGATCCGGATCACGTCGCGAATCAAAGACATCATCAATCGGGGCGGAGAGAAATTCAGTGCTGCCGACATCGAGTGGGCCCTCGAGGCTCATCCCAACGTCGGAGAGGTGGCAGTGGTCGGGTATCCGGACGAGGAACTGGGGGAGCGCGCGTGCGCCTTCGTCGTTCCGGAGGGTGAACCACCAAGCGTTCGAGACCTGCGGATCTTCTTGCTGTCCGAAGGATTCGCTGTTCAGAAGGCTCCGGAGAGAGTCGAGACTGTCGCGTCTCTTCCTCGGACGGAGAGTGGGAAGGTTCAGAAGTTTCTCCTGCGTCGAGCGTTAGGCTTGGGCTCCGCACAGGCGGTCCCCGAGACCTACGGAAGCGAGTTCGGACATGACGGCAACCGGCGCAAAGCCACCTCGTAGGGCGGCTGAGTCGACAGCGGCTGCATCGAAGAAATCGCAACCGCGCAAGACGACTCCCCCAAAGGCGACGGCACAGAAGAAGTCGGCACAGAAGAAGTCGGCACAGAAGTCGGCGCCGGCCAAGGTGGCGGCGCGCAAACAGAAGGCGGAGGACAACGGTTTGGGGACGTCGGTAGGCAAGACGGTTCGTGCCGAACGCACGCGACAGGGAATCCCGGTTCGCGAATTGGCGAGGCGGCTCGGCGTATCGCCGTCCTTCCTGTCGCAGTTCGAACTGGGGCAGAGTCAGGCCGCGGTGAACACGCTTTTTGCGATCGCGACCGAACTCAACCTGTCGCTGGACGTGCTGCTGGGCAACAGCGTCGATCCGGAACGTGAATCCGCATCCGAAACGAAGACTCACGAACCGCGGATCTCCGACTGCCTCACCTTTCGGTCGGGTGTTCGCTGGCAACGGTTGGCGAACACTCCCGCCAACCATCACGTCCAGTTCCTCCTCACGGAGTACGAGCCCGGCGCCGACTCCGCGCCGGGCGATGCACCGCAGACCCATTCGGGTGACGACTACGGGTACGTGCTCGAAGGGACTTTGACTATCGACATCGACGGAATGCGTCGGCTGCTCAAGTCGGGTGAAGCGATCCACCTGGTCGGGAACGTTCCCCACCGGTTGCGCAACGAGACAGACGAGACGGTCAAGGCGATCTGGTTCGTCCTGGGCTGAGTAACCGGGTGCGGTGCACTGGGTGTGATGCCACTGGGTGTGACGCCGATCTCGATTCAACTTAGGCAATCCTTTTCTTGACTAATTCCAGAAAAGCGGCATACTGGGAAACATGCGAGACGGAGAGCATGACTTCGACCCCCGAGCGCAACTGCGCGCCGTCGGGTTGAGGGTCACTGCTCCGCGCCTCGCCGTGCTGGATGCGGTTACAGCCCAACCGCATTCAGACGCCGATTCTGTTGCAGCACTCGTGCGGCAGCAGCTCGGATCGGTATCCACACAGGCCGTTTACGACGTGCTGAAGGCATGCGTGAACGCAGGATTGCTGCGACGCATCGAGCCGGCGGGTTCACCCGCCCGGTTCGAGACGAGAACTGGTGACAACCACCATCACCTCGTCTGTCGCGGCTGCGGCAAGGTCGTCGACGTCGATTGTGTTGTCGGCCAAGCTCCCTGCCTCGAACCTTCCGATAATCACGGCTTCGAAATCGACGAAGCTGAGGTCGTGTTCTGGGGCCGTTGCGAAGATTGCCTGAAGAAGTCTGCCGAATCCGACACCGCGTCGGACACGGTCTCGCAGAATCGAATTGATGCGTCCAGAACCTCCGAGCCAGCCCCTTCGCATGCAGCCCATGCGTTCGGCTCGGATGCAGCCCCGCTCCTCTGACGCCCAGCCCACAACGCTAGGAGGCTTCGCCATGACCAAGCCCACCACCAACAATTTCGGTATCGCGGTCGCAAGTGATGACGAATCGCTGACCGCGGGTATTCAGGGGCCGGTGCTCCTTCACGACTACTACCTGATCGAGAAGCTCGCGCAGTTCAACCGCGAGCGTGTCCCGGAGCGCATCGTCCACGCCAAGGGCGGCGGTGCTTTCGGTGAACTCGTCATCACACACGACGTCAGCAAGTACACGAAGGCCGCGTTCCTGCAGCCGGGTAAGAAGACCGAGTCGCTCGTCCGCTTCTCCACCGTCGCCGGTGAGCAGGGCAGCCCGGACACCTGGCGCGATCCGCGCGGTTTTGCGATGAAGTTCTACACCGAAGAGGGAAACTACGACCTCGTCGGCAACAACACCCCGGTGTTCTTCATCAAGGACGCGATCAAGTTCCCCGACTTCATTCGTTCGCAGAAGCGACTGCCGGGTTCCGGCCTTCGTGACCACGACATGCAGTGGGACTTCTGGACGCTGCGTCCCGAGACTGCTCACCAGGTGACCTGGCTGATGGGTGACCGCGGTATCCCGAAGACCTGGCGCAACATGGACGGTTTCGGATCGCACACCTACCAGTGGGTCAACGCTGCGGGTGAACGCTTCTGGGTGAAGTACCACTTCAAGACCGATCAGGGCATCGAATTCCTGACGCAGGCCGAGGCAGACAGCCTCGCCGGTAGCGATCCCGACTACCACCGTGCGGATCTGTACAACGCCATCGAGGCAGGCAATTTCCCGAGTTGGACCCTCAAGGTCCAGATCATGCCCGTCGACGAGGCCGAAGGCTACCGCTTCAACCCGTTCGACCTCACCAAGGTTTGGTCTCAGAAGGACTACCCGCTGATCGAGGTCGGCAAGTGGACGCTGAACCGCAACCCGGAGAACTTCTTCGCGCAGATCGAGCAGGCGTCGTTCGAGCCGTCGAACGTGGTGCCCGGCATCGGATTCAGCCCGGACAAGATGCTTCTCGGCCGCGTCTTCTCCTACGCCGACGCACATCGTTACCGTATCGGCACCAACTACGCCGACCTGCCGGTCAACGCCCCGAAGAACGAGGTGAACTCCTACTCCAAGGAGGGCGCCATGCGGTACAGCTTCAATTCCCCGTCGACGCCGGTGTACGCACCGAACTCGTACGGCGGACCGCATGCCGATCCGTCGGTTGCCGGTGACGAAGGACTGTGGGCGTTCGACGGCAAGGCAGTGCGCGCCGGATACATCGAGCACGCCGAAGACGGCGACTTCACGCAAGCCGGAACGCTGGTTCGTGAGGTTCTCGACGACGCTGCTCGTGAGCGCCTGGTGAGCAACATCGTCGGCCACGCACTTGCGGGCGTCAGTGAAGAAGTTCTGCTGCGTGTCTTCGAATACTGGAAGAACGTCGACGCTGATTTGGGTAAACGCGTCGAAGAGGGTGTACGCGCAGGTCAGTGACCCGCTGACATGAGCATCGCTTAGGTGTACCGAATGCGGACCGCTGCAAGGGAAATCACTTCCCCGCGGCGGTCCGTTTTCGTCTGCCCGACTACAGCAGTGCGAACCAGTAGACGAAGCATGCGAGAAGAAACACAACTACTGACTCCATGACGACACCCCTGTTCGACGTGCACTTCTGCTGTTCGCACTCTCCATGATCCGCTTCTCGAGCGGAGAATGCTCGGGGCACAAGTTTCGCGAACGGAAGTGTTGGGCAGTCAATTCCCATGGCAATAGGTGCAGTTCTCTTCGACATCGACGGAACGCTCGTCGATTCCAACTATCTGCATGTAGAAGCGTGGTCACGAGCCTTCTTCGAGGTAGGTCGCCCGGTTGACGCGTGGCGGGTGCACCGCAGCATCGGAATGGACGGCGACCAACTGTTGGAGACGCTGCTCGGGGAAGACATCGACGGGTGCGGGCCGCGGGCCAAAGAACTTCACACCACGTACTACCGGCAGTCGGCCGATCGTCTCCGAGTGCTGCCGGGAGCGCGCGAGTTGATCCGCCGAGTTCACTCGCTCGGACTGCACGTGGTGCTCGCTACCTCGGCGCCTGACGACGAACTGAAGTTGCTTCGCCAGACGCTCGACATCGACGAAATGATTTACGCCGCCACCTCTTCGGAATCCGTCGAGGAGGCAAAACCTGATCCGGACCTGATCGAGGTCGCGCTCGCGAAGGCAGGTGTCGACGCGGGCGAGGCGGTCATGGTCGGGGATGCCGTCTGGGACATGAAGGCGGCGACATGGGCGGGCGTTGTGGCTGTGGGAGTGCGCAGCGGCGGCATGTCGACCGACGAACTCGAAGGCGCGGGTGCGGCGGCCGTGTACGACGACGCCCGCGATCTTCTCGACCACCTCGACGGCAGTGTGATCTCCGAACTCGTTTCAGGCCAAGATACCGGGAGTTGATCAGTGATGGCACGATTCGGCTACACCTTGATGACGGAACAGGCAGGCCCGAAAGAACTGGTTCGCCATGCAATTCGGGCCGAGGAAGTCGGCTTCGACTTCGAAGTGATGAGTGATCACTACTCGCCGTGGCTGACCGAGCAGGGGCATGCGCCCTATGCCTGGTCGGTGCTGGGGGCAGTCGCCCACGCCACCGAGCGAGTCGGATTGATGACGTATGTGACGTGTCCGACCGTGAGGTACCACCCCGCCGTCGTCGCTCAGAAAGCTGCGACGATCCAGATCCTCGCGGACGGTCGCTTCACCCTGGGGTTGGGTAGTGGCGAGAGCCTGAACGAGCATGTGGTTGGCGAGGGTTGGCCGTCCATCGACACCCGCCAGGACATGCTGCAAGAGGCGGTGAGCATCATTCGCGCACTGCTCGCCGGAGATCTGGTGAGCTGGAAGGGGGAGTACTTCGACGTCCAGTCCGCCAGGATCTGGGATCTCCCGGAGAACCCGGTTCCTCTGGCGCTGGCCATGTCCGGAGACAAGTCCGTCGAGCGTTTCGGTCCGATGGCCGACGATCTGATTGCCGTGCAACCTGATTCGGATCTGGTGCACCAGTGGAAGCACGTGCACGGCCGGGCATACGGATTGGCTCCCGCAGGACGGACCATCGGTCAGATTCCGATCTCGTGGGACCCTGATCGCGACACGGCAATTGCCCGAGCTCATCAGCAGTTCCGCTGGTTCGGCGGCGGGTGGTCCGTGAATTCCGAACTGCCGACGCCGGCGAGCTTCTCGGGTGCGACTCAGTTCGTGCGCAAAGAGGATGTAGCTGAAAGCATTCCGTGTGGTCCCGATCTGGATGTGATCGTCGAGGCGGTCAAGGCATACACGGACGCCGGATTCACCGATGTGGCACTGGTACAGATCGGTGGAGATACCCAAGACCGATTCTTCGACGAGGCTGCCAAGCCGCTGCTCGAGGCTCTGCACGTCGAATTGGGTTGATCGAGAAGATCAATCGAGTTCCGCCTAGTGGGCTCTTGTCGAGTCGCGCGCTACCGCCGTGCAGTCGCGCCTGCTGCGCCACGAGGGCCAACCCCAAACCGCTTCCGGCGTCGCCCGCACCGGTGCCACGAACAAATCGTTCGAACATCGCTTCGCGTTCCGAAGGCGCGATCACGGTGCCGTTGTCGTCGACGAATACCGTCGCCGAACCGGTGGCGGCCCCTGATCGGACGGTGATCTCGACTTCGTCGGCATTGCCGTGCCGAACGGAGTTGGTGACGGCGTTGGTCAACACCAGACGGATGCCCGCGGGGAAGGCCTGAACCGAAAGTTCTTCCGGTGCTTTCAAGCGAACGTCGACCTGAGGGTGCAGACGGCCCGCATCCGCGACAGCGCGATCGGCAACTTCCACGAGATCGACGTCGGCACAATCCTCGGGATCGGCCACTTCACCCAGGGCGAGTGTCTCCAGATCGGTCAAGGTGCGCTCGATCTGGCGCTGCGCTTCCAATAATTCGCTGGACAGTTCGCGCCGTTGGCTTTCCGTGAGATCCAGCGTCGCGAGAACTTCCAGATCGGTGCGCATCGACGTGAGAGGTGTGCGCAGTTCGTGGGCGGAGACGCGAGCAAAATCGCGTGCCGACTCCAACGCCTCCTCGGTGCGGCTTCGATCGCTCTCGATGCGACTGAGCATGCTGTGGATTGCCTCCGACAGTTCTTCGGCTTCGCGCGTTCCACGTACCGACGGTGCCCGGCGCGAGAGTCCTTCGACATCGAGGTTGTTGCCTATGGAACTGGTGGTCTCGGTCAATTGCTGGAGAGGGCGGACGGCACGGCCCGTGAGGAACCAGCCGAGCCCGGCCGAGGCAAGGATGGCGACCACTGCCGCAGCGGCCACTTGGAACTGCTGCTCACGGATTGCCTGGGTCAGTGGGTCTTCGGGGATACTGACAGCCAGTGCGGCGCCGCTGTCGCCGGGTACGAGAACATCGCGACTGCGAACATCGGTGGTAGCCAAGGCGCTGACGGTCGTGGCATTGAATCCAGGGCTGACGACCAATGGTTCTGTTGTTGCAGTTGGTGTTTCGATGAACAGCGGGCTCGGCGCACTCGCTGCGACACCCAGGGTGACGGAATCGAGAGTGCGTTCCAGTTGTTCGGATCCGTTGACGCGCAAGAAGACCGCGAATGCAATTCCGATCGCGGCAATCACGATTCCGGCGGCCAGACCCGAGGCGATGGCTACCCGGGTCTGAAGTGACAGCGGCCGCTTCATCGTTCGGCCCTCAGGACGAAGCCCACTCCGCGCACCGTGTGGATCACGCGGGGCGCCCCGTCGACTTCGAGTTTCTTCCGTAGATAGGTGACGAAGACGTCGACGACATTGGTGTCGGCCGCGAAGTCGTAACCCCAGACGAGTCGCAGGAGTTGTGCGCGACTGAGTACGACACCGGCATGCTCGGCGAGTACCGACAACAGGTCGAACTCTCTTTTGGTGAGTTCGATTCGCCTACCGTCGATGTGCGCTCGATGGCCACGGAGATCGACCGTCAGCGGTCCCACCGTGATCGGATGGTCGACCGACGGAGTGGCTCGCGTCGTGCGTCGAAGCAAGGCATTGAGTCTGGCGACAAGCTCCGCCAACTCGAAAGGTTTGGTGAGGTAGTCGTCGGCGCCCGCCTCCAGCCCCGCGATGCGGTCACCCACGGAACTTCGGGCACTGAGTACGCAGATCGGAACCTCGTTGCCGATTGCGCGCAGGGCCGTCACGACTCCGACGCCGTCGAGGCCGGGCATGTTGACGTCGAGAACAAGTGCGGCCGGGCATTGCTTGTTCACCGAGGCCAAGGCGGATCGTCCGTCGACGGCAGTTGCCGTGTCGAAGCCCGACAATCGAAGTCCACGTTCGAGCGAATTCAGAACCTTCGTGTCGTCGTCGACGATCAGGATGCGCTCGCGTGTACTCACCCCAGCCATGGTGCCATCGGATTACGGCCCGGGGCCTCGCTCGGAGCCAGGGCCGCCGCATTCTCATCAACTCCTAAGAAACCGACAACAGATCTGCAGTGTCGGCTTCATAACCTCGGGTTTCTCGGATGCGACCGCGCCGAGAATTCGAGAACGTTCGATCAAGGAGAACAACGATGACGCGATTGACAGTGAACGGCAAGCGGGCCCGCCGGACCGGTGTGGTGGTGGCGTCCGTGGCGGTCCTCGGTATGGCCGTGGCACCGGGAATCGCCTGGGCTTCCAATCCGATTTCCGACGGGTCGCCGGTAGCGGTGCGATCGATCGCGACCGCTCCGTCCGATGCTGGTGTGGCACCCGAAGTAGCGTGTGGTGCCACGACGCCGATATCCGACGAGGAGCTGCAGAAGCTCATCGACGAGGGCAAGGTTGTGCGCGCGGAGGAGGCCGGTACAGCCGCAATCACGATTGAAGTGCCGAGCGACGCCGCGACATTCATTGCGCGTGAAGGGGTGCCGGCGTTGCCGACCGTCGAGTGGGCTCCGACCACCGAGGGGGTTCCGGCAGAGGTGCTCGACTTGGCCGGCGTCGCTCCGCTGGAGGAAGGCATTGCCCTGTCATGCACCGTTGCTGCGGGCTGACGAGCGAAAAAAGCTCCGCATGAACCGCTTTGACCTGGAACGGTACGGCCGTACTCAACTGGGGCGAGAGGGTGGTCAACCCTGTCGGTAGCACTTGCTACGTTCGGGGCGGTCTCGGCGAGCATGCCGGGACCGTCGCCGATGGCGTCATGTGTGTGGTGTCTTGCAGAGGGTGCGGTACGGCCTGATGCGGGGCGCGTTTCGAAAGGTGTTGTGTTTCATGGTCATGGGCCCCACCCACGCGATGTCCGGTGCTGCTGTGGGGTTGGTGGTTGCAGAGTTGTTGCCTCTCGATTGGGGAGGGCCCACATCCACCGCTGAAACCTTGACCTTTGCCGGTGTGTGCGCCGGCGCCGCCTTGCTTCCCGATCTCGATACCGGTCAGTCGACGGTTTCCCGATCATTCGGTCCGCTCAGCAAAGCGCTGGCCAAAGGTATTGACGCAATTTCGGTGACCTTCTATCGCATCACCAAAGGCAAGAAAGACGGCAAGCGTCGTGGTGGGCATCGGACGCTCACGCACACCGCACTGTTTGCCGCCGGTCTGGGGGCCGGGGTCTCTGCGTTGGTTGTTCAATTCGGGAAGCCCGCCATCATCATCACGCTGTTCTTCTGCCTCGGGCTGGCCATCCGAGGGTTGGCGGGTGAATTGGCCAAGGAGAAGGGGTGGCTCGCGGTTTCCGCCGTTGCGTTGGTGCTCTCCGCCCTCACTTGGCAGTGGTATCCCAGTGAGGCCGGATCCACCGGGCTAGGTGTTGCGGTGGCACTGGGCTGCGCCACGCACTGTCTCGGCGATGCGATCACCAAGGAAGGGGTGCCGTTTCTCGCGCCCCTGATTCCGCTCGGCGGCAAGCGATGGTGGGAACAACGGCTGCCGTCATTCCTGTCCATCCGTGCAGGTGGGAACCTCGAGAAGATCCTGATCGGGCCGGCGCTGACTGTTCTGACTGCGTGGTTGATCATCAGTGCGTTCGACGGCGCCCCGGAAGCGATCTATGCCGTCTTCGCTCCGATGGTGCAGTGAGCTTCGGAAAACTTTTATTACGGAACCACTGGCATCGTAATCATATTTGTTCTACGTTCGTCCCTGACATGAACCGAGTCGGCTGACGGAGTGAGCAGTGGTGCATCGAGCAGAACCCAAGGCAGAGCACAGCTCAGGAGTAGACGGTGTGAGCCGGCGCGGATTTCTCGCAGCGAGTGCCGGTGCTGCCGCGCTGGCGGGCATTTCCTGGGCGCCGGCGGGAGCAGTGCCCTGGGGTTCGGCATCGACCATCGCGCCACCGCCCGGATTTCCGTCGGACATTCCGCTGTCACAGCAGGCATACGCCAACTGGTCGCGAGAAATCATGCTCGACAGCGTGTGGACTGCAACGGCGCGTCACAGCGGCGACGTCGTCACCCTCGCCAACTGGGCGTTCGACAACGGGTACACAGTGCGTGCGAAGGGAACGATGCACGGGTGGAGTCCGTTGACCGTGGTGCCCGGCGCGCCTTCGGATCGAGTTCTGCTGGTCGATACGATGGCGAACTTGAATTCGGTTGTGGTGCAGCACGGCACGCCCGCAACAATCACGGCGGGCGCCGGTGCCAGTATCGAAGCCATTCTGACAGCGCTCGAGCGAGAAGGGCTCGGCTGGGCGAACTCTCCGGCGATCGGTGAGCTGTCCATCGCCGGGGCACTGGCGATCGGCGCTCACGGGGCAACGTATCCGGCGGTAGGGGAGACGATCACCCCTGGTCAATCGTATGGTTCGCTGAGCAATCTGATCACCGAGATCACGGTGGTGGCGTGGGACGAAGGCAGCAATCGATACGGGCTGAAGACTTTTCGCCGATCAGATGACGAGATCACGGCTTTCCTGACTCACCTGGGCCGAACCTTCGTCACCTCCGTGACGCTGCAAGGCGGGGAGAATTATCGGCTACGGTGCCAGAGTTTCACCGACATTCCGTGGCAAGAACTCTTTGCTGCTCCCGGTTCGCCAGGGCGTACCTACGAGAGTTTTGTCGAGAAATCCGGACGGGTAGAAGCCATCTGGTTCCCGTTCACGCAAACACCGTGGCTCAAGGTCTGGACGCCGACCCCGGTCAAACCTCCGGAGTCCCGAGAGGTGAGCGGGCCGTACAACTACTTCTTCTCCGACGCGATTCCCGAAGAAGTCACCACGCCGTTGGGGATGGTGGCGCAGGGTCTTCAAGCTGCGACACCACTGTTCGGTGCCTCTCAGTTCGGAGCTGTAGCAGCAGGGTTGGTGCTGACCGACACCGACGATCTGTGGGGCTGGTCGAAGGACGTCTTGTTCTACCTGCGGCACACGACGTTGCGCGTCGTAGCGGGCGGCGGGGCAGTGATCACCAAGCGCTCCAACATCGGCCGCGTCGTCCACGAGATGACGAGTTGGCTGAACGAGCGAATGACGCACTACGCGTCGCTGGGGCAGTATCCCGTCAACATGCCGTTCGAAGTACGTCTCTGCGGTGTCGACGATAACGGCGAGGTGTTGGTCGACAGCGCCGGTGTGCCGGATCTGTCAGCGGTGCGGCCCCGCGCGGATCGTCAGGACTGGGACACGGCGATCTGGATGAACGTGGTCTCGATTCCCGGCACCGCGGGATTGCCCGCGTTCCTTCGCGAGATGGAACGGTGGATGGTCGCGAACTACTCCGGCGACTACGCGACTTTCCGTCCGGAGTGGTCGAAGGGATGGGCATTCACCGATCAGGCGGCGTACCAGGACGACGAATTCCTCACCAGCACAGTGCCTGCCACCTTCCGTGCCGGTGGAGACGGGAACTGGGACTTCGCTATCGCCACTCTCGACGAACACGACCCGCACCGCGTATTCAGCAATATGTTCCTCGACCGCGTATTGCCACCCAGCTGAATCTCCTACTGCGGGAGCGGTTTGCGCCAACGTACGTCGGTGACACGGATACGCTGATTGTTGTCACCGTTCCAGTCGATGCTCAGTCCCTGGGCTCGGAGTGCGTCGGCCACCTGGCGCCCGACGGTCTGATCGGTGTGCGCGATCATGTGTGCCTCGGCGGTTTCGTCGCCGCCGAAAGCAGCGGCGATCAGTGCGGGATCGAGATCGTGGGCAGGGCGAAACGCACTGTAGGACAAGTAGAGATCGGACGGCTCGTCGCCGAGACGCTCCGCGTCCTGCATGTGGAAGAACGTGTACGCCCACTGAGCAAAGGGATACCCGTTCTCGTCCGGTTCGGCCGGCGTGCGCTCGTCGTCGATTTCGGTAGTGCCACACTGCATGCAGCAGGTGAAGTTCATTCGGGCCACGATGCCGTTGTGCTCGAGTTCTGCGAAGGCGGCGGATAGGCGCTCGAAGTCGCCAGGAGCCGTCCACTGGGTCTGCTCCTCGAGTCTTCGGTCCCAGACCTCACGCACTATTGCGTCGATCCGTCTGCCGAGTTCATCGTTCTCGAAACCGCCCTCGACGCTGTCTCGGGCGGCTTCGCAGATTTCGTCGAACGTCGCGAAACCAGGGACTACCAGTTCGCGCGCTTGCTCACGGACAGCGACGATGTCAGCCTCACTGAGCACCGGTGCTGACCGTGACTGTGCTGACCGTGACTGTGCTGATCGTGACCAGGGCAATCGCATACCGGCACCGTACTGCACCTATTCGGCCGTCAGGCGACGTCGGCTGGTGCTTTCGTTTCCTCCTCGCTTGACGGGGCAGGCTTGTTCGGGATGAGCGCGGTGGCGATCAGACCGACCACGACGAATCCGGCCGCAAGGTATCCGCCGAGTGTGATGCCGTGAGTCATTGCAGACTGTGCAGCGTCGGCGACGAAAGCGGTGCTCGGTGACCCGGCCAGCGAGTCTATGGCGGCGCCCGCGCTGTCGGTGACAGCACGAGTCAACTGATCAGCCTGAGCTTGGTCGACACCGGATTCGGTGAGGTCGTTGTTGAGCGTGGAGTTGAGAGTGCTGAAGAAGACCGTGGTCAGGACAGCGATGCCCAGTGCGGATCCGAGTTGGCGGAACGCACTCTGAATTCCGGAGCCTTGACCGGCGCTCTGCTCGGGAATCTCCTCGAGCACGACGTTGGTCACCTGCGCAGTCGCAAAACCGACGCCGATTCCGTAGAAGAACAGCACTGCGGCGATAGTCCACCAGGGGCTGTCTGTCGCAGCGATGAATCCGAGACCGGCGAGACCGAGCGCTTCGAGGGCCAAACCGATACGGACCAAACCCAACGGCGAGACCTTCGATGCCATTCCAAAGCTCGCACCACTGGCGACGAAGCTGCCGATGGCGATGGGAACCAGTGCAAGTCCGGCCTGGAGTGCGCTGTATCCGAGCGTGAACTGAAGCCAGAGAGGAAGCACCGCAACGATTCCGAACTCGCCGAGCCCGATGATCAGCGTCGCGATGTTGCCGTTGCGGAACGACGAGATGGAGAAGAGTCGCACGTCCATCAGCGCCCGCGACGGATCGTCGCTGCGGGTGAGCATGGTTTGCCGGTAGGCGAACGCACCGAGCGACAGAACGGCGAGTACGAGCGCGACCAGAACCGGTGACGGTCCGCTGGTCCATGACAGACCGAACAGATCGAAGGGTTCCTTCGTGGTCAGCCACCCGTACGTACGTCCCTCGACGAGGCCGAAGGCGAGCAAGCCAAGGCCGGCGATGGACAGTGCCGCTCCCGTGGCGTCGATGCGCCCAGCGGTGCGGGGTGAGGGCGCGATGAACAGCACTGCGCCGATGAGAATGAGCGCAGCCAGCGGAATGTTGATCCCGAATGCCCAACGCCATGAGGCATGTTCGGCAAGCCAGCCGCCGAGCAATGGGCCGAGGGCGGAGGCTGCACCGATGGTGGAGCCCCAGACTGCGAAGGCCTGGCCGCGGGCTTTGCCGGTGAACATCGCGTTCAGCAGCGACAGTGAGGTGGGCAGGATCATGGCCGCCCCGGCGCCCTGCAGGAATCGCGCCAGTATCAGTAGACCGCCGTTCGGTGCCAGTCCGGCCAGCAGGCTCGTCGCGCCGAACACGATGACACCGGCAATGAAGATACGACGAGCGCCGACCAGATCGGCAACTCTGCCGACCAACAGCAGAAGTGCCGCGAACACGATTGCGTAGGACTCTTGGATCCATTGAGCCTGAACGGAATTGATTCCGAGATCTTCGATGATCGAGGGAACGATGACGTTGACGATGGTGGTGTCGACGACGATCAGCGCCACGCCGAGTGCAATGGCGATCAGGCCCAACCACTTGCGGGTGGTGGGTGAGATGTTCACGAATAAACCTCCATGGTGAAGTAACTTTACAATGAAGGTATATTTGAGGCGGTAAGTTGTCAACGTGCGCGCTGGGCTCTGCTGGCCGCCGTCTGGCACAGGAAAGGTGGGATCACCGAGGTGGAGGCACCGCGCGACATCTCCGTGGAGCGGGAGCGGCTGATGGACGAATTCCGCGCGTACGGTGGGACGTTCACCGAATTCAGCCATCGATTCGCGTCGTGGCTGGGTCTTCATTCCACCGATGCAACTGCCCTGATGGAAATCACCGCAGCCGAGGAGAAAGGTGCGCCGCTCTCACCCGCGCGCCTCGCGGAGCGGATCTCCTTGACGTCGGGCGCAACCACCGCGCTGCTCAATCGTCTGGAGAAGGCGGGACACATCGTCAGGACCCGAGAGAATGCAGACCGTCGCGTGGTCACGCTGCACAGCAGTGCGCATGTGCAGGATCTGGCGGACGAGTTCTTCGGGCCCCTTGCCGTGCGGCTCGACGCCATGATGGCGAAGTACCCGCCCGAACTGCTCAGTCGATTCGAGGAATTTCTCGTCGACCTGCACTCGACGATGAACGAACACCTCGAGCAGGACAACCGCTGAACAAAAAACGCCGCTCGACTCCGGAGAGTCGAGCGGCGGTCTTGGCTTCGGTGACGGCTACTTGCCGAGCTTGGCCTGCAGGTCGTCGAGAACCAGGCCGGCACCTGTCGGGCCGAGACCCAGGAACCAGGTCTCGTCGCTGACCTCGGTGGCGCGACCTTCCTTGACTGCGTCCATGCTGGCCCACAGCGGGCCGGCAACGACGGTGGTCTGGCCGGTGTCGGCGGGATCTCCGTAGCTGGAGTAGAAAATTCGGTCTCCCTCTGCTTCGGTGATAGTTTCCGGGCTGACCTCGACGGCCAGTTCGTCGATGTCCTGGATCGCCGGGCGGGGCAGGCCGACGTCCTTCAAGATGACGCCGATGAACGACAGGTTGCCGTACAGGCGCAGCTTGCCGGACATGAAGCGAACCAGTGAGATGGTGGGGGAGCCGTCGATCGACTCACGGACCTGATCCGCGTGCGTCTGGTAATCGTTGAGAACCTGCTCGGCCTTGGTCTCCTCGCCGAGCGCGTCACCGGCGAGGAGGAAGTTCTCCTTCCACGGGAAGCCGGGGCGGATACTGAAGACCGTCGGAGCGATTGCCGCGAGCTGCGGGTACAGCTTGTCCTGGCGCAACTTGCTACCGAGGATCAGATCGGGCTGCAGTGCGGTGATCGCCTCGAGGTTGAGGTTGTTGGTCGTGCCCACGTCGGGGACTCCGACCAACTTGTTTGCCAGGTACGACGGCTGACCGGCGGCACTTTCCGGGCTGGCGATGCCTACCGGGGTGATCCCGAGCGAGAGGACCTCGTCGAGTTCGCCACTGTCGAGGACCACGACGCGGGTCGGCTTGGCCTCGAGGGTGGTCTCGCCCAGAGCGTGGGTGATGGTGCGCGGGAACTCGCCGGGCGCGGCATCGCTGCCGAGCTTCGCAGTTTCCGTGTCGGCAGTGCTGAACAGCTTGCCGCCGGTCGCGACATCGGTGTTGCCGTTTGCGTTGCCGCCGGCGTCGGAAGAACCGCAGGCCGTAGCGGCAAAAACAGTCGCCAAGGCAACCATGGCGACCCGGACCGACGTGCGGCTCCGGAGAGTGGTGCGTGAATGCATTAGGCTACCCTACCTTCCGCCTATCGGGCTTGGTCAGGGAGGTATCCGCACCGTCGATACCGGGTGAACGGCGCGTCAGGTCTCGCTCAGCGGGACCTCTACGCAATTCGGACTACAGGGCTCGAGCAACGTGTTAGCTTCGCGAAAGACCTGTGCTGGTAAGTGAAGACGCGTGTAGTGAGGAATTCGATGACCCTGAACATTGCCGATCTGTTCGAGGCCGTTGCCGATGCGATCCCCGATCGAGTTCCCTTGATTCTGGAAGATTCGCGGTTGAGCTACGCCGAACTCGAACTGCGATCGAACCGCCTCGCTCATCATCTGCAGTCCGTCGGCGTCGAACCGGGCCAGCATGTCGGTATTCACATGCGTAACTGCGTCGAGTACGTCGAAGCGCTCCTGGCGTGCTTGAAGATCAGAGCGGTGCCGATCAACGTCAACTTCCGTTATACCGATGCAGAACTGCTGTACATCTACACCAACTCTCAAATGGTGGCACTGCTGGTCGAAGCAGAATTCGTGCCGACGGCTTTGGCTGTGGTTCCGCAGTGTCCGGAGATCACCCACGTGCTGATCGTCGGCGACGACTACGAGAACGCGCTTGCGGCGCAATCCGATACCCGCGACTTCGGCCCTCGCAGCAACGACGACCATTTCATCATCTACACCGGCGGTACAACCGGAATGCCCAAGGGCGTGGTGTGGCGGCACGAGGACTTCTTCTTCGCTGCGCTGTCCGGAGCAAACCTCAGCGGGCCACCGCGTCGGAGCCTCGAAGAGGTTGTGGAGGCGGCCGTGGCGAACACCAACCCGACTGTGCTGCTACTCATTCCGCCGCTCATGCATGGAGCCGCGATCTATTCACTGCTCACGGCATTTCTCATGGGAGCGCCCCGAGTGTTGACCCGCAGCTTCGATCCGATGGAGGTGCTGCGACTGGTCGAGGCCGAGAAGATCACCGGAATCACCGTCGTCGGCGATGCAATTGCTCGGCCGATCGCCGACGCCATCACCGCAAGCGAAGGGCGCTACGACCTTTCGACTCTCAAACTTATCGGGTCGGGTGGCGCATTGTTCTCCCCGAACCTGAAGGCAGAACTGACAACCCGATTGCCAGGGCTGGTGATCAAGGATGCGTTCGGTGCTTCGGAATCCGGCAACGACGGCGTCGTCGAATTCGGGGAGGACGGTTCCAAGCGAATTCGATCCAACCCCAACATGATTCTTGTCGACGACGAGTTTCGTCGTATCGAACCAGGCTCGGACACAGTCGGGTTCATCGCCAGGGCCGGCCATGTTCCCGTGGCCTACTTCGACGACCCCGTCAAGACTGCGGCAACTTTCCCCGTCGTCGACGGGGTGCGTCTGGCGGTGCTCGGGGACATGGGCACGATGGAAGCCGACGGAACCATCGTGCTGCTCGGGCGCGGTTCGATGTGCATCAACTCCGGTGGCGAGAAGGTCTACCCCGAGGAAGTGGAGCAGGCACTCAAAACTCACCCGGCAGTTTTCGACGCGCTGGTCGCGGGCGCGCCCGACGCACGATTCGGTGAGAAGGTCGCCGCTGTCGTGCAGGTTCGACCGGGGTTCGAAGATGTTGCGACGGAAGCATTGTCGGAGCACTGCCGCACCCACGTCGCCGGGTACAAGATCCCCCGCTCGATCGTGCTCGTACCAAGTATCCTCCGCTCACCCAGCGGTAAGGCGGACTACCGTTGGGCTCGCGAAACCGTAGCGGGAGTGTGAATCAACTTTCGACTCCTTTGACGACGCACCACTCGTTTCCCTCGGGATCCAGCAACACCTGAAACGTGCCTGCCGGGTCCTCCTGAACAGTGCCGACCCGAGTTGCGCCGAGGCGCTCGGCCGCCTCGGTTGCAACTACGACGTCATCCACGCTGACGTCGATGTGGAGGCGATTCTTCGTCAGCTTGGATTCCGGTACGCGCTGGAAGGCGAGGCGGGTCCATCCTGGTGGGTCGACAAACGCCCACTCCTCGCTCCGTTTCACCGGCTGCCCACCGAGGATTCCGGCCCAGAAGGTCGCCAACTGAACTGGCGCGGAGCAATCCACAACTACTTCGTCGACCTGCCCGATCACCTGTTCACAGCTCCGCTGAATGCGGCTGTCACATCTGCGCCCAATTCGGCTGTCACAGCTGCGCTGAATTCGGCTGTCACAGCTGCGCTGAATTCGGCTGTCACAGCCAGGGCTCGATCGGTTTCTTCACCCACATGATCTTCTCGTCCGGATGCTCACGCCGAGCTTCGGGTCGGTCTGGATGAGCGGCTGCCCACACGGCTTTCTCGTCGAGCAGTCCGGCCGCGATCGTCCAGGTCTCCCGCGTGCTCGGCGGATTGGCGCCCGCCGCCCGCGCGAGTTTGCGCAGCCGATCATCGGGCATCTCGAGCAACTCTGCACTGCTGATATCGCGATCCCAGGCGAACTTGGCAAGGCCGACAGCTTTCTCACGTCGGCTACGGCTCGCTATGTCGTTGTGCGCGAAGTCTGGTTCGGATGCCACGGCTTCACCTTATCGTCAACGCAATCGAGGCCCTCCCGCGTAAGCGGAAGGGCCTCGATTGCTGTTCTTCACTGTCGGGGTGGCGGGATTTGAACCCACGACCTCTTCGTCCCGAACGAAGCGCGCTACCAAGCTGCGCCACACCCCGTGTCGAACCTCGGTTAGCTTACATTACCGAGTCGACTGACATTAAATCCGCAGGTCAGTTGCGTAGAACCGACGCTGGAGACTCTGTGGAACTGTGTGCGGAGACGTGCTCCGGTTCGCGCCTGGTGGCCGGAACCAGAGTCAGCAGAGTTGCCTCGGGGCGGCAGCAGAAGCGCGCCGGTGCCCACGGCGAAGTGCCGATGCCCGCGGAGACGTGCAGCCGAGTGTGTGCGCCCCACTTGGACGGCCCCTTGACCCGCGACCGGTCGATCTGGCAGTTGGTGACCAACGCGCCGTAGAACGGAAGGCACAGCTGACCACCGTGCGTGTGGCCGGCGAGCACGAGGTCGTAGCCGTCGTCGGCGAACCGGTCGAGAACTCGAGGTTCGGGCGAGTGTGTCAGGCCGAGCTTGAGCTGGGCGACGGGATTGGGTGTTCCGGCGACGGTGTCGTAGCGATCACGCTTCAGGTGCGGGTCGTCGACGCCGGCGGCCGCAATGCGAATACCGGCCACTTCGAGTTCGCGGCGCACGTGGGTCATGTCCAGCCACCCACGTTCGGTGAACGCGGCCCGCAGATCGCCCCAGGGGAGGGGATCCCCGGTGATGCGCTTGTCCTTGTTGAAGATGTAGCTCAGTGGGTTCTTCGGTTTCGGAGCGAAGTAGTCGTTGCTGCCGAAGACGAACAGACCCGGCCGAGCCAACAGATCGCCGAGCGCCTGGACCACTGCCGGGACGCTGCGCTGGTGCGACAGGTTGTCGCCGGTGTTGACCACGAGATCGGGATCGAGGCCTTCGAGCTCACGCAACCAATTCTGTTTCAACCGTTGGTTCGGCATCATGTGCAGGTCGCTGAGATGGAGGACCCGCAGCGACGACGAACCGGGCGCCAGGACTGGCATCGTCACCTCACGCAGTGCAAATGCATTGCGTTCGATGCCGGATGCGTACCCGATCCCTAGTGCAGCGGCGCCCGCGGCACCAAGTGCGGTGCGGGTCAGATTGGTGCGGAACTGGGAAGACACCTCTCAAGGATACGGGTGTGGCGTTCTTCTGCGTCGCTCTCGCCGCCTTTTACAGCTATTCCACAGAGAATTGTGTCCGGGCGGAGGTAACTATCGGCACGCTCGAAACGCCGAGCGCGTAACGTTTCCACCATGTCCGACACGACACCATCGCTCAAAGCCACTCTCCGAACCGACATGGTTGCATCCATGAAGGCGAAGGATCCGCTACGTACAGCCACCCTTCGGATGCTCATGGCAGCCATCCAGACCGAAGAGGTGGCCGGTAAGGAAGCACGAGTCCTCACCGACGAAGAAATCATCAAAGTCCTTGCAAAGGAATCGAAGAAGCGCGGCGAATCGGCCGAGATCTACACCGAGAACGGCCGCGGAGAGCTTGCCGCGAAAGAGCGCGCCGAAGCTCAGATCATCGACGAGTACCTGCCGACTCCGTTGACCGACGCCGAACTCGTCGACGTCGTCGACACCGCCCTCGCTCAGGTTTCCGAGGAGCTCGGCGAGCGTCCGGGGATGCGTCAGATGGGCCAGGTCATCAAGGCCGCCAGCGCGCTGGCCAAGGGCAAGGCCGATGGCGCTCGTATCTCTGCAGCAGTGAAGTCCCGCCTGTAGTAGCGCGCCACCAGACCGAAAACGGCCGCGATCTCCGAGTCACTCGGAGATCGCGGCCGTTCTTGTTTTCAAAGAGCCGTCAGTTTTCAGGGCCGTCAGTTCGGCGGGGTCCCCGCAGGCGGTGCGGGTTCGCCTCCGGGCGGAGTCGCATCCGGGGGAGTCGCGCCCGGTGCCGGGGCCGCCGGGGCTGCGGGGGATGCGGGTGCTGCCGGAGCCCTCACGGAACCGTCACTGATGTAGATCGTGACGGTCGAACCCGGGATCGCGGACCCGGACGGCGAAACTCCGGTAACCGTTCCCGCCCGTGCTCCGGACGCCGTGGTCACGGAATTGACCGTGAAGCCGGACGCCTGCAACCTCGACGTCGCCGCCGACTGGCTCAGGCCGACAACCTCGGGAACCTGGCCGTTCTGTGATCCCCGTGCGTACTTCTCGTCGATCGGAGGCAGCGAGGTGGGCCCGAAGTTGTTGGCGACCGGGTTCATTGCCGCGAACCAGGATCTCGCCGGTTCGGTACCGCCGTACAGATTGCCGCTGTAGCAGGGGCGCAGCGGGCTCGAGCAGATCTCGCCGGGCGTCGGGGAGTCGCCGAAGATGTAGACGGCTGCAGCGAGGTTGTTGGTGAAGCCGAGGAACGCCGAGGACTTGTGGGTCTCGGTGGTACCGGTCTTGCCCGACATCGGCAGGCTCCATCCGGCGCTGCTCGCGGCACCGGCTGACGTACCGGCGCCGACGTCGTCGCGGCTCATGGCGTTGGCGAGTGTGTCTGCCAGGCCGGGCTCGACAACTTGCTCACAGCCCTGCTCGGTGACGGCCACAGGCTTGCCGTAGCGGTCGAAGACCGAATCGATGGGACTCGGCGGGCACCACTTGCCGTGCGAGGCGAGTGTGGCCGCGACGTTGGAGAGTTCGAGCGGGTTGATCCAGGTGGGGCCGAGGGTGAACGAACCGAGGTTCTGTTCCTTCTGGAAGTCGGCCATGCTGCGCTCGTCGAAGCCCGAGGTGTTGGGATCGGCGTACGAGCGCATGCCGAGACGGACAGCCATGTCGACCGTCGGCGTGACGCCGGTCGCCTCGATGAGCTTGACGAAAGCGGTGTTGGGGGACTGTGCCAGTGCGTCGGTCACGGACAGCGTCGGTGGGTAGTTGCCGGCGTTCTCCACGCAGTACGTCGAGACCGGGCAGCCGGCCGCACCACCGCTACCCATGCCCTTGGCTTCGAAGCGCTTGGGCACGTCCAGCGTCGCGTTGATGCCGAGGCCCTTCTCCATCGCCGCAGCCGTCGTGAAGATCTTGAAGACGGAGCCCGCACCGTCACCGGCGAGGGAGTACGGCTGCGCCTGGACGGTTTCGTCGGCGTCGGCATTGAGACCGTACGTGCGACTGCTGGCCATCGCGATGACCTTGTGTGAATCCTGGCCCGGCCGGATCACGTTCATCACGTTGGCGATGCCGTCGAGGTTGGCACTCGCGTTCGCATTCAGGCCGGCCTTGGTGGATGCCTGGACCTGCGGATCGAGAGTGGTCTTGATGAGGTAACCACCCTCGTTGATCTGGTCGCGGGTGATTCCGGCGTCCGAGAGGTACTTCAGTGCGTAGTCGCAGAAGAATCCGCGATCGCCCGCAGCGATGCAGCCGCGCGGCAAGTTGTTGGGGGTTTCCAGGACGCCGAGGGGCTCTTCCTTGGCTGCGCGGAACTCGTCGGCACGATCCGGAATGTTCGTGATCATGGTGTCGAGAACGGTGTTACGACGCTCGGTCACGCCCTCGACGTTCGTGTACGGGTTCAGAGCGGAGCTGGACTGAACCATGCCGGCCAACATCGCCGACTGGGGAACGGTCAGATCTGCGGCATCGACGCCGAAGTAGGTCTGGGCCGCGTCCTGGATGCCGAAGGATCCGTTGCCGAACGGTACGAGGTTGAGGTAACGGGTGAGGATCTCGTCTTTCGTGAGTTCCTTGTCCAGCGTCAGGGCCATCCGGATCTCGCGGATCTTTCGGGCCGGGGTGGTCTCGATGGCGGCGCGGCGCTCGGCATCCGTCTTGGCCACGACCAACAGCTGGTAGTTCTTCACATACTGCTGATCGAGTGTCGACGCGCCCTGCTGCACTTCACCGGTCGTCGTGTTGGTGAGGAAGGCGCGCAGCGTTCCCTGCCAGTCGACGCCCTTGTGGTCGGGGAACCGGCGGTCCTCGATGGAGACGATCGCCAACTTCATGTTGTTGGAGATCTTCTCGCTCGGGACTTCGAAGCGTCGTTGGTCGTACAGCCAGGCAATGGGATTGCCTGCCGCATCGACCATGGTGGACACCGCGGGGACCGTGCCTTCGACCAGTTCGGCCGAGACGTTGTCGACGGTATCGGCAGCGCGATTGGACGCGAATCCGAATCCGCCGGCCACCGGGAACATCACCCCTGCGACCAGGACACCCGCCAATGCGGAGCTTCCGGCGAGCTTCGCCACTGTTTTTGCAATCGACACGATCTACAGAGTACGTGTGCCCACCCATTGGAACCGGTTTCAGTGTTTTGGGGGTGTTCAAAACCTCCTGAACACGCGCTTTGTACTGCCGTACCAAAAAATGCCCCCGACCGTCTTGCGTTAGGGGCGTTCTTTACCTAAATTGTGATCAGTGTGATCGACGTAACACTCGATCACGAATGTGTCTCAGCTTTCACCGTGCTACCGCGGGGACGGCTGAGATGGTGCGCTGCTCGCCTCATGGCGACGGTCAGACTTTGTAGAGGGGACCCAGAATGTACACAGCCACCCCGAGTAGCCGTTTGGACATCGAGCAGGCCGAGGCACGAATTGCCTGGGTAACTCAGGCACGATGCCGCGAGGTCGACCCCGACCAACTTTTTGTTCGTGGCGCCGCGCAGCGCAAGGCAGCCACCATCTGCCGTCACTGCCCGGTCCTCATGCAGTGCGGAGCCGATGCGCTCGACAATCGCGTCGAGTTCGGTGTGTGGGGCGGAATGACCGAACGTCAGCGCCGTGCGCTGCTCAAGCAGCACCCCGACGTCGACTCCTGGTCCGAGTTCTTCGAAGACCAGCGCCAGCATCACTCAGCAGTCTGATCCAGGTCGATCGGGGGGATCAGCCCTTACGAGTGAGCTGATCTCCCACCGCGCGCAGCGCCTCGAGGTCCGAGACCTCGAACGGTAGCGACGGAACACCGATCAGCGGCACCCTCGGGTGAGCTGCGGTGAATCGACTCAGCAAGGCGATTTCTCGCTTCGCGATCACGGCCCGATGGGCATGGATGCGGAGAACGGCTGCGGTGAGGGCTTCGGCCTCGGTCGCATTTTCCTTCGCTTCCAGTTTGTCGGCGGCGGTCACTGCATGATCGGCAGGCAGAGCCGTCAACGTCGGGTGCGTGCGGTTGAGAACCAAACCGGCCAACGGCATCGAATCACCCGCAAGGCGATCGACGAAGAACGCCGCCTCGCGAAGAGCGTCGGGTTCGGCCGCTGCGATCACCAGGAAATGAGTCCCCGGCTGACGCAGCAACTCGTAGGTCTTCGTGGCGCGTTCACGGAAACCACCGAACATCGAGTCGAGCGACTGCACGAATGCCGATGCATCCGAAAGCATTTGGCTTCCCACGATGGTCGAGACGCCCTTCAGTGCCAATCCCATCGCGCCGGCCACGAGCCTGGTCAGGCCACGGCCGGGTGCCGAGAGCAGCCGGATCATCCGTCCGTCGAGGAATGTTCCGAGCCTCTGTGGAGCGTCGAGGAAGTCGAGCGCATTGCGGGACGGCGGGGTATCGACGATCACCAGATCCCACGCGTCGTTCGACGCCAGCTGCCCCAACTTCTCCATCGCCATGTACTCCTGCGTTCCGGAGAACGATGTGGCAACGGTTTGGTAAAAGGGATTCGCCAGGATCTGCTCGGCCTTCTCAGGGCTCGAATGTTCGATGACCATCTCGTCGAAAGTCCGACGCATGTTCAGCATCATCGCGTGCAGTTCGCCCGTGGCTTCGGGACCCAGCTTCACCGGCTGCGGAGTGTTGTCGAGTTCGGCCACACCCAAGGCCTGTGCGAGGCGACGGGCCGGATCGATGGTGAGTACGACTACGCGTCGGCCCTCTTCGGCGGCACGCAACGCCAGCGACGCCGCCGTCGTGGTCTTGCCGACGCCACCTGCGCCGCAACACACCACGATCCGGGCCGTCGGGTCCTTGATGATCGCCGAAATATCGAGGGCAGGAGCTGCGCGTCGGCCGGTCCTGGAACTGCCGACCGTCACGTTCTCGGTGGTCTCGGTCATCACACGCCCTGTTCCGTGAGGTATTCGGCAAGTTCGTACAGTCCGCCGAGATCGACGCCGTCGGCGAGTGCGGGGAGTTGCACCCGAGCCCCGTCGATCTCGCGGAGCTTCTCGGCGCTGGATTCTTGAGCTTCGAGCACCGACGCGTGTTCGATCGTCTCGGTGAGAAGGCCGGCGAAGTCGTCGTCCGACAGATCGATGCCGACATCGGAGAGCGTCGTCCGGATCGAAGCTGCATCGATATTGCCGGCTGCAGCACCGGAGAGTTGGTCTTCGGGCAAGAACCTCGGGCTGGCGCGGTTGACGATGATGGCACCGAGGTTGAGGTCGTCACGCGCCAGTTCTGCGGCAGCGTCGGCAGTTTCCTGAACGGGCAGCGCTTCGAGAAGTGCAACCAGATGTACGACGGTCTCCGGCGAGTGCAGCAGCCGAACGACGCCTTCACTCTGGGAGTGCACCGGGCCGCCCTTGGCAAGATCGGCCATCGCCTTGGTGACGTCGAGGAAGCTGCCGATTCGTCCGGTCGGGGGAGCGTCGACGACAACGGCGTCGTACACGCGTTTGCCGGTTCGATCGGTGCGGATGACGCACTCCTTGATCTTGCCGGTGAGGAGAACGTCGCGAAGGCCGGGAGCGATGGTGGTGGCGAATTCGATGGCGCCGAACTTACGCATCGCCCGGCCGGCGAAGCCGAGGTTGTAGAACATTTCGAGGTATTCGAGGAACGCGGTCTCGATGTCGACGGCCAGAGCCATCACTTCACCGCCGCCTTCGGCGGCCGCGACCTTGGTTTCCTGCGGTGGAAGCGGCGGTACGTCGAAGAGCTGCGCGATTCCCTGGCGGCCCTCGACCTCCACGAGGAGAACGCGCTTGCCGCCTTCGGCCAACGCAAGCGCCAACGCAGCGGCAACCGTGGACTTACCGGTTCCGCCTTTACCTGACACAAAGTGCAGGCGGGCCTTCGTCGCGGACTCGGGCCAGGTCCTGCTCAGCTCATCTTGGGATGCAACCACACCGCGAGCCTATAAGTCTGGGGCCGAAGATGTACGCGGGATAGGCTCACCGCATGAGCGAAATAACTTCCTGGGAATACACCGTGACTCCGTTGCTGGTCCACAATCCGAAGGCAATTCTCGACAACTGGGGTGTCGACGGCTGGGAGCTCGTCGCAGTCCTGCCGAGCGCGTCGGGCGAGCAGCACGTCGCGTACATGAAGCGTCCGAAGGGCTGAATCACATGGCAGAGGCAACACAGACCTGGTCGGAGCGTCTCGCCGAACTGGGCATTGCACTTCCCGCCGTCGCGGCACCCGTCGCTGCGTACGTTCCCGCGGTTCGCAGCGGCAATCACGTGTACACGTCGGGTCAGCTCCCGTTCGTCGACGGAAAACTGGCGCTGACCGGCAAGCTCGGCGCGGGCGTGTCGGATGAGGACGCCAAGGCCGCGGCTCGTACCTGCGCGCTCAACGCTCTCGCTGCCATCGACGCCCTGGTCGGCATCGACAACGTCGTTCGTGTCGTCAAGGTTGTCGGCTTCGTGGCATCCGCCGAAGGATTCACCGGTCAGCCCGGCGTGATCAACGGCGCTTCCGAATTCCTCGGCGAGGTGCTCGGCGACGCCGGTATCCACGCTCGTTCGGCAGTCGGTGTGGCAGAACTTCCCCTCGGCTCTCCGGTCGAGGTGGAACTGATCGTCGAAGTTCGCTGATGTCGACGGTCCATCCCGCCTACGCGCAGCTTCGCCGCGTCACCGACATCGCTTCGGTCTTGCTCGAGAACAATCCGGGCATGATGACGCTGGACGGTACGAACACCTGGATTCTGCATGCTCCCGGCAGCGTCGAGTGTGTTGTCGTCGATCCAGGCGACAACGACGAGGAACACCTGCAACGTGTCGCTGGTATCGGTCCGGTAGCGCTGACCTTGATCACGCACCGGCACTACGACCACACCGGCGGGGTGGACCGTTTCCATGAATTGACTTCGGCTCCAGTGCGTTCCGTCGATCCCACTTTTCTTCGCGGGGGCGCTTCGGCGCTTGTCGACGGTGAAGTGATCGAGGTGGCGGGCCTGAAGTTGCGGATCCTCGCGACGCCGGGCCATACCGCCGACTCGGTGTCGATAGTCGTCGAGAACGACGCGAGCGTGCTGACGGGCGACACCATTCTCGGCCGCGGCACGGCAGTCCTCGACGATTCCGACGGCGATCTGGGGGACTACCTCACCTCGCTGCGATCCCTGGCCGCACTCGGCGAAGGACTGACGGTTCTACCAGGGCACGGTCCGGACCTGCCCGATCTGCAGACGATTTCGCAGCAGTACCTGGCTCACCGCGAGGAGCGTCTGGACCAGGTGCGAGCCGCTCTGTCGACGTTGGGGGAGTCGGCTTCGGTTCGCGACGTTGTCGAGCACGTCTACTCCGACGTGGACCCGAAGCTGTGGCCGGTGGCGGAGAAATCCGTCAATGTGCAGTTGGCGTATCTGCGTCGCTGAGGCGTTCGGCGCCGACATAGCGAGCTGAGTTGTTTGACCGAACTGCCGCCATCTATGCCGATCGAGGTATAGCTGGCGGCAGTTTTTGCATTTGTTTGATATGGGTCACGGGCCAATAGTTAGTCCATGACCTCACAATGCGACGGATGGATCCGCAATTACGTGGACGGCTCCTATGTCGAACCCGACGAGTCGTCGAGCTTCGATCAGGTCGACCCGGCAACGGGCCGTGTTCTCGCCCGGGTCCACGAGGCCGACAAGGCCCTGGTCGATCGGGCCGTGACCTCTGCCAGACGCGCTCTGGGCAACGGTTGGGCCGATACACCGGTTCGAGAGCGGACGGCTCTGCTGCGACGCGCCGCCGACCGGATCGAGGAGCGATTCGAAGAGTTCGTCGCCGCAGAGATGGCGGACACCGGCAAGCCGATCACGCAGGCACGCGAACTCGACGTCGCGCGCGCCCTGACGAACTTCCGCACCTTCGCCGACATCGTCGCCGCGGCCGGACAGGAATCGTTTGTCACGGATCTCGCGGGTGGCAAGCAGGCGCTGAACTACGCGATCCGCAAGCCGCTCGGCGTCGTCGCCGTGATCGTTCCGTGGAACTTGCCGCTGCTTCTCCTGACCTGGAAGGTCGCGCCCGCGCTCGCGTGTGGAAACTCCGTGGTGGTCAAGCCCTCCGAGGAAACCCCCGCGACGGCGTCGCTGCTGGCCGAGGTACTCGAAGAAGTCGGCCTGCCTGCCGGCGTCTACAACGTCGTCCACGGGTTCGGTGCGAACTCCGCCGGCGAGTTCCTCACCACTCACCCCGGCATCGACGGCGTCACCTTCACCGGATCTTCGGCAACGGGTTCGCATGTCATGAAAACCGTTGCGCCGCGGGTCCGTCCGGTCTCGTTCGAACTGGGCGGCAAGAACGCCGCGATCGTCTTCGACGACGTCGACATCGACGAAGCGTTGACGGGTCTGACCAAGTCCGTGTTCACCAACACCGGCCAGGTCTGCCTGTGCACCGAGCGGGTGTACGTGCACCGCAGTATTTTCGACGACATCGCCGGTGGACTCGTCGAGCGGGCAGCAGGATTGCGTCTGGGCGACCCGACGCTCGATGCAACGACGACCGGACCGCTCATCTCGCAGGCGCACCGGAAGAAGGTTCTCGACTACTTCGAGATCGCCGAGCAGGAGGGTGCGAAAGTGCTTACCGGTGGCGGCATTCCGGATCTCGGGCAGGAGCTTGCCGGCGGGTCGTGGATCGAACCCACCCTGTGGACGGGTTTGACCAACAAGGATCGCGCCGTGCGCGAGGAGATCTTCGGACCCGTTGCGGCACTCATTCCGTTCGAGACCGAAGCCGAGGCGATCGCACTGGCAAACGACACCGAGTACGGCCTCGCTGCCTCTGTGTGGACCAACGACCTGCGCCGTGGACACCGCGTCGCGCAGAAGATGAACGTCGGAATCTCCTGGGTCAACACGTGGTTCACCCGTGAACTGCGATCTCCCTTCGGCGGTATGGGCTTGTCCGGCATCGGACGTGAGGGTGGCGAGTCCTCGCTGCATTTCTACACCGAACCGACGAACGTATGTGTGCAACTGTGAACATCGAAACCGCAAAAGTTTTCCAGAAATGAGCGAGGCGTGATGACAGCCCCCGAAGACACCGTATCCGCACTCGCACGTCGCCTCGACGACGCTCAACAGAGTCGCACCGACACCCCGAGCCTCGCCGACGAACACACCATCGACATCGACGAGGCCTACCGGATCCAGAACGAACTCCTCGAACGACGCACCAGTCGTGGCGAATCGATTGTGGGGATCAAGCTCGGCTTCACCAGTCAGGCGAAGATGGCGCAGATGGGTGTGTCCGAAGTGATCGTCGGTCAGCTGACCGACACGATGTGCGTGAGCAACGGCGGCGAAGTCGACCTGAGGACGTTCATTCATCCCAAGATCGAACCCGAAGTGGCATACCGCCTGTCGAAGGACGTCGATCTCGACGATCCGAACGTCGACATCGAAACCTGCGTCGACGCGCTGGCTCCGGCAATGGAGATCATCGACTCGCGCTACCGCGACTTCCGCTTCACCTACACCGACGTCGTCGCCGACAACACCAGCGCGGCCGGATACGTGATCGGGCGGTGGCTGCCGCTGCAGAACGTCGAGGACCGTTCCGTGCGTATGGAAGTCGGTGGCGAGACGGTGCTCGGAACCACGGCGGCCATTCTCGGCGATCCGGCGCGAGCTTTGCATGCGCTGCTCGACATCGCGCGTCGACGCCGAATTCCGTTGCGCGCCGGTCAGGTAATTCTGGCCGGTGCCGCCACCGCAGCTGTGCGACTCGACGAGGGCGTCGCCCAGTGCACCATCGACGGCCTCGGAACCGTCACGGTCAAAGGTGTGAAGCGATGAGTGGGGCGCAGGTCATCGAGAAGCTGGCAAAGCCGCGCGGAAAGTTCCCGCATGTCAAGGTGGTCGGTGACTTCGTCTACGTCTCCGGTACCAGCTCGCGTCGGCCCGACAACACGTTTGTCGGCGTCGAGGTCGACGAGATGGGGACGACGGCGCTCGACATCCGGGCCCAGACCCGTGCCGTCATCGAAAACATCGCGGCAATCCTCGCCGAAGTGGGCGGAGAACTCAGTGATCTGGTTCAGGTCACCTCCTACCTGGTGTCGATGAACGACTTCGGCGGATACAACGAGGTGTACGCCGAACTGTTCGACGAAAACGGTCCGACGAGAACGACTGTGGCTGTTCACCAACTGCCCCACCCTCACCTGCTCATCGAAATTTCCGGCGTGGCGTACGTGCCCGCCTCCAAGCGCTCGGCGTCCGAAGATACGGAGAATGCATCATGACCACGATTCCTCCCGTCATCGACTTCAAGAAGTGGATCGACGACAACCGCCACCTGCTGCAGCCGCCTGTGAACAATCAGACGATGGCGCTCGGAGACGACTTCATCGTGCAGGTCGTCGGCGGCCCCAACCAGCGGACCGACTATCACCTCGATCCGTACGAGGAGTGGTTCTACCAGCTCGAAGGCGACATCCACGTCAACGTGATGACCGAAGACGGTCCTCAGCGTGTCGACATTCGGGAGGGCGAAACCTGGCTGCTGCCAGGAGACATTCCGCATTCGCCCCAGCGTCCCACCGCGGGCTCGATCGGCCTGGTCATCGAACGCGTCCGCAAGGAAGGCACGCTCGAGAAGTTCCAGTGGTACTGCCTCGAATGCGACCACAAGATTCACGAGGTCGAACTTCAGGTGCGCGACATCGTGGCCGACCTGCCGCCGGTGTTCGTCAAGTTCTACGAGAGCGAAGAAGCCCGCACGTGTGACAAGTGCGGCACGCTCCATCCCGGCAAGGGCTGAGCTATGAGCAACCTGATCGACATCCACACCCATTACGTGCCCAACGGGTGGCCGGATCTGACCGAAGACGCGGGGCCGCAAGCGCCGTGGCTGAAGGTCGAGTCGGAAACCGAAGCAATGATCATGATGGGCACCAAGGAGTTCCGCCGCATCCAGTCCGATGCCTGGGACGCCGAGGTGCGGCTTCGGGACATGGATGCCGACGGCGTGCAGACGCAGGTCGTCTCACCTACTCCGGCGTTTTTCAACTACGGCCGGAGCGGTGAGCAGGCAAGCCGCATTGCACGGATCTTCAACGACCTCGCACTCGAGATCGTGGAGCCGGCGAAGGATCGGTTGATTCCGTTCTGCCAGGTGCCTCTGCAGGACACCGACGCAGCGTGCCGTGAGTTGGAGCGGTGCATCGCGAACGGGCACCGCGGTGTCGAGATCGGCAATCATGTCGGCGATCTGGACCTCGACAGCGAGGGCGTGGTGACGTTCCTGCAACACTGTGCGTCGCTGGACGTGCCCGTCTTCGTGCACCCGTGGGACATGGCCAACTCCCCGCGTCTCGACCGGTGGATGGCGCAGTGGCTCACCGCGATGCCGGCCGAAACGCACCTGTCGATACTCGCACTGATTCTCGGTGGAGTGTTCGACAAGATCGACGATCGCCTGAAGATCGGATTTGCGCACGGTGGTGGATCTTTCGCGTTCTGGTTGGGACGGATGGAAAACGCCTGGCACGGCCGCAACGACATCATCGGTACGTCGGAGTTCCCTCCTTCGCACTACCTGGGAAGGTTCTACGTGGATTCCGTCGTCTTCGACGAGCGTGCGCTGCGACTGTTGGTGGACACGGTGGGGGTGGACCGTGTGATGGTGGGTAGCGATTACCCGTACCCCTTGGGGGAGCGTCCGGTCGGTGAGGTGGTTCGCAAGAGTGAGTTCTTGGACGATACTGCGCGCCAACTGATTTCGCGGGGGAATGCCGAACGCTTCCTGGGTCTCGCCTGAGGCCCCGGCTATACCCTTTCCGGTATGGCGGACGGTGAATTCGGCATTTGTGAGTCATGTCTCGAGCGAGCACAATTCCAAACACAACGATCGACGACGCTCGTGATGCCGACAATCCCGAAGACGGGGTCGGTGACTACAGATTTCATCGTCCGCCTGCCCCATCCAATCGATAGGTTCCGCGATGTCAGACAAGATATCCAACAGCACGACGAGTGACGGAAAGCCGTTGCCGGAGAAAGCTGCCCGCAGCCGAGTTGCCATGGCAACCCTGGCCGGCACAACTCTCGAATGGTACGACTTCTTCCTCTACGGCACAGCCGCCGCGCTGATCTTCAACAAACAATTCTTTCCGAGCCTGAGCCCCACGGCCGGCACGCTGGCTGCCTTCAGCACCTTCGCCGTCGGGTTCATCGCACGGCCGGTAGGTGGACTCGTGTTCGGGCACTTCGGTGACCGCATCGGGCGCAAGGCCACGCTCGTGGTCTCGCTGGTGATGATGGGCGTCGGGTCCACACTCATCGGCCTCATCCCGAACTACGACTCCATCGGGTTCTGGGCACCCGTCCTCCTGGTGGCCATGCGCGTCGTTCAGGGCATCGGTCTTGGCGGTGAAGGCGCCGGCGCGACACTCATGTCGATGGAGCATGCGCCGGCCGGGCAGAAGAATCTGTATGCAGGTTTCCCGCAGATGGGCACACCTGCCGGACTGGTTCTCGCCAACGGCATTTTCCTGACGACCAACGCCGTGATGTCGGACTCCGCATTCGCGTCGTGGGGTTGGCGAATCCCCTTCCTGCTGAGCTTCGTTCTGGTGGCGATCGGTTTGGTGATCCGCCTGCGCGTCACCGAGTCGCCGTCATTTGCCGGGGTCATGGAGAAGGGCGAAATAGTTCGCTTCCCGCTGCGTGAGTCGCTCAAGGTCGGCTTCCCCCGTTTGTCTCTCACGCTTGCCGCGTGCTTGGCGAACTCCGCCGTGGCGTACGCCTTCATGGTGTTCACTCTGTCGTACGGCACGCAACATCTGGGCTACGACAAGCAGTTCCTCGTGCTCAGCGTGACCGCTGCCGCAGTCCTGTGGTTCCTTTCCATCCCGTTCTGGACCAAGATCGCCGACAAGTACGGGCGTCGACACATGTTCATCGGCGGATCAGCCGCAATCCTGTTGTGGTGCATCGTGTTCTTCCCGCTCCTCAACACCGAGAACAAAATGGTCGCCGTCATCGCGTTCCTGGGTATGGGCCTGATCGTTCCGGTCACACATTGTGTCCAGGGCAGCATCATCGCCGACACCTTCCCGGCCAAGGTCCGCTATTCCGGCTCGTCTCTGATTCTCCAGAGTGGTGCGATTCTCGGTGGTGGACTGGCGCCGATGATCGCCACGGCTCTGCTCGACGCCACTGGATCTTCGGCGGGTGTGACCTGGTATCTCGCCGGGGTGTGCACGATCAGCCTGGTCGGCGCCATCGCCCTGTTCAAGATTGTCCCCGATTCGTCGAGGGGCTTGGAGCACGAGGAAATTCGCGTCTCCGAAAACGCCTGAGTACCGGATTGATCCGATCGGCCCGTTCCCATGGAGGGAACGGGCCGATCGGCGTTTCACGGTCGCATGAGCTCGGCTGCAAAGGACTCCAGCGTCGCGATGAGGGCCTGAGCGGACGGACTCGACGTGCGAGTCGCCGACGATGTGATGCCGACGCTGTGCCCGATCGGATCGAGTGTGATGGACAGGGTGGTCAAGCGCGCGTCGTCGCGGGGGATGAGGCTCGGCAGTACGGCGATCATGTCGGTCTCGACCAGCAGTTGACGCACGGTGAGGAAAGAGGTTGCCTCGACCCGATTTTCGGGCAACGGCAAGCCGTTGCGGGCGAAGAACTCCTCCAGCTCGCGGCGGAGCACTGTCTCGACCCCGGGCAGGATCCAG
This sequence comes from Rhodococcus baikonurensis, assembly GCF_040489275.1. Taxonomy (NCBI): domain Bacteria; kingdom Bacillati; phylum Actinomycetota; class Actinomycetes; order Mycobacteriales; family Nocardiaceae; genus Rhodococcus; species Rhodococcus baikonurensis. The sequence goes on along the minus strand of NZ_JBEUOQ010000010.1, from coordinate 43,031 downwards.
GGGAAGCCGCGCAACTCTTCGAGTTGGACGTCCTCACGAAGAGCGAGCGGGTGATCCACGCGGGTGACGAGTTCGACGGATTCGGCGTAGAGGTTCCGTCGTATCGCGGTGTCATCGGTAGGTGAGGTGAGCCGGCCGACGATCAGGTCGATTCGGCCCGCTTCCAGATCGGTGAGCAACTGTTCGGGCGTACCTTCGCGCACGACGACGGTGAGCAGCGGGTGGTGAACCTTCAGGCGTGCGATGGCGCCGGGAAGCAGCACGTTGGATCCGGCGAGATGTGTTCCCACGATGACCGTTCCGCGATTGGCGTCGGCAAGTTCGACGACGTGCCGCCCGGCTTCGGTCAGCTGCGCGATCACGGCCCGCGCATGAGTTGTGAAGGCCTCGCCGAAAATGGTCGGGGTGATTCCGCGTGGGCCGCGGTCGAAGAGCGAGACACCGAGAATGGACTCGATGTCGTGCAGACTGCGGGTCGCAACGGGTTGCGTGATGTGAAGTGCAGCAGCGGCACCGACCACACTGCCCTGACGGCTCAACGCGTCGACGAGCAGTAGATGGCGGAGCTTGAGTCGCCCGTCGAGGAGCTTGGGCATGTCCATGGAGCAATCCTAGACGGGATTGCGGCGAGTGGGTAGGCGCCCGAAGTTGCTCAGGAGAAGGTGATTCCGATCGGTTGGGCCGGGGTGTATTTCTCCCACGTTTCGCTGTTGTCCGGACTTCCCGTGTGCGCAAACGACGTCCAGTGTCGGCGTATCCGTCGGCCCAGTGCGTCGATGCTCTGCCAGTCGTTGCTGCCGAGCATCGGTGAGCCCTGCCAGGACTGCTCGGTTCCCAACACGAAGGGTAGTTCGATGCAGTGGGTTGCTCCGAAGACGTCTTCCGTCGGTGCCCAGTCGAAGCGATACGTGTACACCGACGCGCCGGCCGCGGTGAAGGTATCGGCCAGCTCCATCGCCGGCTCGGCAAACATGTTCTGTGTCAGTGCTTTTTCGGCGACGCGTTCGGGATCGGGTGCTCCCGCCACGTCGCGCAGGAAAGCGGATCCCTCGTCGCGGGTGTATCCCACGATGACGTCAGGCGCTGCGTCGAAGGTCCGGGTCACGGGTTCCAGTTCGGAAATCGGTGCGAAGGGCGGTTGCACGACATTGGGGGACCGCCGGCTGAACTCGATTGCCGTGCCGCGGAATGCGTCGAGGATGTGGGAAAGTGGCGCGGTCCGAGGATCTCCGTCGAGCAGTCGGGCAAACGTCTCGCCGTTCTCGATTGCGGCAGCCTGCGTGAAGTTGAGGTCCGGCCGCGGGGTGCTCTGCAGAATTGCTCGACGGAACAGAGTTCGAGAGTTGTTACTGCCCAACAGATTCACAATGGAATGAGCGCCGGCCGACTGCCCGAATACGGTGACCGAATCGGGGTCGCCACCGAATGCCTCGATGTTCTCGCGTACCCACTCGAGCGCCGCGATCTGATCGTGGACCCCGAGATTGCCTTCGCTGACGCCGTCGAGGAGGAGGTATCCGAGCACACCGACGCGATAGTTGACCGACACCACGACGACGTCGCCCTCGGCTGACAAAGCCCCGCCGTCGTACCAGGGGAGGGAGCCGCCGCCACTGGAGTATCCGCCGCCGTGCAGCCACACCATCACCGGGCGGCGACCGTTCAGCGACGGGGTTGTGACCGTGACGGTGAAGCTGTCCTCGCTGAGCTCCGGTTCGGGGAGCGGCGGTCCCATGATCCGTTCGAGACGTGAAGGTGGTTGGGGGAACACCGTTCCGAGAGCCGTGGCGTCGAAGACGTCGGAGAACGGTTCCACCGGGCGAGGTTTCTCGAAACGCCCCGCGCGGGCATAGGGGATCGCACCGAAGTAGTAGGAACCGTCACGCTTTCGGCCGCGGATCTTCCCCGAAGCTGTGGATGCGATCACCGTCTCGGACGAGAGCATGGGTTCCTTTCGTCTTGTGCGTGCCTTTTCGAGCATGCCAGGTGGATGCCGTGGCACAAATGCCTTTGCGGTCGTGCGGTATGCGTTACGGCGTGAGTGCCTGCATCAGTCGATCTTCGAGTTTCGTCGTCACTCGGCTGTATACGGCGCTGTCGTCCAGCGCTCGAGACATCACGATTGCGCCTTGGATCCCGGCCACGGCTTCTTCGGCGAGTCCGATGGAATCTTCGGCGCCGGCGAGTGCCGCCGCGAGAGCGACTGTCCACTCGTCGAAGTAGGTTCTCACCTTGGTACCGAAGCGGCTTCGCTCTTCACCGAGTGCAAATGCGCCGAACAGGCAAATGCGTTGCCCGGACCGAAAGTAGTCGGCCACGGTAACGAACATGCTCTGGACACGCTGACTCGGTGGAACCGACTCTGCTCGAAGCGGTTCGAAGACTTCGGCGCGAAACCATCCGGCGACCTCGTCGAGCACCGCCTCGGCCATCTCTTCCTTCCCGCGCGGAAAGAAGTTGTAGAGACTGCCTTTGCCCAACCCGGTGTGTTCGGTGATGACGGCCAGGCTTGCTCCGTCGAACCCGTAGGTGCGGAACACGTTCGCGAGCGCGGGAATCGTATCGGAGCGTTCAGCTACCTGTCTGACCATGGATTCATCCTTCCATTACAGGCCCATTCCATTACAGGCCCAGCTCGCTCAGGCCTGGATGATCCTGCGGGCGTGGTCCTGTCGAATCCCAGAAGAACTTTCGGTCGTTCTCCGCGATGGCGACGTCGTTGATGCCGGCATGACGGTGGTGCATGAGGCCGTCGGCGTCGAACTCCCAGTTCTCGTTGCCGTAGGAGCGGAACCACTGCCCGTCGTGATCGTGCCACTCGTAGGCAAATCGAACCGCGATGCGGTCGCCGTCGTGGGCCCACAGTTCTTTGATCAGGCGGTAGTCCAGCTCGCGGGTCCACTTCTCGGTCAGAAGTTCGACGATTTCGGATCGGCCGGTGACGAACGTGGACCGATTACGCCACCAACTGTCCGGCGTGTAGGCCAGCGACACCTTGTGTGGATCGCGTGAGTTCCATCCGTCCTCGGCGAGGCGGACCTTCTGGACGGCGGTTTCGTGGGTGAAGGGCGGAATCGGTGCTCGGACGGTCATGACGTGGCCTCTCGATCAGATGTGTACCTACCGGTACATACTTTACCGATAGGTACAACGAGAGTCCAGGGAATGACTTCGGCCGCCCCCACCGAAGTGGGAGCGGCCGAAAGAGTCGAGAAGGAAGAAACTAGCGCGCGCGACGAGCCAGACGCTCGGAATCCGAGATCAGGACGCTCTTGCCTTCGAGGCGCAGCCATCCGCGGTGTGCGAAATCGGCGAGCGCCTTGTTGACGGTCTCGCGGGAAGCGCCGACGAGCTGGGCGATCTCTTCTTGCGTGAGGTCGTGAGTGACGCGCAGTGCGCCACCTTCCTGAGTGCCGAAGCGCTGCGCGAGCTGCAGGAGCGCCTTGGCGACACGGCCGGGAACGTCCGTGAAGATCAGGTCGGCCAGGGTGTTGTTGGTACGACGCAGTCGGCGGGCGAGAACGCGCAGCAGCTGCTCGGCGATCTCGGGACGCTGCTGGATCCATGCCTTGAGAGCGTCGCGATCCATGCTCACGGCGCGAACCTCGGTGACGGTCGTCGCCGTCGAGGTGCGGGGGCCGGGGTCGAAGATGGACAGTTCGCCGAACATGTCGGACGGGCCCATGATCGTCAGCAGGTTCTCGCGACCGTCGGGTGAGCGTCGACCGATCTTCACCTTGCCGGACACGATGATGTACAGGCGGTCACCGGGCTCACCTTCGTTGAAGATGACATGTCCACGGGGGAAGTCGACGGGCTGCAGCTGCTTTGTCAGCGCCGCTACCGCTGAGGGCTCGACTCCTTGGAAGATGCCGGCTCTTGCCAGGACGTCGTCCACGTGCGCTCCTTGTTGGGATTTGTTCGTTTGTGGTGTCATTTTTGCGCTATCTATCTTTGTACCCGTGCTGCGCACAAACCGTCGTACACAGGCTCAGCCCTCATGAGTGAGACACTGTGTCCAATGCAATCTGTGTTCAATGCAACAGGTACGGCATCGAAGTCTACGTCCCGATAGCTCGCGGCGAGTGATTGATGCCACGTAAGAGCCGAAAATTCTTCCGGAATCGGCTGCGGTGACTACTTTGTATGGCCGTCAACTTGCCCGTTGTGTCCGGATTTCGCCCAGGCTGGCGCTCTCGGGAGCCTCCGACTGACGGCCCTTCCGCTTCCGGTGGAAGCGCGCGAAAGCATGGGGAAACCCATCGCTTGCCAGGCGGGCGACATCGTCGTGACTTGCCTGATCGAGGAAGTCTTCTACTTCGTGCTCTTGAACCGAGAGCCGACGCAATCGCCCTTCGACTCGTTCCATCGCCAGGGCAAAGAGCATCAGCAGTAGCGGAAAGAGAATTACTGCGAGTCCTTGCATAGGGGGAAGTAAACACGTCGAAGGTCTCAGAATCGACACGACGGAGTCTCCACTCATGTCGTATCCGTACAGTTGTCTGAGTGCAGACCACCCCGACAGGCAGTTCAGAGCAGCGGAAGAAACCGCGTTCGGGGGGTGCGCGGAAGGAAGAATCACACCTTGGATTGGTACGCCGGGCGCGTCGGATGAATCGTGAGCTCGCGGTAGCTTTCCCGCACGTGTACTGCGAACTCGACTTCACGACTCCGTTGGAACTGGCAGTGGCGACAATTCTGTCGGCGCAGTGCACGGACGTCCGCGTCAACATGGTCACCCCCGCGCTCTTCGCGCGTTATCCCGACGCGAAGGCATACGCGGAAGCCGATCGGACCGAACTCGAGGAGTACATCCGCTCCACCGGCTTCTACCGGAACAAGACGACGTCGTTGATCGGACTCGGTCAGGCACTACTCGAACGCCACGACGGCCAGGTCCCGAACAAGCTCGAAGATCTCGTGAAACTCCCAGGCATCGGACGCAAGACCGCGAACGTCGTGCTGGGCAATGCCTTCGAAATTCCGGGAATCACCGTCGACACCCACTTCGGTCGGCTCGTGCGTCGGTGGAAGTGGACCGAGGAAGAAGATGCCGTCAAGGTGGAACACGCCGTCGGGGCACTGATCGAACGTAAGGAATGGACACTGCTCTCGCATCGCGTGATCTTTCACGGCCGACGGGTCTGCCACGCGCGCAAGCCCGCGTGCGGTGTGTGCGTACTGGCCAAGGACTGCCCGTCGTACGGGCTCGGCCCGACCGACAAAACCGAGGCCGCGGCCCTGGTGAAAGGCCCCGAGACCGATCATCTGCTCGCCCTGGCAGGGTTGTGATCGCCGATGACAAGTGCTGGAAGATGGTCTCTCGCTGCGCTCGTGGTCGTCGCGGCTCTCGTCGTGGCGATCTGGCCGCGTGGGGGAGACGACACGACGCCCACCTCGACGGGTCCGTCGTCGTCCGCGTATCAGCCGCCGACGTTCACTCCGTCGTCGGAATCGCTCGATCAACTCCGTAGCCAGGCGGCTCTGGCCCCCTGCCCGACTCCGACCGGTGAAGCGCCTACCGGCTCGGCTCTCGCCGGAATCACCCTCGACTGCGTGTCCGACGGAGCGCCCGTCGACCTTGCCGCAGCGGTGGGCGGAAAACCGACTCTTCTCAACCTGTGGGCGTACTGGTGCGCGCCGTGTGCCGAAGAGCTTCCGTACCTTCAGGAATTCGCGGAGCGCGCCGACGGCAGCATCAACGTGCTGACTGTGCACTCGGATCCGAATCAGGAGAACGCTTTGACGCGACTCATCGACTACTCGGTGCGTTTGCCCGGCGTCCAGGACGGTGACGGCAAGGTGCGGATCGCGGTGGGCGCACCGCCGGTGCTGCCTGTCTCGGTGCTCGTGCGCGCGGATGGAACGGTCGCCAAGGTCTTGCCCCAACCCTTCCGCAGTGCGGACGAAATCGCCGCCGCTGCGGCGCAATATCTGGGAGTCGTCGTATGAGTACACCGGTTCCCGAGTGGTTGCGTGCTGTCGCCGGCAATCAACCCACCGATCCCCACCGGATCAACCCCGTCCTCGAGCGTCGCGCGCCGCGCGGCACCGTGACGCGTCCGGCCGCGGTGCTCGTGCTCTTCGGCGGACCTCGCGAGGCCGACCCTCTTGCCGTCGGCGGATTGCCCGAGGGCGCAGACGTGTTGCTGACCCAACGTGCGTCGACGATGCGTCAGCACAGCGGACAGGTCGCATTCCCGGGCGGCGCCGCCGATCCGGGCGACGACGGCCCCATCGGCACCGCGCTGCGTGAAGCGCAGGAGGAGACCGGGCTCGATCCGAGCGGAGTTCAGCCGCTCACCGTGCTGCCGGAGATCTTCATCCCGCCGTCGGGTTTCGACGTGACGCCGGTGCTCGGCTACTGGGAGCAGCCGACGGCGGTGGGCATTCAGGACGAAGGCGAGGTCGGACGGGTGGCCAGGGTGCCGCTGCGCACGTTGCTCGACCCCGACAACCGGTTTCAGGTTCGCCACCCCCTCGGATACCAGGGCCCGGCGTTCCGCGCCGACGGCATGCTGGTCTGGGGGTTCACAGCAGGAATCCTCGCGGCGCTGTTCACGGTGTCGGGCTGGGAGATTCCGTGGAACTACGAGGACGTGAGAGACCTGGACACAGCGCTGTCCGAGTTCGGTGAAGGTGTCGAGGATTCGGCGGTGCCGCGATGACAGGTTCTCGTTGGGTGGACATCGCCATCGTTCTGGTCGCGCTCATCGCGGCCACGTCCGGATGGCGTCAGGGCGCGGTGGCGTCGGCGTTGGCGTTCGTCGGCGTGATACTCGGCGCCGTCGCCGGAATTTTGTTGGCGCCACACCTGCTCGTGCACGTCACCGAAGGCAAGCTGCGCATCCTCGCGGGCATCTCGCTGATCGTGGTGTTGGTCATCATCGGCGAGGTCGCCGGCATGGTGCTCGGACGCGCGGCGCGCAGCGGAATGCACAGCCCGACGGCGCGATCCGTCGACAGCGTCATCGGTGCGGGTCTACAGGCGGTGGCCGTCGTGGTCGCGGCGTGGTTGCTCGCGATTCCGCTTACTTCCTCGTCTCAGCCGAATATTGCCGCCGCTGTTCGTGGTTCGGACGTTCTCGCCAGCGTGGACGAACTGGCGCCGCAGTGGCTGCGCCGCATCCCGACCGAGTTCTCGGCGTTGCTCGACACCTCCGGCCTGCCGGACGTCATCGGCCCGTTCGGGCGCACGCCCATCACCGAGGTCGAAGCACCCGACGCGAGCGTTCTCGCCAGTCCGTTGGCTGCGCAGCTGCGCCCGAGTGTTCTACGCATCAACGGCGTCGCACCGAGTTGCCAGCGCGCGCTCGAGGGATCCGGATTCATCGTCGCCCCCGAACGCGTCATGACCAACGCCCACGTGGTGGCCGGAACCGAGAGCATCACGGTGGACACCATGGAGGGCGCACTGCCCGCGCAGGTGGTTCTCTTCGACTCCGCCGTCGACATCGCGATTCTGGCGGTTCCGGGATTGGACGCACCGGTGCTGCCGTTTGCTCCGGAGCAGGCTCAGACCGGAGACAACGCGTTGGTGCTCGGTTACCCCGGCGGCGGTCCGTACACGGCCAGCGCAGCCCGCGTTCGTGAGGTCCTGAACCTGAACGGACCGGACATCTACAAGGCCGGAACCACTCAACGTGAGGTCTACACCGTCCGCGGATCCATCAGGCAGGGCAACTCCGGTGGGCCGATGGTCGACGATCAGGGGCGGGTCCTCGGCGTCGTGTTCGGTGCTGCCGTCGACGACAGCGACACCGGATTCGTCCTCACCGCCCAGGAAGTCTCGCGCCAGTTGAATGCAGCTGCGTCGGCCTCGACGCCAGTGCCGACAGGCGCCTGCATTCTGTAGCGATCAGTTCTCGTAGCGGTCAGTTCTCGTCGAGAAGGAAATCCCCGAGTTCGCGGTTGACGCGCTCGGGGGCTTCCTGATGCGCGTAATGGCCGACTCCGGCAATGGTGCGCAGTTTCTCGCCGGGAGCCCAGTGCTTGTCGCGTCGCACGGTACGGGTGAGCACGTACGGGTCGAGTTCGCCGTGAATCTGGACGATCGGAATGCGAAGAACCTGATCCATCAAACGCATGAAACGACGGCCCTCGGGGCGGAGCTGGCTGCGGAAGGCCCAACGCTGGTACTCCAGCGTGGAATGTGCGACGCCCGGAATCCGGATCGCGGACCGCATCTTGCTCATGGCGTCCGCGAATTCGGGTTGTTGCGGCCAGGTGGGGCCGGACCGCGAGCGAACCAGGCGCTCCACTTCGGCGCCGTTGTCGGCCGTCAGCCGTCGCTCGGGGCGCAGCGGCACCTGGTAGGCCAGGAACGAAGGCAACAGCGCGCGACGCTGATACGGGTCGCGCACGACGGCTTTCTTGAGCGCCATCGGGTGTGGTGACGAGATCAGCGCGATCGATCGCACCAGGCGTGGATGCAGGAGCGCGGTCGCCCAGCACACCAACCCGCCGTCGGCATGACCGATCAGCGTGGCCTTGCCGTAACCCATCGCACGAATGAGGCCGGCCACGTCACCGGCGAGCGTCCAACCGTCGTAGCCACGAGGGGGCTTGTCGGAATCGCCGTACCCACGAAGATCCATCGCGACGACGCGGAAGCCCTGCTCGGACAGTGCCGTCAATTGATGGCGCCAGGACCACCAGAAATCAGCGAATCCGTGCAGAAGCACCACCAACGGAGCATCCGGCTCCGCGTCGCCTACCTCGACGACGTGAAACCGGATGCCGTTGGCGTGAATGTCCCGGTGAATCCAGGGGCCGTCGAACCTGACGGTGGATGGATCTGGGGCTGCCACTTTCGATCAGACTCGCTACCGGCGCGCGTTGAAATCGACAGACGGCTTTGCGTCGTCATGGCTGCCGGGGATGACGTTCTTGGCCTGCTTGAGCGATTCGATCGTCTTCTCCGGGGCCCTCAGCTTGCGTACTCGCAGATAACCGAGCAGCGCCAGAATCGCGGTGGTCACCACCATGATCAGGAAGACGATGAGGAACGCCAGCCAGCGCGGCACCCAGGTGTCGAGCATCTCGGCCAGGAAGAAAAAGAAGAAGAACGAGCTGAACAGCAGAACCGTGAAGGCCAGGATGAAGAAGACGCTGCCCTGCAGACCCTTCTTGACCTCGCCTGTCACCTCGGCCTTGGCAAGTTCGACCTCGGCGCGCACGAGGGTGGAGACCTGTGCGGTCGCGTCCTTGACGAGGGCCCCGATGGTGGCCTCGCCCGGCGTGCGGGCGTCCACATCGGTGAGAGGGATGGACGAGACCGTGTTCGGTACTCCATCTCCGGTGAAGCGCTGGCTCTCTCCGTTGGTCAAGCTCACTTGTCGACCTCTCCAGGTAGTTCTCTCGCGTCCGTGGCAATGGCGGTGGAAGCGTCGTCTCGAGCCGCATGGACCCGTCCACGTCGCCACAGCAGCGCTGATCCGATCAGCGATGCCACCAACGATGTCACGAGAACTGCGGCCTTCGCTATCTCGGCCTCGCTGCCATCGCCGACCCCGTCCAATGCGAGGTCTGCTACAAGCAGGCTAACGGTGAACCCGATGCCACCGAGAACTGAGAGGGCAAACATGTCTCTCAATTCCAGTGTCTTGGGTTTGGTTGCTATCCCCAATTTGATCGCGAGCAGGGAAATTCCGAAGATTCCGACGGTTTTGCCGACGAGAAGGCCGACGACAACCGATTGCCCGACAGGGTCGGTGAAGATGTCGCCGAGTACAGCCGCGTTGATCGGAACACCGGAGGCGAACAGTGCGAAGACGGGGACGCAGAAGCCTGCGGAGTAAGGCTGAATGCGGTGCTCGAGACGGCTACCGGGCGCGTATTCCTCGTCCGGATCACGCCTGACCCGGGTGAGTAAGCCCAGCGCGACGCCCGCGAGTGTGGCGTGTATCCCCGCTTCGTGCATCGCGTACCAGGTCAGTAGTGCCAGCGGGACGTAGAGGAACGGCGTCGTGATGCGTTTGTGTTGAGCGTAGGCGTAGACAGCGAGGGCTGCGGCCGCGGTCAACAGCCACAACATCGCGAGGGAACCGGTGAACAGTACGGCGATGAGGATGATGGCGAGCAGATCGTCGACGACGGCCAGGCTGAGCAGGAAGACTCGGGCGCTCGCGGGGATCTTCGAGCCGGTGAGTGCGAGCACGCCGAGGGCGAAAGCGATGTCCGTCGCGACGGGAATGGCCCAGCCCTTGTCCATGCCTGGCGTGCCGAAACCGATGGACGCCGCGATGATCGCGGGGACCAGGACGCCGCCGCACGCCGCGATGATCGGGAGCATCGCGGCTTTGCGGTCCGCGAGTTCGCCGACCACCAGTTCGCGTTTGAGTTCGAGGCCGGCGACGAAGAAGAAGACGGCAAGCAGTCCGTCTTGCGCCCAGGTGCCCAGGCTGAGGTCCAGATGGAGTGCAGACGGGCCGATCTGGAAGTCGCGCAGAGCGATGTAGCTCTCACCAAAAGGTGAGTTCACCCAGATCAGAGCGACAGCAGCGGCGATGAGGAGTATCGATCCGCCCACCGTTTCGGTACGGAGATAGCGGGACAGTTCGGAACGCAAAGTGGAGATCACGCGTGGGGACGACCTTTGTTCGTGCACCCGAGTTCGGATGCAACAGACATGAACGTGACCGACGTTGTAAAGCATCGAATGCACGTGCCGACCAGACTTCCCGGCTCACCTTTGCGGGATTTTATCGCGGATCGCCCGCTGAGCCGAATCCGCGAACCGAATTTGCGCCGGAAAACCCCGCGGGTGTTCAATTCCTACTGATTGGGACAGGATCCCACTAATTGGACATCTTTCGTATATCGGCGCAGGAGCATGCTTTGAGCACGTCAGTCAGTGAGAACCCACCCAAGCCCGAGGGCGGCGACGCAGATACCGTCGCCGGAGTGCCGCGTAGCCGCATCGTGGTCGCCAGCATGGTGGGTACGTCCATCGAGTTCTACGACTTCTACATCTATGCAACAGCGGCGGTATCGGTGTTCCCGCACCTGTTCTTCCCGAAGGGCAACGACACCACCGCGCTTCTCGCCTCGTTGGCGACGTTCGGACTCGCGTTCGTCGCTCGTCCCCTCGGCTCGATCCTCTTCGGGCACTTCGGTGACCGCGTCGGGCGCAAGGCAACTCTGGTCGGCTCGTTGCTGACGATGGGCATCGCGACCTTCCTCATCGGTCTGTTGCCCACCTATCACCAGATCGGTCTGCTGGCCCCGGCGTTGTTGGCGCTCATGCGTTTCTGCCAGGGTCTCGGGCTCGGCGGTGAATGGTCGGGTGCGGCTCTACTCGCGACCGAGACGGCCAAGGAAGGCAAGCGGGCCTGGGCGGCGATGTGGCCGCAACTCGGCGCGCCCATCGGCTTCTTCATGGCCAACGGCCTGTTCCTGATTATCACGTTGTTCATGAACCACGACAATTCCAGCCCGGACCTCGAAGGTGCCTTCCTGAGCTGGGGATGGCGAATTCCGTTCCTGCTCAGCGCAATCATGGTGATGATCGGCCTGTACGTTCGGCTCAAGCTCGAGGAAACTCCGGTGTTCGCGCGTGCAGTCGAGCGCGGCGAGAAGGTCAAGACTCCGGTTGCCGAGGTGTTCAAGACCAGCTGGCGTCAGCTGATCATCGGTACGTTCGTGATGCTCGCGACGTACACGCTGTTCTACATCATGACCACCTGGGTTCTCAGCCACGGAACCGGCAAGACGCCGGCCGACGGCGGAACGGGCGCAGGCTTCAAGTACACCGATTTCCTTGTCCTGCAGCTGATCGCAGTCGTGTTCTTCGCTGCCGCCGTGCCGGTCTCGGGTTGGCTCGCCGACCGGTACGGGCGTCGTATCACACTGCTGATCATCACCGGTCTGATCATGGTGTTCGGCTTGACCTTCGGTGTCTTCCTCGAACCGGACGGAATGAACGACGGCCGTATGTTGGCGTTCCTCATCGTGGGCATGCTGCTCATGGGCCTGACCTTCGGCCCGATGAGTGCCGTTCTCCCGGAACTCTTCCCGACCAACGTCCGCTACACGGGCTCGGGAATCGCGTACAACACCGCCAGCATTCTGGGCGCTGCGGTGGCGCCGTTCATCGCCGTCTACCTCGCGAAGAACTACGGCGTCGGCTGGGTCGGCATCTATCTTCTCGTGGCGGCGACGTTGACTTTTGTCGCGCTGCTGGTCATGCGTGAGACCAAGGGTGAGTCGCTCGACGATGTAGGGGCATAACCTGCTGTGCGCCTTTATTAACCCCCGGCGGTTAATAAAGGCGCACAGCAGTGGTCAGGGCTGAGCCGGCAGGACGTGCTCACCGGTCTTGTCGGTGCTCAAGGCCAAGGAGCTGATGTACTGCTTCTCGCCGTTCGGGCCGGGAACATTCGACGCGAGCATGTCGGGACGCTCGAACTCGATTCCGCTGACGCAGCACAAAAGCGTTTCACCGGAGGGGTTTCCGTACTCGTCGAACATCGGCAGATCGATGCCGTCGTCGGTGCGTCGTAGGTAGTACTTGCCCTTGGTGGCGACGGCGAGGACCGGCGGCATCACCAGCGCGATGACGATCGCGACGATCGGGGAGAACGGCTTGATCGTCGAACCGAAAGCACCGAAGAACACCAGGATCGAAACTCCTGCAGCCAGCAGCATCGACACGAAGCCGACGGGGTTGACGTCGTAGAGCATCCCGCGTCGGAATTCGGGGACCTTCGGGGAGAGCTTCAACCAGTACTTGTTGATCGCGATGTCAGAGGCGACGACCACGACCCAGGCGATACCGCAGTTGGCGTAGAAGCCCAGGATCGTGTTGAGGAAGTCGAACATGTTGGCTTCCATCAAGATCAGTGCGATCGCCAGGTTGACCAGTACGAAGATCATGCGTCCCGGGTAGGTCTTGGTGACGCGGGTGTACGAGTTGGTCCAGGCCAGTGAGCCGGAGTACGCGTTGGTGACGTTGATCTTGATCTGGCTGATGACCACGAGGATCACGGCAAGGGTCATGGCCAGCCAGTGCGGCATCATGTCCTGGTAGATCTCGAGGAATTGGTGCACGGGCTGGTTGGCGATCGAGGAACCGTCGACGACGTTCGCGATGATGTACACGGCGAGGAACAGTCCGACGATCTGCTTGATCGCGCCGAAGATGACCCAGCCGGGCCCGGCGAGAATTACTGCAGCCCACCAACGACGGGTGTTCTCCGGTGTCTTGGGCGGCATGAAGCGCAAGTAATCGATCTGCTCGGCGATCTGCGCGATCAGCGACAGGCAGACACCCGCAGCCAACATCACCGAGCCGAAGTTGACACCCTTGCCGTTTGCGCCGTCCTCACCGCCGAAGGCGAAGAACGCGCTCACCGAATCAGGGTGCTTGAACAGCAGATACAGGAACGGCAGCACCATCATGACGAGCCACAACGGCGTCGTCCACACTTGGAGTTTTGCCAGGGCTTTCATGCCGTAGATGACCAGTGGGATGACCATCAGCGTCGAGACCGCGTATCCGATCGACAGTGGAATCCCGAGCCCCAGTTTCAAACCCTGGGCCATGATGGAACCTTCGAGGGCGAAGAAGATGAAGGTGAACGTCGCAAAGATGACGTTGGTGACGACCGAGCCGTAGTAGCCGAAACCGCTTCCGCGCGTGATCAAATCGAGGTCGATGTTGTATCGCGCAGCGTAGTAGGCGAGCGGGAAGCCGGTGGCCATGATGACCACGGCAAAGACTGCAATGCCCAGAAGTGCGTTGCCGGTACCGTACGAGATGCCGATGTTGGCGCCGATCGAGAAGTCCGCGAGATACGCGATTCCACCGAGTGCGGACGTCGCGACGACTCCGGTTCCCCATTTGCGGTAGCTGCGTGGCGCGAATCGGAGGGTGTAGTCCTCCAGCGTCTCCTTCAGTGCGGTGTTCTGACCGGGATTCGCCTGGTCCGGTGCGACTGCGGACACCTGCTCGTTCACTGCTGTCATGACGTCACTTCCCCTGGGTGCCTGTGCATGTGCACTTTGTGGTGCAGGCACCCAACCTAGGGAGGTGGCGTTACGCGGACATGTTTGAAATGTGTCGCCCACGTTGCGGATTCGATCCGCAACGTGAGCGAGCACTCATGGGGCTTTCTTTACCTGTATCTGATCACCAACTGCCCGGGCCTGCAAGGCGAGTGGCTGTGTCCCGACCGGTCGCAGGTCGAGAACGGCGCCGGCCACCGGGTCGGCCAGGACGTTCCGGATGGTCCGACGCAGACCGCGTGCGCCGTACACCGGATCGAATCCGCGTCGCTGCAGGAGAGCGACGGCGCTGTCGTCCACCTCGACGTCGATGCCTCTCCGGGCCAGCCGAGTCGTGATCAGGTCGATCTCGAGCCGGGTCACCTGTTCCGCGGTCTGGTCGTCGAACTCGTCGAGGATCACGGTTTCGTCGATGCGGTTGAAGAACTCGGGGTCGAAGAACTTCTCCAACGCGCGTTGGACCAGGTGATGGCCATGGCGTGGTCGATCGATCCGGACGCGATCGGCGAGCTGCCGCAGGTGTGACCGTCGACGTTCCGCCACCGCAGCCGAACCGAGATTCGAGGTCAGGAACACGTAGCTGTTGCGGAACGAGATCTTCTGCTGACCGTTCGCCAACCTGAGTTCGCCGTTGTCGAGGACCTGCAGTAGCGCACGCAGCACGGTGGGGTCCGCCTTCTCCACTTCGTCGAACAGGACGATTCCGGGGGTGTACGGATCGCCCTCGACGGTGTTCTTGTCGAACAGTGTGAAGGACTCCTTGCTGCCGGCGTATCCGGGCGGGGCCCCGGAAAACGACGCCGCATAATGCTCTTGCGCCAGAGCATTCATGTCGATGCGGCACAGATCGTCGGGCCCCGACCGCAGTTCCGCGGCCACGCGCCGCACCAACTCCGTCTTGCCGACGCCGGTGGGGCCGACCAGAAGGATATTGGCGAGTGGACGCGTCGGATCCGTGGCACCGACATGCGCGATCGAAATCGCACGAACCACGGCGTCGACGGCGGCCTGTTGTCCGACGATCTTGGAACTCAGGGCTTTCGAGAGCCTCCGCGCGTCGAAGGCCCCGACCGGTACGGGTTCGGACCGTTCCTCGGCCGGTGGTGCTGCTGCACTGTTCCGGTCGTGGAGCATGTCGGTGATATACGGCACAGCAGGATCCTTACGCTTCGACGGTCTTCTCGACCGGGAGATTTCCGACGCGGCAATCCGCGACGCCCACGGTGTCTCGTGTGATGGCCTCGACGCGTTCCTGAGCCTTCTGCGCATCGGTGACCCACAGCTTGTAGAACTCGAACGGGCAGTCCGCGACGCCCTTGTCTCCGTCGCCGGCTGCGTGGACTCCGGAGTAGCCCCGGTGGAGGAGCTTGAAGATGTGGTTCTGGGATTGGTCGTTCTCGCGTGCATCACGAATGGCCGAGACGGACAGCTGCGCGTACTGGATTCCGTATTCCTCCTCGCCGGTCTCACCCAGCGTTCGACCGTCGAATCCGATGATCGCGGAGTGCCCGAAGTAGGAGTAGACGCCGTCGAATCCGGCCGCATTGGCAACTGCCACATAACAATTGTTGGCCCAGGCCATTGCCTTGGACATCATCACCTGCTGGTCCTTGGCTGGGTACATGTATCCCTGGCAGCGGACGATCAGCTCGGCGCCCTTCATTGCGCAGTCGCGCCAGATCTCCGGGTAGTTGCCGTCGTCGCAGATGATGAGCGAGATCTTCAGACCCTTCGGTCCTTCCGTGACATACGTCGTGTCTCCCGGGTACCACCCTTCGATGGGGCACCAGGGCAGGATCTTTCGGTACCTCTGAACGATTTCGCCCTTGTTGTCGATGAGGATCAACGTGTTGTACGGGGGCTTGTTCGGATGGTCCTCGTGCTGTTCACCGGTGATGGAGAAGATCCCCCACGTGTCGGCTTCGCGGCACGCGGCGGAGAAGATCGCGGTCTCGTCGCCCGGGATGGTGGCCGCTGTCGCGTACATCTCCTCCTCGTTGTACATGATTCCCTGCGTGGAGTATTCGGGAAAGACCACCAGGTCCATTCCGGGGAGGCCGGTCTTCATGCCGATCATCATGTCGGCGATCTTGCGGGCGTTCTCGAGGACGCCGGCGCGATCGTGCAGGCGGGGCATCTTGTAGTTGACGACCGCTACGCCGACTGTGTCGTTGCTCGAGGAGATGTCACCGTGTCGCATTGTCTTTCACTCCTTGGTTGTGTGGATCAGTTGAAGACTGGACGGGGTTGGGGTACTGCAGCTTTGGGTGCGGCAAGGATCTTGGCAAGCCCCAGGAGAACCAGAAGTGCTCCGGCCCAGCCGGCGGCGACCGCGGGCGTGGTGTGGAAGTTGCCGGTCAGGATCAGGAAGGCAGGAACCGTGCAGGTGGGCTGGCTCAGAAGGATCGCGGCCCAGCCGGTGAAACGGCTGAGGTTTTCGCGGCCGAGGCCGAGTACCAGGAAGAACAGCGTCCACAGCGCAGCCCAGGCGAGCCAGATGACTCCGAACACCGGGTCGTTGCTCACCGTGAACG
Organism: Rhodococcus baikonurensis; assembly: GCF_040489275.1. NCBI lineage: Bacteria > Bacillati > Actinomycetota > Actinomycetes > Mycobacteriales > Nocardiaceae > Rhodococcus > Rhodococcus baikonurensis. Next base: position 26,490 of record NZ_JBEUOQ010000010.1, on the reverse strand, counting down.
AAAGGAAGGAATACACGAGTGCGGCGCACGCGACGAACAGCGAGAACCACCCGATTCCTTCCGGTTCGAAGCCGGCGAGATTGCTGATTCCCACGTAGAGATAGGTGAAGCCGAACAGGTAGAGCCCCGAGGCCGCCAGGACGGCGCTCGAATCTCCCTGCGCCTGAATCAGCATGACGGTGGGGACGACGCATTGAAGTGCGCCGACGAAGAGGTTGAGAACCGAGGCGGATCGAACGGGAACCGTGCCGAGCAGCATCAGTCCGTTGACGAAGAGGACGGCTCCCACGTAAAGCAAACCAACACTGCCCATCGGGCACCTCCGGTTACTTCAGGACGGGTTACTTTCAAATGAAATGATTCCAAATGAAACTAAGTGATGCGCGCCACAGAAGTCAAGAGGTGGATCTCGAGAGGAGATTTCAGAGCGTTGCGATGATCGAGAAGTCGAGTCCGTCGGCGACGGCGAGCTGAATCTTCTGTCGTGCAACACGATCGCGAAACTCGACGGTTCCGCGAGGCCCGTCGTATGCGGCGCCTTCGACGACGGCGTCGAGGTCGTGTGGACGTGTGCTGTCGGCGCGTCGAACCAGGGCCGAAAGGGTGTGTATCCCTTCGTAACACGACTCGGCGGCGTTGTTCAATGCTGGGGCGTGCGCGCCGTGCAGCGCCACGTAGCGCCCGAGTAGATCCATCGAGTTGCCGTCGACCATCGAGCGGAAGTACGCGGCGGAGGCAAACAGGTTGCGGGTCGCTCTCGGCCCGCTTGCGAGCAGCATGTTTTCTTCCATCAACGGGCTGAACCGGATCATCGACTCGTCGAGGCCTCGGCGGGCGAAGGCTCGGTTGAAGTCGACGGCGTCCTGCCCGACGAGGAGCATGATCACGCCGTCGCAAGCGGAGTTCGAGACGGTCTCGACCAACTGCTTCATGTTGCCGCGCCCCAGATCGACAAACGAACCGCCGACCAGGGTGAGATCGAGTTCGGTGGCGAATTGCCTCACGGCCCCGAGTGAGCTGTGGGGCCAGATGTAGTCGTCACCCACGACGAACCACTTGCGCGCTCCGACGTTGTCGCGCAGCCACTTCAGTGCCGGTGCGATCTGCTGTCTCGGGGTTTCGCCCGAACAGTAGATGCCGGACCTTTCCTCGCCGCCCTCGTAGAGCGAGGTGTACGAGTACGGAATGCGGCCCGCGACCACTGGAGCGAGTGCGTGGCGGACCGAGGAGATGTGCCAACCGCTGACGGCGTCGATGGCGCCTGCGTCCAGAAGCTGTTGCACGCGGGCGGCGACGGCGTTCGGCGTCGCGCCGCCGTCGATCACTTCGATCTGCACTTCGCGTCCCAGTACGCCACCGGAGTTGTTGAGGTCGAGGGCGGCCAGCTCGCTGATTGCTTCGCAGGAGGGGCCGAACAGTCCGGCCGGCCCTTGGAGGGGAACCACCATGCCCAGGCGCCATACCGCGCTGCGCGCGCGTTCGAGCGCGCCGGTAGCGCTCATGCGTCGCCGCCGGAATCGGAAGTCAGCGGCCTGGCCTGGGTTACTATCATTTCATTTGAAAGTATTGCCCGAGAAGTGTGAACTACGCAACAGCGGGGGAGCGATCAGTGGGAAAAAGTGACTCCGGAATTCTTGATGCGTCGTTGACGACCGCGCTGGTCCGAGCAGCCCGAATGGCCGCGGCGGCGGCGGAGAAGACGCTGGCCGCAGAGAATCTCACTCTCGATCACTGGATGACGCTCGAAGCCTTGGCGTCGACCGAGGGGCTGACGATGGCTGAGTTGCGCGATCGAACGGGAACACCGGCTCCCACGCTGACGCGGGTCGCGGACAAGCTGGTCTCGCTCGCGCTCATCTATCGGGAAGTCGGCGAGGACGACCGCCGGAAGGTGCGCGTGTTTCTCTCCTCGCGCGGAAAGTCCTTGCACAAGCGGGTTGCTGCAGATATTCGCGTGGCCGAGGAGTCCTGGCTGACGTCGAAAGAGGAAGTGAAGCTGCGAGAGGGGCTCCGCCCCTGCGCGCCTTCCTGGTAGGGGGACTACCAGAAAGGCGCACGGGGCCGAAGGCCTTATTTGCCGCGTATTGCGTCGAATACCTTGGGGTCGACCAGGGTTGAGGTGTCTCCGAGGTCTCGGCCTTCGGCTACGTCGCGCAGGAGGCGGCGCATGATCTTGCCGGATCGGGTTTTGGGCAGTTCCGGCACGATGGTGATTTGACGTGGTTTGGCGATGGGGCTGATGTCGGTGGAGACCTGAGCCTTGAGTTCGGCGATGAGGACGTCGCCGGTGTTTTCGACGCCTTCGCGCAGGATCACGAACGCGACGATGCCCTGTCCGGTGGTCTCGTCGGCGGCGCCGACGACGGCGGCTTCTGCGACGCCGTGGTGGTTGACCAGTGCTGATTCCACCTCCGAGGTGGAGATGCGGTGGCCGGAGACGTTCATGACGTCGTCGACGCGGCCGAGGACCCAGAGTGCGCCGTCGTCGTCGTATTTGGCGCCGTCACCGGCGAAGTACCAGCCTTCTTCGGCGTAGCGGGACCAGTAGGTGTCGCGGTAGCGGTCCATGTCGCCCCAGATGCCGCGCAGCATCGCCGGCCACGGTTCGTCGAGGACGAGGTAGCCGTTGCCGCCGGGGCCGAGGGGTTTGGCGTCGTCGTCGACGATCTTCGCGGAGATGCCGGGCAGGGGTGCCATGGCGGATCCGGGTTTGGTGGCGGTGATACCGGGGAGTGGGGAGATCATGATCGCTCCGGTTTCGGTCTGCCACCAGGTGTCGACGATGGGTGCTTTGTTGCCGCCGATGACCTCGCGGAACCAGCGCCACGCTTCGGGGTTGATGGGCTCGCCGACGGAGCCGAGGAGGCGGATCGAGGTCAGGTCGTGGGCGTCGGGGATCTCGCGGCCCCACTTCATGAAGGTGCGCACGAGGGTGGGTGCGGTGTAGTAGATGGAGACGCCGTACTTCTCGATGATGTCGAAGTGGCGGTGCTCGTTCGGGGAGTTGGGGGTGCCTTCGTAGACGACCTGGGTGACGCCGTTGGAGAGGGGGCCGTAGACGATGTAGGAGTGTCCGGTGACCCAGCCGATGTCGGCGGTGCACCAGTAGACGTCTTGTCCGGCTTTGTGATCGAAGACGTTGTGGTGGGTGTACGACGCCTGGGTGAGGTAGCCGCCGGAGGTGTGGATGATGCCCTTGGGCTTACCGGTGGTGCCGGAGGTGTAGAGGATGAACAGGGGATGTTCGGCGTCGAAGGCCTGCGCCTCGTGCTCGGGTGAGGCTTGTGCGACGGTTTCGTGCCACCACAGGTCGCGGCCGTCGGTCCAGTCGACGTCGATGCCGGTCCGGTTGACCACCAACACGTTCTGGACGGAGTCGGCGCCGTCGACGGATTCGTCGACCGCTGTTTTGATGGGTGCTGCGGCGCCGCGTCGCCACTGGCCGTCGACGGTGACGACGAGTTTGGCTTGGGCGTCGTCGATGCGTGAGCGTAGGGCGGTGGCGGAGAATCCGGCGAAGACGACCGAGTGGGTCAGTCCGAGGCGGGCGCAGGCGAGCATGGTGACGATCGCTTCGGGGATCATCGGCATGTAGATCGCGACGCGGTCACCGGCGACGAGGCCGAGGTCGGTGAAAGTGTTTGCGGCGCGGCTGACTTCGGCGAGGAGGTCGTTGTAGGTCAGATCGCGGGAATCGCCGGGTTCGCCTTCGAATGCAATGGCGACGCGGTCGCCGTTGCCGGCGAGGACGTGGCGGTCGACGCAGTTGTAGGCGACGTTGAGTTTTCCGCCGACGAACCACTTGGCGACGGGGGCGTCGGTCCAGTCGAGGACGTCGGTCCATTTCTCGTGCCAGTGAAGGCGCTCAGCCTGATTCGCCCAGAAAGCGAGGCGGTCGGTATCTGCGGCAGCCTGCAACTCCGGTCCCGCGTTGGCGGCCGCAGCGAACTCTGCGCTCGGCGGATATGCCTGGGGGACGTCTGTTTCGGCTGCGCTTGTCATGGCTGACGGCCTTCTTTCCACATTGATCGACACTTTTCTGACTCCGTGTGAGGGTAGTCACAAGCTCGCTCAAACGCACCGTTGCATCACGTTGCAACCCGTTGTCCTGCGACGATCGGTCGAATCGATGCGACGGGTGGTCGCTTCCGCCGACGAATGAATGTGCCCGAATTCAATTACCCCCAATTTTCCAACAATGGGTGCGGTGCGCGCTTCGAGCTCGATGTGTCTATTGTCAAACCATTATTCGACCGCAACTCGAAGTCACGTTCACTTTCAGTTGTAGGCGACACGACGCCGGCAGTTACGGCTGTCGGCAGGCCGCGAGCATGCTCGGGGTCACTTAGATGTGGAAGGAATTCCTTTGCGTATCTCACGCATAGCGACCGGCGCGGTCGCGCTCGGAATGACGGCAGTGCTGATCACGGCATGTTCGTCCGGCGATTCGTCGGGCGGATCGTCCAGTGGCGTCGTCAACGCCTGGGCGGGCGAGCCTCAGAACCCGTTGATCCCCACGAACACGAGTGAGAACATGGGCGGCCGCGTCCTCGACTCGCTGTTCTCCGGTCTCGTTTCGTACACCGCTGACGGCGGTACGGAGAACGAGGTTGCCGAGTCCATCGAGAGCACCGACGGTCAGAACTTCACCGTCAAGCTCAAGGACGGCTGGACCTTCACGGACGGCACCCCCGTCACCGCGAAGTCGTTCGTCGACGCGTGGAACTACGGCGCCCTCTCCACCAACGCTCAGCTCCAGGCTTCGTTCTTCGACCCGATCAAGGGCTACGACGAAGTTGCCGCCGAGGTTCCGACGGCACAGACCATGTCGGGTCTGAAGGTCGTGGACGATTCCACCTTCACCATCGAACTCAAGCAGCCCGAGTCGGCGTTCCCCGATCGCCTCGGCTTCACGGCGTACTACCCGCTGCCCGAGGTCGCGTTCAAGGACATGACCGCCTTCGGTGAGAACCCGATCGGCAACGGCCCGTACAAGCTCGACGGAACCGGCGCGTGGCAGCACAACGTCCGCATCGACACCGTCGTGAACCCGGACTACAACGGCAACCGTAAGCCGAAGAACGCCGGCGTCGACTTCATCATGTACAACAGCCTGGACACGGCGTACACCGATCTCCTGGCCAACAACGTCGACGTTCTCGACCAGGTTCCGCCGAGCGCCGTCACGACCTTCGAGTCGGACCTGCCCGGACGCACCGTCAACCAGCCGTCGGCAACCATCGAGACGTTCACGATCCCGGGTCGCCTGCCGCACTTCAGCGGCGAAGAGGGCATGCTCCGCCGTCAGGCGATCTCGATGGCGATCAACCGCGATCAGATCACCCAGCAGATCTTCAACAAGACCAGGACGCCTGCACTCGACTTCACCAGCCCCGCAATCAAGGGCTGGAACGACTCGCTGACCGGCAACGGCAACCTGAAGTTCGATCCCGAGGCAGCCAAGGCCGCTTGGGCGAAGGCCGACGCGATCGCTCCGTGGACCGGTAGCTTCGAGATCGCGTACAACTCGGACGGCGGACACCAGGAATGGGTCGACGCCACGGCGAACAGCATCCGCAACACCCTCGGCATCGACGCGAAGGGCAAGCAGTACGCCACCTTCGCTCAGATCCGCACCGAAGCCACCAACCGCACCATCCAGAGCTCCTTCCGCTCCGGCTGGCAGGGTGACTACCCGCAGCAGTACGGCTTCCTGGCGCAGAACTACCAGACCGGCGGCAGCTCCAACGACGGTGAGTACTCCAACCCTGAGTTCGACCGCCTCCTGCGCGAATCGGCCGGCCAGACCGATCAGGCCAAGGCTCAGGAACTGCTCGATCAGGCTCAGGAAGTCCTGCTCAAGGACCTGCCCGCAGTTCCGACGTGGTACCGCAACGCTGCCAGTGGATGGTCGGAGAACGTCTCCAACGTGACCATCAGCTGGAACGGTGTTCCGGTCTACGAAGACATCGAAAAGAACTGACGCGTAGAACGATCCGCATCTGAAACGTGAGTTCGGGGCGGCAGGCGCCCTGCCTGCCGTCCCGAACTCGTGTTCACACCGGACTGTCCGCTGACGTACACGATCATCGACAAGGAGGTGATCCGATGCTCTGGTACATCGGTCGCCGAGTGCTTCAAATGATCCCGGTTTTTCTCGGGGCCACTCTTCTGATCTACGCCATGGTCTTCCTGCTTCCCGGTGATCCGATTGCCGCGTTGGCGGGCGACAAGGCGCTCAGTCCGGCTGTTGCACAACAGCTTCGGGAGCGCTACCACCTCGACCTCCCCTTCTATCAGCAGTACCTGCTGTACCTGAAGGGCATCTTCACGCTGGACTTCGGCACGTCGTTCTCCGGACGACCTGTCAGTGAAGTTCTGGCACAGGCATTTCCGATCACGATGAAACTTGCCTTCATGGCACTGATCGTCGAGACGGTCTTCGGTGTCGGCTTCGGCCTCATCGCCGGCCTGCGTAAGGGCGGATTCTTCGACAGCACCGTCCTGCTGTTCAGCCTCGTTCTCATCGCCATCCCGATCTTCGTGATCGGCTTCCTGGCTCAGTTCTTCATCGGCGTCAAATGGGGCATCGTCCCGCCGACGGTCGGTGGCAACACCAGTTTCACGAATCTCCTTCTCCCGGCACTGGTTCTCGGCTCGGTCTCGTTCGCGTACGTACTGCGACTGACCCGAACGTCCGTGGCGGAGAATCTGACTGCCGATTACGTGCGCACCGCTACCGCCAAGGGACTTTCCCGCGGACGAGTGGTTCGCGTGCACGTGTTGCGCAACTCGCTGATCCCAGTGGTCACGTTCCTGGGTGCCGACCTCGCGACGTTGATGGGCGGCGCCATCGTCACCGAGGGCATCTTCAACATCAACGGCGTCGGCGGCACGATCTACCAGGCCGTGACCAGAGGTGAAGCGCCGACGGTGGTTTCGTTCGTCACCATCCTGATCGTGATCTACCTGATCGCGAATCTGCTCGTCGACCTCTTGTACGCCGCGCTCGATCCGAGGATCCGCTATGTCTGAGACCGTGAAGACCGGACGCGTCGTCCGGCAAAGTCATTTCGTGGCACCGCCCGAAGTTGCGGCACCGGGGGAGACGGACGCCGTCAAACTCGATCAGGCGCCGACGAGCATGTGGACCGACGCGTGGCGCGATCTACGCAAGCGTCCCCTGTTCATCATCTCGACGATCATCATCCTCGCGGTCATCGTCATCGCAGCGTTTCCGAGCTTGTTCACGAGCACCGATCCGCGGTTCTGCGACCTGACCTACAGCATGCAGGGGCCGACCTCAGGGCACTGGTTCGGTTTCGACCGCCAGGGCTGTGACGTGTACTCGCGCACCATCTACGGTGCTCGCGCATCCGTACTCGTGGGCGTCGGTGTCACTGCGTCGGTGCTGGTGATCGGCGTGATCTTCGGTGCGCTGTCCGGTTTCTACGGCGGATGGACCGATTCGATCCTCTCCCGTGTCGCAGACATCTTCTTCGGTATTCCGCTGATCCTCGCTGCCATCGTCCTGATGCAGCTCTTCACCGATCGCACGATCTGGACCGTCGTCGGCGTCCTGGCGCTCTTCGGCTGGCCGCAGATGGCAAGAATTGCTCGAGGCGCGGTGATCTCGGCGAAGAACAACGATTACGTCATGGCTTCGGAAGCGTTGGGTGTCTCGAAGCTCAAGACACTGATCCGCCACGTCATCCCGAATTCGTTGGCGCCCATCATCGTGGTGGCCACCATCTCGCTCGGTACGTACATCGTTGCCGAGGCGACGCTGTCCTTCCTCGGTATCGGTCTTCCGTCCACCGAGGTTTCGTGGGGTGGAGACATCAGTAACGCTCAGGTGACGCTGCGTCAGGGTTCGACCATTCTGTTCTACCCGGCAACGGCTCTGGCGATCACCGTTCTCGGATTCATCATGATGGGTGACGCTCTGCGCGACGCCCTCGATCCCAAGTCGCGGAAGCGGTGAGCACGATGACCACCAAGGAAACTCTCACCTCGGAGGAAACTCCGTTGCTCGAGATTCGTGATCTCGAGGTGTCGTTCCAGTCCAATTCCGGTCCGGTTCCGGCAGTTCGAGGCGTCAGCCTGACCGTGTACCCGGGACAGACGGTCGCCATCGTCGGCGAATCGGGCTCGGGCAAGTCCACCACCGCACACTCGATCATCAATCTGCTTCCCGGCACCGGCAAGGTGACGGCAGGCGAGATCATCTTCGACGGCAAGGACATCTCGAAGGTTTCGGAGAAGGACTTCGTCCATATCCGGGGCAGCCAGATCGGTTTGGTTCCGCAGGACCCGATGTCGAATCTGAATCCCGTGTGGAAAGTGGGCTTCCAGATCGAGGAAGCACTGGCTGCCAACGGGATCGCCAAGGGCAAGGCCGCCAAGGTTCGCGCCGCCGAACTGCTCGAGGAGGCAGGTCTCGCCGAAGCCGAGAGCCGGTTGGGGCAGTACCCGCACGAGTTCTCGGGCGGTATGCGCCAGCGCGCACTCATCGCGATCGGGTTGTCCGCTCGTCCGAAGCTCCTGATCGCGGACGAGCCGACGTCGGCGCTCGACGTCACCGTCCAGCGTCAGATCCTCGACCACCTCGACGGTCTGACAACGGAACTCGGCACCGCGGTTCTGCTCATCACGCACGATCTGGGCTTGGCTGCCGAGCGTGCCGAGCATCTGATCGTGATGAGCAAGGGTCGTATCGTCGAATCCGGTCCGGCACTGGAGATCCTGAAGCGTCCGCAGCATCCGTACACACAGAAGCTGGTTGCCGCTGCGCCGTCGTTGGCGTCGAAGCGTCTCAGCTCGTCGGTGGCGCGCGCCGAGATTCGCGAACAGGCGGAAGAGGTAGCCGAAGCGGTCAAGGCCGAGGAAAGTGCGGCAGAGTCCTTCGGCAAGGCGACCGACGACGTTCTTGTCGTCGATCATCTGACCAAGGTGTTCAAGCTGCGCAAGGGTTTCCGCAAGACCACCGACTTCACAGCCGTGAACGACGTGTCTTTCAAGGTCCGCCGCGGAACCACGACGGCGATCGTCGGTGAATCGGGTTCCGGTAAGTCGACGGTCGCGCAGATGGTTCTCGGCTTGCTCGAGCCCACCGCAGGCAACGTGGTCTTCGACGGCCAGGACGTGGCGAAACTCGGCGCGAAGGAAACCTTTGCGTTCCGTCGCCGAGTGCAGCCGATCTTCCAGAACCCTTACGGCACGCTCGACCCGATGTACTCGATCTACCGCACGATCGAAGAGCCGCTGCGTACCCACAAGGTCGGGACCAAAGCCGAACGTGAGGCTCGCGTCCGCGAACTTCTCGACAAGGTCGGTCTGCCCCAGTCGGTCATGCGACGGTTCCCGAACGAACTCTCCGGCGGACAGCGTCAGCGCGTCGCAATTGCGCGAGCGTTGGCACTGCAACCGGAGGTCGTGATCTGCGACGAGGCGGTCTCCGCTCTCGACGTGCTCGTGCAGGATCAGATCTTGACCCTGCTCAACGACCTGCAAGCAGAGTTCGGGTTGACGTACCTCTTCATCACGCACGACCTGGCCGTGGTTCGTCAGATCGCGGACAACGTGTTGGTGATGTCGCGTGGCTCGATCGTCGAATCGGCACCGATCGACGACGTGTTCGGAAATCCGCAACAGGACTACACCCGCAAGTTGCTCGACGCGATTCCCGGCGGTTCCATCACGCTGGGAAGCTGACGCAACAGGTAGGTAGGCAAGTCCGCAGAGGGGCTGCAAGGGTACCGTCGTTGATCGTGACGGACCCTTTGCAGCCCCTCGTCGATCTTCCAGGTGTACGCGCCGCTGCCGATCATGCGCGCGACGCTCTGGGGGAGGTTCATCGGCACAAGACCAACCGTCGCGGTTGGCCCACCACTGCCGCCGAAGCCGCGGTTCGCGCTGCGCGAGCTTCCGCATCGCTGGCCGGTGGCACCACCGAATTGCCGGCCGAGGGCATGGCCGGTGATCCGATTCTCGCGGGTGCTCTGCGCGTGGCTCAGGCTCTGGACGGCGACAGTCTTCCCCTCATGGAGTCGACGTGGAAGCGCGCCCCGCTGCAGGCTTTGGCCCGGCTGCACCTGCTGGCCGCGGCAGACCTCGTCGAGGACGCGGATCAACTGGGACGGCCACGGTCGGATCGCGGAGTGGGGGAGCGGTTGGACGCTCTCGCACAACTCGTGACAGGCGGGACCAGTGCGCCGGCTCCGGTTCTGGCGGCCGTTGTACACGGAGAACTCTTGGCGCTGAGCCCGTTCGGCACGGCTGACGGCATCGTCGCCCGTGCGGCCTCGCGTCTGGTTGCGGTCTCGTCCGGGTTGGATCCGCACAATCTAGGAGTCCCCGAGGTCAGTTGGCTTCGGCGGCCGCAGGCGTACACGGACGGCGCGGCTGGATTCGCTTCGGGAAATCCGGCGGGCGTCGGCAGCTGGGTGATTCTGTGCTGCGGCGCTCTCGAAGCCGGTGCGCGAGAAGCGACTTCGATCGCCGACGCGGCGACTGGATAATCTGCAACAGGGCGAGGCTGGAACATAACGAACGGGCGGCGCTGCCGATAAATCGACTTCGCCGCCCGTCAGCACGGACTACTCGTTACCAAGCGTGCTCGGTGGGTTGTGTGGGTGGCCTCGGCGAGGGATCGCACTTTCTGAGGTCGTCCCCGCAACCGGTGCGGGGTCCTCGCTCAAATTGAACGAATCTCGCAGGCCCACAACGCTTCTGCCCTTATAGTGGCTTGTGCTCCGCGTGGGTGCCCTAGTGCCCGTGCTAGGAATTTCGGTTGGGGAAACGGTCCTTCTCTTCCGAGCCGTTCCTGGCCTTCCGTTCTTCCGTAACTCCTTTGTACCCTGTGTCCGGGCTCACAGCAAGTACCAATTTTTGTTTGTGGGCATTGGATTTCAGCGTTTCCGACGCAGTAGCCCGAAGGTCATGGCGCCGGCCACCAAAGCTGCGATTCCCACCGCTGCAGTTGTGGCCACCGTCGTCGTGGACTGCGCCGACAATCGCGCGCGAAGCGAGACTGGGTTCGAGAAAGTCAGTATGGGCCAACCGTTTACGGCCGCTTCCTTGCGTAATGCACGATCGGGGTTGACTGCGGTGGGATGTCCGACTGCCTCGAGCATGGGCAAATCGGTCACCGAGTCGGAGTAGGCGTAACTGGCGGCGAGGTCGTAGCCGTATTCCGCGGCGAGTTTTTCCATCGCCTCGACCTTGCCCGGGCCGTAGCAGTAGAAGTCGACCTCGCCGGTGTAATGGCCGTCTTCTTCCCTCATCGACGTCGCCACGGAATGGGTGGCGCCGAGGGCTCGGGCGATCGGCGCGACGATTTCCTCGCCCGACGCCGACACCACGATGACGTCGTGTCCACGCAGCTTGTGATCTGCGATCAGATCGGCCGCCTCGGCGAAGACGAGTGGGTCGACGATGTCGTGCAGAGTCTCCGCGACGATGGCCTTCACCTGTTCCACGTCCCAACCCGCGCACATGGCCGTCAGGTGCTCGCGCATGCGCTCCATCTGATCGTGATCGGCGCCGGACAGCAGAAACAGGAATTGTGCATAGCTGCTCTTGAGAACCGAGCGTCGATTGATCAGACCCTGGGCGAAGAAGGGCTTACTGAACGCCAGGGTGCTCGACTTCGCGATGATCGTTTTGTCCAAATCGAAGAAAGCGGCTGTCCGCCCGGTATTCAGTCCGTTCGCAGGCTTGTCGGTCACAGGAACGAGGATAGTCCGACAGGCGGTTCGTGTGCTCCTCGGCAAGCGTCCTCTTGCGGCGAAAAACAGCAGTTCAGTGCAGCTCAGGCTTGCGTTTCTCGCCAATGGCGGGTGTAAGATCGTTGCTGTTCGATTCGTTCGAACTAGTTCAGCCCGACCCCCCGGGGCTGAACTCAGACGACCCCCGCCTCCTCCCCCCATTGGCGGGGGTCGTTCTCTGTCTCAGGCCTGTTTCTCCACACCTTCGTAGTTGTCCACAGGCTCTCTCGACCCACTGTTTTCGGTACTCGCGCTCGTTCAGGCTCTGCAGTCATGAACACGACGATCAACTCTCCGGAAACCGGAGCTCACATTCTGGTTCTCGTCGAGGACGCGAAGGTCCTCGCGAGCGTGCGACGGGTCGCTGCGGCGGTGGACCGCCGTCTCGACGAGGCCGAGCATCCCGTGTCCCGACAACAGTGGAACCGGGCCTCGGCGGTCGTATTGGACGCGTCGGCTGCGCGGGATGCTGTGGCTCGTTCCCCCAAACGGACGCGAGTGTTCCTCGTCTGCGACGGCACACCGACCGTCGACGACTGGAAGAGCGCCACCGCGATCGGAGCCGACAGCGTTCTGTCCTTGCCGGAAGAAGAGAACGCGCTGGTCGCAGTTCTGGCCGACCACGTCGAGGTGAGTGGTGACGGCAACGTCGTGAGCGTGGTGGGTGGCTGTGGTGGCGGAGGAGCCTCGGTAACAGCCGCGGCTGTCGCGTTGACGTCGGCGGCACGTCACGTCCCGACGCTACTGGTGGACGTCGACGCGCTCGGCTCGGGCGCCGACGTGCTGTTGGGTGTCGAGACGACCCCCGGATTGCGTTGGGGTGCACTGACCGTCGAGGGCGGGCGGCTGGCCCCGGATGCGCTGCGCGATGCACTGCCGGCAAAGGGGAAGTTCCTGAGGGTTCTGGCGAGCAGTCGCCGCGAGATCGACGGTCCGTCGGTGACCGCCGTTCGCGCTGTGCTGGACGCAGGCCGCAGTTCAGGCGGACTGGTGGTGTGCGACGTGCCACGTCATCCCAGCGAGGTAGGTCAGGCCGTGTTGGAGATGTCGGATTCGGTCCTCGTGGTGGTTCCGGCCACCGTGGCTGCGTGCGTCGCTGCCGAGAAGGTCGGAGCCTGGGTGGTCCGACACAACTCCAACGTCGGGCTCGTCGTGCGTGGGCCGGCGCCGGGAGGCTTACGCGGTGCCGATGTGGCAGACATGCTCGGGCTGCCCCTGACGGCCGTGATGCGCGGCCACCGCTCGCTGGCACCGATGCTCGAGCGTGGTGGCCTCGAATTGACCCGTGGTTGTCCGCTGAGTGCGGTGGCAACAGCGGTACTCGACGCCGTCGAATCCGGCGCACGCCCGCGCAGGGCTGCAGCATGAGTGCGTTGGTCACGACGGAACTGCTCGACCGAGTTCGCGAGCGGCTGACGGCGTCGTCGGTCGCCGAGCCGACGGCGGCCACCGTTGCCGACGCCGTGCGAGCCGAGTCCTCCGGCGTTCTGGCGGACACGGATCTGTTGGAGGTCGTCAGGGTGCTCCAGACGGAACTGACAGGCGCAGGGCCGCTCGAACCACTGCTGCACGAACCCGGTGTCGCCGACGTACTGGTGACAGCGCCGGATCAGGTCTGGGTGGACCGCGGGGTCGGCCTCGAAAGGTCGGGGGTCCGGTTCACCGACGAGGCAGCTGTGCGTCGACTGGCGCAGCGGTTGGCACTGTCGGCAGGCCGACGCCTCGACGACGCTCAACCGTGGGTCGACGGCCGCCTGCGGGGCGTCGGCGACGGGCACTTCGGGGTACGACTTCATGCCGTGCTCGCACCGGTGGCCCAGGGCGGAACCTGCGTGTCACTGAGAGTGCTGCGGCCCGCAACCCAGGGTCTCGACGCGCTGTGTGCTCACGGCGCCGTGGAACCGGACGCCCGCGAACTCCTCGATGACATCATCTCTTCTCGCTTGGCCTTCCTGGTGATCGGCGGGACCGGCGCGGGAAAGACCACGTTGTTGTCCGCCATGCTCGGCGCGGTCGACCCTCGCGAGCGAATCGTCTGTGTCGAGGACGCGGCCGAACTAGCGCCGCCGCACCCGCACGTCGTCCGCCTCGTCGCCAGAGCTCCCAACGTCGAGGGTGTCGGAGAGGTGACGGTGCGCGATCTGGTTCGGCAGGCGCTACGGATGCGTCCCGATCGCATCGTCGTCGGTGAGGTCCGCGGTGCAGAGGTGACGGATCTGCTCACGGCGATGAACACCGGCCACGACGGCGGCGCCGGCACCGTTCACGCCAATTCGCCCGAAGAGGTGCCGGCCAGACTCGAGGCGTTGGCTGCGCTCGGCGGTATGGATCGCCACGCGTTGCACAGTCAACTTGCCGCGGCGGTTCAAGTGATCCTGCACGTGCATCGGTTGGCCGACGGATCGAGGCGTCTCGAACAGATCGGCGTCATCGACCGCGGTGCGGACGGATACGTACAAATCATGCAGGCATGGCCGGACGGCGGTTCGGGTCGTGAGCGGCTCGAGCGGATGTTCCGGCTTCGCAATCGAGAGGTCGGGACGTGACAGTTTCCCTCTTGGCCTTCGCGTTGGCGGTCTCGATTGCGCCGGTGCGGGATTCACGTGCTCGGCTCGCTACGTACGCCCCGAGCGTCCGCAAGCCCTCCCGGCAGATTCCGTGGCAGTTCGTCGCCGCATTTCTCGCGATTTCGGCAACGTGGGTTCTCGGAGGTCTTCCGGCAGGGTTCGCGGCGGTCGTCCTCGGCGGAACTCTGATCTTTCGCGGGCGACGCGCGAAGGCGGCCGAAAACCGGGGACTCTCACAGAAGATGCTGCTCTCCGGTCTGGAGGTGCTGATCGCCGAGCTGAGCGTCGGTGCGCATCCTGCAGCGGCCAGTTCTGTTGCAGGCGAGGAATGTACCGGCGAAGTGAGCGCGGTTTTCCGGTCCGCTGGGGCCAGGGCACGTCTCGGGGGTTCTGCCGCAGCGGCCTTCGCGGTACCGGATTCGTGCATCGAGAGAGAGTTCTTCCGCATCGGATCCGTCTGGCGGGTCGCAGACCAACACGGTCTGGCTCTGGCTGAACTACTCGGAGCCGTCCGGACGGACATGTTGGGACGTAGACGCTTTCGTCAGCGCACCGAGGCCGGGTTGGCGGGCGCTCGGGCGACCGCTGCGGTGCTGGCTTTTCTACCGCTACTGGGGGTCGGCCTCGGACAGTTGATGGGTGCGTCGCCGTTGCGTGTGCTACTCGGAGGTGGGCTCGGCGGTGTGCTACTCGTGATCGGAACTGCCTGTGTCTCAGCTGGTCTGCTCTGGACCGATCGGATCACCGCGAAGGTGGCGTCGTGACCTGGATGTCGGTGGCGGTGATGGCGTTGTCGCTCGCGATCATTCCCACTCGGCGCGGCGCTTCGACCAGAGCAGCGGGGATTCTGGTCGCAGACACAACAACAGAAGTTTCGGGTTCGGTGCCTGGCAAGCCGGATCCACTCGCAGTTGCCGCAAGTCTCGACCTACTCGGGGCCTGCCTGCGAGCGGGGCTTCCAGTCTCCGCCGCGATCACAGCGATGGCGTCGACCGCGCCGAAACCGATGGCCGACTCGCTTCGCCGCGTCGCCGACCTCCTCGCGCTCGGTGCAGATCCCGACACCGCGTGGAGCGAAGCCGCTCTCGATCCCGATACCGAGGCGCTCGCCAGAATGGCTCGGCGTTCCGCCCGTTCGGGTTCGTCGCTGTCCGCGTCCACGGCCGAACTTGCCGAGCGTAGTCGAGGTGACGCCGAGGATCTGGCTGCTGCCGCGGCCGAACGCGCGGGAGTGTTGATCAGCGGTCCGCTCGGACTGTGTTTCCTGCCGGCCTTCATCGCCTTGGGCATTGTTCCGGTGGTGATCGGGCTTGCCACGACTGTGCTCGGTAACGGCCTGCTGTGAGCCGGATCCGTGTGAAAGCTCCTGCGGCAGAGGTGCTGCCGCAGGTTTCGATTGAAGGGGGAGAAATGATTTCGAAGACGCTCAGGACGGTGTCGGCTAGATTTGCGCTGTTGATAACGGAGGACGACGGCATGTCCACCGCCGAGTACGCGATCGGCACGATTGCGGCCGCGGCGTTCGGAGCCGTCCTGTACACCGTTGTCACCGGCGACTCCATTGTCTCGGCACTGACAGGCATCATCGACAAGGCTCTCAAGACAGCTGTGTGATGTTGTCCACGAGAGGTATTCGGCAAGCCGACGACGGCGCCGTGACGGTGGAGGCCGCGATTGCTCTGGCTTCCATCGTCACGGTGGTCGTGCTGTGTATCGGTGGTGTCCTCGCGGTGTCGATGCAGGTTCGGTGTGTCGACGCCGCTCGTGAGGCCGCGCGGTTGGTGGCACGTGGTGATCGTGAGTCTGCGGTTGCCACGGCCCGTCGGATCGCACCCGAAGATGCGTCGATCTCGGTGGAGATCGTGGACGGCTTTGCCGTTGCCGTTGTCAGCGCCGAGAGTACGTTGCTGCCGTTGGTCGACATTTCTTCCGAGGCGGTGGCAGCTGTGGAGTCAGGGGTGGAAGAGGGGTGAACCTACGTGAGGACGAAGGTGTTGCCACGGTTCTGGCGTGCTGCGTTCTGGCAGCGATCGTGATGGTGACTGGTGGGATGTTGCATGTCGGGTCCGCGGTGGTGGCCCGGCACACGGCGCAATCGGCCGCTGATCTGTCGGCTCTCGGCGGTGCGGGTGCCTTGGACGGCGGTGACGAGGCGGCGTGTGAGATGTCCGCGGCGATCGCGGAGCGTATGCGTACGGTGCTCGCGGAGTGTGAGGTGCAGGGGTGGGATGTAGTGGTCGAGATACGCGCACCGGTGTTGTTGTCGGGCTTCGGGATCAGTGATGCGCAGGCTTACGCCCGTGCGGGTCCGGTCAGCTGATCGCGTCTCAGCTGATCGTATCGATGACGGCGGTCAGAACCTTGACCGCGCCGTCCTTGTCCAGCGGATCGTTTCCGTTGCCGCACTTGGGTGAATAGACGCAGGACGGGCATCCGTGAGCGCACTCGCAGGACAGTATGGCGTCGCGCGTCGCGGTGAGCCATCGTGACAGTTCGCTGTGCCCCCGGTCGGCGAACCCGGCGCCGCCGGCATGACCGTCGTAGACGAAGACCGTCGGGAGTCCGGTGTCCGCGTGCATCGCCGTCGATACTCCGCCGATGTCTCCGCGGTCGCAGATCGCCACCAGCGGCAGCAGACCGATCGCGGCATGTTCGGCGGCATGTAATGATCCGGGGAACCGCTCGGGCGGCACCCCGATGGATTCGAGCAGTTCCGGTGTGACCGTGTACATCACTGCCCTGGTGGGCAAAGTGTGTGCGGGCATGTCGAGTTCGATCGAGTCGAGGACTTCACCCGAAGTCAACCGTCGTAGGTACCCGACGACTTGATGTGTCACCTCGACCTGGACGAGAGCGACGGCGATGTCTCCGTAGTTCTTGTGCTCGAGTTGTTCGGTGATCGTGATTTCGGTGGTCTCGCGAGCCGAGGTGGTCCAGTCCGGATTCTCGGTGTGTACCAATGCGAGTCCGACGTCGAGGTCCAGTTCGTCGACGACGTAGGTCTCGCCTTGATGGATGTGCACGGCGCCGGGATGGACTGTTGCCGGTGCGCGGCCCGCGTCGACAGTGCCCAGCATCCGGCCGGATTCACCGTCGACAATGGCCACCTGAGTTCCGATACCGCCGCGAATGTCCAGAGAGCCGTGGGGGTTCGAATCGGCGGTGACGAACCATCCGTGCTTTCGGCGCCGGATCTTGCCTTCCTCCGACAGTCTGGTGAGAACCTCGAGAGCGCCGAATGCGTCCACCTCGGCATCGGAGAGTGGGAGTTCCATTGCAGCACAGAGCAATTGCGGGCCCAGGACGTACGGATTTCCGGGATCTGTCACCGTCGCCTCGACGGGTTTGTCGAGTACCGCCGACGGATGGTGAACGAGGTAGGTGTCGAGTGGATCGTCGCGTGCGATCAACACGACGAGTGAACCCTCGCCGCGTCGCCCCGAGCGACCGGCTTGCTGCCAGAACGAGGCGACGGTGCCCGGGAAGCCCGCCACGACAACGGCGTCGAGGCCCGCGATGTCGACGCCGAGCTCCAGTGCGTTGGTGGTGGCTGCGCCCAGCAGTGTGCCGTCGGCGAGTGCAGCTTCCAGTTCGCGACGGTCCTCGGCCAGATATCCGGCGCGATACGACGCGACTCGCTCGGCGAGGTCCGGGTCCACCTCGGCGAGTAGACGTTTGGTGGCCATCGCGGTCAGTTCGGCGCCGCGGCGGGAGCGGACGAAGGTGAGAGTACGGGCGCCTTCGATCATGAGGTCCGCCATGATCCGGGCTGCTTCCGCGCCCGCGGGACGTCGTACCGGGCTACCGTTTTCGCCGGTCAATGCCTCGAGTAGTGGCGGCTCCCACAGTGCGACGGTGCGTGGGCCGTGCGGCGATCCGTCTTCCGTGACCTCGGTGCAGTGTGCGCCTATGAGCCGCGAGGCCGCCGCGCCGGGATCTGCTGTGGTCGCGCTGGCCAGGATGAAGGTAGGTTCGGCGCCGTAACGGGCTGCAATTCTGCGTAGTCGCCGGATCACGAGCGCGACGTTGGACCCGAAGACTCCCCTGTAGGAGTGGCATTCGTCGATGATCACGTATTTCAGGTTGCGGAAGAAGTGCGCCCATCGCTGATGGGTGCGGAGCAGCGAAATGTGGATCATGTCGGGGTTGGTGAAGAGCCAGCGTGAGTTCTCGCGTGCCCAGGTGCGGAGTTCCTGCGAGGTGTCGCCGTCGTACGCACTGGCGTTCGTGCTGCGAAGTTCGACGTCGAAGTCGGTGAGGGACAGCACTGCTCGCAGTTGATCCGAGCCCAGCGCTTTGGTGGGAGAGAGGTACAGGGCAGTTGCGAGCGGATCGGTCGCCATGGCCGTCAGCACCGGGAGTTGGTATGCCAGTGACTTCCCCGACGCCGTTCCGGTGGCCACGACCACGTGTTTTCCCTCGTACGCGAGGTCGGCGGCCTCACTCTGGTGGATCCACGGGGACCGCACGCTGTGCTCGGCGAGCGCGCGGACGACGCTGGGGTGCACCCAATCCGGCCATTCGGTGAACTCGGCTACGCGAGCAGGTAACTGCGCGGTGAACATCAGTGGTTTTTCGCTTCCACTGACCCCGGCGACGACGCGATCGAGCAGCATCTGCCCGTAGGTCTCGCCAGGCTTCCCTCCCGGGGCGGGGATCGGGGAAGGTGCGTTCACGTGACTCTCCGGGCTCGGCGTTGGGGTGTGGCGGCAATCGGAAACTGTCGCTACCTGCAGTTTTGATGATACGCAACGGCCGATGGTCTTGGTGGAACCGGGTGGTCGGCGCGCAAGCGGGAAACCACGATCGTGGGCTGTTTTTCTCGTAGCGAACTTTTAACGTTTTTAGTTCCCTTTTCGACTGTTGTGCACGCGGAGAACATGGTTGACTGACAATCGGTCGCAGCTTCTGTGTTCGTAGGCTTGAGAAAGTGCACGCTCGCAGGATCGTTGTTGCGGGCGCGGTGCTCTGCCTTTCCTGAGGGGGAAATAAAGACGTACAGCGGTCGGAACCGGCCCGGTGGACTGTAAGGGCTGTTCACCGAATCCGGTGTTAGAAAGAGAAGGAAAAGCATGGCACAGGGCACTGTGAAGTGGTTCAACGCTGAAAAGGGCTTCGGCTTCATCGCTCCCGAAGACGGTTCCGCAGACGTCTTCGTTCACTACTCCGAAATTCAGGGCAACGGCTTCCGTACCCTCGAGGAGAACCAGCGTGTGGAGTTCGAGGTCGGCCAGGGTACCAAGGGTCCCCAGGCTACCGGCGTTCGCGCGGTCTGATTTTTCCGCTCACTCGCTGAGCGATTAGTTCGGACAGTATTTGTCCCCCATCGCACCCGTGCGGTGGGGGACAAATCTTTTCGGGCTGATTCAGTACTTTCTCTGTCCGATGTAATACACGCAGCGGTTCGACCATGGCCGGTCGTCGGCCGGTCGTCTATGCCGTCACTGCCTTCGTGGCTTACGTTTCACTCTGTGAGCCAACTGTCCTTTTTCTCTGCCGAGTCGATTCCACCTGCCGTGACGGACCTCGCCGGAATGCTGGCCGGACCAGGTCAGGTCGTGACCTCGGAGGACCGCGCCCGGATCTCGATCGTCGTGGATCGGGACTGGAGGGCGCAGGCCGTTGCGGAGTTGATCGCGCAGTGCGGACTCGGGGCCGAGGTGACGCGCAGCGAAGAAGGCAGCCCACTCGTCCGAACTCAGTCGACCCCCGCGCTCCTTCCGCTGTCCGTGCAGTGGACCAAGGGAGCAGTGAAGGCGGTGCCGGTCGGTTGGGTACCGAACTCCCGCCAACTCCGGGTGTGGGCCGTCGCGGCCGGCCGGCTCGAAGAAGGGGGCGAGCGATTCGTGTTCGGCCTCGACCCCCATGCCAAGGAGACGCACGCACCGCTCGCTCAGGCCTTGATGCGAGTGGGTATCGCGCCGACCCAACTGGGTAACCGGACACCGGGCCCGGGGCTCCGTGTGTCGGGAAAGAAGAGACTGACAAAGCTCGTCGAATACCTCGGTGAGGCGCCGAAACACGTCGACACTTCGGTGGCCTGGCCACACGTCTGACGGTGCTCATGCCGCGTGTCCGACGGTGATCATGCCGCGTGTCCGACGGAGCCCATACTGTACTGATCTGCACGAATGTCTTGCGGGTATGTCACTCTGTAAAGAGAGACACGGGGTATAACTTGCTCCACACGTCTAGTTCTGAAGATCTGCCGACGGCAGTGAACGTCCAAAGGAAGGCTCGGGCAGCAGGTGGCTAAAGCGGACAACGGCAGCGGTCAGGGAGCGTCCGGTAACCCTCGTCGCCTCGTGATCGTCGAGTCACCGACCAAGGCGCGCAAAATCGCTCCCTACCTCGGTAAGGACTACGTCGTAGAGGCATCGGTCGGTCACATTCGCGACCTGCCGCGCGGCGCAGCGGATGTTCCGGCCAAGTACAAGGGCGAGTCGTGGGCCCGTCTCGGCGTCAACGTCGATCACGACTTCGAGCCGCTCTATGTCGTGAGCCCGGAAAAGAAGGGCAAGGTCGCCGAACTCAAGTCTCTGTTGAAGGACGCCGACGAGCTCTTCCTCGCAACTGACCCCGACCGCGAGGGCGAGGCAATCGCCTGGCATCTCCTCGAGACTCTCAAGCCCAAGATTCCGGTTCGTCGAATGGTCTTCCACGAGATCACCGAGCCGGCAATCCGTGCCGCTGCCGAAGACACCCGCGAACTCGACACCGACCTCGTCGACGCTCAGGAAACCCGCCGGATCCTGGACCGTCTCTACGGTTACGAGGTCAGCCCGGTTCTCTGGAAGAAGGTCATGCCGAAGCTCTCGGCCGGCCGCGTCCAGTCGGTGGCCACTCGCGTCATCGTCCAGCGTGAACGCGAGCGCATGGCGTTCAAGTCGGCGTCGTACTGGGACATTTCCGCGACGCTCGACGCCGGTGCAGAGGCCAGCCCGCGTAGTTTCGGTGCTCGCCTGGTCTCCGTCGACGGTTCGCGTGTCGCCTCCGGCCGTGATTTCGGAGCTGACGGAAAGCTCAAGGGCAGCGCGGTCACCGTGCTCGACGAGGCGTACGCCCGTCGTCTCGCGGAAGCGTTGCAGGGCGTCGACCTCACGGTTTCCTCCGCCGAGGACAAGCCGTACACCCGCAAGCCGTACCCGCCGTTCATGACGTCGACGCTCCAGCAGGAAGCCGGCCGCAAGCTTCGTTTCACGTCCGAGCGCGCCATGCGCATCGCACAGCGTCTGTACGAAAACGGCTACATCACCTACATGCGTACCGACTCGACGACGCTGTCGGAGTCGGCGATCGCAGCCGCTCGTGCGCAGGCCACCGAGTTGTACGGTCCGGAATACGTGCATCCGACGCCGCGTCAGTACACCCGCAAGGTCAAGAACGCGCAGGAAGCGCACGAGGCGATCCGCCCCGCCGGCGACGTGTTCCAGACCCCGGGTCAGCTGCACTCCAAGCTCGATTCCGACGAGTTCAAGCTGTACGAACTGATCTGGCAGCGGACCGTCGCTTCGCAGATGGCCGACGCCCGCGGTACGACGCTGACGCTCCGCATCTCCGGCACGGCAGGTACCGGCGAGGACTGCACGTTCTCCGCTTCGGGTCGCACCATCGTGTTCGCCGGCTTCCTCAAGGCTTACGTCGAAAGTGTCGACGAAGAGGCCGGCGGTCAGTCCGACGACGCCGAATCCAGGCTTCCGGTACTGGTCAAGGGCCAGGAAGTCACGGCCACCAAGCTTGATCCGGACGGGCACAGCACCAACCCGCCCGCCCGCTACACAGAAGCCAGCCTGATCAAGACGCTCGAAGAACTCGGCATCGGCCGTCCTTCGACGTACTCGTCGATCATCAAGACCATCCTCGATCGCGGATACGTCTACAAACGTGGCAGTGCGCTGGTTCCGTCCTGGGTGGCGTTTGCCGTCATCGGACTGCTCGAGGTGCACTTCGGCCGGCTGGTCGACTTCGACTTCACCGCCGGAATGGAAGACGACCTCGACGCGATCGCCGGCGGCCGTGAGCAGCGTGGCAACTGGCTGAGCAGCTTCTACTTCGGTGGCGAGACAGGCGCTGAAGGTTCGGTTGCCCGCGAGGGCGGGCTGAAGAAGATGGTCGGCGTCAACCTCGAGGAGATCGACGCTCGCGAGGTCAACTCCATCCGTCTCTTCGACGACGCCGAGGGCCGCGAGGTTCACGTGCGTGTCGGCCGCTTCGGCCCCTACCTCGAGCGCATTGTTCAGAATCCGGACGATCCCGAAGGCGATCTGATCTCGCAGCGGGCAAATCTTCCCGACGACCTGCCGCCGGACGAGCTCACTCCCGAGTACGCCGAGAAGTTGTTCTCGACGCCTCAAGAGGGTCGCAAGCTGGGCGTCGACCCCCTGACGGGCCACGAGATCGTCGCGAAGGAAGGCCGCTTCGGCCCCTACGTGACCGAAATCCTGCCCGAACCGCCGGCCGAGCCGGAACCGGACATCGTTCCCGTCTCCGCTCCCGAGCCGGAGGAAATCAGTTCGGGCAGCACCAAGACTGCGGTGAAGAAGGCCGCGGCCAAGAAGGCGCCGGCGAAGAAGGCTGCCAAGAAGGTCGCGGGTCCCAAGCCGCGGACCGGATCGCTGCTCAAGTCCATGGACTTGGCGACGATCACCTTGGAAGATGCGCTCCGTTTGCTCTCGCTTCCTCGCGTCGTCGGTGTCGACCCCGAATCGAAGGAAGAGATCACGGCGCAGAACGGCCGATACGGTCCGTACCTGAAGAAGGGCACGGACTCGCGCTCGCTCGCCAACGAAGAGCAGATGTTCACCGTCACGCTCGACGAGGCACTCAAGATCTACGCCGAGCCGAAGCGTCGTGGGCGTCAGGCGTCGGCAACGCCTCCGTTGCGTGAGCTGGGTGTAGATCCGGTCAGCGAAAAGCCGATGGTGATCAAGGACGGCCGTTTCGGTCCCTACGTCACCGACGGCGAGACCAACGCCAGCCTCCGTAAGGACGACGACGTCGAATCCATTTCCGATGCTCGTGCGTCGGAGTTGCTGGCTGATCGTCGTGCGCGCGGCCCGGTCAAGAAGAAGGCAGCGGCCAAGAAGGCCCCGGCAAAGAAGGCAGCTGCGAAGAAGACTGCAGCCAAGAAGGCGCCGGCAAAGAAGGCAGCAGCCAAGAAGGCTCCGGCGAAGAAGGACTCGTAAGGCTTCGTCGGTGCCGACGGTTAGGGTTTTTGCATGAGTACTGAAGTGGCCGAACGAGGTGTGTTCGGTCGGCTGGTGGGTCAGCACGACGTCGAGCAGAGCCTGCGCGATGCCGCACTGTCGGCTCGTGGCGATTCCAGCGGCTCGGAGATGACTCACGCGTGGCTCTTCACCGGGCCACCCGGCTCAGGTCGTTCGGTGGCCGCTCTCTGCTTCGCCGCGGCCCTGCAGTGCACCTCCGACGGTGCACCAGGGTGCGGCGAGTGCCATGCGTGTACGACCACGATGGGCGGCACCCACGGTGACGTACGACGGATCATCCCCGACGGACTGAGCATCAGCGTCAAAGGCATGCGCGAGATAGTCAACATCGCTTCGCGGCGGCCGACGACAGGGCGATGGCAGGTCATCGTGGTCGAGGATGCCGATCGTTTGACCGAAGGCGCGGCCAACGCCCTCCTGAAGGTTGTCGAGGAGCCGCCGGACCGCACGGTCATCCTGCTCTGCGCGCCCACGACCGATCCCGAAGACATGTCTGTCACCTTGCGCTCGCGGTGCCGGCACATGCCGTTGGTGACGCCGTCCGTCGAATCGATCGCTCAGGTATTGATCGACCGCGACGGGCTGGATCCCGAGCGGGCGAGAATCGCCGCATCGATCAGCGGTGGACATGTCGGGCGGGCTCGGCGTCTCGCCACTGACGAGAGCGCACGGGACGAGCGTCAGCGTTCGCTGCGGCTAGCTGCCGACGCCATCGGGGCGTCGACGGCGTACAAGGCCGCAGAGAATTTGGTGAAGTCGATCGAGGCCGACACCAAGGCGTTCTACGCCGAGCTCAAGGAACAGGAACTCGAAGAACTCAAGGTCGCCTTGGGCGGCGGTGGTACCGGCAAGGGAACGGCAGGGACTCTGCGCGGATCTGCAGGTCTGATCAAGGACCTCGAAGCGCGTCAGAAATCGCGCGACACCCGGGCCCGCCGTGATCTTCTCGACCGGACGCTGATCGATCTGGCCGGCATGTACAGGGATGCACTTTCGTACTCACTGGGTTCGACGTCGACGGCGACCCATCCCGACATGGCCCGTCAGGCCGCCGAGCTCGCTGCCCGAACGTCCCCGGAGGGGTTGCTCAAGTGCATCGAAGCGGTGCTCGAATGCCGCGAAGCTGTCGACTTCAACGTCAAGTTGCAGTGGGCGCTCGATGCGATGGTTGCCTCCATCGGAGCCGCTTTCCGACCCCCGTTTTCGCGATCCGGGGGTTGACCAGATAGACTCGCCACCGCCGAAAGGCACGCTGCCTTAGCTCAGTCGGTAGAGCATTTCACTCGTAATGAAAAGGTCGAGAGTTCGATTCTCTCAGGCAGCTCGGCCAAGAGCCCCACACCCGGAAATCCGGATGTGGGGCTCTTGTCGTTAGTTCTCATTCTTGCGTATGTGCGGTTTATCCTGAGGTCGGCGAACACGTGCCTGAACAGGGAGACCTCGATGTCGGATCAGAACTGGGGACCGGGCCAACCATCGCAGAATCAGCCGCCGTACGGACAGATGCCGCCGATGCCGCCGCAGGGTTATCAGCCGCCGACGCCCGCCTATCCGTACGCAACCTGGATCTCTCGCGTGCTCGCGTCAATCCTCGACGGCTTTGTCGTTCCGCTCCCGGGTGTCATCCTCGCGATCATCGGGGCGGTGATCGCGTTCTCCGGATCCGAAGTGACCACATACGACGACGGCAGCGTGAGCGCGGAAGGCGGCAATCCGGTCGGCGTGATCGTCATGGTCGTCGGAATACTGGCGATCTTCTTGATCGAGGTGTGGAATCTCGTCTTCAGGCAAGGGAACACCGGACAGACGCTCGGCAAGAAGTGGCTGGGAATTTCGGTGATTCGGGAGTCCGACGGTGTACCTCTCGGCCCGGTGATGGCGCTGCTTCGTTGGATCATGATGGCGATCCTGGGTGGCGCCTGCTTCCTCAACTACCTCTGGCCGCTCTGGGACTCGAAGCGCCAGTGCTGGCACGACATGGTGGTCCGGTCGGTAGTCGTTCGCGCGCGCTAGTCGCTGCCGGGGTCTCTTACAGTGGGTGTCATGGAGTTGGAAGCGGTCGCACGTCGACGACGCGCGTTGGCCGCACCCGTCGGAGTTGCTGCAGTGGCGGTGACGGCCGCCGCGGTACTCCACTTCCGTGATCCCCACAGCGCGGGTAGTTACGGCGTTTGTCCGATGTACGCGTTGACGGGATTGTGGTGCCCGGCGTGTGGTGGCCTTCGTGCGGTCAACGACCTGACTAATCTGGATCTTGGCGCCGCAGTGTCCAGCAATGTCTTGATCGTGCCGTTTATCGCGGTCTTGGTGATCGCGTGGATCGGTTGGACAGTGCGCCGTTGGAAAGGCACGCGGGATCGCATGATCGTGCTTCGGCCGACTGTGACGATCGTGGTGCTCGGAGTTCTCGTTGCATTTACGGTTGTTCGAAACACCCCGTGGGGGAGCTGGCTCGCGCCGGCGTGACGGTAAGAGGTCGACATGGCACTGCAGGTTTTTTCGCTCATCGTTCTGCTCGGCGCGCTGATCATCCTGATTCCGACGGCACGACGTGTCTTCGGCAAGAAGGACGACGAGTAGGTCTCGACAACTGGGCACGAGCGGCACATGCTGACGGTATGGCTGATTCGTTGAAAGCCCGCGTCAAGGAAAAGCTGCTGAGGCAACTCGCCGAGGACGGTCGGCACCCGATCCAGGAAGCTGAGGGTGACGATCCCCGGTTGGTGTCGATCAACGACGACCTCGAAGCGTTGGAACAGGCCGAGGAAGGCGATCCGATCGTCGAAGAACTGGCCGAGAGGTACTGGGTTCCGTGAAGTTTACCGACCGCAGTGCTCTGACCTGGCGATTTGGTGTTGTGTTGATCTTCGCGTAACTTTGTCCAGGTCAGAGCGACACGGACACCGACTCCCACCTGCGAGGGTGAGT
>NZ_JBEUOQ010000009.1:0-274123 GCF_040489275.1 Rhodococcus baikonurensis | reverse complement strand
AGATCCAACGACCAGCCGTCATCGGTGACCGTACTCGCGAATTTGTCCGCCAACGCCGTCGGCGTTGCCGATGCGCTCCCTGCGAAGACCACACCCGACGACAGCGCGGCAACCGCACACGCCGCGAGCCCTACCGCGGCCCTCGATCGACGATGGGATACGCCGTTTTGCGATTCGATCGACATGAACTGCTCCTCCACGTGACACAGCAACCAGAGCGGTAGCCGACAACTAACTGAATTAGTTACCGGACGGTACCAATCGTCCTGTTTGCCCGCCAGCGCGCCATCTCCCCCATCTTGGATTTAGGGTGAACTTCCGGTAACAGATACATATCGACATGGCTCAGAGCAGGGAATGGGACTTAGGTCCCAATGTGGCGAACGACACCAAACTTGGACCATCCGCCCATTGGTGACAGTCGAGCAAATGTGCAAACAAGGCACGATCCGGAGCATTTCAGCAGATTGAATGCACCGTGGTCTCTGGCGATATGGCCACGCAAACTTATTGAACGGTCAACAGTTAATTGGTGGCGCGCAGCTCATTCGGACACCAAGCGCAAGGAGGCCGCGTAAACCACGAGCCCATCTAGCCAAGGAGGGAATCGAATTGACCACCAGCCGCACGATGCGATCACCTGGAACTCTCGTCGCCGAGCGCCGCAATGGCTGATCGTTCACCACAGCACAACGAGAACCGGCAGATTGCCGCAACATCGGACGTAGCACCGAAGTGGCGAAGCCATTGCTTCACCCGGCGACCCCAGGGCGGCAAAGATTGCTACACATCCGACTCCTCGACGCTCCTGCGCTTCGTAGGGCACGAAAAAACCCAGCCCACGCTTTCGCGCGGGCTGGGTTTGAACAACGAACATTTGGCGGAAGCGGAGGGATTTGAACCCCCGGTGGGTTTAACGCCACGCTCGCTTTCAAGGCGAGTGCATTCGGCCGCTCTGCCACGCTTCCGTGGGCGATCCTATCGGGTGTTCCCGCGGACCGCGAAAACGGCTCCAGAGTCAGCGCTCGCCGATGGCTTTGTCGACCTTCTCGAAGACGTCTGCCAGCACGTCCAGTTCCTGGGGAGTCAGCAGATCGACCAGATTGTTCCGAACCCCGGCCACGTGAGTAGGTGCCGCCTCGGCGAGGCGACGCCTACCCTCTTCCGTGATCCGCGCGAGCACGCCGCGACCATCTTCGACGCAAGTGTCGCGCACGACGATGCCCTGAGATTCCATCCGCCTGATCTGGTGCGTCAGGCGGCTCCGCGAAGACAGCACGCCGTCTGCCAGGTCACTCATCCGCAACGACCCGTCAGCTGACTCCGAGAGCATGACCAAAATGCGGTAATCGGCCAACGACAGGTCGTGTGAATCCTGCAGTTCGCGGTTGAGAACCTCCATGAGGCGCTGATTACCGTCCATGTAACCGCGCCATGCACGCATCTCGCATGGCGTCAGCCACGGTGTCTCACCGTGCGCCGCCTGCGATGTCTCCTCGGTTGTCGCTTCAGCTGTCACAGGTTCCAAGTTTAGACCTGTGTCCGCCCGTCACAGTAAGACTCACCCTAAAGTCACGAATTGGACATGAGGATCGAGGAATCGATTTCGGCGACCGATGCCAGCCCCGCCAGCCCCATGGTGAGATCCAGGTCTGCCAGGAAACTGCGCAATGCATGACGCACTCCGTCCGCTCCGGCCAATCCCAACCCGTACACCCACGGCCGCCCGTACAGCACTGCATCGGCACCCAAGGCCAGAGCCTTGATTACGTCTGCGCCACAACGAATTCCGGAGTCCATCAGGATGTCCACCTCATGCCCCACCGCATCAGCGACGGGACCGAGAGCGTCGAGTGCCGAAATCGACCCGTCGACCTGACGCCCACCATGGTTGCTCACGACAATGCCGTTGGCGCCGGCCGCAACGGCCTCACGTGCGTCGTCGGGATGGACAATTCCCTTCACCGCGATCGGAAGTGTCGTCCACTGGCGAAGTTTCGCGATATCCGCGATCCGCACCGCGTGATTGCCGAACAACGACACCCACGTCAGAACCGCGATCTGCAGGGCTTCTGCACACTCCTCGGGAGGTGTGGCCAGTTTTGCGCGGAACACCGGATCCGACAGATAGTTGGCAATACCCTTCGCCTGCAGGAACGGGAGGTGACCGAGTTCGAGATCCCTTGGACGCCAACCCATACCGGGAGTGTCGGCAGTCAGGACGATTGCCTTCGCGCCCGCCGTCTCGGCCCGACGGACAAACGACTCGGCAAGCTCGTCGTCGGCCGGCCAGTACAGCT
Organism: Rhodococcus baikonurensis; assembly: GCF_040489275.1. NCBI lineage: Bacteria > Bacillati > Actinomycetota > Actinomycetes > Mycobacteriales > Nocardiaceae > Rhodococcus > Rhodococcus baikonurensis. Next base: position 271,823 of record NZ_JBEUOQ010000009.1, on the reverse strand, counting down.
GGTACCACCAGTTATCGCCCGAGGCCGCCGCTACGTCTTCGATGGTCGAAGACGCCGCCGTCGAGAGAATCGATCCGATCCCCAACTCGGCAGTGACCGAACCGACCGCAACCTCGGCGTCGTCGTGGACCAAGCCGAGCACGCCCACCGGAGCCGTCAGGATCGGTGCAGCCAACCGCGTCCCCAACACCTCGACGCTCAGATCGCGCGCGTCGGGCGCCGCAGTCCCCCGCAACATCCGCGGCACGATCGCATGCTTGTCGAACGCCCGCAGATTCGACACCGCGGTCCGTTCGGTCGACGCGCTACCGGCGATGTACCCGAAAGCCTCCGGTGAGAGTTGCTCGCGCGCGGCATCTTCCAAGCCCGCCGCAGTCATCGGCAAAGCCGGCTTCGCGCCGCTCAGTCCCGTCAGATAGATCTCGTTCTGCATGTTCCCGAAGTAAGTCACGTCCGCGACGGTAGCGGCAAAACACGCGTCAGCGGGGAGATTCGCTAGCGTCGTATCCATGTACGCCATAACGATCGATCAGCCCGGCGGTCCCGAGGTCATGAAATGGGCGCAGCAGCCCGATCCCGAACTGCCTCGCGGGCACGTACTCGTCGAGGTCGCCGCGACGGCGGTCAACCGCGCCGACCTGCTCCAACGCCAAGGCTTCTACCCGCCGCCGCCCGGCGCGAGTGACATCCTCGGCCTCGAATGCTCGGGCGTGATCGTCGAACTCGGCGAAGACGTCACCGGTTGGTCCGTCGGCGACGAAGTCTGCGCATTGCTGGCCGGCGGCGGTTACGCCGAGAAGGTTGCGGTCCCGGCAACACAACTTCTCCCCGTTCCCGCGGGCGTCGATCTCCGAGTCGCAGCGTCACTGCCGGAAGTTGCGTGCACGGTGTGGTCCAACGTCGTGATGCGGGGCGGCCTACGACGCGGACAGGTCCTCCTCGTCCATGGCGGTGGCGGCGGAATCGGCACCCACGCCATCCAGGTTGGCAAAGCCCTCGGCGCCCGCGTCGCAGTTACCGCGGGTTCGGAGGAAAAATTGAACCGCTGCCGCGAATTGGGCGCGGATATTCTCATCAACTATCGCGACAGCGACTTCGTAGCATCACTCGCCGAAGCCACCGACAACCACGGTGCGGACGTAGTTCTGGACAACATGGGAGCGTCGTACCTCGGGCGCAACGTCGACGCACTCGCCATGGACGGCCACGTCGTGATCATCGGAATGCAGGGTGGCCGCAAGGGCGAAGTCGATATCGCCAAGCTGATGGGAAAGCGCGGAAACATCACGTCGACGGGACTGCGCGGGCGTCCGCTCACCGGACCCGGCGGTAAAGCGGACATCGTCGCCGACGTCCGTGCGAAGTTGTGGCCGTTGATCGCCGACGGATCGGTTCAACCGATCGTGTCGACCGAACTTCCGATCGCCGAGGCACCATTAGCCCATCAATTGCTGGATTCGCCGGAAACCGTAGGCAAGGTCATCCTCACCGTCAAGTGAGCCGAGCGGGGTCGATCAGCCCAGGGCGCCGAGTTCGGCGACCAGCTGATTGATCTCGTACCGAGTCGTGTACGGCGCGAGGCCGACGGTGACGGCACCGCCTTCGTCGTTGACACCGAGTGCGTCGAGCAGCCTGGAACCACCGTGCGTGCCGCTGACCGTCGCGATGCGCTTGTCGGCCAGGTGCGCCGCGACCTTGTCTGCCGCCATCCCCTCGAGCGTGAAGCTGAGCGTCGGCACCCGCGTGGGTGCGCCGCCGATCACCATCACGTTGGGCAGGGCTGCGAGAGAACGCATGAGGTGATCGAACAGACCGTCCTGGTAGTCCTGCAGCGAGCTGATCGAGGTTTCGAGGCGCTCACGCCTGGTTCCCGTTGCCGATTCGTCCAAGCCCGCGAGGAAATCGATCGACGACGTGAGACCGGACAGCAGCGCGAACTGATGACCGCCCACCTCGAGTCGCTCGGCGCCACGTGCATACGGATTGAGCGACACGGCCGGAATTCGGTCGAGCAGTCCGGGATCACGGAAGACGAGCGCGCCCACCTGCGGACCGCCCCACGACGGTGCACTGACGGCAACGATGTCCGCTCCGAGATCAGCCATGTTCACATGCGCATATGGCGCTGCTCCGACGGCGTCGACCACCATCAGCCCACCGAATTCGTGCAGACGATCAGCTGCGGCACGGACGTTCGGAGCCGAACCGACGATCGGCGACGCGGCCGTCAGGGCCACCAAGCGAGTAGTCGAGGTGATGAGATCGTTGAACTGCCAACTCGGGAGCTCGCACGTTTCGATTTCGACTTCGGCCCATCGCACCTGAGCGCCGTAACGACTGGCCACACGGAGCCAGGGCGCGACGTTCGCCTCTTCGTCGAGGCGCGAGAGCACCAGACCGGTTCCGAGGCCCAACCGCGAACTCAGCGACTCGGCGAGCCAAGCCAACAACACCGCTCGGTCTGATCCGAGAACGACTCCCGCAGGATCTCCGCCGACCAGATCGGCGACAGCGGTGCGCGCACTCTCGAGAATGGCAGCACTACGACGGTTCGAGACGTGGCGACCGGAGGAAGAAGATGCAGAGGCACGGAACGCGGTGGAGACCGTCCGCGAGACGGCGTCCGGGATCTGCATTCCGGCCTGCGGATCGAGGTGGATCCAGCCGTCACCGAGTGAGGGAATCAACCCCCGTACGCGGGCAACGTCGTAAGCCATGCTCGACACTCTAGGTGCAGACGCCCGCTTAGTCGAAGGCAGTCACCCAATTACCCGCCAGTACAGTTATTCGATAGCTAACTTTTTGGGGGTTAAGCGGCGTTTGTCGCCCACACACGACAAGATGGAAGCATGACGAACCCCGACAAAGAGCAGGTACTCGTTATCGGACCAGACGGTCGACCCGTCGCGATGCCGACTGCCGAGGCAGAAGCCGCCACCTCCGGCACCACCGAAGGCGCGGAAACAGAAGCCGAGTCCGTCGCCGAGATGGTCGAGCAGCCGGCCAAGGTCATGCGAATCGGCACGATGATCAAACAACTCTTGGAAGAAGTGCGCGCCGCACCGCTCGACGACGCCAGCCGTAAGCGCCTCAAGGACATCCACACGTCGTCCATCCGAGAACTGGAACAGGGCCTGGCACCCGAACTCCGTGAAGAACTCGAGCGACTGAGCCTCCCGTTCACCGACGACTCCATTCCCTCCGACGCCGAACTGCGCATCGCGCAGGCCCAACTCGTCGGCTGGCTCGAAGGACTTTTCCACGGAATTCAGACCGCACTGTTCGCCCAGCAGATGGCAGCACGCGCTCAGCTCGAACAAATGCGTCAAGGCGCGCTGCCTCCCGGCATGAGCATCGGGGCTCCGCATTCGCCTGCGCATCCGGACCAACAGAGCCCGGGAACCGGCCAGTATCTGTAACCCGGACCACCACGAAGTCCGCGGGAAATCCGGCGCCGACGCCAGGCCGGTAGGCTCGACCTCCGTGTCAGCATCCGCAATCGAATCCGAGACGCCGGACGCACCTGCGCCCGTGTCCGACTCCCAGACGTTCCGTCGTGCGTTCAAAGACCTTCGCGACGGTCTGAATCAGCGTGAGTTGTGGCTCAGCCTCGGCTGGCAGGACATCAAACAGCGCTACCGCCGGTCGGTGATCGGACCGTTCTGGATCACGATCGCCACCGGCGTTCAGGCCACCGCCATCGGCATTCTGTACGCGGCCCTGCTGGACATGCCACTCCAGGAGTTCCTGCCGTACGTGACGGTGGGCCTGATCGTCTGGAACCTCATCAATGCCTCGATCATCGAGGGCTCCGAAGTCTTCGTCGCCAACGAAGGCCTGATCAAACAGCTGCCGTCGGCCTTGAGCGTGCACATCTATCGACTGGTGTGGCGGCAGATGTTGTTCTTCGCGCACAACCTCCTGATCTACGTGATCATGGTGGTGGCGTTCGGGGTCTGGCGGAACCTGAGTTGGGCGTCGTTGGCTGCGATCCCGGCGCTGGGACTGATCGTGCTCAACGCACTGTGGGTCTCGATCGTGTTCGGAATCTTCGCCACTCGATACCGTGACATCGCACCGATTCTGTCTTCGCTGACGCTGCTGCTTTTCGTGCTGACACCGATCATGTGGACAACACAAAGCCTCGAGGCTCAGGGCGGCGCAGTCCGAGATCGTGCAAAGATCGCCGAGCTCAATCCGCTGTTCCACTACCTGGACATCGTCCGCGCACCGATGATCGGGCAGCCACAAGAGCTTTACCACTGGTACATCGTCATCACGATCACGGTGGTCGGCTGGGTCGTCGCATTGCTGGCGCTTCGCAAATACCGGGCCCGCGTGCCCTACTGGGTTTAGGGACATCGCAATGACCGAACATGTGAACATCTCAACGCACAACGCCTGCGTCGATTTCCCGATCTTCGACGCGAAGTCCCGGTCGATGAAGAAGGCATTCCTCGGCAAAGCAGGTGGCGCCATCGGCCGTAACAGTTCTGACGTCGTGGTCGTGGAAGCTCTGAAAGACATCACGATGACGCTCAAAGAGGGCGACCGTGTAGGGCTGGTCGGCCACAACGGCGCCGGAAAGTCCACCCTGCTGCGCTTGCTCTCCGGGATCTACGAACCCACCCGAGGATCCGCCAGCATTCGCGGACGTGTCGCACCTGTTTTCGACCTCGGCGTCGGCATGGATCCCGAGATCTCCGGCTACGAGAACATCATCATCCGCGGCCTGTTCCTCGGTCAGACCCGCAAGCAGATGCTCGCGAAGATGGAAGAAATCGCCGACTTCACAGAACTCGGTGACTATCTCGACATGCCGTTGCGCACGTACTCCACCGGCATGCGCGTTCGCATCGCTATGGGCGTGGTCACCAGTATCGATCCCGAGATCCTGCTACTCGACGAAGGCATCGGTGCCGTCGACGCCGAATTCATGAAGAAGGCCAGAGTTCGGCTGCAAAAACTGGTCGAGCGGTCAGGCATCCTGGTGTTCGCCAGCCACTCCAACGAATTCCTCGCCCAGCTGTGCAACAGCGCGATGTGGATCGACCACGGACAGATCCGCATGCAAGGCGACATCGAAGACGTCGTGCGCGCTTACGAAGGTGACGATGCCGCCGAACACGTCCGCCACGTCATCAAGGAAATGGAACGGGAGAACACCCCGTGAGCGCACCCGAGAAAATCATCGGGGTGGTTGTCACGCACAAGCGCCGTGAACTGCTGGCCGAATCCTTGAAGGTCCTCAGCACTCAGTCGCGGCCGCTCGATCATCTGGTTGTCGTCGACAATGCCGACGAAGCCGATGTGAAACAGCTCGTCGACAACGCTCCACTGCCGACCAGTTACATCGGTTCTCAGCACAACCTCGGCGGTGCCGGAGGATTTGCTCTGGGCATTCTCTACGCACTTTCGCTCGGTGCCGACCGCGTCTGGCTCGCCGACGACGACGGCCGCCCGGAGGGACCCGAAGTCCTGGAAACACTGCTCGACTGTGCAATTCGGAACGACCTGGCCGAGGTCTCCCCCGTCGTCTGCGACATCGACAACCCTGACCGCCTCGCGTTCCCACTGCGCCGCGGCACGTCGTGGCGCCGGTTGCGTTCCGAGCTCGGCGACGAGGATCTCCTGCCAGGCATCGCGTCTCTCTTCAACGGCGCACTGTTCACAGCCGACGCGATCGATGCCGTCGGAGTTCCGGATCTACGCCTGTTCGTCCGCGGCGACGAGGTCGAGGTACACCGTCGCCTCGTCCGCTCCGGCCTGAAGTTCGGTACCTGCCTGCAAACTGCTTACGTCCACCCCAACGGCGCGGACGAGTTCAAGCCGATCCTCGGCGGTCGCATGCACACGCAGTACCCCGACAACGACACGAAGCGCTACTTCACGTACCGCAACCGTGGATACATCCTCTCCCAGCCGGGAATGCGGAAACTGCTTCCGCAGGAATGGGTTCGGTTCGGCTGGTACTTCCTGATCACCCGTCGCGATCCGGCAGGACTGCGCGAGTGGATGCGACTGCGCAAACTCGGCCGGGAAGAGAAGTTCGCACGCCCGAGTTGAGTCAGTCGTCCTGAGTTGAATCAGTTGGCCGATCTCTTTTAAATCAGTTGCACAGTCGCGACCGCGACTGAGACGATTCTGATCCGACGCATGGTGCGTCCCGAGATGTACGAGGAGTGAGTATTGATGACTGTCGTGTTCCGCAGTTTCAGCGCCGTCAACATTCACACTTCTTCGTACTCGAGGACACAATCACCATGTCGGAAAACAACACGCGCCTGACCGAATACGGTTGGAACGCAACACTCTCGAACACATTCACTACCCTCGCCCCACCGGACTCCGCACCCGGGCGCGTTCTTCGTGTCGACCGCGGCCGGTGCGACGTGGCCGTCGCCGGAGGCACAGTTCGCGCGCTCAGCGGCGGCGATCCGCTCTGCACGGGTGACTGGGTGACCGTCGCTGAGATACCGGACTCCCGCGAACCCGAGATGCACACGGTCACTTCGATACTCCCCCGAACGAGCAGCATCGTCCGCTCCTCGTCATCCGGAAAATCAGAAGGCCAGATTCTGGCTGCGAACGTAGACACAGTCGTCATCGCCACGGCTTCGGACGGCGACGTAGACCTCGGCCGCATCGAGCGGCTACTCGCACTCACCTGGGAGAGCGGCGCAACACCTATCGTCGCACTCACCAAATCCGATGCAGCTCACTATATCTCCGACACTCTCACCCAAGTCTGCGCCATCGCGCCCGGCGCAACAGTGCTGGCCGTCAGTGCCGAGACCAACGAAGGAATGGATGTACTCGATGCAGTTCTGGACGGCACCGTGGCGATACTCGGTCCATCCGGCGCCGGTAAGTCGACGCTCGCGAACGCACTCCTCGCGGACACCACAGGTGCCGATCGACTCGAGACCGGCCGCGTTAGAACCGGCGACGGAAAGGGACGCCACACCACCGTCACACGAGAACTGATCCCCTTCTCCGGCGGCCGGACGTTGATCGACACACCTGGCCTGCGAGGGGTTGGCATGTGGAACGCGGCGGAGGGAATCGACAAGACGTTCCCCGAGATCGAGGAGCTGATTGCAGAGTGCCGGTTCTCCGACTGTGCACACAACTCCGAGCCGGGATGCGCGGTCCTGAGCGCACTCGGGCGCGGTGATATCGACGAGCGGAGACTCGCGAGCTACCGGAAACTACAGCGAGAGAATGCGTGGAACGCCGCGCGAAGCGATGCTCGTCTGCAGGCAGAGAGGACGCGAGAGATCAAGGTGATCTCCCGACAGCTCAAGAGTCACTACCGCGGTCGGGACCGGTAGCGTAGAAAGCCTGGCAGCATGGGAGTGATCCCGACGAGAGGTTGCCATGTTCGAGCAGTTCCGTTCCAGCGCCAGGACCAAGCTTCAGCGTGCGGTATCCGAGGTGGTCGAGGCCGCCGACCGGCACAACGCAGACCGCACGCAACAGATCCTCGACGCGCTGGCTCTCTCACGTGACGAACTGGCCGAGGCCCGCGGTGACATCGCGGGCCTCCGGTCCAGGATCGACGAGCTGGAATTTCGTCAGCGTCGGGATCTGGCCTACGCCGTGGACCTGGAAGCGACGGCGTCGACGGCCGAGTTCATCCTCGAGCACCTTCGAGTCGCGGAGACATTCGGCCACCCGCACGACACGCTGCGCCATGCACTGGGCTTGATCGAAATCCCCGGCATGGCACTCGAATTCGGCGTTGCCAGCGGAACCACACTCAGGATCGTCGCGGAAGCATTCACCGAACGTGAAGGGACCGTCGCAGGTTTCGACGTCTTCTCCGGCCTTCCGGAAACGTGGCGCACCGGGTTCCCGGTGGGCGAGTTCGCTCAGGAATCCGTCCCCGAAGTGCCTGGAGCGCAATTGGTTCCGGGCCTATTCGAGGACACTTTGCCCTCGTTCCTGAACGACGAATCCGGCCCCGTTGCCTTCTTGCACCTCGACGCGGATCTCTACTCGTCCACCAAGACGGTGCTCGACCTCCTCGGCGACCGACTGGTACCCGGGTCGATCGTCGTCTTCGACGAGTTCTTCAACTATCCCGGGTGGCAGCAGCACGAGTACCGGGCGTGGACGGAGTTCGTCACACGCACCGGCATCTCGTTCGAATACCTCGGGTACACCGTCGACAACGAGCAGGTCGTCGTCAAGATAGTGCGCTGAGGCTCACTTCTCGTACAGTCGAGCCCAGTTCTCCCGGCTCGTGAGTTCCGGCATCGCAGCACGGTACTTCGCCGACACGGCAGGGGCTTCCTTCTGGAATCGACGCAGTAGCTTCACCGTTCGGATCACGAGAGCGCGCGCCGTTGCCTTGTTTCGCTGCCGGATACGTACCCCCGATTGCGAAGCATCCGTGACGACAACATGGTCGAACCGCGAGATATGCCACCAATGCGCGTCTTCGCGCGGAATATTGATCAGTCCGCCTCGGGTGCGCCCCAACCACTGGTCCACCGCACGCTTGACCAGGATCACTCGCATCAGGCTCGGTTCGCCGCCGGCGCGCTCGGTGTGGAGTTCGTTCGAGGGAACCGGCGCCGTGGCAGCGTCGTGTTTGATCGTCTCCGCATATTGCGCTCGACCGGCGCGGATACTTGCCATCGCCTCGATGCCACCGTCCCGCAACGCCTCCGGGCCATCGAGGTAGTCCTCGATGCCCTTCAGCGTCGTGAAGGCCAGGCCGTATTGCATTCCGACGAGGAATTCGGAGATCTGGCGGAAAAACTGACGTGAGAGCCCCTTGGTGTCGAGGTCGCTGTGCAAAGAGCCGACGACGAGCGAGTTGCGCGTACTGAAGTAGCGCGCCCAGTCGTCGAAGTCCTTCCAGTAGAAGTCGGCATGCCACACAGCAGCGTTGGGCAACGTGACGGTGACGAATCCTGCTTTCCGAGCTCGGATTCCGTACTCCACGTCATCCCATTGAAAGAAGATCGGGACAGGCAAACCGATGGCTTCGACGACCTCGGCTGGGATCAGGCATGTCCACCAGGCGTTATATCCCGCATCGACTCGACGCTCTTGTCGTTTCTTGAGCATGCTCGTGTTGATGAGGGCCTTGGGCACTCGCTGCCCGTGATGGAGAGTCTTCAGATCTACGTCTTCGGCACCGACATTGAGGAAATCGGGATTGAGCAGATACATCATCTGTGCACCCACCAGCGTCGGCTCCACCGTCATATTCGCAAAAGCGTTGAGGCGCAACACTGTCTCTGGTTCACAGAGAATATCGTCGTCCATCAGGATGACGTCGGCGAGATCTGTTCCGTTAGATGTGGCCTCGAACAATCCACGCGAAAAACCACCAGCTCCACCGAGATTCGGCTGCTGCAGGTATTTCAGCTTATCACCCAGCTTGTCTGCCGCCTCGGTGAAGCGCGCCCGATCCTTCACCAGGTCGTTGCCCTGATCGACGACATATACCGAGCTGAGGAGGTCACGCACCGTGGCGTCGGAAGCAAGTGCAGCAACGGTCTCGGCGCAATCGTCGGCCCGGTTGAAGGTGCAGATCGCCACCGAGACCGGGCGAACCGTCTCCGGAGCCGCCACGGTCCATTCCAAGTGGTCGATCGTCATCGGAGCGTCGAGAGAATCCACCTCGATCCAGAGGGCGCCACCGTCGACGAACTTGTCCAACGGTGACGTCAACGTGACCTCCGAGGACCCCGATCCGTCGCGGGTTTCGAGAATGCGGCGATGCCCGGCGATATCCGAAGCAACCATCCGGACGCGGAATCGGCCCTCGCTCTCGATTCGCAGCGATGCCTCGACCTCGGTAACAGTCGTCCACCGCTGCCAGTAGCTGGCGGCGAAACGCCCGAAGTAGGTGTTGGTGCTGATCCGCGCGCCCTTGTCGAGAGCAACTCGGTGCCGGGTCCGCTCACCGGAGCCCTTCCGGAACTCGACGTACAGGTCGTCGTTGACTATCGGCGACATCCCGACGAACACGCCGCGCTGGACCACCAAACGGTGAGCCTTGACCTGCCCGTTCTCCGGCACCCCCACCTTTACCTGCTCGGGCATATGACTCCTACCGTGAATCCTGAAAAAGCTGTACCTGTCACTCGCAGGGTATCCGAGGTGGAATTACCCCCGAAACTCGAAAACACAGCCTCGGCTACTGTCTCTGGTGCATCCACCCGTGCGACCTGGAGATCCCTTGACACTCGAACTACCCGCTCCCACCCGTCGGGAACGCTGGAGCTGGGGCGCTGTGATCCCAGCAGTCGTGTGCCTCGCATTCTTCGCGATCGTCACGGTGGACCCTCGCTACTTCTATGTCGACGACACCGAATCCGGTGCGGTGGGCAACTGGGTTCAGCTGGGTCATCTGATGCGAGAGGGCCAATTCCCTTCGCTGGTCCTGGATCAGTGGATGGCCGGAAACTATCCGGTCGAAGGCCAGGGTGGGCTGTGGAACCCGGTCCAGATCTTCATCAACTACATCGCACCGTCCGTCGACAATCTTGCATTGCTGGCCACGCTGGTGAAGTTGGCATTCGCGATCATCCTCGGATGGGGCGTCTATCGAGTCTGCCTTGAATACGGCGCGCGCCCCTACTGGGCGGCCGTCGCCGGAAGCGCAGTGCCCTTTGCCGGGTTCACCCTGTACTTCGAGTACCCGTCGTGGGTTACGTCGGTGATCGGAATGGCGTGGGTAGTGCAGGCATGGGCCAGCGGAATTCGCTACGCCCGCGGCCGGTCGGGGCCGGTACCCGTGTTCGTCTTCCTCTATCTCGCGATCAGCGTCGGATACGTCCATGCGGCGTTGATGGCCGGAGTGACCGTCGGGGCAGTGATGGTGGGCGAATACATCCGCAGTCCGCAATGGCGGACGACGGTGAAGCTCGGGATTGTCGGAATCTCGGCGGCCGCCTGCGGCGCGATCACCTTTCTTCCCGGTCTGCTCTCCTCGGCCGTCACCTGGCGCACCGGCGAAGAAGGCACATTCAACGACAACTTCCTGACCGCTCCGTGGTCGGAAACACTCACGGCGAGCATTCCTTCGTCGGTCTCGAGCATCGAGTCCTGGACAGGTGAGACCACCTACGCACCGATCACCTACATCGCTTGGTTCGCGATACCGGCACTGGCATTCATCGGCTGGAGGAAAGCACAAGGGTCACTGCGAGATTTGGTAACCCCGCTGCTTCTGCTGGCGTTCATTCTGCTGTTCACCGCAGGTCCCAGCGACATCGGCCAGATTCGGTGGCCGGCGCGACTACTTCCCTTCGTCGCGGTGTTCTCCCTGGTACTACTCGGTGTGCTGCTGAGCCGATTCGGGACTTTGGACAAACTGCGATCACGCGTCATCGCTGCATCGTTGATCGTGTTCGTCTTGATGATCCGCGCCAGTTCTTCGGGTCCGCAGTACTTCATCCGACATCTCACATGGGCTGTCGTGATCATCGCCGTCGGAGCACTTGCCATCTATCTCGGTCGTAGATACGGCGCCCCGGCGATCGCAGGTCTACTGATTCTCACCATCGCTCCGGTGACTCTGTATCAAGTGATCGCGTATCCCCAGGCGCTGAACAAGTGGTATCTGCCGACCAGCCAATCCGAAGCCAAGGCGAACTTTCCGGATTTCCCGGGCACGACCCTCCAGCTCGGCAATCGTGCGCTGATCCGAATCGACGCCGAAACGACAGAACTCCCGTGGACTTCGCAGGTATACGGAAACTACGCGAAGGTCCTCGATCTCGACTACGTGAACGCGTACACCCCGGTCGGCCACGCCGACTTCGCATCACTGCTGTGCATGGGATTCGACGGTTCGACGTGCGACGACGCCTACCGAAACGTGTTCAGGCCGGATGAATACACCGGGCGAACCAGCGCAGACCTGATGCTGCTCGACCGCGTCGTCCTTCAACGGAAGCAGTACCCGGGCGCGGACAACGAGCCCGCCCCGCCCGGGTGGCACTGGGCAGAAGTGCCGGAGGTCGCCCAAGACCAGATTTACATCCTCGAACGCGACGCCGGCCCGATCTCCGGTCAACCGGGCCGTGTGTCGGCAACCGTCAATGCCGACGCGCAGTCCGAGTACATGAGCGTCAAGAACGAGCGTGTACGAGTCAGCTCACCGGGCGGTGGCAGCGTGGTCTTCGCACGGTTGGCATGGCCGGGCTACACCGCGACCCTCGACGGCGAACCCATCCCAACCAAGGGCCTCGGCGGAACGTACCTCTACGTCGATCTACCGCCTGGCACCGACAACGCCGAACTGGTGATCAACTTCCGTTCCCCAGGACAGCGGATCGGCTATGTCGGTATGGGCTTCGGGATCGTTCTCCTTGCCGGCCTCTCCGTGATCTACTACCGCGACAGGCGTCAGAGCCGGGACGGAACCTCTGCGATCACCACAGACTCGTTGTAGATGAACGGCTTCCCCATCCACCGCGGAAACGGGAACGACAGCGAGCGCCTGACAACAAGGCCGTTGTCTGCACAGATCTTTTCGAGGTCGACGCCGTCGAGGAAGACGGTGTGCGTGGGATCGCTGGCGAAGCCACGTTCCTGGGGGCAGATCAACATGACCGTCGCGCCCGGTTCCAGGTATGGAAGGTACTCGGCGACGATGCCGGAAGCTTCGCCCGCCGGCAGGTGCTCGAGGAGATGCGCCATCAGCATTCCGTCGAAGGTTCGCTGATCGCTTTCGGAATGAAATTCCGCCGACGAGTACGCCTCGAAACCGAGCGATCGACAGAACTCCACCGAATGGTCGTTGTGGTCCACCCCGACACTGCCAGGGGGAAGATTTCGCAGATTTCGGCCGATCCCGCAGCCGACGTCGAGCACCTTCCGTCCGCCGAGGAAACGTCCGATATTCCACTGATACGGCGCTTGCACGTTCAGAACGCGCTTCCATCGAGCGCCTTGTAGCTCACGCAACCGGGCCGTGTACTCGGTGTCGGTGGTATCACCGCTACCCATATCGGCTCTCCCCGGAACGCCGGTGTTCTCACGATTGTTCTCGCGTCGATCGTTGGTGTGATCTTCGAACTCGGCCACTGAAGACTCACTTTCGTCGAGTGATCCGGATCATAACTTCACGATTCGCCGACATGTACGCCCCCACGCCGAGATGCCGACCCACGGCGACGTATACACTCCCCGCCTGTGAAGACCGATGGCACACCCGAGTCGGTGCAACCGCACCGAATTTCCGTCGTCGTGCCGGTTTACCAGGGCGAACGTACTCTCAACGCACTCATCGACGAGATACTCCCCCTGACGAAAACCCAGATCACTCCCGGCGGGCGGCCGTTGGTCGTCGAAGAAGTCCTTCTCGTCTTCGACCACGGTCCGGACGGATCTGCTGCCGTCATCCGTGAACTGGCGAGACGACACGACTTCATCCGACCCATTTGGCTCTCACGCAACTTCGGCCAACACCCGGCAACACTGGCGGGAATGGCGTCGAGTGGAGGCGAATGGGTCGTCACCATGGATGAAGACGGCCAGCACGACCCGGCTGACATCGGTGGACTCCTCGACACTGCACTCGACCAACAGGCCACCCTCGTCTACGCGCAGCCCGTGAACGCGGCACCCCACGGAGCCCTTCGCAACGCAGCGTCGAAGTCGTCGAAATGGCTGACCACGAAAATTCTCTCGTCCGAGAACTCGGTGAAGTATCAAAGCTTCCGACTCGTCCTAGGAGAGGTCGGACGGTCGGTCGCCGCCTACGCCGGATCAGAGGCGTACCTCGATGTGGCCCTCGGATGGATCGCTGGCGAGGTCACCACCAGCCCGGTTCAATTGCGGGAGGAACGCGGACGCGCATCTGGATATCACCTCAGAAGCTTGCTGTCGCATTTCTGGCGAATGGTTCTCTCCAGCGGCACCAAGGGCCTGCGAATGGTCAGCTTGATCGGCTTCCTGTTCGCTGTCGGCGGTCTCGTCATCGTCCTCTACGTGTTGGCGTCGTACGTGTTCTTCGATGCCGGCGTCGAGGTACGTGGATGGGCGTCGACGATGATCGTAATGCTGTTCGGTTTCGGGGCGGTGCTCTTCTCGTTGGGTGTGATCGCCGAATACATCGGTGTCGCGGTCAAGACGGCAATGGGAAAGCCGCCGTACCTCATCGTCAGCGACCCCGCGTCAGGCCCGTTGGGGCGTCGGAACGCCACCGAGCCACCCGCATAACAATGAATGTCCCCACGTGGGTAGTCGGCAGCGGCGGCCTCCTCGGCAGCTCCGTGGCCCGCGAACTCGAGCGCCGTGGGGCCGACATCCGCACCAGCCGCGTCCCGTGGGGCGAACCCACTCTGGCCAGAGAAATCCTGTTCGCCGATGCCAGGAAACTGGTTACTGACGCCGCCGGCGGCCCGTGGCGAATGGCGTGGTGCGCCGGTGCAGGTGTGAACGGTACGAGCAGTGACGAATTCGCTCGCGAGAACCAACTCATGAAGGACGTTCTCGACGAGCTGGGGACGGCGGACGCAGGCGTCGGGACCGTCTTCCACGCTTCGTCTGCCGGCGGCGTCTACGCCGGAGCTCCCGGAGCACCGCACACCGAAACAAGCGCGACCAATCCACTGGCCGACTACGGGCGAGCAAAGCTCGATGCCGAATCGATTGTTCGCGAATTCGGCTCCGGAAGCGGAACCCGCACTGTCATAGGAAGATTCGCAAATCTCTACGGCCCGGGTCAGAATCTGGCGAAACCCCAAGGCCTGATTTCGCACCTCTGCCGAGGCTATCTGCTGTCGATGCCCATTTCGATCTACGTTCCCATGGACACGCTTCGGGACTACGTCTACGTCTCCGACGCGGCCGAAATGGTGGTCGACAGCTTCACCCGAGCGGAAGCGTCGCAGGAACCGACGGTCACCAAGATCTACGCGTCCGGACGCAGCGTCACCATCGGGGCGATCCTCGGCGCGTGCCACACCGTCTTCAGAAAACGCCCCAACGTTGTGCTCGCCAGTTCTCCACTCGCTTCGGCGCAAGCCCGAGACCTACGGCTACGATCGATCGTGTGGACTGATCTGGACCAGCGCACACATCGCCCGTTGCCTGCCGGGATAGCGTCGACCCTCGACTCCATCCGCCGCAATCTGGCTGCACGCTAGGAAGTGGTCTTCTCGCCGGCTGCCACGTATGCCTGCTCGGTCGCGTCCTTCTGCGGACGCCACCACTGTTCGTTGTCGCGGTACCAGTCGATTGTCGCTTCCAGACCACTACGGAAGTCCTCGTAGCGTGGTGACCAGCCCAGTTCTTCGCGCAGCAGACTCGAGTCGATCGCGTACCTCACGTCGTGCCCCGGGCGGTCGGTGACAAAATCGAACTCGTCGGCGCCACGGCCCAATATCTGCAGAATCGACTCCATGACAGTTCGGTTGTTCACCTCACCATCAGCGCCGATCAAGTAGGTCTGACCGATCCGGCCACCGTCGATGATCGCCCAGACCGCGCTGTTGTGGTCGTCGACATGAATCCAGTCACGGACGTTCAAACCGTCGCCGTACAACTTGGGACGCAATCCGGCGAGAACATTGGTGATCTGCCGTGGGATGAACTTCTCGACATGTTGATAAGGGCCGTAATTGTTCGAGCAGTTCGACAGGGTGGCCCGGACACCGAACGAACGGGTCCACGCGCGCACCAACATGTCGCTCGATGCCTTGGTCGACGAGTAAGGGCTCGACGGGTTGTACGCGGTCGACTCCGTGAAACGGTCCGGATCGCCCAGTTCGAGGTCTCCGTACACCTCGTCGGTGGAAATATGGTGGTACCTGACGTCGTGCTTGCGCACAGCCTGCAGGAGTGTGAACGTTCCCACGATGTTGGTCTGCACGAACGGCCACGGATCAGCGAGCGAATTGTCGTTGTGCGACTCGGCGGCAAAATGAACGACGACGTCGGCGGCGCTCACCAGTTCGTCTACGAGCACTGCGTCGGTGATGTCGCCGTGAACAAACGTGATGCGGTCGGCTATCGAATCGAGCGAAGACTTGTTGCCCGCGTAGGTCAGCGCGTCGAGCACCGTGACCTCGGCATCGGGACGCTCTGCCACCGTCTGATGGACGAAATTGGCGCCGATGAAGCCTGCACCGCCAGTCACGAGAACTCTCACGTTTGCGCCTCCACGATCACCGAATCGAACCGATCTACCTACCGGCCACGCACGATACCGTGCGCCCGAGATTTGTTTCTCCAGCGAACACTGGAACACTTCGAGGCATGCGCGGAATCATTCTGGCGGGCGGCACGGGGTCGAGGTTGCACCCCATCACGCTCGGCGTGAGCAAACAGCTGGTCCCCGTCTACGACAAACCGATGATCTATTACCCGCTCAGTACTCTGATGCTGGCCGGGATTCGCGACATCATGATCATCACCACAGAAGACGACGCACCGCAGTTCCAGCGGTTGCTCGGCGACGGCTCGCAGTTCGGCGTCGACCTGACCTACCAGATCCAGCACGAGCCGAATGGTCTCGCACAAGCATTCGTACTCGGGGCCGGCCACATCGGTTCCGAATCCGCGGCCCTCGTCCTCGGCGACAACATCTTCTACGGCCCAGGTCTGGGTAGTAAGCTCACGCGCTTCGAGAACATCGACGGTGGCGCCGTATTTGCGTACTGGGTTTCGGACCCCACGGCTTACGGAGTCATCGAGTTCGACCGCGAAGGCAAAGCCGTCTCGCTCGAGGAGAAGCCGGCGAACCCGCGCTCCAACTATTCGGTGCCTGGCCTGTATTTCTACGACAACGACGTCGTCGCCATCGCCAAGGACCTCGAACCATCGGCACGCGGCGAATACGAGATCACCGACGTCAACCGTGCGTATCTCGAAGCTGGTCGCCTCCAGGTCGAAGTACTTCCTCGCGGCACCGCGTGGCTCGACACCGGAACTTTCGATTCGCTTCTCGACGCGTCGAACTACGTGCGCACGATCGAGGAGCGCCAGGGACTCAAGATCGGCGCGCCCGAAGAAGTTGCCTGGCGGCACGGATTCATCACCGACGACGAGCTACGCATTCGTGCTGAGAAGCTCCTCAAATCCGGATACGGAAAATACCTTCTCGAACTTCTCGACCGCGGCAAGGACTGGTGACATGGCAGATACTCACGTGATGAGCCAGTATCGCGAACTGAAAGTGCCAGGGGCCTGGGAATTCACACCCAAGCAGTTCGGCGACGACCGCGGAGTCTTCCTCGAATGGTTCCGCGAACCTGGATTCTCCGAGATCACCGGCCGCACGCTCGATCTTCAACAGGCAAATTGCTCGGTCTCCGCTGCCGGTGTCCTACGCGGCATCCATTTTGCCGACGTCCCTCCCGGACAGGCCAAGTACGTCACGTGCGTCAAAGGCGCGATCCTCGATATCGCCGTCGACCTCCGCGTGGGATCGCCGACCTTCGGCGAATGGGATTCGGTCCTTCTCGACGACGTCGACCGCAGAGCGATCTTTCTGTCCGAAGGGCTGGGGCACGCCTTCCTGTCCCTCGAGGACAACTCGACAGTGGTTTACCTGTGCTCGACGGGATACGCCCCCGAACGCGAGCACGAGGTCCATCCCCTCGATCCAGACATCGCGATCGACTGGCCCACAGTGGGCCGTGGCGGCGAGCCCTTGAACATCACGCTGTCCGCAAAGGACACAGCAGCACCGTCGCTTCGAGATGCCGTGTCGGCCGGGCTGCTGCCCACGTTCGGCGAAGGCTGATGGCTTCACCGGATTCGACTGCAACACCCCCCGCCGGAATGACCGGCAGGCCGGGTCCGTTGATGCGCGTCGTCAAGAATCAGGCCCTTGCGTTTCTGCTCGTCGGCGGAGTCAACACAGTTCTCGGAACTGCCTGGTTCATTGCCTGGCAGATCGCGCTCGGCGATCAGTTCGGTTACCACTTCGCGATCGTCGCCGGGTACGTCTGCAACCTGCTGTGTGCTTTTGCGATGTACCGCTACCTGGTCTTCGAAGTTCGCGGTCACTTCCTGCGTGACTTCTGGCGGTTCGTCGTCGTCAACTTCGGCGCCTTCGTGATCAACCTCGCACTGATGACCGTTGCGGTCTCGGTCCTGCACTTTCCGCCTATCCCGTCACAACTCGTCATCACTGCGGTAACCGCAACAGCAAGCTTCTTCGGTTACCGCGATTTCTCGTTCAGTCGAAACAAGAGAACAGGCAACTCATGACTCCGCGTGTTTCCGTCGTCGTCCCGGCTTACAACAATGCCGACTACATTGCCGAGACGATCGACTCGATCCTGAATCAGACCTACCAGGACTTCGAGCTGATCATCTCGGATCATTCGTCGACCGACGACACCGTCAAGGTCCTGGAACGATACGCCGACGATCCGCGAATCGAGATCCTCTCGACCGAGGCCGGAGGCGGAGCGAAGCGAAACTGGGACCGGGTCAGCGAAGCCGCGAACGGGGAGCTCCTGAAACTGGTGTGCGGTGACGACACCATCTACCCCGAGTGCCTGGCGGAACAGGTCGCGGCTTTCGACGAGCACCCCTCGGTGGTACTCGTGGCATCGCAACGCAAACTGGTCGATGCAAACGGAAAGACCATCCTCTCCGCGCGCGGACTTGCAGGGTTGAAGGGACTGGTCACCGGGCGCGACGCGGCCCGAAAAACCGTAACGGCAGGAGCGAACATCTTCGGCGAGCCCGGATGTGTCCTCATGAAGCGATCCGCCTTGAAGGCCATCGGATGGTGGGACGACACCAACCCGTACGTCATCGACGAAGCCACGTACACCGCCGTCGCACTCCAAGGCGACGTCTATGCGATCGCCAAGCCCCTCGCGTCCTTCCGTGTCAACGCCGGACAGTGGAGTGTGCGTCTGGCCAAGGATCAGGCGCGCCAGGCAGCGGCATTCCACAAAGATCTCCGGGAATCGGATCCGACTCTCGTCTCCGCAATGGACGTCCGAATCGGCGACGCACGCGCACTCGCCACCTCGTTCATGCGTCGCGGCGTCTACATGCTGTTGCGCCATCGCATGTCTTGATCGTTGCCGGTTGGGTAATCTTCACCTTTCACACTCGATGGGGTGACGACCGGCGGGACGGACGGCTGGATGACCAAACGCGCGAGCAGACGCGGCCTGTGGACGGCCGTCGTTCTCGCAGCCGGCCTCGGCGGTCTCGCGCTGGTCGCCCCGCCCCTGACTCCAGGCACGATCGAGTCCGCCCCCGTCACGGTCATCACGACCACCCCACCCGCGCCCGTTGTTCCACTCACTCCGGAGGAGCTCTCGGCCCGGGTGGTCCCCACCATCGTCACCATCACGGCGCCGGCCGGATTCACCACCACTGCCGGGACCGGGATCGTGCTCTCCCCTGACGGGGTGGTGCTCACGAATCACCACGTCATCAGCGGAGCCTCGGACGTCACCGCCGTCAGCATGTCCAACGGGTTGATCTACGACGCCGAGATCCTCGGGTACGACAGCGTCAGCGACCTTGCCGTCCTGCGCCTCGCGGGCGCCACCGATCTGCCGGTGGCAGTGGTCGGGAAGTCCGCGGAAGCCGCTCGCGGGGACGCCGTCACCGCAATCGGAAATGCCGAAGGTGGCGGCGTACCCGTCCCAGCTCCCGGCGTCATCACCAACCTCGGTGTCACCGTCAACACCCGCAACGCGTCCGACGGATCGCGAAACCAGTTGAAAGGCCTCATCGAGGTGGACGCGGACATCCGGCCGGGCGATTCCGGTGGCCCGCTGGTCAACGCCGTGGGCGAACTGATCGGCGTCAGCAGCGCGGGCAACGCCGTCACCGACCGCACCGAAACCTCTCCGGCGCCTCAGTCCTACGCGATACCGATCGACACGGCACTACCGATCGTCGATCAGGTACTCGGTGGCCGCTCCTCCGAAACCGTGCGCGTGGGGCCGACGCCCGTGCTCGGTGTCGCGGTGAAGGACCACGCAGACATGCCGGCCGGCGCCGAAGTTGTTGCCGTGAGCTTCGATTCGCCGGCCGAGCGGGTGGGGCTCACCAAAGGTGCGGTCATCACGGAGTTCGGTGGCAGCCGGATCGCGTCGTCGGCCGATCTCAATGCGGCGATGAGCTCGCACCGCCCCGGCGACACCGTCGCAGTGACGTGGGTGGATGCAACGGGGCAACCCGGGACCGGTTCCCTCGTCCTCGACGAGGGACCACCTCGCTAGTCGTGAAAGCCGCCGGCCGTGAAAGCATCGTGACATGACCACGGTTCTCCTGCTCACCTGTGACGGCGCCGCCCGCGAGGCGGATGTCGAAAGCAAACTCGTCATGGAAGCTCTCACCACCTACGGCGTTGCGTCGACAATGGCGCCGTGGTCGAGTCCGTCCCTCCACGACATCGACGCCGACCTGGTTCTGATCCGTTCGACCTGGGACTACACCCAGCGCCTCGACGAATTTCTTGCCGTTCTCGCTCAGCTGACCGCCCCGATCGCCAATCCGCTCTCGATCGTGAAGTGGAACGCCCACAAGGGATACCTGACTGAACTTGCCGCGGCCGGCGTCCCCATCGTCCCCACTGCGGTGATCACCCCCGGAAGGAGCGAAACACTCACCCTCCCTTCGTTCGAGAGTGCCGACGTCATCGTCAAGCCTGCGGTGTCAGCCGGCGCTGTCGGAGTGGGGAAGTTTGCCGCGGGGTCCGCGCAGGCCCGCACTCACCTCAGCTCGATCCTCGACGGCGGTAACGACGCATTGGTTCAGCCCTTCATCTCGGACGTCGTCGACGGTGAGCGCTCGATCATCCACCTCGGTGGGCGTTACTCCCATGCCGTCCGGAAGATCCCGGCCACCAACGATTTCCGTGTGCAGGAGTTCCACGGCGGAACCAACCACGTCCACGAACCGTCCACCGCCGAACTCGCGGTGGCCGACGCGGCGCTGGCCGCAGCCCCCTGCGGTCCCGGCGAATTGCTTTATGCGCGTGTGGACGTCGTGGGGCCGGTGGATCAACCACTACTCATGGAAGTGGAATTGATCGAGCCCGAACTCTTCCTGCCCTTCGCCCCCGGATCTGCCGACGCCCTCGCATGTGCAGTTGTCGCGTCTCTAGGTCTGTGAAGCTCCTCGGAGTGCCTTCTTGTCGACCTTCCCCAAGGCAGTGAGCGGCAACGCTTCCAGAATTGAAATCTCCTTGGGCGCCCAGATCGGGCCCTTGTGTGATCTGACGTGTGCGACGAGCTGCTCGGGCGTGACCGACCATCCCGTCTTCAGTACGACTGCCGCGGTAACCGCTTCTCCCCATTGAGGATCGGGGACACCGAATACTGCACAGGCGGCCACTGCGGGATGACGTCCGAGCGAGTCCTCGACTTCGCGCGGGTAGACGTTGAATCCACCACTGATGATTGTGTCCTTGATGCGGTCGACGATCGAGATGAGCCCAGTTTCGTCGATCCGAGCAACGTCGCCGGTGTGCAACCACCCATTCGCGAGCGCTGCAGCGGTTTGTTCAGGTTTGTTCCAATAGCCGTCCATCACGAGCGGACCTCGCACACAAAGCTCGCCGGGTACGCCCGTCGCGGTCTCGTTTCCCTGCTCGTCGAACAACACCACTTCGACACCTGGCATCGCGCGCCCACAACTCCCCAGAACTGCGGGATCGTCCGTGTGCTCACGTGTATCGAGCACCGTCAACGCATTCGGGGCTTCGGCCTGACCGTAGTGCTGGCTGAGGATCGGCCCGAACACCGCCCCTGCCTGCGCGAGCCTGGTGGGGTCGATGGGTGCAGCACCGTAAAGCATCCAGTTCAGCCCGGACAGATTCGCATCCGACAGACGTGGATGGTCGAGCAAGGCGTAGAGCATCGTAGGAACGACGAATGTAGCTGTGACTCCGTCATTTTCGATTGAATCGACAACCCTGTCCGGGTCGAACGACCGGTGCAACTCGAAGCTTGCACCTCGCAGCAGACCGGGTGCGACGAGCAGACCGGCAGCATGAGACATCGGCGTAGTGAGCAGCATGGTGGTATCAGCCGGCCACTCCCACGTGGTGCAGGCCCAGGCATTGGCGACCAAGGATCGATCCCTGAGCATGACGCCCTTCGGCTCACCGGTAGTTCCACCGGTGTAGAAGAGATACAAAGCTCGACCCTGACCGCCGAAGCCTGAACCTGTTCCCGCCGTAACTAATTCACACGCCGATTCGAGGGCTGACAGTGACATCACTCGAGTCTGCGCCGCTTCGGCGCGCGCCTGGAACTGTCCGTCGGCAACCAACAGGAGATCGGTACCACTGTCTTTCAGCACCATCCTGTCGTTCTCTTCGGTCGCGAGCGGATGGAGTGCCGTGTAGCGCACGCCCGCCAGACACGCCGCGGCCATGACCGTGAATGCTTCAGGACACGGACCCGCCAGCAGGGCTACCCCGCCTCCGTCCGGCAGAGCGAGGCTACCGAGGACACCTGCAATCCGCTCGATCTGTTCCGCGGTCTGCCGATATGTCAGCTCGGCCCGATCACCGTTCCGATCCGTGAATCGAAACGCGATGTGGTCTGGTCGGCGTCGCAGCGCCGACAGAATCAGATCCGCATATCCCGCTTGCTCGTGCAAGCCTGGCGCCATCGGTTCATCGTTCATCATGTCCGCGTTCATCGTGGCCCTCCCAAGATCGTGACCGCGGCGACGGCTTCCTCGATGCCGTAGAGACCTCCGCCGTTCTCTGCGACCGCGATTCGAGCCCCGGGAACCTGTCGCCGCGCTGCTTGTCCACGCAACTGCGTGACAAGCTCGAAGACCTGCGCCAGTCCCGTTGCCGAGACCGGATGACCACGGGATTCGAGCCCACCTGACGGATTGACCGGACGCACGCCTCCCAATGAACTCGCACCGGACGCCGACCATGCGCCGCCCTCACCGATCGGGCAGAACCCCAAATTCTCGACCTGCTGTACTTCACCGAAGGCCGTGGCGTCGTGGACCTCTGCCACATCCACATCGCCTGGCCCGACTCCGGCTTCCTCGTATGCGCTCACTGCCGCTCGGCGACCGATGTGACTCTCCACGTCATCTGCGGCCCGATCCGTGCCTGACACCAAGCTGCAACCGAGTACCCGCGCCGCCCGCCGAGAGGAATCGTGCCTTCGCGCAAAGTCTGCAGTGGTCACAACGACCGCCGCTGCACCGTCACTGACGGGCGAGCACATCGGAACGGTCAGAGGCCACGCGACTCGCCTCGCGGCAAGCACCTCGTCGACAGTGAAGGGTTTGCGAAAGTGCGACCGCGGATTGTGCACGGAATGCGCATGATTTTTGGCTGCTACGGACGCGAGTTCGAATTCGGTCGTTCCGAATCTCTCCATGTGCGCCCGAGCAAGAGAAGCGTAGATCTCCATGAACACCGAACGCTCACCCTGCGATCCGAGTTCACCCGGCACCGGAGCGGAGAGGGAAGCGAGGCCGGCGAGCGTCTCGTCGCGATGCGCAACGTCGAGCGCACCGTCGAACACCTCCAGACTTCGAGCCGGATCCGAGCACACCAGCTTGTCCACCCCGACCGCCAATGCGACCTCGGACAGACCGGCGCGAACGTGGGCGATCGCCAGCCAGAGTGCCGTTGCCCCGCCGGCGCAGGCATTTTCGACATTGACGACCGGGACTCCACCGAAACCGTAAGGCCTCAAGGCAATCTGGCCTGGGATCATGTGCTGCCGGTCGATCGCCTTCTGACTGACGGTCGCGTAGAAGACTGCACCGACGTCACCGCGGGTCAGGCCCGCGTCTTCGACGGCATCGATCGCCGCACGCCCCGCCAATTCCGAGGCCGAGGTATCGGCGTGCCGCCCGAAGGGAGTCGCGCCGACACCGAGAACCATGACTTCGCCGCTCACGCCACCACTCGATTCCTCAATACACCGAGGCCGGCGACCTCGAGTTCGACTACGTCTCCCGGTTCGAGGAACCGCCCGTGTTCCAAGCCGCATCCACTCGGCACGGTGCCGGAACAGAAGACTTCACCCGGGTACAGCCGCGTGGAAGTCGAGGCGAACGAAATCACGTCCTCGAAACGATGGTCCATGTCGGCGCTGGTTCCTCGGCTCACCTCGTCTCCGTTGATTCTCGCGGTCATCTCGAGTTGGTATGGATCACCGACTTCGTCGGCCGTCACGATCCAGGGGCCGAGGACATTCGCGTTCGAAAAGTCCTTGCTCTTACTGAGACCGAGTCCGGTGGAGATCTCCTCGAGCTGAGTATCGCGGGCGCTGAAATCGTTGAAGATGGTGTAACCGAAGATATGCGCAGGGGCATCCGCGCGTGAGATGTCGCTTCCACCGCGCCCCAGCACACAGGCGAATTCGAGTTCGTAATCGCGCAGGCTCGAGTACTCGGGCCACACGACGTCGGATTCGTGTCCGGTCATCGCCAATCGGTTCGCTATGTAATACAGCGGGCGCTCCAACTGGATCTTCGGCAGTTCGACGTCCTCGAGTGCGACCCCTTGAATTCGGGCGCGAGCGTTGCGGAAGTGATCCATGAAGCAGCCGAAGTCTCGGATCTGGACCGGCTGAGGAAGCGGCGACATCCAGCGCACATCATCCGCGTCGACGATTGCACTTGCCGGCTGCTCGTCTGCAAGCCGATCCAGGATCTCCCGTGCCGCCGGACCACCTTCGATGATGGTTTGCATGGTTTCCAGTTCTGGAGCCGGTTTTCCCGTCACATCATGATGAGCTCGCTCGAGTAACAACAGTTGCTCGCCGCTGCCCGTCACCAGAGCCGTCTGCTGGGTCTTTTCGTATTCGACGGTCGCAAGTTTCACTGTGAATCAATACCTTTCACTGAATTGTTCGTTAAGTCAGGCGGGAATTTTGCTCAGACGAACGCGACCACACGAGCCGGGGCAGCGCTGGCTCGCGCAAGCTTGATCGGGAAGAACGCCACGTGAAATCCCGAGGGCGGAAGCGCGGCGAGGTTCGACAGCTGCTGAACGATGAATACTTCACGTTCGCGTCCGGCCCGGTGCCCGTCCCAGAGAACCGAGTTGTCGCCGGTGTCACGAAATTTCTGCGCCATTACTGCAAAGCTCAAGTCCCAGCCGGCAGCGTCGGTGCCCAGCACCTTCGCGCCTTGCTCGGCGAGAAACAGCGTGCCTTCGCGACTCATCCCTGGATACTGAAAGAACCCTGGATCGGCCAAGGTGAAGCTCTCTTGTCCGGTACGGAGCAACACGGCACCACTCTGGGGAACGGACGCACCGTTTTCCGCCAGGGCAGCTTTCAGCGCGTCCACCGAGATCGGCTGATTCGCCTCGCACCGGCCGCGCAGGTCGAGCACCATTGTCTCGCAGAATAATTCATCCAACGCGATGTCTGTGATCGTGCGAGAAGGCTTACCCTCTGAGGTTGATCCGTAGTGCAACGGCGCGTCGACGTGTGTGCCCAGATGGCTGTTGAACTCACTCAACATCTCCGATCCCCACCCCTCACCGTCCGGAAGATCATGAACTCCGCACTGCAGTGCTGCCGCGAACTCGTCGCGTCCGGCACCTGCGGGGTGCGAGTAGGCCACCGAGGGGGCAACGACGGAAGCCAGTGCCTTCAAACCCTCGGGGAGCAGTTCCCGATCGGCCGGATCGAGAGTTCTAGTCAGATCGATGAGTTCCATGTCCGCCCATTTCCGTTAAGTTATTGGACGCTCAGCATAGAACTGGACGATCAACATAGGCAAGAGGGTATCGAGAGAGGAATACGGCCGTCCGATGGCCGGCCTCGTAGCATGAGTGCCGGTGCGCAGGTCTCGGCCCCGACGGGCACGTCGACGTCACCGCGTGCCGGAATTGGCTGCACTCGAGAACGAAAGAAGGCAGGAACACCGAATGGCGTCGACACGCAAGCAGGAGATTTCCGAGGAAACCAGACGGCGACTGGTGAAGGCCGCGGCCGAACTGGCTGCGGAAGGCGGGTCGGCCGCTATGTCCGTACAAGCCGTGGCGGAAAGATCCGGCATCAGCCGAGGGTCTGTGGCCTGGCACTTCGGATCGAAAGACGGGCTTCTACGAGCCGTCGTCGAAGACGCATTCCGGTGGGGCATGGAGAAGTTGCGCGCAGAGTTGGCATCATCCTCGGCGACCGGAATCGAAGCATTGATCGAAGCCAACTTCGTGTTGATGTCGTACCCCGAGGCACGAATCTTCTCGACCATCCTGATCGAAGCCGTGATTCCCGGGTCCACCATCCGCGAGACCTACGCAGAGCAGTACGTCGCAATGCGAACGCTGTACGCGGACTACCTGCGTTCGATCGACACACCGGTCGCCAATCCGGAGTTGGTTGCCGTCACCCTTCTGGCCGGCACTCTCGGAATCAACCTCCAACATCGCCTCGATCCCGACAACGTCGATCGACGTTCGGCGGTAACCGAACTCGAATCGATCTATGCCCGCGCGATGGCATCTACCGCAACGTCAGGGCACGAGAATCCGGCAGCACACGAGAATCCATAGGTGGAACGGAAGTTCAACTTCCCGAACAACTTTCGCCCGCGGCCTGGGGTGGGACCGCATCGAGCCTGGTGCGAATGAACCTGGCAACGTCGCGTAACGCAGCCCGGCTCTCCGGCAAGCCAGGCCACACGGCGGGAAACGCGTGAACCTGACCGTTCCAGATCTGCAGCGAGCACGGCACCCCCGCGGCGGCGAGCCGCTGCGCCATCACCTCCGAATCAACTCTGAGAACCTCGGATTCAGCGGCGATCAGCAACGACGGTGGCAGCGCGGCCAGATCGCCGTCGACAGGTGAGTTCGTCTGTCCGCCAAGCTTTCCGATCGCTATCAATGCCGACACCGGGGCGATGACGTCGCGTCGAGCATTGGCGTGAACCGATTTGGTGGTGCAATCGAGATCGAGGAGCGGCGAGAGTCCGACCAGTCCGGCCGGAACCTCGAGCCCGGCGGAAACAGCTGCAAGCGCCGTCGCGAAAACCAGGAAACCTCCGGCCGAATCACCAACGAAGACAACCTTTTCCGGCAATACTCCCTGTTCGAGGAGCCACCGGTATGCACCCAGACAGTCGTCGACGGACCCACTGATGCTCGTGCTCGGCAACTGCCGATACGCGACGTGCATGACCGGAAGGCCGGTTCGCTTGGCGATGCCGGCAACCACCGGTCGATGCGTGTTGAGCCCGCAACACATGAACCCGCCGCCGTGCAGGTAGAGAACTACACCGTCGCGCAGATCAGCCGTCGAGCCTGCCGTCCGCACGAGCTCACCGTCGAAACCTGGAAAACGAATCGCTTCCCGATCGATCCCGGAGGGAATGCGTACACCCGCGGCCGAGTCCAGCACTGCGGCGCGGCGCATGGCGCCAGGCGTCAGCGGAGCGATCCCGACCACTGGCCGAAGCATCCATCGACACGCGTTGTAGAGGACCTGCGATTCGATACTCGGCCTGCCGTATCGAGTTCCGGTCCTACGACTGACAGTCGGCAACAGAGACATCTGTCCAGATTAGAAGCGATCAGGCACCGAAGAGGTCGACTTCGTCGAGATCGTCGACGATCGTGACCTTTCGTTTCCGCCCGCCGATGACCTTCCCCAGACCGCGCAGTCCACCGGACTGAGCTTTCGGGGCGGGTTCGATGCGCTGCGGCGCAACTCTCGTCCGCGCTGCGCGCTGTACGGGCTTGGGTGCGGGAGCTGATGGCGGTGCCTCCGGAACGACGGGCGCTGCGGGAACCACAGGGGCCGCGGGTTCGGGAATCTCTGCTGGAACGACCGCTTCCGGCTCCACGAAGCCCTGAGCAACCGGGGCCTCGGGTGCGACCTCAGCCACCTGCTCCACCTGCACCGGTCCGTCGATCAGCGGGATGTCCGACGCCCACCGGACCCGATACTCGAGGCCGCGCGCCGCCAGTTCACGCGCGAGATCCGCGTGCCAGACCCCGTCTTCGCCGTCGCCGTACGCCCGTGCGTCGGAGCTGACCCAGATCACGTCGACGCCCGGGTTCCGGTCGGCAAGATCGAGCACGGTCAGCCAGTTCAGGGTCGCCGGATATCCGTCACGTTTCTTCTTGTCGGTGTAGGGCCGACGCAGCGAGATCGCCCTCTCGGCCACCTCGAGATGCGACACGTCGACTGGATCGACCACCTCGACACCGATCGCCACGAGGTCTTCGATCACGTCGTCGACATAGCCGTCGGCCTTGTCGTGAGCTGCGTCGACGAATCTGGTGAGGTCGCGCCGCAATCCCAGTCGGTCGTACATGCGCGCCTGGACGCTCAGGGCCGCGATCATCTCCGCCGATTCCTCGCGATAGCGACTCGCAACTTCGAGAACGACCAATCGCGGCACGACGACGCGGTGTCCGAGTGCGCGAGCGTCGGCGATGGCGGCGTCGAACCGTGCGCCCCTGGTCAGGGCCGAAGAATCGAGAACGATGATCATGGGCTCGATTCTCTCCCACGAAACCGGACGAATGCGCTAATCCACCCCGAACCGTTACTTGATCTTGAAGATCACTGCCCGCTGAACGATGAAGTTGATGACCGTCGCGGTGCCCTGCGCGATGACGAAGGCCAGCGGCATGCGCCACCACTCGTCGGCGAGCACATGCACCATCAGCGCGTTGAGCCCGACCTGAACCGCAAAAGTGATCGCATACAACGCGACGACAGCGATGAAGCGGGCGCGAGAAGGCTCGGCCTTGAACGTCCACCGCCGGTTGATCAGATACGCCGTCGTAGTGCCGGCAATAAAGCTGATCGACTTGGCCACGCTCAGATCGAGGCCGACGACCTTGAACAGGAATGCGTACAGCCCGTAGTCCACGACCGCCGACAACCCACCCGTCGCGACGAACCGGACGATCTGCGTTTTCAGGTCCAACGCGTCGTCGGCGATGTCCGTCGTGACCGGAATCTCGACGGGCAGCGGGACGTGGGGTTCGTGCTGGTGACTTGCAGGTGTTTCGGGCACGACGACGAGAGTAACCACTCGAGTCGGAGCCGTCGGCACTACTCCCAGGTAACCTCTACCTTGATGTCCACGACAGCAGAAGAGACGCCGAAGCCGGCTCTCCACACCCAAGCCCGCACCCTCACCGGTTGGGGACGCACCGCCGCCACCACCGCACAGGTGCTGTCCACCCCCGACGTGGAAGTGATCGCGAACGCGGTCGCCCAGGTTGCAGAACAGAACGATTCCAAGCCCTCACATCTGCGACGCGGCGTCATCGCGCGCGGCCTCGGCCGCTCGTACGGCGACCCGGCGCAGAACGCCGGCGGGCTGGTCGTCGACATGAATGCACTCAGCCGCATTCATCGCATCGATCGCGACACCGCTCTGGTGGATGTCGACGCCGGCGT
Organism: Rhodococcus baikonurensis; assembly: GCF_040489275.1. NCBI lineage: Bacteria > Bacillati > Actinomycetota > Actinomycetes > Mycobacteriales > Nocardiaceae > Rhodococcus > Rhodococcus baikonurensis. Next base: position 242,502 of record NZ_JBEUOQ010000009.1, on the reverse strand, counting down.
GAATCTGGACCAGCTGATGAAGGCTGCTCTGCCGTTCGGCCTGTGGGTTCCGGTCCTGCCGGGTACTCGCCAGGTCACGATCGGCGGCGCCATCGGCTCGGATATCCACGGCAAGAACCACCACAGCGCGGGCAGCTTCGGCAACCACGTCGTGTCGTTGGATCTGCTGACGGCCGACGGCAAGGTTCGCACTCTCACCCCCAAGGGCGGGCGCAACGACCCCAAGGCCGCGCTGTTCTGGGCCACGATCGGCGGCATGGGCCTGACGGGCATCATCCTGCGCGCCACCATCAAGATGACACCGACCGAGACGGCGTACTTCATTGCCGACGGCGACGTCACCAACAGCCTCGACGAGACCATCGCGCTGCACAGCGACGGCAGCGAGGCCAACTACGAGTACTCGAGCGCCTGGTTCGACGCGATTTCCGCGCCCCCGAAGCTCGGTCGTGCGGCAGTCTCGCGCGGATCGTTGGCGAAGCTCGATCAGCTTCCGGCCAAGCTGCAGAAGAACCCGCTCGCATTCGATGCACCGCAGTTGCTGACGTTCCCCGACGTCTTCCCGAACGGGCTGGCCAACAAGTTCAACTTCACCGCGATCGGTGAGGTCTGGTTCCGCAAGTCCGGCAAGTATCGCGGCAAGGTCCAGAATCTGACGCAGTTCTACCACCCCCTCGACATGTTCGGTGAGTGGAACCGCGCGTACGGATCCAACGGATTCCTGCAGTACCAGTTCGTGGTTCCGCCCGAGGCCGTCGACGAGTTCAAGAAGATCATCGTCGACATCCAGCGCAGCGGGCACTACTCGTTCCTCAACGTGTTCAAGCTGTTCGGCGAGGGCAACCAGGCGCCGCTGAGCTTCCCGATCCCGGGCTGGAACATCTGCGTCGACTTCCGGATCAAGCCGGGCCTGAACGAGTTCGTCACCGAACTCGACAAGCGTGTCCTCGAATTCGGTGGACGCCTCTACACGGCCAAGGATTCGCGAACGTCCGCGGAAACCTTCCACGCCATGTACCCGCGCATCGACGAGTGGATCGCGACGCGCCGCAAGTACGACCCCACAGGCGTTTTCGCCTCCGATATGTCCAGAAGGCTGGAACTGTGATCAACGCTGTAGGTAACCCGCAAACCGTTTTGCTTCTCGGTGGAACCTCCGAGATCGGCCTCGCCATCTGTGAGGAATACCTGAAGAAGGCGCCGCTCCGCGTCATTCTGGCGGCTCTTCCCGGCGACCCGGGACGCGAAGCTGCGGTCAAGCAGCTCGAAGCGAAGGGCGCCACCTCGGTGGAGCTCATCGACTTCGACGCCGTTGATTTCGAATCGCACCCGAAGGTCATCGACCAGGCGTTCTCCAACGGGGACGTCGACGTCGCCATCGTCGCCTTCGCACTGGACGGTGACTCCGAAGAGCTGTGGCAGAACCAGCGCAAGGCCGTTCTGGTGGCAAACGTCAACTACACCGCGTCCGTCTCGGTCGGCGTTCTTCTCGGCGAGAAGATGAAGGCTCAGGGCTTCGGCAAGATCATCGCGATGTCGTCGGTTGCCGGCGAGCGCGTCAAGCGTGCCAACTTCGTCTACGGCTCCACCAAGGCGGGCCTGGACGGCTTCTACCTCGGACTCGGCGAGGCTCTCGCGGAATTCGGACCGCAGGTAACCGTCGTTCGCCCCGGCATGGTGCGCACCCAGTTCAGCGCCCACGTCAAGGAAGCTCCGCTGACGGTCAACAAGGACATCGTCGCGAAGCTCGCTGTTGCCGCCTCGGACAAGGGCAAGGAAATCGTCTGGACTCCCGGCCCGTGGCGCTTCGTCATGATGGGTCTTCGCCACGTGCCGCGCCCGATCTTCCGGAAGTTGCCGGTTTAAGCTCCTCCCGTGCCAGAAACAACAACTGCTCCGAGTACAGACCTTTCGACCCCGTCGCCGTGGCGTAATGCCACGGCGACGGTGGTGGAAATGGTCCTCGGAGCGCTGGTCGCCGCTGTTGTAGCCGCTGTCGGGCTCTTTGCTTTCGGCCGAGTGCAGTGGCCGGCGTTCACTTCGTCCAACGTCACGCAGGCGGTCACGACGGTCCTGCAGGTGCTCTGCATCGCGGTGATCGGTATCGCGGTTCTGATGTTCCGCGCCCGCAAGGCCGAGCGGGTCGCGAAGCTCCTCTCGTGGGCAGGGCTCTCCGGCTTCGTCACCACGACGCTCGGTCTTCCCCTCGCGGCGACAAGTCTGTATCTGCACGGCGTCTCCGTCGATCAGCAGTTTCGCACCGAATACCTGACCCGGTTGACGGATTCTGCTGCGCTGCAGGACATGACGTACGTGGATCTGCCGCCGTTCTACCCGGCCGGCTGGTTCTGGATCGGTGGACGCGTCGCGAACCTACTGGGCATGGACGGCTGGGAAGCCTTCAAGCCTTATGCGATCGGTTCCCTGGCTGTCGTCGCCGTCGTCGCACTCGTGTTGTGGACCAAGCTGATTCGACGCGATTGGGCCGTCGTCGCAGCACTGGCCGTCACTGCCGTCGTGTTGGCGTACAACTCTCCCGAGGCGTACGGCGCCGTCATCAACCTCCTGATCCCGCCGGTGCTGATCCTGGCGTGGGGGGCTCTCGGTCGCCCGGGTGCCTCTCGATTTGCCGGAGCCGGCGCAATTCTCGGAACGGGCCTGTTCCTCGGTTTCGCCGCAACCGTCTACACGCTGTACCTCGGATTCGCCGCCTTCGCCGTGACTCTGATGGCCGTCGTTGCCGCAGTACTTGCCGCACGCGCCCAGAACACGTGGAAAGCCGCGCTTGGCCCCCTCGTCAGGCTCGCTGTCATCGCCGTGATCTCCGGACTGGTCGCTCTGACCGTCTGGACTCCGTACCTGTTGAAGGCACTCTCCGGTGCCACCGCAGAATCCGGCACGGCAATGCATTACCTCCCCGATTCCGGTGCGGTGCTGCCCTTCCCGATGCTGAGTTTCTCGCTCGTCGGCGGCCTGTGCCTACTCGGCACGGTCTGGCTGATTTCGCGGTTCCTGTTCTCCCGCCGCGCCCGAGCACTCGGTATCGGTGTCATTGCCGTCTATCTGTGGGCGCTGCTGTCCATGACGTTCACCGTTGCCGGCAGCACGCTCCTCGGATTCCGGCTGGAGCCAGTGCTGATCGGACTGCTTGCCGCCGCCGGTGTGTTCGGTTTCTTCGAGTTCGCCGGCTGGATCGTCCTGGCCACCAGCGAAAATCCCCGTGTCAAAGCGGTACTGGTTGCACTCGGTGTCATCGGAGCCATCGCCTTCGCGCAGAACATCCCGCAGGTGCTGGCACCGGATATCGCTGTGGCATACAGCGATACCGACGGCAACGGTGAGCGCGGCGACAAGAGGCCACCCGGGGCCGAAGCCAATTACGCCGACATCGACCGGATCATCCGCGAGCAGTTGGGACGCGATCCCCACGACACAGTGGTGCTCACTGCCGACATCGGCTTCCTGAGCTTCTACCCGTATTTCGGCTTCCAAGGATTGACGTCGCACTACGCGAACCCGCTCGCCGACTTCCGCGCCCGCGCCGCGCTGATCGAGCAGTGGTCGGAACTGAAGACCCCTGACGAACTGATAGCTGCACTGGACTCGGCGCCGTGGCGCAGCCCCGACGCCTTCGTCTTCCGCCAGGGCGCCGACGGGTACACGCTGCGGTTGGCCGAGGACGTCTATCCCAACGACCCGAACGTCCGCCGCTACACGGTCACGTTTCCCAAGGAACTGTTCGACGATCCGCGATTCACAGTCACAGAGCAGGGCCCGTTTGTGGTCGTTACCCGCTCTGACGCGATCTAACCAGGAGATACGTCACAAAAGGCTTACCGCCGGGGTCGTTGACGCGACCCCGGCGCACCCCTAACTTCATACCGTGACCCGAACCGATGCCCGAGCGGCAATGATCGATGCAGCCGAGCGTCTGGTTGCCGAGCGAGGTCTGGCCGCTCTGACGCTTCGAGATGTTCAGACCGAAGCCGGGCAAGCCAACAAGTCGGCTGCGCAGTATCACTTCGGTTCACGCGAGGGTTTGCTGGCGGCGGTCGTCGAGTCCAGAATGCGACCTGCCGGTGACCGTCGGCGTGACTTGCTCGATGCATTGGATCTGGAGTCGGATCCGCCCACGATGCGTGCTCTCGTCGAGGCTCTGGTCCTGCCGTTGGCGGAACAGACCATCTACCGCGAGGGCACTTTGTACGCACGGTTCCTGGTGCAGTCGATCTTCGACCCGGCCATGTCGTCGACCATCCGCGATCACATGCAGGCCGAGAGCTTCCGCGAAGTCCAGCGACGGATCGTCGCTGCGTCCTCGTTGCCGGCAGAAATCGCCGAGCTTCGGGCGGGAACTCTGACCGTGCTCGCCGTCGTCACTTTTGCCACCTGGGAGGGCCGCGTCGACAGCCGAGAACGTGCTCACGTCATCGTGGCCGACCTGATCGAAAGTTGCCTCGGAGCACTCTCGGCCCCGGCTGCGCAAATCTGACACGCCACCCGGCGAGTTTGTTTCCGAAACTGCCGGGGTACTCAGCCCCTCCAAGCGCAGTCGAGCAAACGGCCGCATCAACCACCGGCGGGGTAGGTGATGACAGTGAGCGAACTCGTTGCGCAAAGCCGCGAGCTTGTACCGCATCGTGCAGTTCTCGATTCCGCAGAGCATGTTCTGGTCATTGCTCGCGGCAAACCGTTCGGGCGCGAGCAGGCCTTTCACGAAGTGTTGAGTGTCGCGATTCGCAACCGCATCGAAGTCCTCACTCTGGCAAGGGCTCTCATCGACGTGTCCGAGTCTCGCGACTACCGCGCGATCCCGACCGACACCGCGCACACCGTTGCGGTGCTCGAATGGGGCGAACTGCTCGAGATCCCGACCGAACACCACGAGAAGTCCAGAGCCGAATCGGCTGGGGACGTCGATGAATCCAGCGAACCCGACGACCCGGTCGAACCCGAGTATCTGGTCGAGACCGACGTGGGCGGGCGCGTCGTCTTTGTCGCCCTCGCGTTCACGATCGGCGGGATAGTCGGATTCTTCGCGCACGACTGGGCACTCCTGCTTCTGATCACCGCCGTGTACCTCGTGTGGATCGCGGCACGACTGGTCGCGAAGCTCGTGAGTGTTTCCCGCAGCGCTCATTGGGCGGACGCGGAGCCTATTCGTGGCACCGCGTCAACCACTCACAGCGCGGAACGCTCCCACCACCACGCTGTTGCAGCGTGACGGCGGGAGCGCCGGTACTGCACTACAACCGTTGCGGCACACCGTAAGTAACTACGGTATCGCCATTCGAGGTGACAGCCTTCGCGTACGGCCTGATGGTCACCGGCCCGATTGCTCCCTGAACGTATCCGTGAACTCCGGAAAGCCGAACGGCCGCTTCGGGACCGTCGAATTCCTGATCTTCGAGCAGCGCGACGTCGGTGATACCGCCCGGCGCCAGATCGACGTCCAGTTCCTGTGAAGGAATGATGTCGCCGCCGATGGCGAACCCGTTCGAAATGTCCAGGCCCAGTTCGAAGTCCGGAACCAGACCGATACCGAGGTTGGTTCCACTCTCGACAGCCCAGTCGAGACCGGGGCTGTTGAGAACGACCGTCGCGCCGGTCAACGCGATCGGATAGCCGATCTGATAACCGATCGTCAGCTTCGTGCCGGTGAAACTTGCTGCGTCCGGCCCGTCGATCTTCACGCCGGCAACCCCGTCGTGGAAGAACTCGACGCTCAGCGGTGAGCTGTCGAGAGGCGGAAAGACGTGGATAGCGGTGTCAGCCTGGTAGACCTCTATCCGATTTCCTTTGACGTCGGTGATCGAACTGGTGTTGTCGACGCCTGCCGACGCCGTCCCACCCCCCAGGACAACGGCCAACAGGGCCACTGCTCCCACTGCGCTACTGCGAACTGCTGTCTTCGACATGCACAAGCACCATCCCATCCAGTATAGGCCCCGGACGTAGGTTCCAACTCTTCGTCGAGGATGGGATTCGTCGGGGCTGCCTGAACAAACGCGAGCAAGATCCTTGTTGCGATACCCCGGTCACGAACCCGTCAAACGATGCACGAAAACATTACTTTCCGGACAAGTCGGGCGGACCGGTTTGTCCCGCTGACTACGCCCGCTCGCGGACGCGAACCGTTTTGTTCGTTACTCTGACAGTGGAAGTTATCGAATCGAGACCTAAATAGGCCACCCCGAACTTCTGAGAACTGCCACTTCAGGGATGGGCGCCAGAACCGAAAGGCACCGACTGCATGACCGAGACCTTGCCCGACGTCCAACTGCTCGAAGAAGCACGTCCAGGGCGAGTCCGTTCAGCAGTGCGGCGCTCGGTCGTCCAGCGTGGGCGTCTTGTGGACCTCGCGATCATGGCGACGTTCACCGTCGCAGCGATCTACGTGATGTCGAACCTGTGGAGCGATCTTCAGTCCGGCTACCTCTTCAACGCAGGACGCGATCAGGCGATGTGGGAATGGTTCTTCGCCGACACCGCCCACGCGCTCGCCCAGTTCCGCAGCCCGCTGTTCAGTGACCTGCAGAACTACCCGCTCGGCGTGAACCTGATGGCCAACACCGCGATGTTCGGCATCAGCATCCCGCTGGCCCCGATCACGCTGATCTTCGGACCGACGGCCACGTATGCGATCGGGCTGACCGCCGGACTCGGCGGCACCGCCATCGCTTGGTACTGGGCATTCTCGCGGCACGTACTGACCGGTGTCTCCGTCCGCTCCAAGATCGCCGCCGCCGTCGGAGCGGGGTTCTGCGGATTCGCGCCCGCCATGATCTCGCACGCCAACGGCCATCCGAACTTCGTCGCTTTCTTCGTACTCCCCTTCATCTTCTTGCAGGTAGTACGCATCTCGAACGGCAAACGCCCGGTTCGCGACGGAATCGTTCTCGGCCTACTCGTCGCGTGGCAGATCTTCCTCGGCGAAGAGCCACTCCTCATCTTCACGATGTCAGCCATGGTGTTCGGCGCCGCCTACGCCCTGCCCGACCTGGCCAAGTCCCGCCAGGCGATCAAGCGCGCGATGCCCGGCCTCGTGATCGGCGGCGCAGTCACACTCCTGATCACCGCGGTGCCGCTGTGGTCGCAGTTCTTCGGCCCGGCGAGCTACGACGGCGTCTCACACGGTCAGGCCGGCAACGACACCGCTGCACTCACCACGTTCCCGACCGAATCGGTCGCGGGCGATCCCGAGGGCGCGGAGTTCCGGATGAACCCGACCGAGGAGAACGCGTACTTCGGCTGGCCGTTGGTGCTCCTGCTTCTCGGTGCAACGGTGTGGTTGTGGCGCATCCGCCTGACCCGCGCTGCGGCCGCCGTGATCGTGGTCATGGGTGTGCTCTCACTCGGGTCAGAACTGACCATCGACGGTGACAAGACCGGCATCACCCTGCCGTGGAAACTCCTCGCCGACTTGCCGTTGTTCGAATCGGTGCTCGAATCCCGATTCGCCATGGGCGCGATTCCGGCGATCGGACTGCTGCTCACCCTCGGCACCTACCGCGCTTTCGTCGAACTTCGTGGACCGCGCCGCACGGCGGCCGGTGTCTGGCTGGTGGCGCTCGCCGTCGCGATGATTCCCCTCATCCCGACGCCCATCGACGCCGATCAGCGATCTGCGACCCCAGAATTCATCACCAGCGGCTCGTGGGAGAACTACGTCAGCGACGGCACCTTGGTGACGGTCCCCGTCGCGAGCGCCGAAGACGCCCGCGCACTGAGCTGGCAGGTCGACGCCGACTTCGGCTTCCCCATCGCCGGCGGGTACTTCGTCGGCCCGGATTCGAAGACCCGCGCCGGAATCTACGGCGCCGAGTCCCGGCCCACCTCGACCCTGCTGGTCAATGCCAAACAAACCGGCAAGGTTCCGTTGATCGACGTGGGCACCAGAGCCAACGCGCTGACCGACCTGCGGTACTGGCACGCCGACGTCCTGGTGCTTCCCCGATTCTCCGGCGACGACGCCCTGCGCCACACGGTCGACGAGCTGGTCGGCTTCGACGCCAAGCGCGTCGACGACGTGTGGGTGTGGGACGTACGAGACCTCGTGAGCGGCAAGACCTCGAACCAGAGCTAGCCAACTGCAGGGTTGATCAGCGGGTCATGATCACCGGACCGTCTTCGGTGATCGCGACCGTGTGCTCACTGTGCGCAGCCCTGGCGCCCGAAACGGTACGGAGGGTCCACCCGTCGGCGTCGTGCCGGTAGTCGTCGGTTCCGTCGGCGATGAGCATCGGTTCGATGGCGATGACCAGGCCGGGCCGCAGCCGGAAGCCTTTGCCTGCTCGACCTTCGTTGGGCACGTCCGGCCCTTCGTGCATCTCGCGGCCGATGCCGTGCCCACCGTGATCGGCCAGCATGCCGTACCCGCGGCCGCGCGCGTACTGTCCGATCGCGGCACCGATGTCGCCCAATCGGTTTCCGGGCTGAGCGGCGGCAATGCCACGGGCAAGTGCCTCGTCGGTCGCGTCGATCAGTGCCTGATCCTCACTGCTCCCCTGCCCGACGGTGAAGCTGATGGCGGAGTCACCACACCAACCGTCGAGTCTCGCCCCGCAGTCGATGCTGACCAGGTCACCGTCACGGAGTCGGTACCCATTCGGGATACCGTGCACCACGGCATCGTTCACACTCGCACAAATGGCGCCGGGGAACGGTGTCGGCGCCGTTGCCGGCCGGTAGTTCAAGAACAGTGCCGAGGCACCCGCTGCCGAGATAACCTCCGCGGCAACGGCGTCCAGTTCGAGCAACGTCACCCCGACGCTCGCTGCCGCACGCGCCGCAGCCAGAGCCTGCGCCGTGATTCTTCCCGCCGCCGCCATCGCCTCGATTTCGCCTGCGGTCTTGATTTCGACCATCTCGAACACCTTCCTTGTCGAATAACTATACCGGTATTACTATAAGCACATGGTGCGCGTGCCGCTGACGGCGGAAGAACTCGAACGAGGACTACGACTGGGTGAACTGCTGCGATCAGCGCGGGGGGACCGAAGCATGGTTCAAGTAGCGCTCGACGCCGGGATCTCGGTCGAAACTCTGCGCAAGATCGAAACCGGACGCATCGCGACACCCGCCTTCTTCACCATCAGCGCGGTCGCGGAAGTGTTGGGTATTTCACTCGACACCATCGCCCGAACACTTGAAACACCACAATCCGAACGGGAAGTTGCATCCTGAGTAGTTCTCTCAGGATGTGCGGGCCCGCACTCGCCTAACATCGTTCCTTGTGCCGTCTGAAGTAGTAGTGCCCCCGAAACCCGTGCCCACTGGCCCCGACGCTCCCCGAGAATCGGATTCCCAGAGAGTCCGGACGGCACGACTCATCGCGATAGTCACCGGCCTTCTGGGCTTGCTACTTGCACTCGCGACGCCCTTCCTGCCCGTCAAGCAGGAAGCCGCGAGCATCGACTGGCCGCAGGGTGGGACTGTCAACAGCGTCTCGTCGCCGCTGATCTCCTACTCGCCCACATCGCTGGACATCAGCATCCCGTGTTCGACCTTCGGCCAATTGGGCGAGCGCGGCGGCACACTGCTCTCGACCATGCCGAACGGTGCTCCGGACCGAAACGCTCGCGGCCTCACCGTCCGCACCACGGCCGACCGCCTCGAAGCACTCACCCGCGATTCGGTGTTGATCTCGGCCCCGCTCGATCAACTGAGCGGATGCACCGCGCTCACCATCACGACCAACTCCGAGCAGACCGTCGCGGCCGTCACCGGAATCGACGGCGTCGGCGCCACCTTGACCGGCGACTACCGCCCACAGGTGGTCGGCATCTTCACCGACCTGCAGGGCGCAGCGCCCGCCGGACTGTCCGCCCACATGGACGTCGACTCCCGGTTCTCGTCCAGCCCCACACTTCTCAAACTGTTCGCGATGATCGTCGCGGCACTCTCGACCATCGTCTCGCTGTACGCACTGCACCGGATCGACGGCGTCGACGGCCGTCGTGCACGGCGGTTCCTACCGGCACGGTGGTGGAAGTTCACCGGCATCGACGCCCTGGTTATCGGCACGCTGGCGCTCTGGCATGTGTTCGGCGCCAACACTTCCGACGACGGCTACCTGCTCGGCATGGCAAGAGTCTCGGAGCACTCCGGGTACATGGCGAACTACTTCCGTTGGTTCGGCGTCCCCGAAGCGCCCTTCGGTTGGTATTACGACGTGCTGGCTCTGTTCGCGAAGGTCAGCACCGCGAGCATGTGGATGCGCCTGCCCGCGTTGATCGCCGGCATTCTGTGCTGGATGGTCATCAGCCGCGAGGTGATACCGCGACTCGGTGTTGCGGTGCGCCGCAACAAGGTTGCCATCTGGACCGGCGGGCTCGTGTTCCTCGCCTTCTGGTTGCCGTACAACAACGGCCTGCGTCCCGAGCCCATCATCGCCCTCGGCGCTCTGCTCACGTGGTGCTCCATCGAACGCGCCATCGCCACCGGACGTCTGTTGCCCGCCGCGATGGCGGTGCTGATCGCCGCATTCTCGTTGGCCGCCGGGCCTTCGGGTCTGATCGCGATCGGCGCGTTGATCGCCGGCGCCCGGCCGATCCTGCAGATCCTGATCGCCCGCGGCAAGCGCGTCGGCTTCCTGTCCCAGATCATGCCGATCCTCGCGGCCGGAACCGTGGTGCTCGTCGCCGTCTTCGCAGATCAAACCCTCGCGACAGTTCTCGAATCCACCAGGGTGCGAACCGCCGTCGGACCGAACGTTCCGTGGTTCGAGGAACGGTTGCGGTGGGACGCACTGATGACCATTTCCCCCGACGGTTCACTGGCGCGCCGCTTCGGCATGTTCGTCATGATCGTCGGACTCGTCTTCTGCGTGATGATGATTTTGCGCAAGGGCCGGATCCCCGGCACCGCGATCGGACCGTCGCGCCGAATCCTCGGCATCGTGTTCGCATCGCTGCTCCTGATGCAGTTCACCCCGACGAAGTGGACTCACCACTTCGGCGTGTACGCCGGGCTGGCCGCCACGGTGGCCGTGCTCGCTGCCGTCGGCGTGAGTGCGTCGAGCATGCGTTCCAAACGAAACCGCGCGCTGTTCGCCGCCGGCATCCTGTTCATCCTCGCTGTGGCGTTCACGAGTTCCAACGGCTGGTGGTACGTCTCGAGTTACGGCGTCCCGTGGTGGGACAAGCCGCCGTCAATCGCCGGCAAGGGATTCTCGACGGCCTTCCTCGGCCTCACCATCCTCGCGCTGCTGCTGGCAGCCTGGTACCACGTCATGGAGCCGCGCGAGCGAAACGGCACAGAAGACGGCGTCGAGAAGACGGACAGCGTCGAGAAGACAAGGCGCCTTCGCCTCCTCGCCCCGTCACCGTTGACCATCGCAGCGGGAGCTGTCGTGCTCTTCGAGGTGCTGTCCCTACTCAAGGGAGCAGTCGCGCAGTACCCGGCGTATTCGATCGGCAAGTCCAACATCGAATCGGTCTTCGGTGGCAGCTGCGGTCTCGCAGGCGAGGTACTCGTCGAGTCCGATCCGAACGCCGGCGTTCTGCAATTGGTCGACAGGCCCACCGATCTCGCCGGCGCCGGTGCATTCGGCGCGAGCGAATCGACCGGATTCTCCCCGGACGGGGTCGCAGGCGATCTCACGGCCGATGCCGAAGACTCGACGGCAGGTAGTGCAAACAGCCTCGACACGACCACATCTCAGTCCGGCACCACCACCACGCCCGGAACCGGATCCGGAACTGCCGGCGGCTCGCAGTCCACGGCGGGCGTCAACGGCAGCAACGTCGCGCTCCCGTTCGGGCTCGATCCCGCAAAGACGCCGGTGCTCGGCAGCTACGGAGCACCCCAGAACGCGTCGCTGACCACCGGTTGGTACTCACTACCCGAGCGCAACGACGCCGCACCGCTCCTCACCGTCGCGGCGGCGGGACGTATTCGCTACGTCAATTCCGACGGCATCGTCACCCCCGGCGCGGTACTGCAGGTCGAGTACGGCAAGAAGCAGGCCGACGGAAGCGTCGACGCGCTGGGACGAGTCGATCCGATCGACATCGGCCCGTCGCCGTCGTGGCGCAACCTGCGCGTTCCGATGGATCAGCTGCCCGCCGACGCCGACACCGTGCGTCTGGTCGCCAGTGACACCGACATCAGTGCGGACCAGTGGCTGGCGGTCACACCGCCGCGAGTGCCGACGATGCGCACGCTGCAGGATGTCGTCGGATCCACCGATCCGGTCCTGATGGACTGGGCCGTCGGTCTGGCCTTCCCGTGCCAACGTCCGGTCGATCATCTGTACGGCGTCGCCGAGATCCCCGAGTGGCGCATCCTGCCCGACCGCATCGGCGCAGAGTCCACCAACGCCTGGCAGGACCACTACGGCGGCGGACCACTCGGTTGGACCAGCGAACTGCTCTCGGCCAGAGCGTTGCCCACCTATCTGGACAACGACTGGGATCGGGACTGGGGTTCGCTCGAGCAGTACACACCGCTCGATTCGGACGCGGTTCCCGCGCAGATGAACGTCACCACCGAGACCCGGTCGGGCACCTGGACACCGGGCCCGATTCGTTACCAGTCGTAACTGTTACGCGTGGACCTACCAACCACCCGGGCACGGTAGGTCCACGCTCAGCCCTGACATACCATCGGTAGCCGTGCCCGACGCCGTGACAGCTTCACCTCAGACTTCGAGTTCGCCGCCTCCTGCTGGTCAGGATGCCCGCGAGCGTTTCCATCGCACTCGATGGGTCGCGATCATCGCCGGCTTGCTCGGCTTCGTGCTCGCACTGGCAACTCCGTTGCTTCCTGTCGTGCAGACGACGGCGACGGTCAACTGGCCACAGAACGGCGTGATCGGCGACGTCGAGGCACCTCTGATGGCGCAGGTTCCCATCGACGTCAACGCGTCGATCCCCTGCACCGCGGTCAGCTCGCTGCCCGAGGGCGGCGGCATCCTCATGTCGACAGCGCCTGCTCAGGGCGACGGCGCCGCACTCTCCTCGATGTTCGTCCGCGTGTCCGCGACCAGCGTCGACGTGCTCGATCGCAACGTCGTGGTCGCTTCGGCGGCGCGTGAGGACGTCGAGTCGAGTCGCTGCGGAGCCATCGCGTTCAGCTCGGACGTCAATCGGACCGCCGCCGAGTTCGTCGGACTGACCTATCCCGACGGCAACCCGATTCGTGGCCAGCTCGACGGCGACTTCCGCCCGCAGGTGGTCGGTGTCTTCAGCGACCTGCCCGACGGCGCTGCCCCCGACGGCCTCGGCTTCTCGATGACGATCGACTCACGATTCTCGTCGAGCCCCAGCGTCGTGAAGCTGGTCGCGATGATCGTGGCCGTCCTCTCGACCATCGTCGCGCTGATCGCCCTGGCCCGCCTCGACGGCACCGACGGCCGCAAGCACCGACGCTTCCTGCCCGCACGCTGGTGGAAATTCTCCGGCATCGACGGAGTTGTGGTCGGCACACTGGTCGTCTGGCACTTCATCGGCGCGAACACCGCCGACGACGGTTATCTCCTCACCATGGCCCGAGTCTCGCCGGACGCGGGATACATGGCCAACTACTTCCGTTGGTTCGGCGTTCCCGAGGCTCCGTTCGGTTGGTACTACGAAGTGCTGGCCGTGATGGCGAAGATCTCGACCGCGAGCCCGTTCATGCGCCTGCCCGCTCTGCTCGCCGGAATCCTCTGCTGGATGGTCATCAGCCGCGAGGTCGTCCCGCGTCTCGGCCGGGCGGTTCGCCGGAGCAACGTCGCCCTGTGGACCGGCGGGCTGGTGTTCCTGTCCTTCTGGCTGGCGTACAACAACGGTCTTCGCCCCGAGCCCATCGTGGCTCTCGGCGCACTGCTCACCTGGTGCTCCATCGAGCGCGCCATCGCCACCGGACGCCTGCTTCCCGCGGCCACCGCAATCTTGATCGGTGCCTTCACTCTTGCCGCCGCACCCACCGGATTGATGTGTATCGCAGCCCTTCTCGCCGGTGTGCGCCCATTGGTGCGCATCGTCGTCAAGCGTCACCGACTGGTCGGCACACTGCCGCTTCTCGCTCCGATCGCCGCTGCCGGAACCATCGTGCTGGTGGTCATCTTCGCCGACCAGACCTTTGCCGGCGTCATGGAAGCCACGCGCGTCCGAACGATCATCGGGCCCAATCTCGAGTGGTACCAGGACTTCCTGCGCTACTACTACCTCTTCGTCCAGACCGTCGACGGCTCGGTTGCCCGACGCTTCGCGTTCTTGACGATGATCCTGTGCCTCTTCACGACGCTCTTCGTGTTGTTGCGCCGCGGCCGCGTCCCCGGCGCGGCAACCGGTCCGTCGTGGCGCCTGGTCGGCGTCGTCTTCGGCACGATGTTCCTGATGATGTTCAACCCCACCAAGTGGACTCACCACTTCGGTGCGTACGCGGGCATCGCCGGTTCTCTCGCCGCGCTGACCGCCGTCGCCGTGTCCGCGTCGGCCCTGCGCTCACGTCGTAACCGATCGGTGTTCGTGGCCGGACTGCTCCTGATGCTGGCGTTGACGTTCGCCGGTATCAACGGCTACTGGTACGTCTCGAGTTACGGCGTGCCGTGGTTCGACAAGACCATCTCCTACGACGGCCGTGAATCCAACACACTGTTCCTCGCGCTCTTTGCTCTCGCCTTGGCCTTTGCCGCCTGGCAGTATCTGCGTGAGGGATTTGCAGCTCCGCCCGAGAAGCCGAACACGGCCAAGGGCAGACGAATTCGCAAGTTCGCGGCCGCTCCGCTCACCGTGATCGCCGGTCTGATGGTCCTGTTCGAGGTGCTCTCGCTGCTCAAGGGAGCGGTGTCGCAGTACCCGGCGTACTCGCTGGGCCGAAGCAACATCGAGGCACTCGCGGGCAAGACCTGCGGCATGGCCGAGGACGTCCTGGTCGAGACCGACGTCAATTCCGGGAATCTACGTCCGCTCACCGCTCCCGGATTCAACGCCGAGGATCCGTTGTCCGGAGTTGATTCGAAGGGCTTCTCCCCCAATGGGGTTCCGAGCGATCTGACTGCGGATTACATCGAAGTCAAGCAGGGCATGGGCAATACCGACACCCAGAGTGTCGGCCCCAGCTTCGCCACCGGTTCCGGCGCCGGAACCAGCGGCGGCACCGGCAACATCGGCGTCAACGGCAGCACGGCCAAACTCCCCTTCGGTCTCGATCCGTCGAAGACGCCGGTCATGGGCAGCTACCAGCCCGGCGTGCAGGAACCTGCTTCCCTCATCTCGAGTTGGTACGGATTGCCCACTCGCAGTGAAGAATCACCGCTGGTGGTCATGTCCGTGGCGGGCCGCGTGTGGTCCGTCGACAACACCGGTGCGATCACGTACGGCCAGTCGCTGCTGGTCGAGTACGGAAAAACTCAGCCCGACGGAACCGTGCAGGTCCAGGGTTCGTACATGCCGCGGGACATCGGGCCCGCGCCGTCGTGGCGCAACGTCCGCATCCCCATCGACGAACTCGCGCCGGACGCCGACGCCGTTCGAGTGGTCGCGTTCGATCCCAACCTCACAGGCGATCAGTGGATGGCATTCACGCCGCCGCGCGTGCCGAAGCTCGAGTCCCTGAACTCGTACATCGGCAACGAGCAGCCGGTCCTCCTGGACTGGGCTGTCGGCCTTCAGTTCCCGTGCCAACGTCCGTTCACACATCAGAACGGTGTGGCCGAGATGCCGAACTTCCGCATCCTCCCGGACCGTCCCCTGGCCGTCAGCTCCACCGACACCTGGCAGTCCGCGGACAACGGTGGCCCACTCGGGTTCACCGAGGTCCTCGCCGGTGCGACGACGGTTCCGACGTACCTGAAGGACGACTGGGCGCGGGACTGGGGATCACTGGAGCGGTACGACCGGTACTTCCCGAATGCTGTTCCGGCAGAGGTGGAGACGGGCACGGCAACCCGCTCGGGCATGTGGATGCCCGGCGAGATGCGGGTGCACTAGCCTGCGCTGCCTACTCGGGTGACTGCTCGGGTGCGACGTACGGAGACGGCCGAGACCGCTCCGACAACGACGACGCACCCGAGTAGTTGCCCAACGCCTGGCCGTTCGCCGAGCAGCAAAACCGCGAGCAGTACGGCGAGCACCGGTTGCATGAGCAGGAGCGTCGCGCCCACCTCGGCGGGAAGCCGAGGGAGCGAGTGGCCCATCAGCATCCAGCCGAACACCTGGCCCACCAGCGCCAGTGCCGCGAGCCAGCCGAACGCTTCCCAACCCGGGACGAAATCGATCCGGCCCCACAGTGATCCGATCGCGGAGCCGGCGATGCCCGCGGACGTCGTCGAGATCAACACCTGGCTCGCTGCCCGATCCGCCTCGCCCGTCCGGCCGACCACGAAGATGTAGCCGCCGTAGGCGATTCCGGAGACGAGCGAGAGCGCCGTTCCCCACAGCAGTTCGTCGCCAGTGCCCCCGCCCCCGAACACGCCGCCCGCCACGGCGATTCCCGTGAACATGAACGGCAGGGCAAAGACGAAGCGCATCGGAACCTTGTTGCCGAACACCAACCAGGACAGTGTGGGCACCACGATCACCTGCACGTTCACGACGACGCTCGCCATACCCGCGCCGATCATGAGTATCGACTGCGACCACAACGCGAAATCCAGTCCGAGCAGCAGACCACCCAGGACCTGCAGAACGACTGCCCGCCTGCTCGGCTTGCCCACCCGGCGGTACTCCCGCCACGCCAACCACAACAGCGGCGGCAAAGCGAGGAAGCAGCGGAAGAAGACTGCCGTCGAAGGCCCGACATCGGCCAGCTTGATGAGGAGCGAACTGATCGAGATCGCAGCTGCGCCTCCGACGACAAGCAGTCGAGGGTCGATGCGCCCCCGAGGAGTTCGGGTGGGTGTCGGTGTCTGCGCAGTCGCGGAGGTCAGAGTGGTCACTCGACAATGTTCCTGCCGCTAACTATTCAGCACAAGCAAATGTTCAGACCGTATATTCAGTAGTATTACTACCGTGTTGAATCTCGAAAGACTTCGCGCCCTGCACGCTGTCGCCGAGAACGGATCAGTGGCGGCAGCCGCCCGTACCTTGCATGTCACACCGTCCGGCATTTCGCAGCAGTTGAACAAACTCGAGCGCGAGGTCGGTGTTCCGCTCCTCGAACCACAGGGCCGCGGTGTGCGACTCACCGAAGCGGGCCGGATCCTCGCGCGCCGAACCGCAGAGGTTCTCTCGACGCTTGCTCAGGCCGAGGCGGAAATCGCGTCGCTGCAGAGCGAAGTGACGGGCCGCGTACGTATCGGCGCCCTGGTCTCCCCCAGCAGGACGGTGCTGCCGCGAGCCATCGCCGAGATCAGGCACGCACACCCACAGCTCGAAATCACCTTCAACGAAGGCGAATCCGAAGAACTGCTCCCCGCACTGATTCGCCGCGACCTCGACGTCGTGGTGGTAGACAGCTGGAGCACTCTGCCCGTCGAACTTCCCGACGGACTCTCCTTCACACCCGTGTACTACGACGTGGCGCTACTTGCACTCCCGGCATCACATCCGCTGGCGGAGAACAAGGTTGTCGCACTGAGCGAGCTGTCCGAGCATGCCTGGGCGACGTGGACGCGGGGAACGGATTTTCACACCTTCACCGTCAGGACCCTGCGTGCGCAGGGGTTCGACCCTCGAATCGAGTACGAGGTCGCCGAGTTTCCCACCCAGGTCGAATTCGTCGCTCAGGGTCTCGCCGTCGCTTTG
Organism: Rhodococcus baikonurensis; assembly: GCF_040489275.1. NCBI lineage: Bacteria > Bacillati > Actinomycetota > Actinomycetes > Mycobacteriales > Nocardiaceae > Rhodococcus > Rhodococcus baikonurensis. The sequence goes on along the minus strand of NZ_JBEUOQ010000009.1, from coordinate 224,827 downwards.
ATTCCGCGACTGGCGAGAGTTGTACCGCCGGAAGGTGTTCGAATGCTCGACACGGTTCCGCCGTTGGGGCGAGACATCTACCTCGCCTGGCGGACCGACAGCGAGAGGCCGGCCGTCCTGGCGGCGATAGAAGCGCTACGCCGCCAGTTCGACGCTCTCGGTGACAGCCGGAATTAGAGCGGCATCAAGTTGTGCTTGCGCGGGTTCTTGAAGATCGTCTTGTCCTTGAGCAACTTCAGAGCCTTGCGGATTTCGAGACGCGTCTGCGAAGGCTCGATCACCGCGTCGATGTATCCGCGCTCGGCCGCGATGTACGGCGTCGCGACGAACTCGTTGTAGAAGTTGATCAGCTGCGCACGCACTGCGGGAGCATTCTCGCCCGCCTCGGCGAGCTGACGACGTCCCATGATGTTGACGGCACCCTCGGCGCCCATCACGGCGATACGTGCGGTCGGCCACGCGAGGTTGATGTCGGCACCGAGCTGCTTGCAGCCCATGACGGCGTAACCGCCGCCGTACGCCTTACGAACCACCACGGTCACCTTCGGCACGGTGGCTTCGATGTACGAGAACAGGAAACGTCCGCCGCGCTTGATGACGCCGACCTTTTCCTGATCGACGCCGGGAAGGAAGCCCGGTGTGTCGACGACGAACACGAGCGGGATGTTGAACGCGTCGCACAGGCGCACGAAGTGTGCGGCCTTGTCGGAGCTGTCCGCGTCGAGGGCGCCACTGAGGTAGGTGGGCTGGTTGGCCACGACACCGACGGGCAGTCCGTCGACGCGGGAGAACCCGGTGATCACGTTGTGCGCGACCTGGGCTCCGATTTCGTGGAAGGTTCCGTCGTCGAAGATCCGGAGAATGATGTCGTGCATGTCGTAGCCGGCGTTGTCGGCATCCGGCATGAAGGCATCGAGTTCGAGATCCGACTCGGTGATCTCGGGTTCGAGACCCGGGTTGATCAGCGGAGCCTTCTCCTGGCACGAGGACGGCATGAAGCTCAGGTACTCACGCACCCAGTCGAAGGCAGCCTTCTCGTCGGGAGCGACGTGATGGATGTTTCCGTACTCCGCCTGCTTACGCGCTCCGCCCAGGTCCTCGAGGCTGACCTCTTCGCCGGTGACCGACTTGATGACGTCGGGTCCGGTGACGAACATGTACGACTCTTCGGTCGCGACCACGACATCGGTGTTGATCGGGGCGTACACGGCACCGCCGGCGCACTTGCCGAGGATGACCGAGATCTGCGGGCACAGCCCCGACAGCGGCTCCTGACGTGAACCCATGTTGGCGTACCAGGCCAACGAGGAAACGGCGTCCTGGATACGGGCTCCACCGGAATCGTTGATACCGACGACCGGGCAGCCCACCTTCAGTGCAAAGTCGTTGACCGCCGCGACCTTACGGCCGAACATCTCTCCGGCGGCACCGCCGAACACCGTCTGATCGTGCGCGAACACGGCAACCGGACGCCCGTCGACGGTTCCGTGACCGGTCATGACGCCGTCGCTGTACGGGTTGCCCTCGCCCGCCATCTTCACCAGGGCACCGATCTCGATGAAGCTACCGGGGTCGAGCAACATGTCGATGCGCTGGCGCGGCGTACTGTGCCCTGCTGCATCGCGCTTGGCAATGGCCCGAGCCGAGCCGGGTTCCTTTGCCTTCTCCAACTTTTCGCGGAGTTCAGCGAGCTTCTCCGCGGTGGTTGTCGTCACTTCTGAACTCCGGTTTCCGCTGCTTTGGTCTGAGCTGTCTCGATCTGGGCCAGCTTGGTGGTGAGGTCTGCCGCAACCTTCGCGATGTACGGCTCGTCGACGATCTGCAGGTGGTCCCCGCCGATGTAGACGACCTCGAGGTTCTTCACGTAGTCACCCCAGCCACCATCCGCCTTGCGAGTCTTGAATGCAGGCTCGAGCGTCATCAGCTCGTCGTGGTACTTGTCGGCCATGTAGAGCACGACGTCGCCGTCGTAGCTGCTGAACTCGGCCGTCTGGATGGCGCGATTGTCCAACCACGACGTCCGCTGATGCTCGATGATGCCGCCGGGAATCTTGGCGCCGCTCATCTTGATCATGTCCATCAAGATCTGGATCTGATCCTCGTCGGCTTCGGTGGAAGCCAGAACATCGAGCGGCAGCGGCACATCCAGGTTGTAGGTGCGCTTGGCGAACTTGCCGTAGCGCTCCCACCGCTTGCGTCGTTCCGCCTCGGTGTCCGGCACGACCTCGCCGGCCATGACGGTGTCGAGCAGTCCGACCACACGCACGTCAGCGCCCTGCTCACGCAGCAACTTCGCGACCGCATACGACATCACGCCGCCGAACGACCAGCCGCACAGCACGTACGGCCCGTCACCCTGGATCTCACGAAGCAGCGGAACGTAGGCCGCAGCACGGGTTTCGATCGAGCCTTCGACCCGCTCGAACCCGTACATCGGCGTGCCGGCAGGCAGGCGCTTGAGCAAAGGCTCGTACGTCACCGTCGAACCACCGGCAGCATGGAAGACGAATACCGGTACGGCCGTGGAGCCTTCGGGACGAGCACGCAGCGTACGAACGAGTCCGTCGATCTTGCCGTCGTCCTCGAGGTACTGGCGAACGACGTCCGCGAGTTCTTCGATGGTGGTGGAGTCGAGCACGTCGTCGAGCGTGATCTCGCCGCCCGCACGCTCGGAAAGCCGAGCTGCCAGCTTCTCGGCGACCTCGTCACCGACGATCGGCAGATCGTTGAAGATGCCCTTGGCCGACTTCCCGGTGACGACGGCCCACGTCGCAAACGTCAAGCGCTCGGCCGCATCTCGCGGCGGAACGTCGGAGCCGGCGTCGTCGGCAGTTCCGGCACGGGAGGGATCGGCAGGCGCGGCAGCAACCGGAGCAGTCGCCGGCAGTTCCACCGACACCTCGGCGGGAGCAGCGTCCTCGTCAGCAGCATCGGCCGCCAGCTTCTCCGCGGCCTGCTTGTCGGCCATCGCCTGAACCTCTTCGCGATTGTCGATCGCGTAGCGCAGGTACTTGTTGACCTCGTTGAGGCTCGCGTCCTTGACTGCCTGGAGCTGGAGTTGCGGAATGTCGAACTCGTACTCGACGCGGTTCTTGATACGCATCGCCATGAGCGAGTCGAGGCCCAGTTCGATCAGCGGAACCTCGGCCGGAAGATCCTCCGGCGAGTACCCCATCGACTCGGCAACGACGATCTTGAGGCGGTCGTCGAGGCTCTGCGAACCGTTCGGATCCCACTTGTCTCCGGCGTCTTCGACGACCTCGGCCAGGGTTTCCATCGGCGCACTGGTCTTGACCGGCGCACTGACGACCAGCTCGGGAAGCGGCTCACCGGACGTGACGACGGCGTCGAACAGCAAACGGAACGTAGCGCCCTCACGAGCGTGCACCTGCACCGACGCTCCACCCGGGTGCGGGTTGAGAGTTGTCGTCAGGGTCGCAGCACCGGCCAGCTCACCGTGGGGAACCGCAGCCGTCAGAGCGACGTCCGAAAGAACCTGTCCGGCAGCGGCAGTCACGAGCACCGCCAGGTCGGTGACGGCCGAAGCGTCGACCTCCCACACGTGACGGCCGTCGGGCAGAGCGACGTGCGAACCGGGAACGCGGGCCGAACCGCCGGCACTGACGCGAATGTCGAGCCAGTACGGCTTACGCACGAATGCGGTGCGCGGCACCGAAGCGAAATCGCCTGCGGGAAGCAGAGACTCGAGGTTCACGGCATGACCGTGGACGTACAGCTGCGCGAGAGCGGCAAGCACACCCGCGGACTCGTCTTCCTTACGCTTGAGCGTCTGGATGAGCTCCATGTCGTGCAGACCCGAATCGAAAGCGGTAGCCGCCACCGACATCAGCGTCACCGGGTTGGGTGCGAGCTCGACGAAGGTGGTGTGGCCGTGGGCAACCGCACCGCGCACCGCGTTGGTGAAGTACACGCTGTGGCGAAGACCCTTGACCCAGTACGCCTCTTGATGGATCGGCTCGTGGCCGGGACGGTAGAAGGTGTCCTTGTCGACGGACGAGTAGACACCGAGCTTCAACGTCGTCGGCTCGATACCGGCCAACTCCGCGGCAAGCTCACCGAGCAACGGATCTACCTGCGAAGTATGGCTGGCACCCTTGGTCTGCAGGACACGCGCCATCTTGCCGTCAGCCTCGGCGGCCGCGACGATCGCCTCGATGTCCGGCTGCGGTCCACCGATCACCGTGTGCGTCGGAGCTGCGTAGACGCAGACCTCGAGCTTGGGGTACGTGGGCAGCAACGCCTCGATCTCGGATGCGCTGTACTCGAGCAGTGCCATCAGACGGATGTCGTCGCCGACGAGCGCGCCCTCGGCCTCACCCATCAGCCGTGAACGTGAACAGATCACGCGGACAGCGTCTTCCAGGTTCAGACCACCGGAAACGTACGCAGCAGCGGCCTCACCCATCGAGTGCGGAACCACGGCTTCCGCCTCGGCGCCGTGGTGACGCAGCAACGCGGCAAGACCGACCTGGATGGTGAAGATTCCCACCTGTGCGGTCTCGACGTTGTACTCGATCGAGTCGTCGAGGAACATCTCGACCATCGAGTAACCGGCCTCGTCCTGGATCAGCGCGTCGACCTCGTCGACGGCTGCCTTGAAAGCCGAGTTCTCCGTGTAGAGCTGCTTGGCCATCTTGCGGTGCTGCGAGCCGAAGCCCGAGAACACCCACACCGCACCCTTGGGCGACGGCGAGTCGGCCGAGAAGACTCCTTGAGCCGGCTTGCCTGCGGCGACGGCGCGCAGCGAGCTGATGGCCTCGGACCGCGTCTTCGCCAGAACAGCGGCGCGCGAGCGTCCGTGGTTGCGACGCGCGAGTGTGCGCGCGACGTCGGCGAGGGGCGTCTTGCTTCCCTCTTCGGTTTCGAGCCAGTCGGCCAGATCTGCAGCTGCGCGACGACGACGCGACGGCAGCGCGCCGGACACAGCCAGCACAACGGTGCTCTCGGCTTCCACAGGTGCATCGACGACAGGGGCATCCGCTACCGTCTCGGCAGGCACGTATTCCTTGACGACGACGTGCGCGTTGGTACCACCGAAACCGAAACCGGAAACACCGGCGACGGCCTTGCCGGTGTAGCGCGGCCAGTCGGTGGCCTCGGGCGTCACCTGCAGGTGTGCCTTCTCGAAGTCGATGTGCGGGTTCGGACCCAGGTAGTTGATCGTCGCGGGAATCTTGTTTTCCTGCATCGCCAGAACGACCTTGATGAGGCCGGCGGCGCCTGCCGCTGCCTCCAGGTGCCCGAAGTTGGTCTTCGCACTACCGAGCAGTGCCGGCTTGTCGTCGTCACGGCCACGACCGACGACACGGCTGAGCGCGTCGGCCTCGATCGGATCACCGAGATCGGTACCCGTCCCGTGTGCCTCGATGTAGTCGACGGTGGTCGGCAGGATGCCGGCGTCGCGGTACGCGAAACGCAGCACGTCGGCCTGGGCATCGGGATTGGGTGCGAGCAGACCGTTGGAACGGCCGTCCTGATTGATCGCGGATCCGGCGATCACCGCGAGGATGGAATCGCCGTCACGCTCGGCGTCTTCGAGACGCTTGAGCACGACGAGTCCGCCGCCCTCGCTGCGAACGATTCCCTGAGCCTGTGCGGAGAAGGCACGCAGTTTGCCGTCGGGAGCGAGCATCCCGGTCTGGTCGAAACCGAGGGTTCCGGGAGGGGCCAGCAGCATGTTGACGCCACCGGCCAGCGCGATGTTGGAATCACCACTACGCAGCGAACGCACAGCCTCGTGAACGGCAACCAACGACGACGAGCATGCGGTGTCCAGAGCGATGGACGGTCCACGGAAGTCGAAGAAGTACGAGACACGGTTAGCGACGATGGCCGTCGACGTTCCGGTCAGCGCGTAAGGATGCGCCGTCGTCGGATCGCTGACCGCGAGCAGCTGGTAGTCGTTGGCGGAACTGCCGATGAAAACACCGACCTGCTTGCCCTTGAGCCCACTTGCCGGAATGCGCGCGTGCTCGAGCGCTTCCCACGCGAGCTCGAGCGCGAGGCGCTGCTGCGGATCGACGTTGACGACCTCGAGCGGAGACATCGCGAAGAACTCGGCGTCAAAGCCCTTGACGTCGTCGAGGTACCCACCCTTGGTGTTGGCGTTCTCGACCGCGGCCTTGATGGCGGGATCCGACATGAACTCGGCCCAGCGGTCCTCGGGGAGGTCGCTGATGCCGTCGCGTCCGGCCGCCAGCATTTCCCACATGTCCGAAGGCGTGTGCCCGGCACCGGGGAATCGTGTGGACAGTCCGACGATGGCGATGTCGTGCGCGTCCGTCGCGCCGCCTGAGACGTAGTACGACGCGTCGACGGTCTCCTCCGGCGCCTCGGGCTCACCTTCGATGATCCGAGTCGCCAGCGAAGCGATGGTGGGGTGTTGATAGGCAACCGTGGCGGTCAGCGTGACGCCGAGCAGATCCTCGATGTCTCCGCTCAGAGCGACTGCGTCTCGCGAAGCGAGCCCGAACTCTTCCATCGGGCGATCGTCCGTGATCGCCCCGACCGGCTGACCGGTCGCGTTGGCGATCCAATTGCGAAGCCACTCCCGCAGCTGCGCGACACTCATCTCGCTCACGACGTCTTTGCTCTGCGCACCATCTTGTTCAACCATCAACTCACCAAGCCACCGATCATGAAGGGACTGCTCCTCAAACGCTATCGGGGAATGCGGTCTGCTGATAGCCGCCTCGCAGCGTTCCCTCGATATAGCTCGCCTTACATGCGCGGCGAGCGATCTTGCCGCTGGACGTTCGCGGAATCGAACCGGCAGGAACGAGCAGGATGTCTCGGGCTGTAACGCCGTGACGGGAAGAAATCGCCGCACGCACGGTGTCCGCGATCGGCTGCGGATCGGCCTTGCCTGCGCCGGGAGCACGCTCGGCCACGATGACCAACTGCTCCGAGGAATCGTCGTCGTCGAACTTCAGACCCGAATGCGTGTTGGAGAACACGACGGAGGGCAGCTGGTTGGCCGGCACGGCAAACGCAGCGATGAAGCCGGGGCGCAGGGCGGGGCTGGCTTCCTGAGCCGAAGCCTCGAGATCCTGCGGGTAATGATTGCGGCCGTCGACGATCACGAGGTCCTTGACGCGACCGGTGATGTACAGCTCGCCGTCGACGTAGACGCCGAAGTCGCCGGTACGCATCCAGTTGGCATCCGCGGGCGTGCCCTCGGTGTGACTGTCTTCGCTCAGCCGGTTGTCCAGCTTGTTGTGGAAGGTCTCCGCCGTCTCGTCGGGGCGTCCCCAGTAGCCGATGCCGATGTTCTCGCCGTGCAACCAGATTTCACCGACGTGATTGTCGGGGACCTCGGTCAGCGTCTCGGGATCGACGATCGCCGCCCACTGACTACGCGAGACGTACCCACAGGAGACCTGCGCGATGGCGTTCTCGGAGTACTGGTCGACGATGACCATGCGGCCCTTGTTGAGTTCCGTGCGGTCGACGTAGATGACCTTGGCCTCGTCGGAATGCTTGGTCGAGGAGACGAAGAGCGTCGCTTCGGCCATGCCGTACGACGGCTTGATCGCAGTCTTGGGCAGACCGTACTGAGCAAAAGCGTCGTTGAACTTGCGCATCGACGACGTCGTGACCGGCTCACTGCCGTTGATCAGTCCGATGACGTTGCTCAGGTCGAGGGTCTCGCCGTCCTTCGGCAGGCCGCGCGCGGCAGCGTGCTCGAAAGCGAAGTTGGGAGCGGCAGCGAAGGTGCCGGCGCCGTCGGAGACCGCAGCCAGTTCCTTGATCCACCGGTACGGCCGCTGCACGAAAGCACGCGGGCTCATGATGGTGATGTACTTGCCGCCCAGAGCAGGCAGGATGACCGTCAGCAGGCCCATGTCGTGGAACAGCGGCAGCCACGTGACGCCGCGTGAATCCTCGTTGAGTTCGATCGAGTCGACCATCTGGAGCGCGTTCGTTCCGACAGCGCGGTGGGTGATCTCCACGCCGGCGGGAACTCGGGTCGAACCGGAGGTGTACTGCAGGTACGCGATGTCGTCGAGTTCGATGTCTGGACGAACCCACGTCTCACCGACGGTGTCGGGAATCGCGTCGACGGCGATGATGCGCGGACGCTCGGCAGCGGGAAGCGAGCGGAACAACTGACGAACACCGGCCGCCGACGATGCGGCAGTCAGAATCGCAGTCGGCTTGCAGTCACCGAGAACAGCGTGAAGACGGTCGGTGTGCCCGGGCTCGTCCGGATCGAAGAGCGGCACCGCGATGGAACCGGCCTGGATGGCGGCGAAGAACGAAATGACGTAGTCGAGCCCCTGCGGAGCAAGAATCGCGACACGGTCGCCACGCTTGGTGACCTGCTGCAGACGGGCCGCAACAGCGCGCAGACGCACACCGAACTGCTCCCAGGTCAGCTCCAGGGCTTCACCGTCACGTTCGCGTGAGTAATCGATGTACCGATACGCGAGCTCGTCCGCGTTGACACGCGAGTGTTGCTCGACGTAGTCGACCAGCGTGAAGCCTGGTTGCAGGCGAATCTGGCCCTTCTCGTCGAGAAAGCCATCGAACAGCGCGTTCATTCCATCTCCTCCGAAGCGATCACACAAGCACTGTCCTTCATGCCTGCGCCCCAGACTTCCTTCGCTCTCTCGGGTCCATCTTCGATCAATCGAATCGCACTTTGTGCGCAACTCACCTGAATCACTTCATCGATCCCAAACCATCGATATGTTACAGATTCGCATCGTCCGTATTCTCCGGCCTACTCGCCCGCCAGTAACGGGATGATCGGGGCGAACGCTTCCATCTGCGTCGGGAAGACCCCCACATACGACATCGACGTCTTCTCGCGGACCAGTCGAATCTGGTCTGCGATCTCCTCGAAAGTGCCCACAGCCAGGTATGGAGAGTTCAGCAACTCCTCCACGCTCAGCTTACGATCCACTTCGATGTTCGGCGGAAAACCTTGCTCCAGAGCGGCGATTGCCATCTCCGCAGCCTGCTCTCGGTCGTCGGTGATCATGATCATGGTGATGGTCCAGTTGAGTTCGATCTCATCGAAACGCTCGCCGGCAGCTTCGCGGATGCGCTCGACACGTTCGATGGTCTTTTCCATCGTGATTCCGGAGAGCAGAAGTCGCCCGTCACGGTTGGTCGGTGTGGCGACCGAGATGATGTCCGCGTACTTCGCGGCGAGAGCGAGCATCTTCGGTCCGCCGCCACCGACGATGATCGGCGGCCGCGGGCCCTGCCGCGGTCGCGGGCTGCCCTTGAGACCACGCACCTGATAGTGCTTGCCTTCGAAAGTGCATTCCTGCCCGCGCAGCAGTGTGTCGAGAATCTGCAGAGACTCCTCGAGTTTCTCGATTCGAACGCCGGGGCTTTCGTAGGCGATACCGCCCTTGTCGAACTCTTCCTTCATCCAGCCTGCGCCGATACCGAGTTCGAGTCGACCACCGGACAGCACGTCGATGGTCGCCGCGTCCTTCGCGAGCACAGCAGGATGACGGAAGCCGTTGGCCAACACGGCAGTGCCGAGACGAATCTTGTCCGTGGCCACCGCGAGCGCTCCCAGAGCGGCAATCGGGCCGACCTGATTACCCAGGTGATCCGGAATCATGAACGAGTCGTAGCCGAGTTCCTCGGCCTTCTGCGCAAGCTTGACGAAGCGTCGCGCACCACCCTCTTCGGCGTTGCCCTCGCCACCGGCCGCAAACCGGAATTTGCGTAGGGCATCGCTGCCGTGGGTGGAACTCATATAACGATTCTCCTGTGATGGACACGTACGTCGTACTCGGACTTTGAAACCGGACAAATCGAACCTACTCGCCAGTCACTTACGTGACAGCACTGTAGAGGAAGCCCCCGGACCGTGCAGCACTCTACCGGGACCAAACGAGCAGATTACCCGCGAGCGAACTCCCGAGACGCCCGATTGTGACGAATCAACAGTGCGGCGGTGACTCAACTGTGGGGCGGCGTCGGCGCGGCGTCGATCTTCTCCGCAGCCCACTGTGCCATCCATTGGGTGGCCGTCGTGCCGTTCGGATCGACTTGGAAGGAGTTGTACATCGCGTGCACAGGGTTGTTGTAGTACTCGAGCAGGCGCGGCGCCGAACTCAGCCAGTTGGTCGGATTGAGAGCGGCGGCCGGAGCGTCGCAGATACCGTCACTGGGCGCGCAGATCTGATAGGTCCGATCGTTGAGGTCACCGAACCCGCCGGGCCTCGGGCCGGTCATCGTGAGACCGGGAAGTTTCAGCCCGTTCAGTGACAGCTCGGCACCGACGCCGGCAACGCTCGGGCCAACGGTGTTCCCGAACGCCGGATCGCGCCGACCGTCGGCGATCAGACCGACGCCGAGAACCAGATCGGCCGGTACCGCACCGGTACCGTCACCGATGCTCGCGGCGACGTCACCCGCGATCACCGCGCCCTGGGAAAATCCGGTCAGGACGTAGCTCGTGAGCGGGCACTCGGCGTGCCGCTTCATCAGAAAGTCGTTAGTGGCAGTAGTTCCCGCCGCCCGACTGTTGTTGTAGGACTGCTGTCCGTCCGGCGGGATCGCAACCGGATTCGAAAACTGTGCGACGTACGGAACGGTGTAGACGTCGGCCCTCGAAGTATCGAACTGCTCCTGCAGAGGACGGGTCACGTTCAGCATCAACGACGCCGGATTGGCCGTCGGGTTGTACGGGTCGTCGGCAGCGCTCGACTCCCACGTACCCGGTATGGCTACTACCTGGACATCGGGGCAACTGGCCGGCTGAGACACCGGCGGCTCCGGACTCGGCGGGATCGGAGTCGGCGAAGGCACCCGCCCGGCCAGGATGTACCAACCGCCGATCACGACCGCTGCGACCACAAGAATGATCAGCAGCGGGATCAGGCACCCACGACGCTTTCCAGACCTCGCCATGACCCGCGCCTACTTGCAGTAGGTGGCGTTGGCGACGTCGACGTAGATCTGAGCGTTCGCACCTGCCTGCTCGGGAGTGATCTGCTTGCCCTCCGCCGACGCTTCCTGGCCGACGAAGGCAGTCACGAAGGTCAGGACCTCGTCGTCGGTCTGAGGACCGGCAGCGCAGATGTAATTGGCTGTATTGACGGCGATGCTTCCGTCACCGGCCGGGGTGATTCCCTTCGCCTTCAGTCCGTCGAGGAACTTCTGAGCCTCGGGACTGACCTCGACGACTGTGGGACCCGGGAAGCCTTCGATGCTCTGCGGCTGCTCCGGCGGCGCGGTGGCCGCTGCTCCCGGACTGGTGGGCGCAGCCGACGCCGTCGTGGTCGCAGAGGCGGACGCAGACGCCGAACCGCTCGAGGACGAAGCCGCAGCGGACGTCGTGGTGACCGGATTGGAGGTTGCAGTGGAGTCGTCACTACCGCACGCGACCAGTGCGCCACCCGTGGCGAGCGCCAAGGCGCCGACCGCGATCGCGCGTGCACAAGTGTTTCGGTTACCCGAGAAAAGCGACATCAATGTCCGTCCTTGCCTTCAGTCGAAAGTCCATCAACAGGTTACGCAACGCACGCGGGCGGGCACCGATCCGTGATCGGGCCCGCCCGTCGTGCACCACTGTGAGTTAGTGAACTTCTGTCTTGTCACCGATCACCGTGATGTAGCCGAACTGGAAGTTCTGCTGAACACCACCGGGAATGTCGAACTTGTCACTGATCGGGAATCCGAGGCGGCCGCCTTCGTATCCGACGCTCTTCCAACCGTCGAACAGCGGGCCGTTCTCGACGGACCATGCACCGGTGCCGGGGCTCCAGTAGATGTTGCCGCCCTCGAACTCGGTGAAGCGTCCGTTGTCCTTGATCGGAACCTCGTTCGACTTCGGGAATCCGAGCCAGCCGTTTTCCCAACCGAGTTCGCCGTACTTGCCCATGATCATTCCGAGAACGGCATGAGTTCCGTTGGCGCTGCTGTACATCGCGCCGATCTCGAATCCCTGAACCTTGCCGGGCTTGCCGGGGGTCGCGATCTCGTCGGCAGTCGGGTAGCCGAGCGGGCCGCCTTCCCATCCCTGTGCGGACCACTCGGTGAGGATGTCGCCGCTGACGGGGTGAGCGCCGGTCTGCGGGGTCCAGTAGATGGAGCCGTTCTGGAAGTGGTTGAAGCGTCCGCGTCCGTCGGGGGTACCGAGTTCCGGGGTACGCGGGAAGCCGAGCGGGCCGGCCGCTGCTCCGGTGTTCATGTACGCGCCGGCGATACGACCGGCGACAGGCTGGGCGCCCGTTCCACTGGTGAAGTAGATGCGACCGTTGCGGAAGTCCTGTGCCAGGCCACCCGCGACGCTGTACTCGGGGGTGATGCAGTCGCCGATCCAGCCGTTGGCTGCGGCCGTCGCACCGATCGCACCCGAAGTGCCACAAGCCGGCTTCTCGACCTCGACGCCGATGGCGTTGGCCAACTGCGGCCACAGCTGATGAAGCTCGAACTGCCAGTACGGCCACGAGTGGGTTCCGGACGGGCGGTAGTTGACCTGTGCGGGGATACCGAGCTGGTTGAGCTTGGTGGCGAAAGTCTGCGAAGTCAGGCGAGCGAGAATCTCGAGGCCCATACCTGCGTAGTTGGTGCTGACACCGGGAATTCCCGACGGCTGGTCGTAGGGGCCGGTCGTACCGCTACCGCTCGAGACGTACAGGCTGACGCCCTTGAGCTTCTCGGCGAGCGCGTACGGATCATGTGCGGCCCACTGCGGGTTGGACGGGGGTCCCCACATTGCGGCGGAGTTGTATCCACCGGCGTCGGTCATCGCGAACTGGATTGCCTGAGGCATTCCGAGCGAGGTGGTGGTGAGGATGCCGGAGAGCGAAGCGGCGAACTTGAAGAAGCCGGGGTTGCGCGCCGTGAGGAACATCGCGGACGTGCCGCCCATCGACAGTCCGACGACACCGCGTGTCTGCGTGGTCCGCCAGTCCTTTTCGAGGATGGGGGGCAGTTCCTTGGTCAGGAACGTCTCCCACTGGTAGTTCTTGCCGTTGTCGGGCTGGAGCCAGTCGGAGTAGAAGCTGGACTGACCGCCGACCGGGAGGATGACGTTGACGTTCTTGTCCGCGTAGAAGGACTCGGCGTCGGTCTCGTAGGTCCAGGCGTTCTCGTTGTCGGTCGCGCGAAGACCGTCGAGCATCCAGACCGAGGGGAAGCTGGCCGACGGATTGACGTTCCAATCGCGGGCCAACAGGATCTGCACCTGAATCGGGGCGCCCATCGCGGGAGAGTTCACCCACAGCGCGACGCGACGCTCGCTGAGCCAGTCGACCTTCGTGACCGCTGCACCGGTGGGGTTCTGGGTGGCGGCCGGTGCGGCCTGAGCAGGTGCCGGCGCGGCTGCCGCGGTTCCGGCCGTGGTCAAGCCCGCGGCGATCGGCAGAACCAGCATCGCTGCCAGTGCGCCGACGACCTTTGTCCGGAAGGTTGCCCGGGACCGGCGACGGTCCTCCGTGGCAAGGCCTACTCGCATGAGCTCACTCTCTTTCCTTACAGTCGGTCCGCGCGTCGATCGTGTGGCCGCCTGAGCAGCCAGACCCCCGTTGAAACTATTTCTACACGCAAACGATCCCCGCTTGGGGTAGCCGCGCTGTTACTGGTGGTGCAATTGTTACTGACATCGGGCGCTTGTGCAGCACCTGAATACACAAGTGCCGTCCCGGTTCTCCTTCGAGGGAGTCCGGAACGGCACTGGTGAAGTGACTAGGTCACGGGATCGCGCACGATCACCAAGCGTTCATGGTGTCGAGGATCTGGCCGCGAGCCTTCCACAGCTCTGCCGACCAGTACGGCCACGAGTGCGTGCCGTTGGACGGGAAGCTGTAGGTGGCCGGGATACCCAGCGAGTTCATGCGGATCTGGAATGCACGGGTGTTGACCAGGGCGAGAGCTTCGAGGCCCATGCCGTTGGCCGTGTTGTAGTAGTCGATCGGTGCGCGCGGGTGGTCGTATTCACCGGGCAGGCCGCTTGCCGACGAGATGTACATCGACAGGCCCTGCAGACGCGGCGCGAAGACGAACGGGTCGTTGCGCAGCCAGGACGGGCTCCACGGCGGTCCCCACATGGAGTCGACGTTGAAGCGACCGGCATCGAGCATTGCGACGCGGATTGCTTCGCGCATGCCGGGAGCCGAGATGTTCAGGTAGCCCGAGAGCGAGCCGGCGAACTTGAACTGGTCACGGTGGTACGCAGCCAGCGTCAGAGCAGCGCTGCCGCCCATCGAGAGACCGAGAACCGCGTTGTTGGTGGGCGAAACGCCGTAGTTCGCGAGGAAGTTGGGGAGTTCCTGCGTGAGGAACGTTTCCCACTTGTACGTGATCTGCTGGCCGTTGAAGTTCGACGGTGCGTACCAGTCGCTGTAGAAGCTGGACTCGCCACCGACGGGCATCACGAGGGTGATGTTGTCGTTGCGGTACTGGTCCATCGCGTTGGTCTCGAAGCTCCACGCGTTGGCGTCGTTACGCGCACGCAGGCCGTCGAGGAGGTAGAGAGCAGCGTTTCCGCCGCGTGCGGCCCACTGGACCTGGACCTTGATGTTGCCCATCGAGGAGGGCACCCACAGCTCGTCGTATCCGCCCGAGGGAGCGGTGTGGCTGGGAGCAGTGTGCGCGGGCGCAGCAGAGGCGACAGCACTACCGGCAACACCTGCAGCAAGGGGGAGCACAAGTGCTGCGGCACCGATGGCCAACGCTCGGTGCTTGAGGCGCTGGGTCAGCCTCTTTCTGGCAAAACGCATGGATACTGCTCTCTCTCTTCGTCTGCGGAACCCACTCGGTGGAGTGGTTCCGGCGGATTCCGTCGGGGAACAGGCTTTTCTGCCAGCCCGAACGAGTTCGGGTCGGCAGCGGACCTCTTCCAAGTCACACTGCGCTCGCTGGACTTTATGTCACAGGTTCAGCTGTGACAAATAGGTGGACCGTTACGTCCCAGTCTGCGAGCGACGCCGTCTTCACCCCTGGGGGTGATTCAGGTTAGGTGAATCGTCTTCGAGTACATCGTGGTCAATCAATTCGGTGTTACTGAATCGAAATATTCAAACCTTCAACAGCCGGTGATGCTGATCACATCACCGGGGTGGCTCTGGCGGAACGAGCCCGCAGCGTTCCAATTCGTAGGCCGGAACCCGGTCGAATCGGTACTTCGCGAAGTCGAATGCCTGCTGGAAATTCTGCTTGAATCTCGCCCAGGTCAACTCGGAGCGGTACGACGTGAGCAGCTCCTGTGTTTCCGGGCAGGTGATGGCCAGCTTCGCGTCGGCAACCCAGTCTTCGTCGAGGAAGAACGGCAGCCACGGGCGAACGTCGATCATTCCGGTATCCGCGACCACCCAGTCCGGATAGAGATTCTTGTCGTGGCCGATCCGGCCGTCCTCGAGTCGCTCGGTGTGAGCGGCCAAGGGGTACGCCAGCCCCATCTGATCGAGCACCCGAACGTCGAGCCCGACGTTCATGCTCGTCATTCCGAGGTTGAGGAAGAAGACCACGTGCTCGGCCGGCTCCTCGAGCGGCCCCGGCGGGGGGACGACGAACCAGGAATCGTAGTTGGCGGACGGCAACAGCAGCCCGCCCTCCGGAGTCCGTGCGATGGTCTCGACCATGGCACGCATCCGTGGATAGTCGAGGTAGTCCTCGGCAAGGATCGGGTGCTTGTGACCGGTGTTGAGGGCGTAGAACGCTCGCTCGTCGACGATTCCCGAGCGCCCCACCACGGACCCTTCGGGCATACCCGTCGTGTTCGCGGCGAAGAAGGCCCAGATGATCGTGCCGATCCACAGCACCGCCGAGACCCCGAAGATCGCGGTGTCTCGGTTGCTCCCGAACGCTGTCCGCGCCGGAACTCGCAACGGAATGACGGCGACCGGGATGAGCAGGCAGAACAGCACCGGCAACAGGACGCGTCCGTGCATGAAGTCGCCGCCGACGCGCAGAGAGTAGATCCCGAGAATCAGTCCGCTGCCGAGAATGAACGTGACGACGGCCCGCGGCGTGCGCAGAAACTGTTGAAAGCGCTGCCACAGCGGGCGTGCAGGTTGATCGGTGGTGGTGGCCGGTGCGTCCGCTCGGTTTCGCCACACGAGCAGCAGCGCACCGATGAGCAGGAACAGCAGCGGCAGCCAGAGCAGGTACGGCCCGACGAGGTTCCACAGGTACGCAAATCCCTGCGCCCACTTCGCGCCACCGGCGTCCTTCGACACTGCCGTGTTCGGGTACGGCAGGGCGTAATAGCCCATTCGCCAGATCTGATAGCCCACCGGGACAAGTCCCGCCACGACCACGATCAGTGCGCGAATCTTCCAGGTCAGGCCGGCGGAGAGAACGATCATCATCAACGCGGCGGCACCGGGAATTGCCATCTCGGGTCGGACCAGTGGTCCGAGTCCTGCCACGAACGAGAGAGTCAGGATCGACGCCGTGGACGGCGTCGACGCCTGCGCCCACCGAACGAGCAGTAGCCACAGGAGCGCGATCCAGAAGATCACCAAGCACGTCTCGAGGCCGGAAGTGGCGAAATCTCGCGCAGGCGGAACCGCGATGTAGACGAGAACACCGGCCGGTACCAGCAGGATCGTTCCGCCCGCCGACGGCCGTACGCCTCGGTACAGACGACCGGTACCGAGCATCGCCAACACGACGGCAGCAGTCGAGAGTACGAGCGCGATCGTCAGAACGACGTATTCGAGGCGGATCTGTGTGAGCCAGCTGAATGCGTAGACGATGTACGTCCACGCGGTACTCGTGTTCGCCTCGACACGCTCACCCGCGTTGAAGACCGGGCCGTTCCCCGCGAGCAGGTTGCGGACGGTTCGCAAGACGATGAGTCCGTCGTCGGCGATCCAACGACGTTCCCACGCACCCCAGAACATGAGGGCAGCAGCAAGCACCACCCCGCCGAGAAAAACTCCTCGACTGAGGGTGGTGCGGTTCGCCGCAGTGTCGACGTGCGGGTCGGCCTCGGTGCGTGGCTCAGACGAGGTAGACAGCGACACCCACTACTCCGATCCACGCAATCGCGAGGAGTTGCAGCACCCGGTCACCGAGCGCGATCTCCTCAGGCTCTCCGGCTTCGCCGCCGTCGACGTCCACCGCGTATCGCAGCACCGCGATGGTGAACGGCACCATCGAGATGGCGTACCAGTTGGTGCCCTTGATGGCGTCCTGCTGGAACGCCCACAGTCCGTAGCAGAGGACCAGCGTCGTCGCTGCCATCGTCCACACGAAACGCAGGTACGTCATCGTGTAGCTCTCGAGGGACTTACGGATCTTCGCGCCGGTCTTCTCGGCCAACTGCAGTTCGGCGTAGCGCTTGCCGGCCGCCATGAACAGTGAACCGAACGCCATCATCAGCAGGAACCACTGCGAGAGGTCGATCTCGGCGGCAACGCCACCGGCGATCGCTCGAAGCAGGAAGCCGGACGAGACGATGCAGATGTCGATGACGGCCTGATGCTTGAGACCGAAGCAGTAGGCGAGCTGGATGACGATGTACACGCCCATGACCACGGCGAGTTGCCAGTTGGCCAGGAACGACAGTCCGATCGCACCGGCCAGCAGCACGACTGCCATGCCGTACGCGATGTTGACGGGTAGAACTCCGGCCGCGATGGGACGGAAACGCTTCGTGGGGTGAGCGCGGTCGGCTTCGACATCCATCGCGTCGTTGACGAGGTAGATGCCCGATGCCGCCATACAGAACACGACGAACGCCAGCGCGACGGGCAACAGCACGTCGGCTTCGGTGGCGGTTCCGGCCGCGATGGGCGCTGCCAGCACAAGGACGTTCTTGACCCACTGACGTGGGCGAAGCGCCTTGACGATGCCGGCGGGCAGGGACTTCGGGGGTCCGCTGACCGTAGCCGGTTCCTCGCTCATTTATCTCCACATTTCTGTTCGGCTCTGGCTTCTTCGACCCGGCGAACTACCGCCGCGGATGCGGCTCCCAGTGCCGCTCCGGCGAGTACGTCGGTCGGGTAGTGAACTCCCAGGACCAGACGCGAGAGCATCATCGGGGGCACCAGCAACGCCGGTAAGGGTAGCCCGGTGAGTCGACCGATCAGCACAGCCGCCGCCGTCGTCGACGTCGCGTGTGAGGACGGGAAGCTGAGCTTGCTCGGTGTCGAGACGTTGACCTGCACCGAAGGGTCGGAAGGTCGCTTGCGCCTGACCACTCGTTTGATCACGACGGAGGCGGCGTGTGCACCGAATGCTCCGACAGCTGCTCCGGCCCATTCACGTCGACGCGGCTTGTCCACGGCAGCTCCGACGGCAGCGATCGCGATCCACCCGAGGGAGTGCTCACCGAAGTGAGACATACCGCGAGCGACCTTCACTGCTCCCGGAAGCTGCCCGACGGTCGATTGAATCCCGGCCAGAATCTGTACTTCAGGAGATGCCGAAGACACGTTCCCACCTTTCCGTGCTGGTCAGTGAAGGAACGGCGTCCTGGTACTGCTTCTTGAGCTCAGGGAAACGTGCGGCGAGTTCGCGGCGCAACCGTGTGGCTTCCTTGAGCAGTTCGAGCGCAAGCTTGGGATTGCGCTTGCGGTAGACGACGCCGCGGCCGTCGGCTGTGGTGACAGTGACGCCGTCGACCTGTGAGAGCAGGAACCAACGGGCGTCGATGGTCGGCACGTTGAGCTGAGGGCGCTCGAGGTGTTCCGGCTTGGCCGGCTTCACGTTGTGCACTCCTGCCTTGAGTACCCGGGTGATCTTCGCAACGGTCGACAGGGGCAGGCTCACGTCCCCGACATCCGCACCCGAGGGCAGCGGCAGCGCAGTCGACGAGGGCAGTACGACGGCGTCGGAGAATTCCTTGCGCTGGGCGTGCACCTCGCCGAGTGCGGTCGGCAGCATGTTCGCGACATGTTCCGGACCGGCGAGGAAGTCCGCGATTGCCTTGTTCTGGATCGCGACGGTGGAGTACTCGAGGCACAGCAGGTGCTTGAGTGTTGCCTTCACCGTGTTGACGACGAGACCGCGGCCGTTGCCCGGCATGTGGAGGGCTGCCACCACCAGGCGGTTACGGAGGTGGAAGTACGCCTGCCAGTCGATGGCGTCGTCCTTGTCGCTCCACGCCATGTGCCAGATCGCGGCACCGGGCAGCGTGACGGTCGGGTATCCGGCTTTCTTTGCGCGCAAACCGTATTCGCAGTCGTCCCACTTGATGAAAAGCGGTAGCGGCTGCTTGATTTCTTCGGCGACCTGGCGCGGGATCATGCACATCCACCAGCCGTTGAAGTCGACGTCGATGCGGCGGTGCAGGAGTTTCGATTCGCGCAGCGGCTTCTTCGAGAAATCGTGGTCGTATTCGACGTTCGGTGCCGCGGTCCACATGAAGATGCCGCGGTCGACCACTTCACCCATCACGTGGAGGTGGCTTCGTTCCTGCAGGTTGAGCATCTGCCCACCCACCAGCATCGGCGACTTCGCGAAACGCGAGAACGAAAGCGCACGCAGAATCGAGTCCGGTTCGATCTCGATGTCGTCGTCCATGAACAGGATGTGCTGGCACTGCGTCGTCTTGAGTGCCTCGTACATGATTCGGCTGTATCCGCCCGAGCCGCCGAGGTTGCCCTGATCGTGAATGGCGAGCCGATCACCGAGCGCTGCAGCAGCTTCGGCGAATCCGGGTTCGTCACGCACCTTGCGGGTGCCCTGATCCGGCATGATGACGGCCTTGATCACGTCCGACACCAGCGGATCCGAAGCCAGTGCAGCAAGCGCCTTGACCGCGTCGGTCGGACGGTTGAACGTCGGAATACCAACGGCGACAGTCGCTTCGCCTGGAGCCTCGACGGGCGCGTACCAGCCGCCGCTCTCGACGACCACTGCCGTATCGGTGGTGATGTCGAACCAGATCCAGCCACCGTCCTCGAACGGCGCCAGTTCCACCTCGAACTCGACCGCGGCATCGCCGTCGGCAAATTCCTTGCCTTCCACGTGAATTCGCGAGGAATCCGCCTTGGAACGGTAGATGTCGACGCGGCCGTGGCCGGACAGCTCGAGACGAAGGACCACCGATTTCAGGATGGACCATCGACGCCAGTAGCTGGCAGGGAACGCGTTGAAGTACGTGGCGAACGAGACCTCGGTCTCGGCGCCGAGCGCTACCGACGTGCGCGAGGTCGAGTGCGCCCGCCGACTGTTGGACCAGGACTCTTCCAAGTACAACGTGCGGACGTCGAGCGGCTCACCGGCGCGGGGCAGGATGATCCGCTGAAGCAGGGACTTGCCGAGGTAGGTCACCTCGTCGCCGCTGACGGCATCTTCGCCTTCGAGTAGATGACGTGCGTTCATTCGCTCTCCCCTGCCAATTCCGCACCCGTTTCGAGATGCGGGCGCAGGGTGTTCTCGAACATCGTCAGCGCGCTGGCGATCGCCATGTGCATGTCCAGGTACTGGTAGGTGCCGAGACGCCCACCGAAGAGGACCTTGTTCTCCGCGGTCTCCTTCTTGGCGCGTGAGCGGTACGCGGAGAGCTTCTCGCGATCCTCGGGAGTGTTGATCGGGTAGTACGGCTCGTCCTTCGCCTCCGCGGCACGTGAGAACTCACGCATGATGACGGTCTTGTCGGTCGGGTACTCGCGCTCCGGATGGAAGTGACGGAACTCGTGGATACGGGTGAACGGCACGTCGGCGTCGTTGTAGTTCATGACCGGGGTGCCCTGGAAGTCTCCGGTGGGCAGAACCTCGGTCTCGAAATCGAGGGTGCGCCATCCCAGTGCACCTTCGGAGTAGTCGAAGTAGCGGTCGAGCGGGCCCGTGTAGATGACGGGTGCGTCGGGGCTGGCGGTGCGCAGTTCGTCGCGGACGTCGAAGTAATCGGTGTCGAGGCGGACCTCGATCTTCGGATCCTTCGCCATGTTCTCGAGCCACGCCGTGTAGCCGTCGACGGGCAGGCCCTCGTACGTGTCGTTGAAGTAGCGGTTGTCGAAGTTGTAGCGGACCGGCAGGCGGGCGATATTCGCCGCGGGCAGCTCGGTGGGGTCGGTCTGCCACTGCTTAGCCGTGTAGTCACGCACAAATGCTTCGTAGAGCGGGCGCCCGATCAGGGAGATCGCCTTCTCTTCGAGATTGGAGGCGTCCTTCGAATCGATCTCGCTGGACTGCTCGGCGATGAGGGCGCGTGCTTCTTCGGGAGTGAAGTACCGACCGAAGAACTGCGACACGAGACCGAGTCCCAGCGGGAACTGGTACGCCTGTCCCTTGTGCAGCGCGAAGACGCGGTGCTGGTAGTTCGTGAACTCCGTGAACTGGGTGACATAGTCCCAGACCTTCTTGTTGGAGGTGTGGAACAGGTGGGCACCGTACTTGTGGACCTCGATGCCGGTCTCCGGCTCAGCCTCCGAGTATGCGTTCCCCCCCAGGTGGTGACGGCGATCCAGCACCAGCACGCGCTTACCCAGCTGGGTAGCGGCACGCTCGGCGATGGTCAGCCCGAAGAATCCCGAGCCGACGACGATCAGGTCGTACTGGGCACGGGCGGTCTCTGAATTTGCAGCGGTCACGATGTACCAGGGTATCGGACCTGTTCGGAAGCCGAGGGTTGGATGCGTCACCAGGGACGATGCGGCAAGTCAGGACGCTGCGCGACCGAACAGAGCCGACGCCGTCGGCAGACCGTCCGCGTCGAACCGAACCGTGATCGGTTCGTCGACGGAGAAGTGCGCGGGAAGCAGAAGGAGTCCCTCCGACGCGCAGCGTTCGAGAAGTTCGCGGCGGGTGACCCTCGCGATCTCGGGATCCGCGTCGCCGCCCTGACTGAGGTCCGGGTACAGAAACTGGATCGGATGGTGGATCACGTCGCCGGAGATGACGGCGCCGCCGTCGGCAGTGCGGATCTCGATCACGATATGGCCCGGAGTGTGGCCGGGCGCGCTGCGCACGACGACGCTTGTGCCTGCCGATTCGGCCAGGACGTGACCGTCGCCGACCGCCTCCCACTTCGCCCCGTCCAGAACGGGACGGACGCTGTCCTCGAAGGTCTGCGCGAGATCCGAGACCACTCCTTCGTGCGGACCGTCGGCGGCGAGTTGTTCGAGCGCGGCCAGTTCGGTGCGATCGAAAACGTAGGTCGCGCGGGGAAAGGTAGGCCGCCAGGTTTCGGCGTCGAGGGCGGTGTTCCAACCACAGTGGTCGGGGTGCAGATGTGTGCTGACCACCAGATCGACGTCGTCGACGGACACACCGGTGGCTGCGAAGCGGGAGAGGTAGTCGGTACCGAACATGTGATGCGGCAGGAGGTTCGGCCGGTGCTTGCTGTTGCCGTTGCCGGTGTCGACGACGATGGCTTTGCCGCCGATCTCCACCAGGTAGGTGTGGATGGCAAGTACGAGGTCACCGCTACCGGCGTCGAAGAACTCCCGTGTCAGCCGTGCCGACGCGTCCTCGATCTCCGCCTCACCCGCGTGCGGAAAAAGCTCTCGCGGCGGAAACGGCCAGTGTGCCAGCTCTGTCAGTTGGGTGACGCGCGCCGATCCGACGTCGATGGTGAAGCTCATCAGTGATTGCCTTCCGAACAGCTCGATACCGCTTGTAGGCACACACAAAGGCACCCACCGAAATGCTCGGTGGGTGCCTGTTCGGTGTCAATGGTTTTCGACGCCGGTGATCAAAGACTCTTCGCGATGATGCCCTTCATCACTTCGTTGGCGCCGGCGTAGATCTTCTGGACGCGGGAGTCCTCGTACATGCGCGCGATCGGGTACTCACGCATGTAGCCGTATCCGCCGTAGAGCTGCACGCACCGGTCGACGACGGCGCATTGCTGCTCGGTGAGCCAGTACTTGACCATCGCGGCGTCTGCGCCGTCCAGCTCGCCGTTGAGGTGATCCTCGATGCAGTTGTCGAGGAAGACACGGCAGGTGCGTGCGATCGTCTGGCACTCGGCCAGCTCGAAGGCGGTGTTCTGGAACTCGAAGAGGCTGTGCCCGAACGCTTGACGCGCCTTGGTGTACGCGACGGTCTCCTCGACGGCACGCTCGATGGTGCCGATGGCCTGCGCGCCGATGATGAGGCGTTCCTGCACCAACTGTGCCATCAGCTGACCGAAACCGAGCCCCTCGGACTCACCGAGGAGGTTCGAGACGGGAACGCGGACATCGGTGAAGGACAGCTCGGACGTATCGGCGCCGTGCTGACCGACCTTGTCGAGGACGCGGCCGACTGCAAAGCCTTCGCAGTCACGAAGATCCACGATCAGGAGCGAGACGCCCTTGGCGCCGGCCTTGGGATCGGTCTTGACGGCGAGGACGATCATGTCTGCGCTGCCACCGTTGGTGATGAAGGTCTTCGACCCGTTCACGACGTAGTGGTCACCGTCGCGGATCGCGGACGTGGTGATTGCCTTGAGGTCGGAACCTGTTCCCGGCTCGGTCATTCCGATGGCACCGAGGATTTCGCCCGTCGCCATCCCTGGCAGCCAGGCCTTCTTCTGCTCTTCACTTCCGTACTCGAGCACGTAGTGGGCGACGATGCCACTGTGCACGGAGTTACCGAGTGCATAGTCACCGCAGTAGCCCTGCGCCTCGAAGACAGCGAGATCGTGTGCGAAGGTTCCACCGCCCCCGCCGTATTCCTCGGGAATCGAGCAGCACAGCAGGCCGAGCTTGCCGGCTTCGAGCCACACGGACCGGTCGACACGATGCTGGGCGTCCCACTGCTCACGCTTGGCGATCAGTTCACGATCGAAGAAACCACGGGCCAGTTCGGCCACTGCCGTGATCTCGTCGTCGTGCCACGACGGCTTGCGCTTCGTCGCCATGATCAGACCCGCTTCAGCAGGGCAGCGAGTGCCTGACCGCCGCCGATGCACATGGTGACGATGCCGAATTCGAGGTCGCGGCGGACCATGTCGCGGGCGGCACGCAGGGTCAGGATGGCTCCGGTGGCGCCGACCGGGTGTCCGAGGGCGATTGCTCCGCCGTACGGGTTGGTCTTCTCCGGATCCAGGCCACTGTCACGGATGACGGCGATGGCCTGCGAAGCGAACGCCTCGTTGACCTCGGCGGTGCCGATGTCGGACGGCTTCAATCCTGTTTGCGCAAAGAGCTTTTCGAGAGCGAGCACGGGCGCGTAGCCCATCAGGCCGGGCTCCATGGCTGCCGTCGTGACAGTTTCGAGCGTGACCAGTCCGGTGAGGCCGCGCTTGGCTACCTCGGTGCCCGTCGCGAGGACGAGTGCGCCGGCGCCGTCGTTGATGCCCGACGCGTTACCGGCGGTGACGGATCCGCCCTCTTCGAATGCGGGGCGCAGCTTGGCGAGGGTTTCGACGGTGGTTCCGGGCTTGGGGTGTTCGTCCTCGGTGACGGTGACCGAGCGCCGGCCACCGGTCTCGACGGGAGTGATTTCCTCGGCGAATGCTGCCTTGGCTGCGTCGGTTGCAGCGCGGCGCTGTGATTCGACGGCGAACTCGTCCTGCTGCTCGCGGCTGACGCCGTACTTGCGGGCGACGGCTTCGGCGGTGCGGCCCATGTGGGCTTTGCTGAACGGGTCGGTGAGCATGGCGACGGTGCCGTCGACGAGGCTGCGATCGCCGAGCTTGTAGCCCGAGCGGGCGGCGAAGTCGTAGAAGGGCATGCGGGACATGCTCTCGTCACCGCCGGCGAGCGTGATGGCAGCTGCACCCCAGCGCATCTGCATTGCCGCCGACCACACTGCCTGCAGGCCGCTGCCACAGAGGCGGTTGACGGTGTAGGCGGGGACGTTCTCGGGCAGTCCGGCGGCAATGCCGACGCGGCGTGCGTTGTAGGCGTCCGGGCCGACCTGGCCGATGCAGCCCATGACGACCTCGTCGATGTCTTCGGGGGCAACGCCGGCGCGGCTCAGCGCGGCCTTGGTTGCTGCGGCACCCAGCTCGTGCGCGGGTACGTCCTTGAAGACGCCGCCGAAGCTACCGACTGGGGTCCTGGCCCCGTCGACGATGACGATCGGTTCGGGTGTGGTCATGATTGTCCCCATCTGCTGTGCTCACGTCGATTTCTCTGTCCGTGGCCGATACTAGGACATCGAAGTATCTCGCAGATGGGGACGTTGGTGTCAGGGTGTGGGAGCGCTCTCGGCTACCGGCACGACCTCGGCTTCGGTGTCTTTGTGGTTCCGGTAGCGGTAGAGCCCGATACCCACGAGGATCGCTGCGAGTCCCAGGGACACGATCATCTGACTGCGCGTCGAGTCCAGGGTGAGCATGCCGATGCAGAGCGCGATGATGGCGGCGATCGTGGCGTAGGTCAGATACGGGAAGAACCACATCTTCAGCTCGAGTTCCTGGCCCGAGGCTTCGAGCTTGCGGCGGGTGCGCAGCTGAGACACCGAGATGACGAGCCAGACGAACAGCGCGATCGCTCCGGAGGAGTTGACCAGGAACAGGAAGACCTTGTCCGGGGAGAGGTAGTTCATGCCGACGGTCAGGAAGCCGACGATCGTCGAGACCAGGACGGCGCGCATCGGGACGCCGGTCTTCTCGATGCGTGAGAGCGACTTGGGGGCGTCGCCGCGGCCGGCGAGGGAGAAGATCATGCGGCTGGCGGTGTAGAGACCGGAGTTGAGGCAGGACAGAACCGACGTGAGGACGACGACGTCCATGATGTTGCCTGCGGCCGGAATGCCGTAGGAGTCCATGACGGCGACGTACGGGCTGAGCGCGACCGACGCACTGTCCCAGGGAAGCAGGGTGACGACCACCGCGATCGAGCCGATGTAGAAGATGAGAATTCGCCAGACGACGGACTTGACGGCAGCGCGAACGGCTTCGAGCGGGTTGGCCGATTCACCGGCGGCGATGGTGGCGATTTCGGCGCCGAAGAACGAGAACACGACCACGAGGACTGCGGCGAGCATGGCTCCCGTGCCGTTGGGCAGGAAACCGCCGTGACCGGTCAGGTTGGTCATTCCGGGTGCTTCGACGCCGGGCATCCAGCCGCAGATCGCCACGATGCCCATGCCGAGGAACGCGATGATGGCGACGACCTTGATGGAGGCGAACCAGAACTCGAACTCGCCGAACGACTTGACCGAGATGATGTTGGTCAGCGTCAGCACGATCATCAGAATCAAGGCCCAGGTCCACTGGGGAACGCCGGGAACCCAACGATTCATGATGAGAGCACCGGCGGTGGCCTCGATGCCGAGCACGATGATCCAGAACCATGCGTACAGCCAGCCGATCGAGAAGCCCGCCCAGCGGCCGATGGCCTTGTCGGCGTACGAGGAGAACGAGCCGGTTTCCGGCGACGCTGCCGACATCTCGCCGAGCATGCGCATCACGAGGATGACGACGACGCCGGCGAGCGCGTAGGAAATCAGGACACCCGGTCCTGTCTCCTGGATCGCCACACCGGAGCCGACGAACAGTCCGGCGCCGATGACGCCCGCGATCGCAATCATCGACAGATGCCGCTTCTTCAGCGTGTGCTGAAGTGCCGGCTGGTCTGTACTGGACATCAGTACTCCTTGTGGGCTGTTCGGGACGTGGATCTCGGTGACGCTCTTCTGGAGCGCATTTTCGATAGCGCCAGTGTCGGACCTTCGGCAAGCTCGCGTCAGGCTCCACTTTGTACAAACGTGACCGCAGGCACTACAAAGTGGCGAGTCCGAGGTGTCAGACTGGACCCATGCCCATCACGCTCCGCCAGCTTTGTGCGACCGAACAGTTCGGCCTTCGCGTCCTGGCTGGGCACGACCAGCTCGACCGCACCCTGACCTGGGCACATGTCTCCGAACTTCCCGACCCGACACCCTTCCTCGACGGCGGCGAACTACTCCTCATCACCGGGGTGTCACTACCGACGACGGCCGCGGAAACGACCCGATTCGTACGGACCCTGGTGGCGGCCGGAATTGCCGGAATCGGTTTCGGAACCGGCCTCGGATACGAGCAGGCGCCACAGACTCTGGTGGATGCGGCCACCCGTTTCAGTGTGCCCCTTCTCGACGTCCCATTGCGAACACCTTTCATCGCCCTGACCAAAGCGGTGTCGAAGGCGCAATCCGACGACGACATGAAAGCGCTGCGCAGCAATTACCAAAGCCTGCGGCGGCTGCTTCAAGCTGCGGTGACGGTCAACGGCACCCGGGCAGTCGTACGACGGGTGGCGGAATTGATCGGCGGATGGGCGGCTCTGCTGGACTCGGCCGGACATACCGTCGAGATCTCACACACCGCCGCGGCCGCAGGAATCGAGCGAACGGCCCCCGAGCGCGACGCCCGCCCGATGGAAGTCAGTTTCCTCACGAGTGAGAACGAGGACGTCATCTCCCACCCTCTGCTGACGTCGAGGGGAAAGCTGATGGGATACCTCGTTGCCGGCTGCCCCGGCGCCGTCGGTTCTCTGAATCAGGGCATCGTCATCGCAGCCGCGTCTCTGCTCACCTTGATGACGGCTCGAACCCGAGACGCGCAGCTGACGATGAACCACCTGCGCACCGTTGCGATGCATCAGCTCTTCGAAGGCCAGAATGCGCTCGCCCACAACATCTCCGGGGAATTGTGGGGAGGATTTCCAGTCGAGCCTTTCCAGGTCTTCCACGTGGCGGGCCCGAGCGGACTGCTCGAGAGCGTGTCCGTCTCACTGCTCGACGGCCTCAGCCGCGATCTGGCATTCGGCATCACCGACGGTGCGCTGATCGCCGTCGTCTCAGCCACGGACAGCGGGCGAATCCTCGCCCGTGTCAACGAAATCGACGTAACCGTCGGCGTGTCGGACATGTTGTGGTGGGACGATCTCTCGCGCGCCAGACGCCAAGCCGCGCAGGCAGCAGCCGAGGCCGGCGCCCGCAACCTGCCTTCGATGCGGTTCGCCGAACTCTCGGAGAGCGGATTGTCCGCGTTTCTCGATCAGGATCGCTCGACGGCATTCGCGGCGGCACACTTGCGCCCGCTTCTGGAAGCGAAGGGCGGTAGCGATCTCTACCGAACCTTGGCCATGTGGTTGGCACACAACGGGGTGGGCGACGCCGCGGCCACTGCACTCAACATTCACCGGCATACGTTGCGCAGCAGACTCGCTCGGATCGAGAGCCTTCTCCAGCTCGACCTCGGCTCCCCCACCGAACGTGCGGAGTTGTGGCTCGAGTACCGCCTGCTCGGTGACGCTCCGACCATCTGACCGTCAACCGATACAACACCCGAAGCGACCTGAAGGGCCCCCACCGGATTGCGGCGGAGACCCTTCAGAGTCGATACGTGCGAGTTGTTACCGACCGACCTTCCCCTAGCTTCCGCCCGTCGGTATCCACTCGCGGAGCACGTTGGCATCAACTACCTGCGCACCCAAAACCTTTGTCCAGATGATGGTTCCGTTTTCGTAGACACGGAAAGTGCCTGCTTCGGAGGGCAACTGCATCTCCGGGCCGACAGGAGCACCGAGAGTGCCGGTTTCACCGCCGAGCTCCCGATACTTCTTCTCGATCTGCGTCTCCGTAACCGTACCCGATGGATCCTCGGATGGCGAATTGGATTCCGGCACTGTCGATTCCGAATCAGGCGCCACTACCACACCAGCCCCGTCACCAATGGTGAACCAGTCCGATTTGAGGCCGAGTTTCTGACGGAACTGAATACCGGTAGCGCCGACAGTTGCACCCGTACCGACTACCTCGACTGCCGTCACTCGCCCACCGTCGGCACCGAAGCCGTTGCGCGAGAGAATCTTGAGCGACTGCAGCTCGCCGACACCGAAAGCGTCCGCAATCTGCCCTGCGGTCAGATTCACGGTCCAGTCATGATTGGGAGACAGGGCGTCACCAAGATCCTCGACGGCCGGGAATTCACCGCCGGAGCTGTAACCTCCTGTGGACGAAGAGAATTCGGTGGCCACGATCTTGCCGTCACGCGACAGAACGGCGCCGGCGGTGGACCGAACGGCCTCGGTGGTGCGGGGATCTTCCTTACCTGCTCCCCCGTACACCTGGCAGTCCTGTGTATCGCAGGTGTCGGCGTACGAAGACCGATGTTCGGTTGCAGCGTACGAACGTGCTGCCACCGCTTGCGCCCGTAGTGCTTCGGCCCCACCGGAATCGGCCCATTCCGCCTTGGCCTCGACCGGCACCACGCCGAGCAGGTAGTCCTCCATGTCGAGAAGATTCACCGTCCGCGCCGAGCCGTTGTCGAGCACCACGCCGAGGGCACCTCTGTAGGGCGCGTCGTTGTCGCACAGCTTCAGGAACTGGTCGGCGGGTCGATCAGGACTGAGATCCACCGGATCCACCCACGGATGATCGGTGACCGCTTCCCAGACGACTCCGCCACCGCAACCACTGGTGACAACCACCTGTGCACCGCCGCCAGGCAGCGCGGTGAGATGGGCCGCCTCGCCGGGCGCGGTGCGCTGACCGTTGACCACGAGGCCGGCGTCGGAGTAGACGTCGAGTGTCGAGTTGTCCTGAGCGGTCAGCCGCACACTCATCTGCGCGGGCGGCATGGAGTCCAGGACTGTTCCGCCGTAGTAGTGACTGAGGATTCGCTCGCCGGACCAGCCGTCGTTCTTGGCGTAACCGTAAGCGCCCCACTGACCCATTCCGCGGCCATGCCCGTTGCCGTGACCGGAGAGCGTGAATTGCGTGTCGGCGGCGACGGCGTGCAAAATCGACGGCTCGTCAGCACGGATTTGCGTGAAACCTCCGATCGCGACGCCGAGTGCGAGAGCTGGAACCAGCCCGAGGACCGAGACCCGCATCAGCGAGGTCCGCCTCCCGGGTCCGCCCACCAGAAAGCGACCTGCGCGACCGGATGCAGGCTTCTTACCTGCAGTTCCGCTTCTTCCGCTTCTCGCCATCAATGCTCTCCTCATCGCTACCGGCCTCACGAGTCCGCGAAGTCGGTACTCCGCGCGCAGGCCAGTCCACAACGATTTAACTAAAGTCTCACCCTAAGGTTGAGCGTTATGGACTTTTGTGACTAGTGTGGCAAGAGTGTTTGGAGTTAGCAACACCAGTCACACGAGTCACACCAGCATCACGAGTTGCAGACGTACGCGTCCGAAAACTGGAGTTCAACCCCAGAACATGGCATCCGACCTGCTCGGATCCGGTTTTGAAGGATTCCGTTCACGGCCGTCATCGGCCCTGAAGTTCGCTCGCAAGTAACTACAACCGAGGAGTAATCCCTTGCCACACCGTCGACCGAAGCCCTCGCTCGTACTCGGGGCTGTAGCCGCAGTGGCTGTCGCAAGTCCTTTTGCGGTCTACGGCCTCACGAGCACTACGTCCGATGTACGTTCCGCGAACGAGACGACGTCAGTAGCAGTGCCGACCCAGATCGCAGAGGTGCTCCTCGCGTCGGTGCCCGACATCATCATCCCGGTCAAGGAGCTGACCGGTCTCGATCTGCCCGACATCAACCTGGGCGATCTCAGAAACCTCAAGCTCCCGACCGAAATTCCGCTTCCGCCAGGGATCACGTTGCCGACCGAACTCTTCCCGGCACCCGCTGCCCCCGGTGCCCCGACCGAAACCGCTCCGGTTCCTTCCGAGGAAGAGCCAGGCGCAGTGGTCAAGGAAGTCACCCGCGACACTCCGTTCAGCATGGTCGCGTTGACCTCGGACACGATCGCCTCGGCGCAGTCCAAGGTCCGCGCCCTGGCCGAAGACGGCACCTGGGGCCCGTGGTTCACCCCTGACGCCATCGACTCCGCCAGTTCGGATCAGGCCACCAACACCGGTACCGCCACCGAACCCGTCTTCGTCGGCGCCACCAAGTCCATCCAGATCCTCACCCCGCAGGGCGTCGCGGCTCCCGCGCCGGAAGCTGTCCCCGCCCCCGCACCTGCTGAAGCGCCCGCCGAAGCACCTGCACCTGCTGAAGCACCGGTGCCTGCTGAAGCCCCCGCAGCCACCGGCGAACTCGGATACACCCCAGCTTCGGTGTCCAAGCCGCTTCGCCAGGCGACGACGGCAGCAGACGCCGTCACCGCCGTGTTGATCGATCCGGGTGCCAGCGAGGCAGACAGCAATCTGCAGGCCGTCGCAGCGCCGCTCGGCGGCAGCGGGCCTTCCGTCATCACCCGCGCACAGTGGGGAGCTGACGAGTCACTTCGCTGCGACTCCCCCACGTACGACGACTTCATCGGTGGCGCGACCGTTCACCACACCGCAGGTAGCAACAACTACACGAAGGCCGAATCGGCCGGAATCGTCCGCTCGATCTACGCCTACCACGCACAGACTCTCGGCTGGTGCGACGTCGGATACAACGTCCTCGTCGACAAGTACGGTCAGACCTTCGAAGGCCGCGCAGGCGGACTCGACAAGGCAGTTCAGGGTGCACACGCCGGCGGCTTCAACGAGAACACCACCGGTATCGCGATGATGGGCGACTACTCCACCGTCGAGCCTTCGCAGGCGACGCTGAACTCCGTCGGCAAGTTCCTCGGATGGAAGCTCGGCATGGCCGGCCTCGACCCGAAGGGCCGAACGACGATGTACTCCGAGGGCACCGAGTTCACGCCGTACCCGCAGGGCGCAGCAGTCGACCTGCCGATCATCTTCGCGCACCGCGACGTCGGAAACACCGCTTGCCCGGGTGATGCCGCGTACGCACACATGAACGACATCCGGAACATCGCGGCCGCGAATATCGGGGGAACGTTGAACCCCTCGAACCCCTCCAATCCGTCGACGCCTGCGCCCAAGCCGACCACTCCGGTCGACACGGTCACCGGTGGCACCGGTTCGTCGATCCCGGATCTGGTCACCCAGATTCTGCAGATCACCGACAATTCACCGCTCGCGCAGAAGTGGATCGCCGAAGGTGGCGAAATCGGCCGCCTCGGCCAGGCTCTGTCCGGAATTCTGCAGGCGAAGCTCGGCAACCAGGGTGCGCTGTTCCAGAACGGTGCTGTCTACACCTCACCGAACGGCGGAGTGTTCACCGTGCTCGGCGAGATCTTCAAGTCGTGGCAGAGCTTCGGTTCCGACGCGGGTGAACTCGGATTGCCGATCTCGGACGAGTACTCGATCCCGGACGGCTTGCGCAGTGACTTCGAGAACGGTTCGCTGATCTTCAACCAGATCACCGGCATGGTCACGAAGGTCCTCAAGACCTACAACGAGACCTTTGCCCAGGAAATGGCCAACAGCGCGCCTGTCGGCTGACGCTCGAGCAGTACACGTCCTCGGGCGCTGGTGGGTTCTACGACCACCAGCGCTCGAGGACTTTTGCGACCCCGTTCTCCGAATTGGCGTCGGTGACCTCGTCGGCTGCGGCTTTGGCTTCGGGGTGAGCGTTACCCATGGCCACGCCGAGCCGCGCCAAGCCCAGCATCGGGATGTCGTTGGGCATGTCCCCGAAGGCCACCAGACCCGACAGGTCGAAGCCGAACCTTTCCGCCGCGGCAACCAGCCCCGACGCCTTCGTGATTCCCGGTGCCGAGAGTTCGATCAGTCCGTTCTCGGTGGAGTACGTCATGTCGGCGAGTGCACCGACGTGCGGAGCAAGAGCGTCGTACATTGCCGTGCTGGTCATGCCCGGGCGGCGAATCAGGAGTTTGACGGCCGGCGCTGCGAGCACTTCGTCCTCGGACATCTCGGTGTTGTCCGGGTTGAGCCAGGCGTGTTCGTAATCCGGTGAGCTGACGAACTGTGGAGTGGCGGCATCGTGTGCGCTCTCCCCCACCCGTTCCGCGGCCAGCCCCGCCCCGGGGAGCGCGACCAGAGCCAGCTCGGAGAGCTCGGTGAGTGCGTCGACAGACAAGGTCGCGGCGCTGAGGACGCGGTCGGCGTAACTGTCGTAGACAACGGCTCCGTTGGCGCAGACGGCAAGTGGCGCGTATCCCAAACCTTCGACGACGGGCGAAATCCATCGCGGAGGACGCCCGGTTGCCAGCAGGAACGGCGTGCCGGATTCGACGACGGCATGCACGGCGGCGCGGGTGCGGGCGCTGACCAACTCGTCGTGATCGATGAGGGTCCCGTCGACGTCGGAGGCGACCAAGGTCGGGCGGTCAGGGCTGATACGACGGTCTGGGCTCACACCGCCATTGTGCCTGTCGGCTACGACGGTCTCGCTCAGCGCGCCCGCTTCGCGCGTTCCTGTGCGTCCATGGCTGCGGCTTCCTCGGGTGTCGGCGCGCCACCGCCGAGTCGACGAGGCACCCAGTACGCACCGGGCTCGTGCACGAACCCGTCCTGAACGTGGCGCAGGATCGCATCCATCTCGATGCGCAGGATCTCGCTCAGCGCTTCGGCTGGTTCGACCGGATCGATCGGTGCACCCACCTCCACCGAGATCGGGAAATGATTGCGGCCCAGATTCTTCGGTCCGCCCTTGGTGACGATCCGCTGGGCGCCCCAGACGATCAGCGGAATGATCGGCACGCCGGCGTCGATGGCCATCCGAGCTGCGCCGGATTTCATTTCCTTGATCTCGAAGCTCCGGCTGATCGTCGCTTCCGGGTAGACGCCAACCAATTCGCCGCGCTCGAGGGCGTCGACTCCGGCTCGATACGCCTGCGCTCCGGCAGAGCGATCGACTTCGATGACGCCGCATCCACGCATGAGGAAGCCGAGTACCTTGTTGTCCGCAAGCTCAGCCTTGGCCATCACCCTGAGCTTGCGTTTTGCGGTCCCAACCGCCAGAGCCGCCGGGATGAAATCGAGGTAGCTCGTGTGGTTGATCGCGATGACGGCACCGCCGGACACCGGGACGTGCTCCGTCCCGGTGCGGGTGACTTTCACGCCCTGGAAACCGCTCAGACCACGCGCGACTACCTCGACGGCGGTGTAAACGGGTTCGAAGGACATGGGTCAGCCTTCGGACTTCCGTGCCTCGCGTGCTTTGGCTTTCGCCTCAGCCTCGTCGGCATCCATCTTGTCGGCCTGCTCGAGCGTCGGCGCGCTGCCACCGAGGCGGGCAGGCACCCAGTACTCGCCGGCCGGATGGTCGTAGCTCTTCTGCAGATCGAGTAGCAACTCCTGCATCGTCGACCGCAGCTTCGCCGTCAGCTCACTCGCCGGTTCGAAAGGCGCGATCGGCTCGCCGACGGCGATGGAGATCGGAGTGTTGGTGCGGCCCAAACGCTTCGGATAGCCCTTCGTCCAGACTCGCTGAGCGCCCCAGATGACGACGGGAACGATCGGCACTCCGGCCTCGATCGCCATCCGAGCGGCGCCGGACTTGAATTCCTTGATCTCGAAGCTCCGACTGATCGTGGCTTCGGGGTACACGCCCACCAATTCGCCGCGTTTCAGGAAATCGACGGCGGCCTTGTAGGAGTCGGCGCCTGCCCCGCGATCGACCGGGATGTGCTTGAGGGCCCGCATGATCGGTCCGGAAATCTTGTTGTCGAAGACTTCCTTCTTCGCCATGAACCGGATGTAGCGCTTGGGGGTCCGCGCCGGCAGTCCCGCATACGTGAAGTCCATGTATCCGGTGTGGTTGATCGCGATCACGGCGCCACCGGACACCGGGATGTTCTGCTCTCCCTTGACGGAGAACTTCAGGCCCTCGAAAGCGAAGACGGTACGGGCGATGCCGATGACTGTTCTGTAAACGGGATCCACAGTTCGCTAGCGTAGACGGGAATCCGTGATCTGACCCGCAGCAGTTATGGGGTGGATGTTGGTCAGAATGTCGCAAAAGGGGCGTACGAACGAATGAAGTCGGCAGGACGAGCGGCAGTGGGGGCAGTCGCACTCGCCATGACGTTGGCGATAACCGCATGTGAGGACGACGGACGGACGGGAATCCTGACGGACGAACCGTCTCCGCCGACGACTGAAACCACGACGACAACCACTCTCACGCCCACGACCACCACTGCGCCCGCCGCGCCGGTCGCGCCACCTCCGGTTGGTGACGTGCCCGGCAATCCGGCTGCTGCGCCGGCGCTGGCGGCCTGGGCGACGGACCTGGTGTCTTTGGACGTCGACGCGCTCACGAACGCATGCTGGACCATGCCGCCCACGACGATCGCCGACCGATACTCGGACGTGCCCGCCATCTTGACGGCCATCGCCGCGCCAGGTGTCGACGGCCAGTACGCGGTCACCTGGAGCGGCGGCGGACTCTCCGTCGCCGCCAAACGCTCGGAGATCGCTTCCGGCTATGCCTGCCCGTTCGTCTTCCCTGCGGGGCAATCAAACTTCTACACCGCGGCCGACGCTTCCCACGCCGTCGTCAGGTTTCTCTCGCGCGCAACGGGGAGGCCGGTCAACACCCGTGACGTCGAGACGTTCTATCCGCTGATCTGCCCAGGCAACAGCCCGTGGGATCCGGACGGCACGGGCGCCACCGGCCAGCCGCCACTCAAGCTCGATCCGAATCAGCTGGCCGGTATCAAGTCCTTCGACGCCGACGCTGCAACAGTCACTCCGGTTCGAGGCGACTACGTCCGTGTCACGCTGCCCGTCACCGACGGGACGGGTAACTCACGCTCGATGCAGTTCACTCTGTCGATCGGCCCCGAGGGTTATTGCCTCGGGGCCGCGACCTGAACTGTTCCGGTCAGGAACCGAACGGAAGGAAATCGCTCGAACCAGCGCTGCCTGAACCGAGGCTGCCCGTGCCACCGCCGGTTGCGGCCTTGATCTGAATTGCCTGGGCCGTCGAGGTCGAGCCCGTGAATCCGGTTGCGCCACTGAAGATTGCCGAGATCGAGTGCGCACCAGTGGTGGTGAAGGTGTGGTTGAGCGCCGCAATCCCGTTGACCACTGCCACAGCGTCACCGATCGGTGTATCCCCATCCATGAACTGCACAGTTCCACCGTTCTGCACCGAGGTTACGGTCGCCGACAGGGTCACCGACTTGTTCACGACGGCATCGGTAGGCACCGTCACCACAGTCTCTGTGGTGACATCCGAAGGTGCAGGGTCCGTAACGTTCACCGTCCGGGCCGGAGCCGAGGACCCGACTACGCCGGTTCCACCCGAGTACACCGCCGTGATGCTGTGCGCTCCGGCGGAGGTAAACGTATGCGATAGACCAGCGACTCCGGCCGTCACCGCTTCAGGACCGCCGATTGCGACGCCACCGTCGTAGAACTGCACGGTACCGACACCGACAGCGTCATCCGACGAAGTGCGGACGGTGGCCCACAAGTCGGTCGCCACACCAGTTTTGGCGTCAGTGGGGATATTCAGTTCGACTACGGATTCCTGATCGGAAACACTGACCTGAATGGACTTCGCACTCGCAACCGAGTTCTTGAATCCGGAGCCAGCGGTGAAGTCCGCGGTGATGCTCTGAGCACCAGCAGCATCGAAGGAATGCGACAGAGTCGCGGTCCCACCGGAAACCGTCACCGGAGAACCGATCGCCGCACCGTTCGACTTGAACTGCATCGAACCCACAGCATTGGAGGGAGCCACGGTGGCCGTCAGGTTAACCGCAGTACCCGTGACCGCCGTCGCCGGAACCGACAGCGACGTCGTCGTCTCGACATCCACCGGAGCCGGATCGGAAACCGTCACCGTCTGAGCAGATGCCGACGAACTCACAAACCCAGCGCCAGCCGTGAAATCAGCGGTAACACTCTGAGCACCAGCAACATCGAACGCATGGCTCAATGTCGCAACGCCGCCAGTCACCGTGACAGGGGAACCGATAGCCGTGCCGTTCGACTTGAACTGCACCGTACCGACAGCGTTGTTCGGAGCAACCGTCGCCGTCAGATCAACCGCGCTGCCCGTGATCGCCGTAGCCGGAACCGAAATCGACGTCGTGGTCTCGACATCCACCGGAGCCGGATCAGAGACCGTCACCGTCTGAGCAGATGCCGACGAACTGACAAACCCAGCGCCAGCGGTGAAGTCAGCGGTAACACTCTGCGCACCAGCAGCATCGAAGGTATGCGACAGCGTCGCAACACCCGAGGAGACTGTCACCGGTGAACCGATCGCAACACCATTCGACTTGAACTGCACCGTACCGACCGCATTGTTCGGAGCAACCGCCGCCGTCAGATCAACCGCCGTACCCGTGATCGCCGTAGCCGGAACCGACAACGACGTCGTCGTCTCCACATCCACCGGAGCCGGATCAGAGACCGTCACCGTCTGAGCCGACGCCGACGAACTGACAAACCCCGCACCAGCGGTGAAATCAGCGGTAACACTCTGCGCACCAGCAGCATCGAAGGTGTGCGACAGAGTCGCGGTCCCACCGGAAACCGTCACCGGAGAACCGATCGCAACACCATTCGACTTGAACTGCACCGAACCCACAGCATTCGAGGGAGCCACTGTCGCCGTCAGATCAACCGCACTACCCGTAACTGCCGTAGCCGGAACCTGAAGCGTCGTGGTTGTGCTCTGCGCTGAGCTCGAGATCTCAATGGACTGAGCCTGAGAACTCGAACCGCCGAAACCTGCAGTGCCGGAATAGACCGCGGTGATCGAGTGTGTTCCCGTCGTGGTGAACGTATGATCCAGGGTCGCTGCTCC
The DNA here is from genome assembly GCF_040489275.1 of Rhodococcus baikonurensis. NCBI lineage: Bacteria > Bacillati > Actinomycetota > Actinomycetes > Mycobacteriales > Nocardiaceae > Rhodococcus > Rhodococcus baikonurensis. Next base: position 187,473 of record NZ_JBEUOQ010000009.1, on the reverse strand, counting down.
GGCAGTCACCGCGATGGATCCGCCGATGTCCACGCCACCGTCCTTGAACTGGACCGTTCCACCTTCGGCTGCCGGTGCAATGTTTGCGGTCAGCGCGACCGAGGTCTGCTCGACCGCGCTGCTCGGCACCGTGAGCGACGTGGTCGTCTGCACATCGGCAGCAGCCACACTGACTGTGTGCGCCGCCGACGTGGAGGTCAGGAACTCGAGAACTCCGTCGTACACAGCGGTGATGGAGTGATCTCCCGCCGCAGTGAATGTATGAGGCAGTGCGGCAACGCCATTGACGACGGCCACGGGGGCGCCGATGTCAGTCCCGCCGTCCTTGAACTGAACGGTGCCGCCTGTCGGTGCCGGGGAGACCTGCGCAACCAAATCCGTCGATTGACCGATCGTTGCCGACCCGCCGGACGTCACTGCAGTCGTGGTCCCGGCTTGCGCGACGACGTTGACGGTGGCCAACGCCTGACCGCCCGCATTCAACCCACCACCACTCGAATCGCGCGGAGAGCAGTTGTACCGCTCCCAGTACCCTGGCCACAGGGTCTCGTACTGCAAGAACGTGAACGCATTCTTCGGCGAATTGAACGCACCCGAATCACCATCAGTGACACGCAACTTCGGCTGCACCGTACTACCAGCGACACCGGCGACAACCGTCACGTCGATCGCGGGCAGCCGGAAGGTCTTCCCCGCCCCTACCTCGATTCCACCGTCACTGTTCTTGCTCGTGCTCGGGCCGTTGCCACCCTTGTTGTTTGAGTCAGCAGTCTGATTGTTCCCCGAAATACGCAGATGCGTACCCGTGCCATCCGGCGAACCGCCATCGTTGATCCGAATCACCGACGGAGTCACACCGGACAAATTCGACGACGTACCCGCGACAACCTGAGCGTCCACCAACGACACCCCTGCAGGTATATCGAAGTCGTACTTGAGTCGCGTCCACTTACCGACGCTGCGGCCCGCGTGCCCACCCGTCGGCACCGACATCACATTCGGCTGAACGCGATAGGTGAACGTCGACCCCGCCACCACCTTCTCCGGAGCCGACACCGTCACACCCGTCGAATGAAACACATCCGCAATATCAACAGCCAGGTGTTCATAACCATCGCAACCCAGCTTGAACCCGATCGAGTTCTCCACTGCGGGAGATGACGTCGGAGCTGCCGAAGCAACACCACCGGCCACCAGCACGCCACCGACCAACGCCGCCACCACAACCGCGGAACTTCTTCTCACCAACACGAACTCTCCTCAGCTAGCAACAGACGTGGATCGGGAACCGCACGGAAGGAGGTCACTCGAACAGGGCGGAATCGGAATGGAGCTGGACGCTCGTACAGTACCCGTCAAAAGTAGTACTTGTATCAGTAATTTCAGACAAATATTCGCGAATTGCCGGTAGTTCCGCTAACGACCAATCATCGATTCGCGAAGAGCGATGCCCCTTGCACCCGTGGGCGCAAGGGGCATCACGTCATCGGAGAATCAGGAACCGAACGGCAGCGACAACGATCCGAGCGAACCGAAGTCACCGCCCCCGTTACCGACGTTCACAACCGACGCAGTCGACGTGGAACCCGTAACGCCCTGGGCTCCGCTGTAGACCGCGGTGATCGAATGGTTGCCCGTCGTGGTGAAGGTGTGGCTCAACACAGCCTGCCCACCGACAACATCGACGGCAGCACCGATCGGAGTCGTTCCGTCGAAGAACTGGACGGTTCCCGACGTCGCGCCGGAAGAACTGACCACAGCCTTCATCTGCACCGACGTGCCGACCTTTGCCGAAGACGGAGCCGTCAACGACGTGGAACTCTCGACATCCGACGGAGTCGGAACGGTGACATTGACGTCGACGGATTCCGCAGTGGACGACGTGAACACACCGGATCCACTGAATACAGCCGTGACTGCAAAGGTGCCTTCAGCTCCGAACACGTGCGGGAGCTTGGCAACTCCGTCCACAACCGCGACCGGGGCGCCCTGATCGACTCCACCGATCTTGAACTGGACCGTTCCGCCGGATGGCACCAGAGCGTCCGAGGGATCTTCGGACACTGTCGCGAAGAGATCGACGGGGAGTCCGACCTTGGCTTCACCCTGAACGCTCAGAACCGTCTTCGTCGCTTTGTCGACCGGAGTCGGATCGGAGACCGTCACCGTCTGCGCCGACGCCGACGAACTCACAAAGCCAGCGCCAGCGGTGAAGTCAGCCGTAACACTCTGAGCACCAGCAACATCGAAGGAATGCGACAGAGTCGCCGTCCCACCGGAAACGGTCACCGGAGTGCCGATCGCAACACCATTCGACTTGAACTGCACCGTACCGACCGCATTGTTCGGAGCCACGGTAGCGGTCAGATCAACCGCCGTACCCGTGATTGCCGTCGCGGGAACCGACAGCGACGTCGTGGTCTCCACGTCCACCGGAGCCGGATCGGACACCGTCACCGTCTGAGCCGCCGCCGACGAACTCACAAACCCAGCGCCAGCGGTGAAGTCAGCCGTAACGCTCTGCGCGCCAGCAACATCGAAGGAATGCGACAGAGTCGCCGTCCCACCGGAAACGGTCACCGGAGTGCCGATCGCAACACCATTCGACTTGAACTGCACCGTACCGACAGCGTTGTTCGGAGCAACTGTCGCCGTCAGATCAACCGCCGTACCCGTGATTGCCGTCGCGGGAACCGACAGCGACGTCGTGGTCTCCACGTCCACCGGAGCCGGATCGGACACCGTCACCGTCTGCGCCGACGCCGACGAACTCACAAACCCAGCGCCAGCGGTGAAGTCAGCCGTAACGCTCTGCGCGCCAGCAACATCGAAGGAATGCGACAGAGTCGCAACACCCGAGGAGACTGTCACCGGAGAACCGATCGCAACACCATTCGACTTGAACTGCACCGTGCCCACCGCATTGTTCGGAGCAACCGTCGCCGTCAGATCAACCGCAGTACCCGTGATCGCCGTCGCGGGAACCGACAACGACGTCGTCGTCTCCACATCCACCGGAGCCGGATCAGAGACCGTCACCGTCTGAGCCGCCGCCGACGAACTCACAAACCCAGCGCCAGCGGTGAAGTCAGCCGTAACACTCTGCGCACCCGCAACATCAAACGAGTAGTTCAATGTCGCAACACCCGCGGAGACTGCAACCGGGGAACCGATCGCCGCACCGTTCGACTTGAACTGCACAGTGCCGACGGCGTTGCTCGGAGCAACCGTCGCGGTCAGATCAACCGCAGTACCCGTGACCGCCGTCGCGGGAACCGACAACGCCGTCGTTGTCACCACATCCACCGGAGCCGGATCGGACACCGTCACCGTCTGAGCCGCCGCCGACGAACTCACGAAACCTGCACCGGCGGTGAAGTCAGCGGTAACACTCTGCGCACCAGCAACATCGAACGCATGGCTCAACGTCGCAACACCGCCAGTCACCGTGACAGGGGAACCGATAGCCGTGCCGTTCGACTTGAACTGCACCGTACCGACCGCATTGTTCGGAGCAACGGTAGCCGTCAGATCAACCGCACTGCCCGTGATGGCAGTCGCCGGAACCGAGAGCGACGTCGTGGTCTCCACGTCCACCGGAGCCGGATCGGACACCGTCACCGTCTGAGCTGCCGCCGACGAACTCACAAAGCCAGCGCCAGCGGTGAAATCAGCGGTAACACTCTGCGCACCAGCAACATCGAACGCATGGCTCAACGTCGCAACACCGCCAGTCACCGTGACAGGGGAACCGATAGCCGTGCCGTTCGACTTGAACTGCACCGTGCCCACCGCATTGTTCGGAGCAACGGTAGCCGTCAGATCAACCGCACTGCCCGTGATCGCCGTCGCCGGAACCGAGAGCGACGTCGTGGTCTCGACATCGACCGGAGCCGAAGCAATGCTGATTGTCGCGAGCGGACCCGCGCCCGCGTTCAGGTTCGCATTTCCCTTTGCATCGCGCGGGCTGCACCTGGTCGGCGCCCATTGTGTGCCACCAAGGAAACTGGCGCGAGCCAGCTGAGTATTGAAATTCTTGTCGTCGCCGTAGTTGGCGGCAGTACCAGCCGTTCGAATTGTCGGTTGAATTACGCCCGATGCGCCTGCGACCATAGTCACGTCTATCGCGGGCAACCTGAACCAACTGTCGCCGTTGCTGTTTGTGCTGCCGTCCAAGTTCTTCTTGGTTTTGGGAGCGCGGATACCGCCCTCGCTGTTGGTGCTGTTGGCAGCACCATTCCCAACCACCTGATTACTACCTGAAATTCGCAGGTAAGGACCATTTGCATCCTCGACACCCGCATCACTGATTCGAATGACAGAGGGCGCAACACCATCGAGGTTGAACGAAGTCCCCGCGACGATTGTCGCGCTGACGAAGGTCGCGTTGCCCGGCAGCGTGAAATCGTTCTTCAAGCGCGACAGGTTGGTCGTCGTCGCACCTGAATCAGAGTTTGGATAAGAGGATGCATTTGTCTGCATCCGGAAGGTGAATGTTTCTCCGGGAGAGACTGTTTGGGGAGCATCAACTGTAACGGAACTGGTCGTCATCTTGTCGACGGTGAGCACGGACTTCGCCTGACACGCAGTCTGAAAGGTCGTCGTAACGGGAGCCGCGGACGCGGGCGTGCCGACCAGCAGCATCCCGGCGACCATGGCGGTTCCGGTTATGGGCACGGCGAATCGCCGCAACTGAGAGATTTGGGGCATGGGCACTTCCTTCGGAAGGGCAAACATGAGCAGTGGATTCGGACAAAACGTGTGCGCGCCGTCACAACATAACGAAAAAACTAGTACGCGTACTACTTTTGGCAAGACACTTGTCCAATTCACCCCGGACTCACCCTCGTATCACCAGACGCGGGATGGAAAAGCAGGGTATGGAAACCCGATTGAACGCAAAACTACCGCCAAAGCGGCCTATCGACAACGCTTTTGGTGGCCACCACGCCCATCCGCGGGAAAAAGTTGATTTTCCGTCAGTTCGGAAAAAGTTCCAAACCTACCAGTACGAAAGTACGAATCAGGGCCGCGACGGAGTCCGCCGCGGCCCTGATTGTGTTTGTTCAGTGTGTCAGCGAAGCACATCCGTGCCGACAAACGGCACCAATGCCTCGGGCACTCGCACCGAGCCGTCGGCCTGCTGATGGTTCTCGAGAATCGACACGATCCAGCGCGTCGTGGCCAGGGTGCCGTTGAGAGTAGCGGCCGTCTGCGGCTTGCCGTTCTCGTCGCGGTACCGAACTCCGAGGCGACGGGCCTGGAAGGTCGTGCAGTTGGACGTCGATGTCAGCTCACGGTAGGTGCCCTGCGTCGGAACCCACGCCTCGCAGTCGAACTTACGCGCGGCCGAAGAACCGAGATCTCCGCCGGCGACGTCGATCACGCGGTACGGAACGTCGATGGCGGCCAACATGTCTCGCTCCCAGCCGAGCAGACGCTGGTGTTCGGCGTCGGCATCCTCTGGACGGCAGTACGTGAACATCTCGACCTTGTCGAACTGATGGACACGGATGATGCCGCGGGTGTCCTTGCCGTAGCTGCCGGCCTCGCGGCGGAAGCACGAGGACCAACCGGCGTAGCGCTTCGGGCCTTCGTTCAGCTCGAGGATCTCGCCCGAGTGGTAGCCGGCCATGGGCACCTCGGAAGTTCCGACGAGGTACAGGTCGTCATCCTGCAAGTGGTAGATCTCGTCCGAGTGAGCACCGAGGAAGCCGGTACCCGCCATGATTTCCGGGCGTACGAGTACCGGCGGAATCATCATCGTGAATCCGTTGGCGATCGCCTTCTGCGCCGCCAACTGCAGCAGTCCGAGCTGGAGCATGGCTCCGTAGCCGGTCATGAAGTAGAAGCGCGAACCCGAAACCTTGGCGCCGCGTTCCATGTCGATCAGGCCGAGCGACTCACCCAGCTCGAGGTGATCCTTCGGCTCGAAGTCGAAGCTCGGAATCTCCCCGACGTGTTCGAGCACGATGTAGTCGTCCTCGCCTCCGGCCGGCGCGCCTTCTTGTACGACGTTGGAAATCGCGCGGTGTGCGGCGTCGAGCGCGGCCTGCGCTTCGTGCTGCGCGGCCTCGGCTTCCTTGACCTTGGCTGCCAGTTCCTTGGAACCCTCGAGCAGCGCGGGGCGCTCCTCCGGAGATGCCTGGCCGACCTTCTTGCCGAAGGCCTTCTGCTCTGCGCGGAGGTTGTCTCCGGTCAGGACGGCAGCGCGTCGGGACGCATCGGCTTCGAGCAGAGCATCGACCAGTCCTGGATCTTCTCCACGGGTGCGCTGCGACTCGCGGACGATTTCGGGGTTCTCACGGAGAAACTTGAGGTCAATCACGACTTCGAACTTTACCCACTCACCGCAGCTCGCCGACGGTCACGTCCACGTCGGAGAGGGGGAGATCACGATTCGAGCAGACTCAGGTAGTCCTCGCGTCCGAACATCCGAGCCGCGTCGACGGCAGTCGGGTGTCCACCTTTCGGGTCGGCTCCCCCGCTCACCAGCGCTTTCACCACCGCGTCCTCGCCCTTGAAGACGGCTCCGGCGAGGGGTGTCTGGTTCTTGTCGTTGGGCCGGTTGACGTCGGCACCGCGCTCGATCAAGGCAATGACGGCGTCAGCGTGACCGTGGTACGCCGCCAACATGACGAGCGTGTCGCCACTCTCGTTGGTCAGATTGACGGGAACTCCGGCATCGACGTACGACGCCAAGCCGGCCGCGTCGCCGGTTCGTGCCATGTCGAAGAGCCGGCCCGCCAGCTCGACAGCCTCGGGATCGAGTGGGGTGTTTTCGCTCATGACTACAAAATACTCACAGACGCGTTTGTGAGTTTTGTAGTGAAGGTTCGATATCGCCACGGCAACAGGCATGATGGAATCGATGTCCGAAGACAAGATCGAGAAGTCGCCAGATCCGGCAGATCCCCAGGGGACGCCGGCGAAGAAAACTGTCTCAGCGAGTCGCACCCGTCGGGTCCTGGCTGCTGTGGCGGTAGGTGCGGTGGTCGCCGCGATCGCAACGATCGCGATTTCCGGTGGATTGAACAAGGACGACTCGTCCTCGGTCAGTGTCAGTGGTGGCGGTCCAGCAGCGACGGGATCCACTCGCGACGACGCCTTCACCGCGGCGGCCGCCGGCGACTGCCTCAACTGGACGCCTGCGACCGAGTCGGGCGGAGACCGCACGGACATGTCGAAGGTTCAGTGCGGAACTGAACACCGCTTCGAGGTAGCCGGACCACTCGACCTGTCGGTCTTCCCCGGCGCCGAGTTCGGCCCCGGTTCCCGGTACCCGGGCGCCCTTCGATTCGCCGAACTCCGCGACGAGCACTGCACACCCATCGTCATGTCCTACCTCGATTCGAAGTTCGATCCCAAGGGCAAGTTCAGCGTCGGCCTGATGTTCCCGAGCGAATCGGGTTGGGCTTCGGGCGAGCGCGCACTGCGTTGCGGCTTGCAGTTCTCGACAACAACCGGCGAACTTCAACCGTTCGTGGGCCGCGTGGCGGACCAGGACCAGTCGAACGTGTGGGACGTCGGCACGTGCATCGGCATCAACCAGAACCTACCGACCGATCCGGTCGACTGCGCGAAACCCCATGCATACGAGGTCATTTCGGTTATCGACCTCGGCACTCAATTCCCGGGCGCAATGCCGTCGGTCGAAGATCAGGACCGTTACCTCGAGGGCGTCTGCACTCAGGCGTCCAACGAGTACCTGGGTTCCGCAGACGCACTTCGCGACAAGACGCTGACGCTGTTCTGGGACAACATATCTTTGGAAAGCTGGTTGGCCGGTAGCCGTCGCGTCAATTGTTCGATCGGCAAAGAGGTCGAAACCGGCGGGTTCGCCGCGATCACCGGAAGCGCAAAGGGCGACATCCTGATCAACGGCGCCGCCCCGGTCCCGCCACCCGCTGCACCGGAAGGTCGGTCGTTGCCGACGCCGTTGCCCGGCGCAGCTCCCCCGTCGTAAGCCATGACGGTGACTATGACGCCCGACCGGTTCGAGGAACTGGTCGGCGAAGCACTCGATCTGATTCCGCCTGAACTTGCCAAGGCCATCGACAACGTCGTGGTGCTTGTCGAAGCACGTGACGAGGAAGAACCGGGGCTGCTCGGGTTGTATCAGGGCGTCGCCCTGACCGAGCGCGATTCTCACTACGGCGGGTACCTGCCGGACACGGTCACCATTTACCGCGATTCGATACTCGACATCTGCGCATCGGAGGACGAGGTTGTTCACGAGGTTGCAGTGACCGTCATCCACGAGATCGCGCATTACTTCGGAATCGAAGAAGACAGGTTGCACGAACTCGGCTGGGGCTGATCGCAAAGTCGTCCGATTTCGGGGGGAACCGAAAGCGGCCGGTATGCATCAAACTATGTGCGGGGGGATTTCGACGGCTGTGTGCACGACCTCCCGACCACTTATCCGCCCTGGTCAGGAAGGAGTTCGACACTATGTACGTCGACCCTCAAGCCCTAGTTGCCGCCGCAATGGAACTCGAGTCTGCGGCGACGCGATTGCGCGGAATCGTCTCTACTGCGCAGCCGACGCTACGCGTTCTCCCAGCGGGATCCGAAGAAGTGTCCGGTAGCGCGGCCAATTATTTCAACACCATCTCGGGCAGCCTTGCCTCGTCCACCGATCGGGCAATCGAGGAGCTCACCGCTGCTGCGGCCGCTCTGCGCAAGAATGCAGCTGCCTACGAACTCGAAGACCAGCTCACAAAGACCAGCCTGGCCGCCGCACCGATCTGATCGACAGAAATCGAACGCGACACCTTCGAGCGCGACACAACAGTCACACTTCCTGGGGGGAAGAACAATGGTCGGCATCACCGGCGTCATCTGGTATCCACGGGGCGCAGCACCCAACTCCGCAGCACTGGTCGCCGGGGCCGGGCCGGTCCCTCTCGGCGTGGCGGCCGGGGCCTGGTCCACGGTTTCGTCCGGACTGACCGACACCGCAGCGTCCATCTCTCGCGTGATGGCGGACCTTCGCACCGGGTGGTCAGGCGAAGCCGCGGATGCCGCACTGAGCAAGTTCGCACCGTTCCAGGAATGGGCTGCCGCTGCCGCGCTGCTCGCGGGAGAAACCGCAGGTAAAGCCCAAGTGCAGTCCGGTTCCTACACCGTCGCGACCCTGGCCATGCCGTCCTTGGCGGAGATCGCGGCAGTTCAAGCAGCCAAGGTCGCGGCGTACTCCGTCGGCGGTGCCCTGGTCGGCGGTGCCGCTGCCGCCGAGGCTGCCGAAGAAGCTCTCAAGATTCGAGCGGCGGTCACGATGGAAACGTACGACGCCGCAACTGCCCATCTGGCCGTGCAGCAGAACTTCGACTCACCACCGTCCATCGCGGAACCCACAGCTGGGGCATCCGCTTCGGCCCAAAGCCCAGGGCGCGCCGCACAACAGTCCGTCGTGCAAACGGCATCAACGCTCGCTGACGCAGTTGCGGATCCCGTGCGCGCCGCAACCGCTGCTGTCGCATCCGTAGTGTCCAACCCGGTATTTGCCGCCGCTGCCTCACAGGCCGGTGCCATCTCCGGTGGAGCGTCGGCCGCTGTCAGTGCCACGACCGCCGCCGTCACGAGCGCCACCACTGCCGCCTCAGCCCTCGCGACGGCCGGAGCAGGGCTCACCGGACTGGGCGGCGCAGGCCTCGGCGGCGCGAGACTCGGTGCTTCCACACCATCGCTGTTCGGCACCCCGTCGGCAAGCCGGGCACCGGCACAGGTCAGCGCAGCTTCCGCGGCTACCGGAGCCGGAGCAATCGCGGGCTCGTCGTCGAGCAGCAGCACCGGTCGGCATGCTCTTCCTGATCCCTCTACCGGCCAGAGCGCCGCACGCCAGAACCCCGTGACCTCGCCGGTTCAGGGCACCGCGGATACCGTCAAGGTGGATCCGGCCCGAACCGCTGGCGGATCTGCGCCGATCGCCGGCGGCCGTCATACGGTCCAGCCTGAAGACGAGACCGAGTACGACACACCCGATTACCTGAAGCACTTCGAGCACTTCGCCGACGGCCGAACAGTCATCCCGTCCGTGATCGGTGGCGCACTCGAAACTGCAGAGCGTTGATGGTGGACCTCGGCACCTCACCTGATGGGTGGAATTTGCCTGTCGTCGCCCTGTCACAGAACGAAATCGATTATGTACGTGAGCGACTCGGGCTCGATGCGCTTCCCGTGGTCCTCGGTGGCGCGACGGTTCACGGCAGTGCGAGCGCTCACCGTACGGCGATGCAGTCCGCGGCAGATTCGCTCTCCGAGCGCGATCTCCTCCCCGGCGGGGAGATCCATCACGAACTCAGTGCCCGCCTGCGCGTCCTGACCCACCCCAAGTGGGAGTTGGCTCTGCGTCGGCATGCCGGTGGAAGAATTTCACGCCTCTGCGTCGCGCAGGGCGAATTCCTTTGTGTCGAAGCAACTTCAAACGAATCATCGTTCGCGTTACGGAGTGTCACCGCCGAACCTGCGTCACCCGTTGTCACCGCGCTCGGCAGCACCGAAGCAATGCCGATTGCCGTGATCAACGCACCGACCGAGATGCTCAGCCTGGCATTCGGTGCCGCCCCGGATGCAGACAGCGTGACCTCGGCCTTGATCAACGCTGGGATACCCGAAGACGACGCGCGCCAACTGGGTAGTGCCATCGTCACCTGTACCACCTTCGCCGAATTGGTCGGAATACCACACAGTTTGGGAGCGACGACGCTCATGACCGGCGCAGTGACTGTGTACGACACGTTGGCCGGCCGACTCGTAGGTTCGACCACTCGGGCTGCCGACGGCACCGAATGGACGTCCATCAGTTCCGGAACACCCCATCGCCTGCGACAAGCCGTGAATGCACTGGTTACCGAACTCGAGGAATCTACTCGGGAGCCTTCCAGGTAACCTCGGGGCGTCCCTTCAACGCCCGGAGCCTTTCTTCAGCATGCAGTTCTCGCGTCAACCGTCGTCACCGGGCGAACAAGGCTCGGTCGCCACTATCGACCGGCCGGCTGAAGAGCGGGCAACAACACCGCACCGACAAGACCTGAACGGACTGCGTGGCCTCGCCATCGGTTTGGTGGTCGTGTTCCACGTGTGGTTCGGACGGGTATCGGGCGGGGTGGACGTCTTCCTGGTTCTGTCCGGATACTTCTTCGTCGGCTCATTGGTTCGTCGCGCCGAAGCCGGGGGTTCACTGAATCCGCTACCGGCGCTGCGGCGGGTATTTCTGCGGCTGTTCCCCCTGATCGCGGTGGTCAGCATTTTGACCGCACTGGGAACCGCGTTGCTGCTGCCACGCACACGCTGGGCCGATCTGGGTGATCAACTGATCGCGGTGCTCGGGTTCTTCCAGAACTGGCAGCTCGCCAGCACCGCAAGCGACTACCTGGCCGCCGACGGCTCGGTCACTCCCCTGCAGCACCTGTGGTCGATGGCCGTGCAAGGTCAGTTCTACCTCTTGGCCATCGCACTCGTCTCCGTGATCGCTTACCTGGCTTCACGCGTGAATCCCAACTATTTCCGCCCGTCACTCGCGGTCACCCTTCTGATTCTGACCGCAGGATCTTTTCTCTACGCACTCGCCAAATCTTCCCGTCACCAAGCCTGGGCGTACTACGACTCCGGTGCCAGGTTGTGGGAATTGGCCCTCGGTGGTCTGCTGGCCGTTCTGATGACCAGCACGCGCAGTCGGCAGATCGCATCCCTGCCGTTCTCGGTCAGAGCGACGATCGGCTGGGCGGGTCTTTCGTCGATCCTGTTGTGCGGCATAGTGCTCGACGGTGCCCAGCAGTTCCCCGGCCCGTGGGCGCTGGTACCGGTGCTGGCCACTCTTGCGCTGATCCTGTCCGGAGTCGGCGACGACACACCCTGGACGTCGAAGACGCTTGCCCATCCTGCCCTGACGTGGCTCGGCTCGTTCGCGTTCGCGCTGTACCTGATTCACTGGCCGATTCTGGTGTTTGCACTCGTGATCACCGGACGCCCCGAAGCCGGCCCGCTCGGCGGGGCACTGATCATCGCTCTCTCCGTCGCCGGGGCGCTTGCACTCCGGCGCCTGATCGAGGTTCCGGTGGAACGTGGAGGCCGCTCGCGCCGGTACACCGTCCTGGCTTGCGTCGTCACTGCTGCCGTGGTCCTCGCCGCTTCGGTTGCCTGGCAGTCGTACGCGAGCAGTCAGACGACGGGCCAGCGAGCGGTCGATACCCTCGACCTCTCGACCCATCCCGGCGCACTCGCGCTCACCGACGGTGCCGAGGTGCCCAAGGCGTCGATGGTTCCCTCGATCTTCGATGCGCCACTGGACCTTCCGGCCAGTACGCTCGACGGCTGTATCGCCGATTTTCTCGAGCGGGACGTCGTCCACTGCACCTACGGCGACACCGACGCGGACAGAACCATCGCGCTCGCAGGTGGTTCGCACTCCGAGCACTGGCTCACCGCGCTCGACGAACTCGGCAAGAGCCACGGGTTCCGCGTCGACACGTATCTGAAGATGGGCTGCCCGCTCACTGTCGACTCCATGCAGACGTTGTCGGACAACGACTATCCGGATTGCGTCGACTGGTCCCGTGGCGTGCTGACCGAGTTGGCCGACGCCTCACCCGATTTCGTGTTCACGACGGCAACCAGGCCGAGTTCCGACGGCCCTGGCGACGTGACGCCCGAGTCGTACGTGCACGTGTGGCAGGAACTGGGGCGCGACGGTATCGACGTACTCGCCATCCGCGATACCCCCTGGCTGCACCACGACGGCGTCGCCTATCGCGCGATCGACTGTCTGGCGACAACCACGTCACCCGATCACTGCGCGATGCCACGGTCCGAAATGCTCAGCGACGTCAATCCGGCGCCGTCTGCAATTGCCGATCTGACCAACGTCCGTCTACTCGACCTCAGCGACGGCGTGTGTGGGCCGGAGCTGTGCCGGGTCGTGGAGGGAAATGTGTTGGTGTATCACGATTCCCACCACCTGACAGCCAGCTACGTGAGCACGCTGTCCGCTGAACTCGGGCGCCAACTGAGCGTCCAGACCGGCTGGTGGTGAAGCCGGCCGTCAGCCCATCACGTCGTCGGCACCGGGGATGAGCCGGTGCTCGAACGGCGGGTTGACGGTTCCCCAACGCAGGCACTCCCAACCGCCGTCGACCGAAGGCAACAGTTCGACGGTCTCGGTGTTGGCCAAGTGGTTGTTGGCGGCGAACAGACCGGGGACACCGGCAAGTTGGGCGGCGACAAGACGGATCGCAGCACCATGACTCACCACGACGATGTCGCCGCCGTCGCGTGAGCCTTCGAGAAATTCTTCCCGCAACGCATTGACGACGGGGACGTACCGCTCCAGGACGTCGTATCCCGTTTCACCGCCGGGAATGCGGGCGCCGAGGTTGCCGGTGTGCCAGTGATGGAACGTCTCCATGAACAGTCGGTGCGCGGCCTCGTCGGTGCGATCCTCGAGGTCACCGGCCTGGACCTCGTGCAATCCGTCCCGCACGTCCAGGGATACGCCGGCGGCTTGCTCCACGAAACCTGCTGTCTGCCGGGCGCGCAATGCCAAGGACGATACGAGTGCCAGCGGCGGCGCCGAAGCCAGGCCGATGCCCAACGTCTCGGCCTGCGCCAATCCTTCCGGCGTGAGCTTTGCTCCGGGTAGGGCGGTGTCGAGGCGTTTGGCGACGTTCGCCTCCGTCTGACCGTGCCGAACGAGGATGAGCCTTCCGGTCATCGTTCTCCCCCTCCATGCTTGAGTTCGTCGATCCACCGAATCGCTTCTTCGTCCGAAGGAGGTTGTGGCCCGGTCGAATTCGCTGTCGCCCACGACCCCAGGAAGCGGACTCCGGATTTACGATGCAGCGCACGCATCGCCTCGGCCACCAGCGAGTCCTCGACGTGTCCGACGCAGTCCACGAAGAACCGGTAGGTGCCCAATTCCGTTCGCATCGGACGTGATTCGATCCGAGTCAGATCGATACCGCGAGCGGCGAATTCGGAGAGTGCGCGCACCAGGGAGCCGGGAGCGTTGTCCAGGTGAAGCACCAACGCGGTGCGATCGGCACCGGTCCGTGCCGGAACCGGGGCCGGCTTGGTGACCAGCACGAAACGTGTGCGGGCGCCGCCCACGTCTGCGACGTTGTCCGCCAGGCTGTCGAGTCCGAGCATCTGACCTGCCAAAGCCGTGGACACACCGGCGTCGACGGTTCCGGCCTGCACATCCAGCGCTGCACCGGCGTTGGACGAGGCCAACACCACCTCGGCCTGGGGCAGGTTCTCGGAAATCCAGCCGCGGACCTGCGCACCCGCATGCGGGTAGGCCCCGATCGTCCGGACCTGATCGGCGGTGGTCCCGGCCCGAACCAGAATCGAGAAGCTCACGTCCAGGTCGGTTTCGGCAACGATCTGCAGGGGCGAACCGAGAGCCAGTGAATCGAGCGTCGGAGCGACGCCGCCTTCCACCGAGTTCTCGAAGGGAACCACGGCCCCGTCCACGGAGCCGTCCCGAACCATGTCGAGAGTCGCCGGCGGACTGCCTGCCGGTACTCGCTCGACGGTTTCGCCGAACGCGCCCTCAGCCTCCAACTGGGCGAGAGCTATCTCCGTGAACGTTCCCGACGGACCGAAATACGCGATTCTTGGCACGCCTAAAAGATTACGCACCGACCCACGCCGGTCACTGCAAACCCGCGGCACGCAAGGCCGTTTCCACCGCCGGCAGATCCGCGACCTCGATCGTGAGCAGCACCTCGCGCATGGCCGACGCGGCTTCGGGGATCAGGGCGGCAAGTTTTTCCGGCTTCGGATCGACCATCGCAGCGCGCACGTCGTCGCCGCGCAGTGCAGCGACGGTGCCACACAGCAGAGCGATCACCTCGTCGCCGTCAGCCGCGCGGGCTACGAAACCGACGGACTCGTGCGCGAGTACCGCCAGGAAATCAGCCACTTCGGTGGGCGTACGACCGGCGGCGAGTCCGGGGATCCGTCCACCTTCACACAGGCGCAGCGCCGCTTCGGCCGGCGTCAGATCCTCTTCGCCGCCGTCGACGTACACCGCGAGCGGAGCGGGCAGACGTAGCGCGATCGCGTCGTCGATCTGGTCGGTGGTGACGTCGACGTCGAAACGGACGGCCTCGTACGACGCATCCGTGTCCGCGCGCAGTTCTTCCGGATCGATATCGAGGCGGACGACGACCCGGCCGGCCGCTTCGGCACCGATCAGGGCGGACGCCGGCACGACCGGGGGAAAGAGTGCTTCGAGGAGTCCGCGCGAGTTTCTCGGGGCGGGCAGCCCGAGTGAGAGAGGAATGGCCACAGACAAACCGTAACCCCGGCGAAGTCGACGGATTCCACGCGAGTTGCGCAAAAGTCTTGCGATTCACACCGAAGCACCTTAGGTTAGGGTTACCTCATCATCCGATGGAGTTCGAGAGAACACCCGCCAAGGGGGCAGCATGGCAACGAAGACCAGCACCGGCCCGTCCACCGCTGAACGCGTCCGCAGCGCCTGTGTGCGCGCACAGGACGCAGTTCTCGCCATCGAAGGCAGCGATCCCACCGCCACGTCGGTGCATCACCTGCGTTCGAACGGTGACGTCGTCGTTGCAGTCCCTCATGCCTCCGCAGCTGCGGCCCTGGCCTGGAACTCGGGTGGCGGCGGCTTGCCTGCCGTCCTCGAGATCACCGATCACGCACCACTGCGACTGCGTGAGCCCGTGCGCTCCCTCGTGTGGCTTCGCGGCTCGTTGCACGCCGTGCCCGACTACGAGGCGCGTGTCCTCGCCGACGACGTCGCGTCCGAGCACCCCCACCCGGGTCTCCTCGACATCGGCCACACCTCGGTTCTCCTTCGCCTGAGCCTGGCCTCGGCCGTTGTCGCAGACTCGACAGGGGCAGAACCTGTCGCCGTGGACGAACTGCTGAACGCCAGCCCCGACCCCTTCTGGGAAATGGAGACGGCGTGGCTGCAGCATCTCGACGAAGACCACCGCGATCTCGTGGACCTGCTCGTGCGCAAACTTCCCCCGTACATGCGCACAGGACGCGTTCGCCCACTCGGCATCGACCGCTACGGACTGCGCCTGCGGGTCGAGGATCACACCGGTGACCGCGACGTGTGGATGCCGTTCGCCAACCCCGTCGACGACGCTCCCGCGCTGAGCCGCGCCATCCGCATGCTGGTCGGGTGCCCTTTCCTCAACGGCCTCCGATCGGGAGGCGCTGCAAACGGCTAGCGTTGCGCGGGTGAATGCCCGCGAAACCGTCCGCACCTGGTTACGGCCGCCGTCTCCCGTTCGAACCGGCCCGGAACTCGATCCCGCCGCCAGACGCGGAATTCGGATCGAGATCACCATCGTTCTGCTGGTCACCTTCGGGCTCAGCGGATTGTCCGGAATCCTCTCGCTCGCCGAATCCTTGGCGACGCCGGTTGCGCTCTCGGATCAGACTGTTGCGCTCAACCCGTCGCGGGCTGCCATCGACTGGATCGACCTGGCGCGCCAATTACTGGGCGTCGCAAAGCTTCTCGCGTGGGCAGCGCTGGGACTCTATCTGCTGTGGCGCTCGGGGATCGGTCCACGTGCCGCTGGCTTGACTCCCAAACCTCGATTCGGGCGCGACATAGCTCCGGGATTCGGCTTGGCCGCCGTGATCGGTCTCCCCGGTCTGCTGTTCTACCTCGTCGCTCAGGCGCTCAGCGTCAATCTCACCGTCCAGGCCAGCGCGCTCGACGACCACTGGTGGCGGGTTCCGATCCTCGTACTGTCCGCGATCGCGAACTCCGGCGCCGAAGAGGTACTGGTTGTCGCCTACCTGATCACTCGCCTCCGGACACTCGGCTGGAGCGAGAACAAGTCACTGCTCGCGTCGTCACTTCTGCGGGGCAGTTATCACCTCTATCAGGGCTTCGGCGGCGGTGTCGGAAACGTGATCATGGGGCTCGTGTTCGGTCGATACTGGCAGCGCACCGGCAAGCTGTGGCCGCTGATCATCGCCCACGCGCTCATCGACATGGTGGCGTTCATCGGTTACGCCCTCCTGCGCGATCACGTCTCCTGGCTGCCGTGACCGGTACCGTGAACTGGTGACCGGCGACTCCGAATATCCTCAGCGCCCTCCGCGGCGCCAGCCGCCAGGGCCACCTCCGCGTGGGCCGATGCCGCCGAGGCAGAACCCGCCCCGCCAGAATCCACCCCGTCAGGGCCCACCCCCGCAGCGACGTCCACCGATGCCGCCGGAGGGGCCGACGGTCATTCGCCGCGACGGACGTCCACCGCAGCAGAATCCGGCCAATCAGGCCTGGTCACAGGTCCCACCACAAGCGCCGCAGCAACCCAGGCGTGAGGACTGGGCGCCGACCCAACGCCCGCAGCCGTTCCAGGACGACCCCCGCCGTCGGGATCCGCAGCGCCAGGCCAAGTACGCACCCGCGCCGCCGCGTCGAACCCCGCCGAATGCCCCGCCGCGCCCGCCTGAACCACCGAAGCAGCGACGCCCTCGTAAGCGTCGTAGCTGGGGTAAACGTATCGGCATCACGTTGTTGGTGTTGCTGCTCGCGCTGGCCGGTGCGATCTATTACGTCGACAGTTCGCTCAATCGAATCGACGCGCTGCCCGACTACGCGGGACGCGTCGCCGATACTCCGGGCACGAACTGGTTGATCGTCGGCTCCGACAGTCGTGAGGGGCTCACCCCCGAGCAGGAGCAAGCTCTCGCGACGGGCGGCGACACCGGCCCCAAGCGCACTGACACGGTCATCCTGGTCCACGTCCCCAAGAGTGGGAAGACGACCATGGTCAGCATCCCCCGCGACTCGTACGTTCCGATTCCCGGCTACGGCTCCGACAAGATCAACGCCGCCTTCGCTTTCGGTGGTGCCCCCTTGTTGGTGCAGACCGTCGAGGAAGCAACGGGACTTCGCATCGACCACTACGCCGAGATCGGATTCAGCGGGTTCGCCGGCATCGTCGACGCCGTCGGTGGCGTCAACGTGTGCCTTGCACAGCCGATCGACGATCCGCTGGCCGGGATCAACCTCCCCGCCGGATGCCAGGACCTGAAGGGTTCGGACGCACTCGGGTTCGTGCGAACTCGCGCGACGGCACTCGCCGACCTCGACCGCATGAACAACCAGCGCCAGTTCATGTCGGCGTTGCTGTCGAAGGCGACAAGTCCGAGTACATTCCTCAATCCGTTCCGGTTGTGGCCGCTCGTCTCCGATACCGCCAAGTCCCTGCAGGTCGACGAGGGCGATCACATCTGGAATCTGGCCTCACTCGCCTGGGCGCTTCGCGGCGGGATGACCACCACGACGGTTCCGGTCGCCGGTTTCGAGGACGTGGACGGGTCGGGCAACGTGTTGTTGTGGGACACGGCGCGCGCTTCGCAGTTCTTCGACGCCCTGGCCGACGATCAGCAGATTCCGCAGGATCTGATCACCACCGGGTGATCGCCCTGAGTTTCGGTAGTACCCCGGGAGGACGGGCCGAGCGAACAAATCGCTTTCCGGCAGGACGCGAAAGCTGCGGCCGAAAAATACCGTGAAGGTATGAATAAAGCGCACCGCCGATTCCGCACTGTCGCCGTCATCGCCGCCTCGGCCGGAGCGGCACTACTGGCAACGTCCTGCTCCGGAACCTTCGACAAGTTCGACGATTCCAAGGCATACAAGAAGACCGAAACCTTCTCTTTTGCACGGACATCCAACGGAATCGACACACTGCCGAGTTGGGTTCCCCCCGGCGCGACGGGTATCGACGAGGTCATCCGCACCACCGGCAACGAACGTATCCTGCGCATGACTGCGAACATCGCAGAGATAGATCACAACGTCTGCACAGCGATACCCACTGTCGAAGCTCGTCCGGCGTCGCTGTCCGCACAGTGGTGGCCGGCGGGGGTCGAGAAGAGCAGCTCGTTCCAGTGCGGCGACTGGTACGTCGGCGAAACGGACTCGTTCGTCTACGGGTACCGACCGGAAACTCTCGGCTTCATCATCGATCAGCTCGACAAGAAGTAGCTCCCGCTCAGCGGCGACGACCCAGTAACCTGTTGGGATGACACAGGCGAAGAACTCGAGCGAATTCACCACTCTGCTGCGTCAGCAGATCCGTAACGAGTTCACTGCATCACAGCAGTACATCGCGGTAGCGGTGTACTTCGATGCTCACGATCTTCCGCAGATGGCCGCGCGCTTCTACAGCCAGGCCACCGAGGAGCGCGGTCACGCGATGATGATGATCCAGTACCTGCTCGACAACGACCTCGACGTGGACGTGCCCGGCATCGACGACGTCGTGACGAAGTTCGACAGTGTCCGGGCGCCGGTCGAACTGGCGCTCGAGCAGGAGAAGACGGTCACCGAGCAGATCACGCAGTTGGCGCGCACCGCGCGCGATACCGGCGACTACCTGGGTGAGCAGTTCATGCAGTGGTTCCTCAAGGAGCAGGTCGAGGAAGTTGCAAGCATGACAACACTTCTCACCATCGTCGACCGCGCCGGCGACAACCTCTTCCACCTCGAAACGTTTGTCGCACGCGAGATGAACACCCCGGCCGCTGCCGACGCAATGGCGCCGACTCCCGCCGGTGGCGTCGGCGTCTGAGGACCACCGGGCTACCGAGTCTCTGGCCGCTCGACGGCGCTCAGTGATCTGAGGAAATTGTTGTACGCCTCCAGATCACTGTCGCCGTCGATCTCGGCGCGACGGTCCAAGGCGGCATTCATCCGTTTGTCGTCGCGGTTCCAGCGCATCGCGAAGATCACGACCACCACCAGCGCGACGGGCTCACCGTACGACCACGCGAGGGCGCCGGCCAACTGCTGGTCCTGCATCACGTCCACGCCCCACTCCGGAGGCGGATCCACGAACGTGGTCAGCAGCGGCTTTGTCGCCATCATGAGTACGACGCCGATGAACACGTGCAGCGGCATCTCCACGAACAGGTCGAAACACCGGCCGAGGTAGCTCTGTCGCACCGGCAGTGGGCCGGTGGCGAGCACCGGCATGATGAAGAGCAGACCGCTGGCGAGAAAGAAGATCTCGAGCGAGACGTGTCCGGCCGGTAACGCCGAGACGGTGTCGAAGATCGGCGACAGGTAGATCCCGTAGTAACTGAACAGAAATACCGGGATCGTGAACCCGGGGTGCAGCACCCACCGCGCCGGCGGGCTACGCAATGCCGAGAGGGCAAGCGCAAGAACGCCTCTCCCTATCCCTCGGTGCGGCGTCGAACGCAGTAGCAGCAGTCCCGGCGAGCCCAGTACCCAGAGCGGCGGGATCGCCATCGAGAGCGTCAGGTGTTGGAACATCCAGACGCTGAAGAGTTCGTAGCCGTAGCTCTCGACCTTCAGTCCGGTTACCGCGATCAGCAGCAGGCATCCACCCAGGAAACACGCTGTCCGATGCCACGGCCATGGTCGCCCACTCGCGCGAACTCGCTGAGCCCCGGTCCAATACCAGAGTGCAAGAACAACTCCCAGCACAGGAAGAAGCGGGAGGGCCGAAGTATCCCACTCCAGCATCTGCCCGATCGACGGCGGCGGCGTGTCATTCACGAACGCTTCACCAGCGGGCCCTCCTTCGTCTCCATGCGGGTACCGTCGACTCTACACCTAACTACTATGTTGGATAGTATTTAGGAATTCGACGGAAGGTCCAGGTGCACAGCAGTGTCCAGAAGCATGAAGATATCCGCCGCCCTGATCGCGGTGTTCGCGGTAGCACTGATCACGTTCATCACCATCGATCCGATCAGGGCGGACAACGAGAGCACCGATCGGGCGGCACAATCCACCGCCGTCCTCACCGACGACGCGTACCGGTTGACCTCGGCCGCCGACGGCAAGGTGAATCTTGTCGAGTTCCTCGACTTCGAATGCGAAGCCTGCCGCGCGCTGTACCCGACGATGGAGCGAATCAGAGCCGAGTACGAGGATCGAATCACCTTCGGCATCAGATACTTTCCGATTCCGAGTCACACCAACAGCACTCTCGCGGCGCAGGTCGTCGAATCCGCATCTCGCCAGGGCAAGTTCGTCGAGATGTATCAACGGATGTATGAGACTCAGTCGCAGTGGGGTGAATCCGCCGAATCGCAGGAGGCGCTGTTCCGCTCCTACGCACAAGATCTCGGCCTGGACATGACCCGATTCGAATCCGACCTCAGCAGCCGCGGAGTCCGCGAGCGGGTCGAGCGAGACTTCGAGGAAGGTCGACGCCTCGGCGTCCAGGGCACGCCGACCCTCTTTCTGAATGACGTGAAGCTGGACCAGATGCCGACCTACGAAGATCTGAAAGCCCAGATCGACTCGGCTTTGGGAGAATGATCAGGTCAGAACAGCGCAGATACCCGCGGAGACGGCCACCGTCACGGCTGCGGCAACGGCCGTCGTGACAGCGGCCGGCACACACGCCGCCACGGCGCAGGTCAGTCGCCGGGGCGACGCCACCTCGCCGTTGTCGAGGGAACGCAATCGCACCGCGGTCGCACCGCCGCGATCGCCCAAACTCCAGTCCGGCTGAGGAAGCGGCGATTTCGACACCACGGCAAGGGCGGAACGCACTGCAGCCGGACTGGTGACGCGGGCAGCGTGCCGGTCGGCCGACAGTTCCACGATCGCACCGACGGCAGCGGGCGCCGCCGCGAACAACGGCACGCGTGGCAGAACAGCGGCCAAGACTTCACACGCACCGACGATTCGGTGATGACCGCCGCTCAGGTGCGCACGCTCGTGCGCGAGGACCGCGTCACGCTCGCCCCCGGTAAGAGCGGATGACAAGCCTTGCGTCGCAACGACGAATCCCGGCTTTCCGGCGACGCTGTACGCCATAGGCAGCGGATGATCCAACCACAACACGTCGGACTCCGAGTTGTCGCGGCGCGCGACGATCGAGAGAACATCACGATGGAAATCCCGGACCCGCGCGTGCTCACGTGCCTGCTTGCGACCGGCGAGCACGATCCGAACGGCGATCACACCCACCACAGCAACGGCTGTGCCGGTGATCAGTTCACTCACCCATGCACTCGTGCCGTGCGCGAAGGCGCTGAAACACAGAGCGATACCGTCGACCAGACCCTCGACCGGCGCGTGGCTCGGCCACACCAGGACCAAGACCGCGGAGAGAGCGAGATACAGCGCCGACGCCATACTGCCGAGCCACGCCGCGAGAAGCACTGTCGGCGACAACGCCGAGGAGACCGCTCGCAACACTCTCGGAACCAGGAATCCCACGAACACCGCACCGAGAAGCATCGGCAACGCCAATGTCATTGCGAACCTTCCCCGGAAAGACCCCGGCGAAGGGCCTCGTTCTCGGCGTCCGTCATGGTCTTGGCGAAGTGCAGCAGCACGGCAGCGGAATCGGAGCTGCTGTCCAACAATTCGCGCAAAGCCCTGGACGTGGCTTCTTCACGACTGCGACTCGGCCGATAGAAGTAGGCGCGACTCTTCTTCTCACGACTCACCCACCCCTTGTCGTAGAGATGAGTCACGACGGTCAGGATGGTGGTGTACGCGAGTTGTCGGCGCTCACCCAAGATCTCGACCAGATCCTTGACCGAGAGCGCGTCGTCGGACTGCCAGAGCACATCCATGACCTCGGCTTCGAGTCCGCCCAGCCCCTGCATTGCTCCTCCATCGCGTCGTGACAGAACTTCAGTCGCCCGCGGTCTTCTCCCCGAACGACACGCCCCGGGAATTCAGATACGCGAGCGGATCAGTCTTCTGCCCGTCAGATTGCCACACCTCGTAGTGCAGGTGTGGTCCCGTCGATTGTCCACGATTGCCGACGGTCGCGATCAGTTCACCCGCCCGCACCTTCTGACCGGCGACCACGAGCGCCTCGTTGATATGTCCGTAGACGCCGACGGTCCCGTCGTCCTGCTGGATGCGGACCCAGAGCCCGAACCCCGCGGCGGGTCCGGATTCGAGCACGACACCGTCGGTCGCCGAAACGATGGGCGTACCGATCGCGTTCGCGATGTCGAGACCGTAGTGGGTAGTTCCCCAGCGTGGACCGAAGTTGGACGTCATCGTCCCGCTGACGGGGGCCATCACCTGTGGCTTTTCGGCCTCGAACACCGCCCGCTCGGATTCGAGTTGTCTCGTCTTACCGAGTTGTTCGGCTATCCCGGCAAGATCCGTCGTCCGGACAAGGTCGAGAATCTCCGGCACCGACACCGCAGATGCATCCTCGACTGCAACCGGCGGCGGCGACGCGTGCCCGATCGATGTGCCAGACGCGAGGATTGCGCCCGTCGCCACGGAAACCGCAGCCATGCGCCCGCCGGGTCTGATCGGCTCGGATTTTCGATGTCTTCCCACTTCTCGGTCCTCGCGTCGATGGCAAATGAAGGTCTACGCCGCAACCTTACAACTATGTTGCATAGTTTTTAAGACATGCACTATTGCGCATATATGCATATGTGTCTAGGCTGACGTCGACGAAAGGACCTTCGATGTCACACGGACACGGGCACGGAATCTCCCCCGCCGAAGCTGCGACCAGCAACAGCGGCAAGCATGTCAACAAACTGTGGATCGCCGCCGGCCTCGGGTTGGTGACGTTCGTGCTGCAGGTGACGGTCGGCCTCTTCACCTCGTCGCTGGCACTGCTCTCGGACTCGGCGCATGTTTTCACCGACATCTTCGGCATCTTCATGGCGCTCGCCGCAATCCTCGTCGCACAGCGTGCGGCTCGGCGCCCCGACCGCACTTTCGGCATGTATCGCACGGAAGTGTTTGCGGCACTGGCCAATGCGATCCTGCTCTTCGCAGTCGCCGGGTGGGTGCTCTACGAGGCGGCCAGCCGCTTCTCGGATCCGCCCGAAGTCCCCGGCCTGCCCGTCGCGATAGTCGCCGTCGTCGGTTTGGCGATGAACGTCATCGCCTTCCTGATGCTCCGCAGCGGTGCGAAGGAAAGCATCAACATCCGCGGCGCCTACCTCGAGGTCATGGCAGACATGGTCGGATCCATAGGCGTCCTGGTCAGCGGCTTGGTCACGCTCGCGTTCGGTTGGCGCTACGCCGACCCCGTCATCGGCGTCGCCATCGGACTTTTCGTCTTGCCACGTGCCTTCAACCTGGGCCGCCATGCCGTCCGTATCTTGCTCCAGCAGGCTCCCGATCGCATCGACGTCACCTCGATCATCGAGAAGATCAACGCACTCCCGGGAGTCCTCGACGCACACGATCTGCACGTCTGGACACTCACCTCGGGGATGGAAGTTGCTTCCGTTCACGTCACCGCGGTCGGTGACGCCGATCCCACTACCGTGCTCGCGGCCACCCAAACCTTGCTGGCCGAGGATTTCGAACTGGGGCATGCCACCGTCCAGGTGGAACTACAGGGAAGTGACGGTAAATGCGCGGAACTCGCCTGGTGAAAAGGATATTTCTCAATGAAACATTCGATTTCACACCAATGGATAACCGCACCGAATTCGAAGAGAAATTAGGTCTTCTTTAGTTTGGGAACGCTTACCACAATAAGGTCAGACTGGGGTGACAGGGCCCCTGACCTGCACTATCTTGGAATTCATGACTTCTGGGGAGACTCACATGACCAAATTCCACGCACTACTCCGAGACCAGATTCGCAACGAGTTCAACGCTTCGCATCAGTACATCGCGACAGCGGTTTACTTCGACAATGCTGATCTGCCACAGCTGGCAAAGCACTTCTACAAGCAGGCTGTAGAAGAGCGTAACCACGCCATGATGATCGTTCAGTATTTCCTCGATCGCGACATCAACGTCGAACTCACCGGCGTCGACGCTGCGAAGGCCGACTTCAAGGATGCTCGTGAGCCCATCGCTCTCGCGCTGACGCAGGAGAAGACGGTCACCGAGCAGATCGTCCAGCTCGCGAGCACCGCCCGCGAAGAAGGCGACTACCTCGGCGAGCAGTTCATGCAGTGGTTCCTCAAGGAACAGGTCGAGGAAGTTGCAAGCATGACAACACTTCTCACCATCGCGGACCGCGCAGGCGCCAACCTGTTCGACCTCGAAGATTTCGTTTCCCGCGAGATGAGCACCGTCGGTGACACCACTGGTGCGCCGAACGCAGCGGGCGGAACCATCTAGCCTGCAGCACTCACAGATTTCGCCCTCGAGCCGAACGGTTCGCTTCCTGCCAGCAGGATCGAACTGATCAGCTCGGGGGCATCTGTCATCGGTACGTGTCCCAGTCCGGGCAAAACCATCAACTTCGCCTGCGGGAACGGCTTTTTCACGCGCTGCGCTTGATACACGGGCAGAATGAGATCGCGTCGACCCCACGCAACCGTCACCGGCACAGTGGGATCCACGATGGGCGGCAGCACGAATTCCATCTCGAGACCGAGATCGACGAGTTCGTTGGACACGAGCGAACGGCAGTCGGCCAACGCCGCCGCATAACCGACGTGACTCGGATGAGCGAAGAACGCGGCGAGCGCCGGATAGCGAATCAGCTTGTACCGCAATGCGCGTGGCAGACCATCACCCATGAGCTTGGCTGTGCCGCGCAGTGCACGGAACGTGTTGATCGCACGCACCTGATCGAGGTGATTGACAAAGAACCCGGCCGGCGAAAGAGCTGTAGCCGACGCGACGTCACCGCGCGCTGCCAGCGAGAGTGCAATCCATCCGCCGAGTGAGTTTCCGGCGACGTGGGCGCGCTCCCCCGCCGGAGTCACCTCCTTGACGAACTCGCTCACATCGTCGATCAGCTGTCCCATGACATCCGGGCCGAGTTCGGGCAGCAGCGACTCTCCGTGACCCGGCAGGTCGACGGTGACGACGCGTCGGTACGGCGTCAGTTGGTCCACAATTGAATCCCACGCCTGCCGTCGATGGACGATGCCATGGACGAGCACAAGCGTGGGACCGCTACCGGAGATGTCGTGCGACAAAGTCATGCCGCCAACATTAACCGTAACTTTGCGTAACGCCTATAGTTCTGGCGAAAAAATCAGCGCAGCGTGACCTGGCGTCCGCGCAGGCCGTCGCGCGAGCGCAACTCGGCCGAGTTCAGCGGAGCGTCGACGGCCAGCGCCTCGGCAAGACGCTCACCGAGCTCGACGGTTGCCGCTACCCACTCGTTTGCATGCTTTTCGCGGTCGAGGTCGAAGACCGGGACCAACAGGCCGTGGGTACGGAACGAGCCTGCGTAGCGCGAGCCCTCACCCAGGTGCAGCCCACCGGTCGCGTGCACGCGCGCCAGCGCGAGCATCAGATCGTCTTCGCTCTCGGGGCGAACCCAACGCAGGTGCGCCTTCTCGCCGGCGTCGACCCACCACGCGGCAACGAGGCCGTCACCTTCGAGGCGTGCAGACGGCATGATCGCCGAGTTGGCGTGCTGCACGGTGGCGGCAACCTCGGGATCGGTTTCGACGCCCTCGGGGATCCACCAGTTGAAGTCCTGGTGCACCGTGATGTCGAGCAGAGCCGAGGGATCGACAACCGCGGTGACTGCGGGTGTCTCGGAATCGGGGTTCGCGGCAGAAAGCGCGTCGCCGGGGGCTGCGTCCTTGATCCAGTTCACCGAAGCCGCGAGGTCTGCGCCGAGGTCGGCAGAGTGCGCCTGAACCTGCACACCGACAAATCCGGTGGCCGTCTCGCCCTCGTCGCGAACGAGTGCGGCAACAGCGCCGGGGAGGACCGTCGCCAACGTGACGGGACGGTCGGAGCCGATGACCGGCAACGGAGCCGTGGCGGACGGAACGAATTCGCGCAGCGCGACCAGATCGCACTCGGCGGCAAGGCCCTCGAACGGGCGGTTCACTGCGCCGGCAGCGGCTTCACGCTCTGCTTGGCGTGCCGCCAGCTTCTCTGCGCGTGCGCTGCCCTGCTTCGGTCCACTGTTTCTTTTGCTCTTCTTGGCCACGAGGGCAAAATCTACACGCTGCCCAGCCATTGCTTCGTGCGCCCGGGATGGTTGGTTGCGACCCAACTGACCCCGAGCTCACGACACAGGTCCACATCCGCCTTGTCGTCGACGGTCCAGCAGTACGTCGCGCGCCCCGCCGCGGCAGCTCGATCGACCAGATCGGGATGTTCACGCAGCGCCTTGATCGACGGCCCGATCGCCGTGGCGCCGACAGCCGTCGACGCACCACCGCCGAGGTACCGCGACGCGTCACCGAGCAGGACCGTCGGCAGCAGCGGCGCCGAACGACGCACTCGCCAGACGGCAGTAGCCGAGAAAGACATGACGACAGCGCGAGAGTGGTCGGCCGACGGCGGCGACGCGATCCCGAAGCGGTGCAATTCTGCGAGAAGTTTTGCTTCGACCAAGCCGCCGAACCGCACGGGGTGCTTGGTCTCGATGAACAGCTTCACCGGGCGCGCGAAATCCAAGGCGAGGGTGATGAGGTCGGAGAGAGTCAGCAGTTCGGCCGGTTCGCTCGTCGACCCGTAGTCCAGAGCGTTCAGCGAGTCGAGCGTCATCTCGCTGACGATCCCCGTGCCGCTGGAGGTTCGGTCGACCTTGCGATCGTGAACGCAAACCAGGTGTCCGTCGCGGGTGAGCCGGACGTCGCATTCGAGCCCGTCGGCGCCCTCCTCCAGAGCCAACTCGTACGCGGCGAGGGTGTGCTCGGGCAGCGCAGCCGACGCACCTCGGTGCGCAACGACGAGTGGACCGCGACGATCTGGACTCACAGGGCAGCGGTCTCCTTCTCTTCCAGCACCGATTTCTTTTCCAGCACCGATTTCTTTTCCAGCACCGACTTCTCTTCCAGCACCGAGCGCGGCACTGGCACCCATCGGGTTTCCGATTCGGGTTCGCCGCGCCAGCTCTTGCGCTCGATCCGGCGAATCACGACGAGCGTCAACGCCGCGGTGACGGCAGCGACCAGTGCGATGAAGGCGTTCAGCAGTACCCCGTCGGCCATTGCCTGAATACCCGGGCGTGATCGCCAGTACGCGTTGACCACCAGCAACAGAGCGCTGAATCCCCAAAAGCCCCACCAGATCTTCACAAGCAGTGTTCCGCGCGGATCGCGGCGGACCAACTCGAGGACATAAACGGCCGGCATCACCAGGTTGAGGATCGGCACAGCGCAGCCGACGACCACTTCCGACGCTGTGCGCGGATCGGATTCACGGGCACCCGCGAAGTGTTCACGACGCCGACGAAGCAGCCAGCACACAGCGGCGATTGCCGCGAAGACGGAGATCAGCAGTCCACCCAGCTGAGTGAAGTAGACGGCAGCGTCGGAGACCGTGAGCAGCCACTGCGGGATCAGCGTGGTGCGGTTACGCACCAGGATCGCGTATCTGCCCAGTTCGGCGAACACAGCCAGTCCGTAGAAGATGGTCGCGAGCGTCAGCAGCGGCCCGACTCGGTCGGCCATGCGGTCCGCACGCGAGGGCGGCACCGGTGCGGTGTCGACGACGTCGTGGAGTCCCCACTGCGGGACGGCGTCGTATCGCGGCGTGGCGAGGTTACGACGCACTGGTGCGTCCCCCACTCCGCGTGGATCGGACGGGGAACGCGCGATCCAGCGGAAGCCACGACGGTTGGGCGGTTGGTAGATCTCGGTGCGGGTGGGGATGAGGAGGACGCCGCTGCAGCGCGGGCACCACTGCGTTGGGCCGCCGAGGACGGGCCAGCGCGCGGCGCATCGGGCGCAGACCTGAACGACACTCACAACTTCGATTCTGTCACGCCGTATCGGTAACGGCAGCAAATGGATTCACTCCCGATTTGTGATCGAACCTCCACCCCGTTCACCTGCATTGTTCGAATAATGTGACCTCCGCCACTTAAAACCTTGAGTTATCCACAGTTTCCACAGGTTCATCCACAGTTCTGGATGAATGAAACGGGCTTTATCCACAGGTCACGGGCAAGACCCTGAGAATTTGCTGACAGGTGTTAGCGAACGATGCACAGGCTCGAGGATGAATTTGACACCGCAGGTCAGTGAACTTTTGGGCGTCGGCGTCATTTATCCCGGCAAAGTTCACAATGCATTCAGAAATTGCTCCCGAAAAGACAGAAAAGACCGTTATCCCCTTTTTGTCGAAGACCGGTTTTGACACACCTGGAAGCATGGCCGTCGATGACTTCTCCACAGCCCGAGCCAACTCTGACGTTCACCCCGAAACGGGTCGCGCAACTCGCGTTCGTGTTGATCGGATGTCAGCTCGTCATTCGTGCCTGGGTTGCCGCGAGCAATTACTTCTACTGGGACGACCTCATCTTGATGGGCCGCGGAGGACGCTTCCCTCTCTTCTCGAGCGAACTCCTGCTCTACGACCACGACGGTCACTTCATGCCCGCGGCCTTCTTCTTCACCGGGTTGATCACCCGCGTCGCGCCGTACAACTGGGCGCTGTCGGCGGCACTGCTCGTCATCGGTCAGGCCGCAGCGTCGTTGGCGCTTCTGCGCACTCTTCGGTTGGTCCTTGGTTGGCGACCGGCGCTGTTGATTCCGCTGATGCTGTATCTCTTCGTCCCGCTGACGCTTCCGGCGTTCTCGTGGTGGGCAGCCGCGCTCAATGCGTTGCCGCTCCAGATCGCGCTGGCCTGGGCATGCGGCGACGCAATCAAGCTGTACCGCACCGGGCATGTGCGCTACGTGTTCTCGGGCACCGCGGTTTTTGTCGTCTCCTTGCTGTTCTTCGAGAAGGCGGTGCTCGTTCCGTTCGTGGCACTCGCTTTCCTGGTGCTGTACTTACGCACACAAGGTGAAGGAACGCCGATACGAAGTGCGATCACGAAGTGCCGACTCCTGTGGACGGCCTGCGCCGCCGTGCTCGCGATCTGGATTCCGGTGTATCTGACCACTGTCGAATCACCGATCACCGGATACGGCCGTTCGATGTCCACCGAACTGCTGCATCACGGCACGTCTTTGGGGATGCTTCCCACTCTTCTCGGCGGCCCCTGGCGCTGGGAGCGGTGGATCCCCAGCCCCGCCTGGGCCGATCCACCGACGGCCTTGGTAGTCGCGGCCTGGGCCTTGCTGCTGACGACGGTCGTGATGACAGTGCGTGCCCGACGCGGCGCTGCCTGGATCTGGGCCTCCGCCACTCTGTACTTCCTGGCCTCCGTGGTGGCGATGACCGCTACCCGATCCGACGCCGACACCACCTACGAGTTGGCGCAGACCTTGCGTTACTTCACGGATTCGGCGACGGTGTTCGCCCTCGTCGCCGCCCTGATACTCGCTGCGCCTCGGCGGCGTCCGTCTCGGATACCCGTCGCAGTCGCCGCTGGGTTGTCGGCGCTCTTCGTTGTCAGTTCGCTCGTCTCGACCGTCACGTTCGTCGACATCTGGCGCGAGAACCCGACTCGCGACTACCTCGCGAATGCGCGAATGTCGTTGTCACAGAATCAGGATGCTCCACTGCTCGAGCAACCCGTCGCGATCCAGGTGCTCCTTCCCGTCGCCTTTCCGAACAATTTGGCAAGCAACGTTTTCGCGCCGCTGCCTGATCGCCCCGAATTCTCTTCCAGCACTCCGATTCTGCGCACCATCGACGACAGTGGCCAGATCGTCGATGCCGAAGTGACCTGGACGAGAAGGATTCTCGAAGGGACGACACCGAACTGCGGCACCCGTGCCGAAGGCCCGACCGAACTACCCCTCGACGGTCCCTTGGCCGGCTGGGAATGGACGGTTCAGCTCAATTACCTCGCGAGCGCCGACGGAACGATCGATGTTGCGTTGGAAGCCGGCGACGCAGTATCCGTACCCGTGACGCAGGGTTTGCACTCGGCATTCGTGCGCCTGGTCGGCCACGGAAACAGCGTGAAGATCACGCCGACAACGCCGGGACTGACCCTGTGTTTCGGCGCCGGACAAGTCGGTGCCGTCGTCCCGACCCAGTGAAATAGTGGCAGAGTAGAAGTCATGGAGCTGCGTATATTCACCGAACCCCAGCAGGGCGCTACCTACGAACAACTACTGACTGTTGCCCAGATCGCCGAAAAACTCGGCTACGGCGCATTTTTCCGCTCGGACCACTATCTCGCCATGAATTCCGACGGCCTTCCCGGACCCACCGACGCATGGATCACGCTCGCCGGAATCGCCCGCGAAACGTCCACCATCCGCCTCGGCACTCTGGTGACGTCGGCTACGTTCCGTCACGCCGGTCCGCTGGCCATCTCGGTCGCACAGGTCGATCAGATGAGTGGTGGCCGCGTGGACCTCGGCATCGGTGCCGGCTGGTACGAGGAAGAGCACCAGGCGTACGGCATCCCGTTCCCGGCGCTCAAGGATCGCTTCGAACTGCTCGAGGAAACTCTCGACGTCGTGACCGGCCTGTGGCGTACGCCGGTGGGCGAGACGTTCGATTACGACGGTAAGCACGTGCAGATCAAGAACTCTCCCGCGCTTCCCAAACCGCACCAGGTCGACGGTCCGCCGATCCTGATCGGTGGCACGGGCAAGAAGAAGACTCCGGCGCTCGCCGCTCGGTTCGCGAACGAGTTCAACATCCCGTTCAAGTCCCTCGAGGAAACGAAGGACATCTTTGCGCGGGTACGTCAGGCTTGCGTCGACATCGAGCGTGATCCGAACGAATTGGTGTACTCCAACGCTCTCGTCCTGTGCTGTGGCCGCGACGAGGCGGAGATCAAGAAGCGCGCCGAGGCTATCGGACGCGACGTGGACGAGCTACGTGAGAACGGTCTGGCCGGAACGCCTTCGGAGCTGGTCGACAAGATCGGCACTTTCGCCGAGGCCGGTTCACAGCGCGTGTATCTGCAGACTCTCGATCTCGCCGACCTGGATCATCTCGAACTCGTCGCAAGCGAGGTCATGCCCCAACTGCAGTGAGAAATGGGCCGGGATCTACAGCGCGTTCGCGTCGAGGAACGCGCGTAGGTCTCGGTCCCACTGGGCCGAGCGGGACCGGTCGAGAAAAACCCGCACCAGCATGAACGCGATGACCAGCAAGGACATCACGCTGAACCAGGTGAAAACCCCGGTCACCACGGCTGCGACGTCGGCAGCGCTCTGAGTGATCGGCGCTACGGTCTTGTCGCCCTTGTCGTTGACGTAGATAGAGATCTCGGTACCGGCCGGCGTCGTGGAGTCGACGGTGATGTCACCCGTGTGAACCTGACCGTTCCAGTTCCACTGCGCGCTGGCCATTTCGGTGGTCGGCGCAATGTAATCGGCTGTCGATGCGGTGGTCTGCGTCGAATCTGCGGTCGTCGTCGCCGTGATGCTGTGCAATTCGGCGGATTGTTTGGCGATCAGTGCGTTCTGGCTCGAGGCCGTCGCAGCGCCCGCCCATACTGCGATAGGCAGCAGAAGAATCGCGAAAATGATCAGACCGAAGGACATGAATCCTTCGATCCGATCACTGCGGCGAACCATCGGATCGTGGCCTACATGAATGGTGCGTCGGAGCAGCGACGCAGTTCCTCGCGTACTACCTGACATTATGAGCTCAGTTCTCTCGACGACACACTCTTACATCGAGATTCCCTTTGTTTCGATCTAGTTGCAAGTGTTAACGAGCTGAATCACATGTGTCCTCCAACACCTGTTCCAGTTATTCGCTCGGCGGAAGGATGTCCGTCTGCGCCGGGACCTGGTCCTGACGGAGCAATCCGACCGGGCAACTGACGCCGGTGGCATGCACCGGGCAGTAACCGCCGGGATTCTTCGCCAGATATTGCTGGTGGTAATCCTCCGCGTAGAAGAAGTCGCGCAGCGGACCGATTTCGGTGGTGATCGCGCCGTATCCGGCTTCGGCAAGTCGTTCCCCGAAAGCGACAGCCGACGCATGAGCGATTTCTTCCTGCTCCGCGGACGTCGTGAAGATTGCCGACCGGTACTGCGAGCCCTGGTCGTTACCCTGACGCATCCCCTGCGTCGGATCGTGGTTCTCCCAGAAGTGCGCCAGGATCTGCTCGTACGAGATCACTGCGGGATCGAAGACCACCAGCACCACTTCGGTGTGACCGGTACGGCCGGAGCACGTCTCTTCGTACGTCGGATTGGGAGTGAAGCCGCCCGCGTAACCCGCAGCAGTCGTGTACACACCGGGAAGCTGCCAGAACTCCTTCTCCGCACCCCAGAAACAACCCATGCCGACGACGACGGTCTGCAGTTCGGCCGGAAACGGCGGCGTCAACGGATGCCCGTTGACGTAGTGCGCGGTAGGTACCGGCATTTTCTGCTCTCGCCCGGGGAGAGCGTCCTCAGGCTCGATCAGCGTGGATTTTGCGGACGCTCGTCCCAGAATGTCGTCGTACCAGCTCATGCTTCGATGCTACGCGCGAGCGACTGTTTCGCCACGCCGTGATCGCGCGGGCGCCCGGCAGTTCCACCCACCGGTAGCCGATTTCTGCTACCGCGGCCGTGGCCAGAAGGAATAATGCAAACGCCAGCGTCGGTCCGACGTATAGAACAGTGTTCTCGACGACGCGGTACAGGATCAGCGTGTGCACGAGATAGATGACGTAACTGCGCGTCGAGAGCCACGTCACGACCGGCCAACGCGTCGGGACGCCGTCGTAGCGGCCGATGAGGACAACCGCTGCGGCGACTACCGAGATGGTCCACAGATAGTGCTCGCCGGCCCAGTACACGCGGAACTGAGTCGCCACGATGATGACGTGCATCTGGACGAGGACGGCGACGATCAGCCAGCGGCCGGGAGCGAGCTTCGCCCATGCGAGGTACATGATCTGGCCGAGGAAGACGGCAGGCAGCGTCGCGGCGATCTTGGACAGCATCGGCACGGTGTACGGCAACGGCGCGTAGACGTTGTAGAGCAGAACCAGTGAGCAGAGCGCACCACCGGCGAGCGGCATGACGATCGGGCGCAGGCGCAGTATCGGTCGAGCCGCGACGCAAGCGAGATAGAAGAGGAATTGGACGGTGAGAGTCCAGGTCACTCCGAGAACTGCCACCTCGGGCTTGAGAAAGAATCCGCCGAGAAAAAAGCTCATCAACGCTTCGGTATCGGAAATACCTTCCTGACCGCTGAACATTCCGTTGATTCCGAGTCGGACCAGAAGAATGGCAATCGCGGTTGCCACCCAGAATGCGGGCAGCAGTCGACTGAATCGGTTGGTCAAGAACTTTCCGGGACCGTCGCGAATCGCGGACCGCGTCACCAGAGCACCTGTGAGCATCATGAATACCGCGACGCCGACAAAAGAGAGATGTTGGTTGAGTTCGGCCGGCTCGATCAAAACGCCGTAGACGACGTCGATCACCCACCAACCCGAGCCGAGATCGTCGATGACGTAGAAAGAGATGTGGGAGTAGATCACGGCGGCAACCGCCAGGGCTCGCAGCAGGTCAGCGCCCGGAAGATTCACCCGAGGCGCGGCCGCCTCTGGTGATTCCGGGAGGAAAACTGGTGCGGGCATCGCGCAAGTTTAAGGTTCCGTTCACCTTTACGACGAATTTGCGCATATTAGCTTACCCTTAGATCGGACTGAGTTCGGTTTCCCGAACTTTATTCTTTGGTGATTACTACCTGAGCCGGACTGTTGCGGACGGTGTACGAATGTTATTGGGTGGAAACCCGAAGAATGATTTGCACATACGCGAGTGACGTCACGCCGTGACCGGTGATCGACGCACTCTAAAGCACCAGGGCTCACCAGCCCGCAAAGAAGGGACCCTCGTGTCTGTTTACACGCTGCCGGAACTCCCCTACGACTACGCAGCCCTCGAGCCGCACATCTCGGGCAAGATCATGGAGCTGCATCACGACAAGCACCACGCGGCTTACGTTGCCGGTGCCAACGCTGCACTCGAGAAGCTGGCCGAGGCTCGTGAGAACGACACCATCGCAGCGCAGGCCAACCTGCTCGAGAAGAACCTGGCGTTCCACCTCGGTGGCCACACCAACCACACCGTTTTCTGGAACAACCTCAGCGCTGACGGTGGCGACAAGCCCGAAGGCGAACTCGCCGCAGCGATCGACGACAACTTCGGTTCGTTCGATCTCTTCCGCGCTCACTTCTCCGCGAACGCCAACGCCATCCAGGGCTCCGGCTGGTCCATCCTCGCGTGG
Source organism: Rhodococcus baikonurensis (assembly GCF_040489275.1). NCBI lineage: Bacteria > Bacillati > Actinomycetota > Actinomycetes > Mycobacteriales > Nocardiaceae > Rhodococcus > Rhodococcus baikonurensis. The sequence continues at coordinate 152,504 of NZ_JBEUOQ010000009.1, read as the reverse complement.
GACTCGATCGGACAGCGTCTGATCATCGTCCAGCTCTACGATCAGCAGGGCAACATCTCCATCGGCCTCACGCCGCTGCTGCTCCTCGACATGTGGGAGCACGCTTTCTACCTCGATTACCAGAACGTCAAGGGCGACTACGTCAAGGCATTCTGGAACATCGTCAACTGGAACGACGTTTCGGCTCGCTTCGACCGTGCACGTACCCAGACCGCAGGTCTGATCGTCTAGTCACGTTCTTCTTGCGAACGGCGGCGCCTCACCAGGGGCGCCGCCGTTCGTGTCAGCAGAGCACCACCGAGCAGAACCGTCGTCGCTCCGAAGACCAATGCCAGTGTGCGAGTTCCGGAGTCACCGCTGCTCGCGCTGGTCTGATTCACAGCCACCGGATCCGACAGCACCGAGGTCAGCTGAACCTGCTGCGGAGTAGTCATCGCGGGAATACCGGATTTCGCCCCGTCGAGGCCCGTGACCAATGACTTGGCGATCCCTTGCAGCGTCGTGAATCCCTGGGTGATCTGATCGGTCACGTCACCGAGCATCTGCGGCGCCTGATCGGCGATCGGGATGAGGCCGTCGTTCAACTGTCCGGCAGCACTGCTCAGTTGATCGCTCGCGCCTTGCAGCTGCCCGACAGCGGTGCGGACTAGATCACCGAGCTCCGTATCGGGTCCGACGGAGCCACCCAACAGCGCCGGAACGGTGCCCAATTGCGCATTCAGCGCACCGAGATCCGAACTCACACCGGCCAGTTGCGCTGTCACGTCAGGCGGGATCGGAAGGCCGTTCAGCGCAGTCTGCAGCGTGTCGATTCGTGTCTTCAGTTCCGCGGTTTGCGACGACGCCTCCCCCAGCGTCAGGCCCAGTGAGTCCGCGCGCGTGGCCAGCTCTTCCGCCGATCCCGACGCCTGATCGACAACGCCGGACACCTGATCCGCGACGCTCATCAGCTCCAACGCCCCAGACCGTGCGGTCTCGAGGTACGGCAGCAGAGTGCCTGCGCCTGCTTTCACCTGATCGATGGACTTTCCGGCCTCGTTGGTTCCGGCGACCAGAATCTGTGCGGTGGTGAGGTTTTGATCGATCGAGCGTCGGGCCGCCGACGTCTGAGCCAGCAGCCCCTTGATGCCGTCCGCGCCGACCTGCGCCGATACGGCCCGAGTCAACTCGGCCGACTTCTCCGAATCCGAGCCCTTCACCTCGAGGTCGACGCTCGCCTGCCGTGGATCCATGCCGAACATCGACGCGACGGTTTCGCTGAAGTCTTCCGGCACCGTCAACGTCGCGAAGTAGTTGCCGCCGGGGTTGTCGACCACCTGGAAGTCGAAGTCTTCGTTCTTGCCCAGGGTGTCCACCAGCGTCTCGCCCGCCCGAAGTTCCTTGCCGTCGAGAGTGGTTCCGGCGTCGGCGTTCACGATCGCGACGGTGTTCGAGGTGTCGGCACCGCCCGCGAAGATCACGAACCCGATCCCCGCCACCGCAGCCGCGACGATCGCGGCCACACCGCCCACCGCCAGCCGTCGACCGAGGCGTGACGGCCGGCGGTGGGAGTTTTCGGTGGTGTTCTCGGCGCTCATGGGCGAGACGATAAAGCAACAACTTGTAGAAACACTGAGAGCCCTAGTGTGCGGGCGTTGCCGGCTTTTCGGGCTCCTCGGGTTCCTCCTTCGGCATGTCCCGAGGCCCACTGATCAAAATGTCCGCCCAGCGTGTGGCCGGGTCGATGTCGAGCAGGACGGCCTTCACCAACAACGACAGCGGGATCGCCAGCAGCGCTCCGAGCGCCCCGAGAACCCACGACCAGAAGACAAGTGAGAGGAACGTCATCGTCACCGACAGCCCGACGGCGTCACCGACGAACTTGGGCTGAATGATGGACTGGATGACGAAGTTGATGACGGAGTAGACGACGATCACCCACAGCATCAGCCACGGCCCGCCCTGAAGGAGCCCCAGTAGCGCCGGCGGAATCACACCGATGACGAACCCGATGTTGGGGATGTAGTTGGTGATGAAGGACAGCAATGCCCACAGAACGGGTAGCTGAATGCCCATGAGCCACAGCGCGCCACCGTCGAGTACCGCAACGATGAGGCCGAATACCGTCGAGACAACCAGGTACTTGCGGGTTCCGGCGGCAAAGGTGGAGAGCGCGTAGGAGATTTCGGGACGTTGCTCGGACAGCACGTGCAAACGCGAGCGGATGCTCATGCCGTCGAAGGCCATGAACAGCAACAGCGCGAGGATGAACACCAGATCCGACAGAATGCCGAGCAGGCCCTCCAGTCCGCTTTCGAGTACGCCCACCACCTTCGTGAGATCGATACTGCTGAGCGTGCTTTGAATCTGTTCCGTGCTCACTCCGAAGTCGGCCAACTTGTCGCGGCCCTCGTTGAGGAGATTGGTCATCTCCTCGGAGTACTGCGGCAGGATCGTCGCCAACTGGGCTGTCGACACGATCAACGACGCCGCCAACCCGAGCAGAATCAGGTACACGGTGACCAGTGAGCCGAGCATTCCAACCCATTTGGGCCACCCACGTCGCTGCGACCAATCCTGAATGGGCTGAACGGCAATCGTCAGCACCAGCGCAAGGAACACCGGCCCGAGGATGCCACCGAACACCTTCATTCCGCCGACGGTGACCACGGTGGCCGCGAGCCCCAGGAGGACGATCAAACCACGAGGGATCGACCAGTTCTCACTGCCGGACAGCGTGGGGATCGGAGCGGGAGCCGCGACGGCCGGCTTTCCCTTCTTAGAGAACACCGGCTTCCTTTGCCCGGCTCCTGATCTGGAATGCACCCACGATCATGAAGAGGCCGAACAAGATTGCGTACCAACCCAACAACCAGATGAGGCTGATGATGCCCTCGCCTGGCGCGATGAGGAGAATGATGCCGAAAATGACCGCGAGCACCGATGCGGCGAGCAACCAACCCCAACTGGATCCGGGCAGCGCCTTCATCTTGAAGGCGCCGACAATTCCGAAGATTCCGAACATGATGGCGTAGAAGGCAATTATGTACAGCAGGACCAGCGCAGTGATGCCGGGCCAGACCAGCGCGACGATACCGGCGCCCACCGAAACGACGCCGGTGAATACCCACCATCCCCACGAACTCAGGTGTTCACGGTCCCTGATGGCCCGAACGATCGTGATCAAGCCGTCGGCAACGGAGTAGATGCCGAACAGGAAAACCAAGGCCACCACGGTGATTCCCGGCCACACGAGCGCGATGATTCCGAAGATCACGCCGAAGATTCCGCGGATCAGGATCATCCACCAGATCTCTTTGCCGTACTGCACGAACGGGTTCTGCGTGACCATCAGTAGCCTCCGAAGCAAGCGGGTGTCTCTGACCGATTCAACAGCTCTTCAAACAGGGCAATACCGACAGATCGTAGGGCGAGCGTGACCTTTCCGCCCGTCGAAACGCGCGGCTGATACCGAGTTGTGCTCTTCGGGTACGAAGCGAGAGGACCTTCAGCCTGCTTCCCGGATATTTGCTTCCCGAATACCGGGCGCGGTCCACGATCCCGAGAGGACTGCAGCCTTCGGCCAGTACAGGCGCAGAAAAACGTTGAAGTCACCGGACGGGGCCGGCAGCCAGTTCCGCTCCTTCTCGCCACCAGGTGATTCGTGCTGGAGGTAGATGTCCAGGGAACCGTCGTCGGCAAACACCAGATCGCTTCGATCGCCGATGGCGTATCGGTCGATCGGGTTGTCCACGAAGAACTGTCGCTCGTTCATCATGGTGAGCGACCAGAATCCCTCGACCGGCGGCAGCTCGTCCTTCTCGAAATGCAGTACGTACTTCTTCGTGCCGGTCAGCGGCTTCCCGTCGACGTCCGTGGTGGCGTGCGGGTACACGGCATCAGCGTCGAGGTTGGCCCCGAAACCGAGCCAGACGATCAGAGCACGCTGAGCGTAATGAGTTCCGTAATGCCCCAAGCCGCGGTGCATCGTCCACCCGTTCTTCGGACTGCCCTCGGCCTCTTTGGCGATCTCGCTGAGCACGTCCATTCCGGTTCGCGCCGCTCGGTCGAGCGCATCACGCACCTCTTGCGGACGCGACTTCCAGGGCAACGAGGAGCCGATTCCTATGTCGGACAGCTGTTTCATCATCTCGGTGTCCTCCGGACGCGGAGGATTGTCGTCGAGAAGTGCATCGAGAGTGGTGAAGAAGGCCTCGCCGTCCATTGCGGCCACCTGGTCCACCGGCGGTGTGCGCGTGTCGACGGCAGGGTTCACCGGCACTTCCCCGGGCGTGTAGTCCTGTGGGTCACCCGTCCACTCCGACAGAGGAGTAAGTCGCGTCCGGTCCTGCAAGCTGTGCACTTCTGCCAGATCCGTTCCCCCTGAGGTCGCGTAGCGAGCGACTATCCAGTTCATCGCCGTCGGAGAACGCAGCAGCGTCAAACCCTTGGGCACGTTGCCTTTCCAATCCGGCCCGGCTACCAGATACGGTCCTCCGGTCCGCCCCACCGTCCGAGATCCCGGCACCGTGAACACGTCGCTCCACGCGTCGAGGATGGGTACAAGCCAGTACCGCGTGCCGAAGTCCGGCAGTGAGAGCACCTGCGGTTCCGTCGACACGTCCAACCAGCCCGACGAATAGAGAGTGTCCGCATTGGGTGAGACGACATCGGTGAAGGACGCGTCCGGCGTCGTTCGCGCGTAAGCGAACTGGTTGAGCGGGGCTTTCATCGCCACCGGCGAAGGCACCGCCGTCATGACATCCCGCGATACTGCCGCAATCAACAGTGGATATCCGAAGATCCACGCCTGCGTCGCCAGGTCTTCCAGCCGAGAACGGTTCTTCGACAGAGTCATGCCTGCGCATACCACCGCCCTCACCAGCGCAAACCTGGCTGGCACTCTCCCTGTCTTGTGTGCCAGTACCGAATGGGTGCATATTTCGATTACCCAACGAGGTGTGCCGGACCGACGCATGCGCGTCTGCCCGAGATTTGCCCCAGCACCGAGGGAGGAACAGAAATGAACAGAAACGAAGCAATAGGCATTTCTCCGTTCCAGGCAGCCGGATCGTTGCAGGGGTTCGTCATTTCCGGTCGTTGGCCGGACACAACTCAGGAGTGGGCGCAGCTTCTCGCATTGGCTGTCCGAGTGGCCTCGATGCCGGGTTTGTTGCCGACGACGACGGTCTTCGGGGTTCGCGAGGACGTTCCCGAGGACCCGCAGCCGGGCACCGTGGGTCTGGTGGTTGCCGAGGGGCCGGTGCTGGGCGATTTCGCCCTGACGCCCGGACGCTTCTCCGATCATCAGCCACCGGCACTGATCATGCTGCACCCACCGTCGGAAACTACGCCCAGCCTGCCGGAATGCGAGGGCAGCGCATCGGGATGTGTACTACTTCCCGGCCTTCCCTACCTGGGTTTGGAGCATCGGGCGGCGTGGGTCGAAGCAGAGCCGGACGGCACTGTCGTCTCCATGATCAGTCGCGTCGGCATCGATCCGATCAGCGATCCCGACACCGCTGTTTTGGCCATGCTCCTCGCTTCGTGACGGTCTCGGTAAGCGATAAGTTCGGACTCCCAAACTTGCTGTGCGCTTTGCCAATTCGCTTCGACCGCGCTAACGTAAGTGGCAACGAAGGGGAGTAGCCCCCAATCGCCTGTGTCGACATACTGGTTCGACGCGCTCCGTCATGTGCGGATCGCGAAGCACCCGGCCTGGCGAACCGAAGGTCCTGAGGCCTCGGTGGGCGAGACCTTCGGCCGGACAAGCGCACCCACTGCGCCTGCCCAGGCCGGAGGCTCGCATTTTTCCTCCGACCCACACCGACCGGAGGAGTTAATCTTGCTTGCCGCAATACTTTTGAGTTTCGGCGTCATCTTCGTCGCGGAACTCGGCGACAAGTCGCAACTGATGGCAATGACGTTTGCCTTGCGCTATCGCTGGTGGGTTGTTCTCGGCGGTATCACCGTCGCCACCACTCTTGTTCACCTGGTTTCGGTCGCCGTGGGCCACTACCTGGGCGTCGCGCTTCCGACTGCGGCAATCTCCATCGTCGGCGGTATCGCGTTCCTGATCTTCGGCCTCTGGACCCTACGCGGTGACGATCTCACCGACGACGAGCAAAGCAAGGCCGGTCGCGTCACGCGATCCGCCTTCATTGCCGTCGCCTCGGCCTTCTTCCTGGCAGAACTCGGCGACAAGACCATGCTTGCCACCATCACCCTTGCGACCGACAACGACTGGATCGGCGTCTGGATCGGGTCGACGGTAGGCATGGTGGCGGCCGACGCTCTCGCCATCATCGTCGGCTCGGTGCTGGGCAAGCACCTTCCGGATGGATTCATCAAGATCGGCGCCGCGGTGCTGTTCTTCGTCTTCGGTGTCTGGCTTCTGCTCGAGGGCATCTTCCCGGACTCGTCGGCCGGCATCGTCGGCGGTGGCGTTGTCCTGGCCGTGTCCGTGGTGGGTGCACTGGCTCGGATGATCTGGAAGCGCTCCCGTGCGACCGATACCGATACCGATACGCACCTCGTCGACGACAACCGGACCCCGATCGACTGAGACTCAACGAAGCATGTCGCCGGCACCCCAAATCGCGACCGGCACATGACCTTCTGCCACCCCGCTCGGTCCGAGCAGCTGCCCGAACCGTTTCATCGGGTACAGCGAGACACGTCGATCGAGGATCCGCACATTACCGATTCGACGTAGCCGATCCTCGAGGACAAGACTCTGTGCGAGGCTGCTCAGCCACACGCTGATCAACATGTTGGCTGTTCCGGTGGTCGCCACCAACAGCCGGGTCTCCGGCCAACTCGACACGAGTTGGCCGAGTTCGTCGGTGGAGCCGTCCACAGCGACGTCGAAGATCACTTCGAACGGTGAGCCGACGGCCTGTTGGGAGACATCGCAGCGAAAAATCAACTGGTGCGACGCGGTCAGTTGCGCCAGGCGCCGTCGTATCGCGGTCTCGTTCGTTTCACAGATCGCGGCCAGGCGCGCATAGCTGGCACGTCCGTCGCGGCCGAGCGCATCCAACAGGGCACCGTCGGACTGGCGGAACACTGCCGGTGCCTCCGCCGCCTTTGTCGATGCCGGTGCCAGCTGAGCGCGACCGGCTTGCCCCAGAGCCCCCGGCTCCCAACTGAAGCCGTCTCGGTACACCTTCACCCCGACCCGGCTTCTGATCGACAGAATTCCAGGATCAGCAGCAAGGTGCTCACACACCAAAGCGTCCAAACTCTTCTGATCGGCGGCCACCACACCGACGAAGTACTCGAATTCGCCTTCCGTCCTGGCCAACAGATAGGCACAGGACAGTTGACGTAACCGCTCCCCCACCTCGGCAACCGAGTCCTGGGTGGCACTGATCATCAGATAGCCGAAGATGTGGGCTCGCCCGATGGCAACCGCGTTCACCCAGGCATGGCCGTCGGCGACGAGACGACGCCACCGCCGGGCGATCGTCGTCGAATCCATGTCGAGTACCGACGCCAGCTCGGTCCACGACGCGCGGGGGTTGAGCTGAAGTGCATTGACGATCTCCAGGTCAGATTCCGCGATCACAAATGTGTCGGATTCCGGCTTCATCGGTCCAGTATTGCCGGATTGCTGCATTCTGACTGTTGATCACTGCGCATTTGCCAAAGATATGTGAATCACTTCACAGGTTCACGTTTGGAGGCTCGGTGCTTCGCTCCACGAAAGTCACGGTTGCGCTGCTGTTCGTCGCCTACGCGATCGACTACATAGACCGGCTCGCGATCAATCTCGCTCTACCCCTGCTCGGTGAAGAGTTCGATCTCGACTACTCCCAGCGCGGATTGATCATTTCCACGTTCTTCATCGCGTACACCTTGGCCCAGCTGCCCGGTGGACTGCTCGCCGATCGATACGGCGCAGTCCGGATGGCACTGATCGGATTGGTGGCATGGAGTGTCTTCACCGGCCTCACCGCCCTTGCGTGGTCCTTCGGGACGCTTCTGGTTGTTCGCTTTCTCTTCGGACTCGCGCAGGGCGTGTTTCCAGCCGCCGCTGTGAAGCTCGTTGCTGAACGCAGCATCCCGGAGCAACGGGCCACTGCCACGGGCTGGATGAACAGCTCCAACGCGGTCGGCACACTGCTCGCCATTGTCGTTGCGGCAGCACTCCTCCCGTTGATCGGCTGGCGTGGGATGTTTCTGGCCGTCGCGGTGCTCGGAGTACTGTCGCTCGTCAGCATCAAGTTGTGGCTTCCGCCCGCACTGCCGGCGGAGATCGACCGCGGTCCGGATTCCTCGTGGAGCAACATGCGCACCGTGCTTCGCTCACGAGCGATGTGGCTCTTCGCCTTGATGTTCTTCGGGTACGACTTCGTGATCTGGGGAATGTCGTCCTGGGTTCCGTCCTACCTCCACGACGAACGTGGAATCGCCCTCTCGAGCGCAAGTCTCCTCCTCATCCCGGCAACGGTCGTGGCCGCCGTGACCACGGTCATCGGGGGGCGGATCTCGGATCGGTTGGCAGGCAACAGTCGTATCGTCGTGATCCCGTCCATGCTCGCGTGCATAGTCATGCTCGCGTCAATACCCTTCGTCTCCAATACAGCCTTGTTCGTCGTTCTCGTCACCCTCGGATCTGCCGCTGCCTCTTTCGCTTTCATGCCGTGTTTTGCACTACCACTGCGGGCCCTGCCCTCGTCGGTGGTCGGGGCAGCCTCGTCGATGATCATTTTCGGCGGCATGGTCGCCGGAATAGTCGCGCCGCTCGTGTTCGGATTCATCGTCGACCATCTCTCCTGGTCAGCGGCATTCGTATCGCTCGCGCTCGGGCCCGTCGTGGCGATCATCGCGGTTATGGCAGCACCACAGACCCGCGAGAAAATGCTGGACCTCGTTCAACTGAAAATCGCCAACTGAACACCACCATCGAAAGAAGATCGACCATGAACCAACTGCTTTCGAACCTTGAATTCGGAGACCCGTCGCGGCTGCGAACCGTTGAGCCGCACTGGTTCGATCTGTACCAGGACCTGCATGCACACCCAGAGTTGTCCGGTGACGAAACTCGCACTGCTGCAATCGTTGCCGAGGAACTTCGGCGAATCGGCGGCTGGGACGTCACTGTCGGGGTCGGCGGTACGGGTGTCGTCGGAGTACTCACGGGGAGCAGCGGTCCGGTGATCCTGCTGCGCGCCGACATGGACGCGTTGCCGGTAGCAGAAGACACCGGTCTGTCCTACGCCTCCAAGACGGATGGCGTGATGCACGCATGTGGACACGACGTCCACGTAACCGCGCTACTTGCCACGTGCGCAGCGCTTTCCGCGGATCCGGCAGCGATCACGGGGACAATCGTTGCCGTCTTCCAGCCTGCCGAGGAGACCGGCTCCGGCGCTCGTGCGATGGTCGACGACGGAATCTTCGACCGCTTCCCGCGACCGGACCTCTGCCTGGGCCAACACGTGGGGCCGACTCCTGCGGGGATGCTGGTCAGCAAACCCGACATCTTGATGGCCGCATCCGACACGATTCGAGTGGTCTTTCACGGCCGCGGTGGCCATGCGTCCTCGCCGTACGCATGCATCGACCCCTTGTTGATGGCAGCATCTTTCGCGCTGCGCATTCAAGGTCTGGTCGCTCATGAAGCGGCAACTCCGACAGCACCCGTGCTCACGGTCGGAGCCTTGCACGCCGGCACAGCTGCGAACATCATCGCCGACGACGCCGAACTACTGCTCAGCCTGCGAACTTTCAACGCATCGTCGCGCGAACACATGCTCGAATCGGTGGGACGGATCGCTCGTGCAGAAGCGGACGGAGCCGGCGCCGTCGAACAGCCGGACGTTCATGCGTACAACGGCTTTCCGGCTACGGTCAACACTCCGGACGCAACGTCCACGGTGATGTCGGACCTACGCCGGGCCGGGTTGGGAATGTACACTCTGCCGCAACCGCTTTCAGGCAGCGAGGACTTCGGCGTCTTCGGCACTGCCGCCCAATGCCCTTCCGTATTCTGGCATTTCGGCGGGACCGCGCTTCAGAGTTTCGACGAAACTGCCCTCGCCGCGCTCGCCGAGGGGCGGATTCCTCCCGGCACGCCGTCGAATCATTCACCGCGCTTTGCGCCCGATCCGTCCGCGGCTCTACCCGAAGGTGTCACGGCCATGACTGCCGCCGCGTTGGGTGCCCTTGCACGAAGCGCGTGATTCCTACCGACACCCCTCCAGGGAGATAACGTCATGACAGACGAACTGCATTACCTCAGCGCCACCGACGCGATTGCCCACTTTCGCACGCGAGAACTGTCTCCGGTCGAACTGCTACAAGCAGTCGTCGACCGAACGGAGAAGTTCGAACCGCATATCAATGCTTTCACCGAAGAGATGTTCGACGAGGCACTCGCCGGCGCTCGGGAGGCAGAGCGCCGCTACGGCGGCCAAGGACCAGACCCGCGGCCGCTGGAGGGAATTCCGGTAGCTGCCAAGGAAAAACACGCTATCGCCGGAAGGTCACTGACCGAGGGCTCACTGGCTGGGCGCGGCAACATCGCCCGCGAGAACGCGCCGGTGATCGATCGAGTTCTGGCAGCAGGCGGCCTGATCCATGCCCGCACGACGACGCCGGAGTTCTGCGTTGCGGCGTTCACCCACTCTCCACTGTGGGGGGTGACTCGTAATCCCTGGAACCTCGAGTACAGCCCTGGCGGCTCCTCCGGAGGAGCGGGCGCCGCACTGGCCGCCGGAACTACCACTCTGGCAACAGCATCCGATATCGGTGGGTCGACTCGCGGCCCGGCGGGTTTCACCGGCACCGTCGGCCTCAAAGCGTCGTACGGACGCATTCCCGGGGTCGCCCCGCTCTCCATGGATTCCTACCGCGGCGACGGTCCCATGGCCAGAACTGTCGACGACGCGATTCTGTTGGCCAACGTTCTGATCGGGCCGGACCCGCGTGATCATTCTTCGCTGAGGCCGGCGATCACGCTGCCGCACGAGTACCCGTCGGTCGAGGGAATGCGAATTGCCCTGTGCCTGCGGCTCGGTGACTTCCCCATCGAACCTGACATCGAGGCGAATACACGGGCGCTCGCGCAGTCGTTGGTCGACGCAGGAGCGATCGTCGAGGAGATCGAACTGCCGTGGACTCGCGATTCGATGGCGGCAGCGGTGAAAGTGCATTTCGGAACGATCATGGGGGCATCCGTCGCGGAAGTTGCTCGCGCCCACGGTGATCTTCTTGCCGATTACACGCTCGACAATGTCGCGATCACGTCGAAGGGCGCTGCGGAAATGTCATTTCTGGACGGCCTTCGCAAGGAAACGCAGATGCAACGAGAGCTCGCCGAGGCAATGGCTCCTTTCGATGCGCTGATCTGCCCGACCTCCGGCACCATCGCCTTCCCGGCAGGCGAGTCTTTGCTCGACGGCCTCACTGTGGCGGGCCAGCACGTGAACACCACCGCCGAAGCACTTCTCACGTTGCCGTTCAACGTCGCCAATCGGTGCCCCGTATTGGCGGTACCCAGTGGACACGCACACAACGGCGTTCCCACGGGCGTCCAGATCGTCGGCCACACCTACGACGAACCGACCGTGTTCCGGATCGGCAAAGCACTGGAGAAGATCCGCCCGTGGGCATACACCGAGAAGCATCAACCGAGACTGGATGTGGTGACGCCGGCTTCCTCTTGATCGCTGAGGAGGTCAGAGCTTGGCTCTGATCTCCTCGGCGATCGGCTGGAACTGCTCGAGGAACGTCAGGGCCCAACCGAATGACGCGACGCCCTCGTAGTCGAACGAATACACCTGATCGTTCTTGACGGCGCGCAGACGCTGGAAGATGGTGTCGTTCGCCAACTTCTCGTCGATGGGACCCTTGCCACTGTTGGTGATGATGACGTCGGCCTCGTCGAGCAACTCCAACTGCTCCTTCGGGAACCACTCGTTGCTGCCGGCAGGGATTGCGAGTGAGCGGTCGTTGAACTGGAACCCGGCTTCGCTGATGACCGTCGTCTGATACTTGGTCGGCGAGTACAGCGAGAAGCCACTTTCCTCGAAGTACGTGGTGTAGACGACCTTCACCTTGCTCAACACATCAGCGTTGTCGCTACGGAACTTGGCGATCCGCGCCTGGTAACGATCTGCCAACTCCTGAACCTTCGCGCTCTGGTTGAGCGCGTCCGCGACTCCGAGGGCGCGCTCCTTCCACGCGTACTGCCCGTCTTCGGCAAAAACCGCGGTCGGGGCGATCGACCGGATCTGCTCGTAGAGATCCGGGTTGTTCTCCGACAGCAGGTTGGTCATCACGATCAAGTCGGGAGACAAAGCCGCAATCGCCTCGGCGTTCGGCTCGTACCAACGCCCCACCTTCGGGAGGGACCGCAGCGCAGACGCGTACGGTTCCGGGACACCGTCGGCGTTCTCGTAGTCGACCGGCAGTCCGACGGGAGTGAATCCGGCGTCGAACATCGCGGGGCCCGTGTAGTAATCGGCGCTGACCACCCGTTGCGGATTGGTGGGAACCTCCATCTGGCCAAGAGCAGTGTTGATGGTGCGCATCGAGCCCTCGGCAGATTCACCGGAGCTGGTTCCACAGGCCGTGAGCAATCCGATCCCGGCCAGCGCGCCGGCCCCGAGAAAACCTCGCCGGGTCAGTGCAGCGGTGATGCGAGCGAACTCGGCATCGGTGTCGGATGTAGGTAGGAGAAGTGATGTCATGAAAGTGCCTCCAAGGCGCCGGATTCGAGTTCGCTGAGCCAATTGATCGCTGTGCCGTAGTCGGTGACCTGCGTGCTGATTCCGAATGACTGCCCGGACGCGATCGCAGGAATGCGGCTCCACAGCGGGTTGGCGAAGATGGATTTCATTCCCGCAGAATCGGTTCCGTCGGGTTGCTTGGGGTAGATCACCACGGTGACGTCCCGCAGCATTTCGAGTTGTTCGAAGGGAAAAGCCTCGAAGCCGGTGGACGGATTGAGATCAGGGACGAACTCGCCGCGGGTCACGTCGAGGTCGGCGAGCATCGCTCCCGTGACGCCGGTCGGATACAGAATCGAGAAGAGTCCTTCCGAGCCTCCGATTGCGACCTGGGCCCAACGGTTGCCCCGAAGCTGAGCGGAGTATTCGGTGCGGATTCGCTCCTGCATCGCCTGGTATTTCTCGCGGTTCGATGTCAGAGCCGAACCCTTGTTGACCGCGTCTGCCACTCCCTCGGCGACGGTGCGCCAGTCCGATCGATTGCTGCCCGAATACACTGCTGTAGGAGCAATTTTCGAGAGCTCGCGGAACATGTCCTCGTCGATCTCGTAAGCATCGCCCACGATGAGATCGGGCGCAGCAGCGACGACCGCTTCGCGGTTCACCTCGAGAAAGACCCCCACTGAGGACAAACCGTCGACGAACTTCTGCTGCGCGGGCGTGAACTGGTCGATGTACGCGCTGTAGTCGAGCGTCGCCACGGGTTGGGCGCCGACGGCCTGCAGCTGCCACGGAGTGTTGTACGAGACGGCGACGATGCGCTGCGGATCGACGGGAACGTCCACGGGGCCGTAGTGGGTCTGCACCGTCCGAGTTTCGCCGTCCGCACCGCCACCGGCGTCCCCGCTGCTACATCCGGCAAGAGCGAGCATGGACAGTGCGGCGGCACTTCCGCCGAGAAAGCCGCGACGAGTCAGTGCAGCGGTGATGCGAGCGAACTCGGCATCGGTATCTGGCGTCGGTAACAGGAGTGGTGTCATGGGTTTCCTGACGGTCTTCCGAATTAGGGCTACCTAAAATTACTCTCACCTGCGCTGTTTCGGTGAAGCATCATGGCCAACCACTATTTCGATCGAGCCATGGATACGCGTGCCCCCTCGGTCGACGGCAGGAAGCCGGTACGTTCTTGGTTCGTGACGCCATCGCGACAGGACTTCTCCGGCATCATGTTGTGGGGAGCCCCGACCCTGGAACCGGCGACGTGGAGCCGTGGTCCGTCAGCACCATCCGGTTCGAGAGCACCGCAACGGGCGTCTGGGATTTCCATACCCACCACGAACATGAACTGCTGTGGTCGGCGGGTGGGACCGTCACACTCGAAGCGTCCGAACACCTCTGGATGGTTCCGCCGATGCTCGGCATCTGGATACCCGCAGGCACGCCACATAGAGTTCGCTCCGATCACGGCGCCGTCATCTTCGCGACGTACCTGAATCCGGATCATGTCGAGGCCGACCGGACGACAGTGGTCGGCATACCCATGACCGGTGCACTTCGGGAGGTGTTGTTACACAACGAGAACAACGCCATGCCCGACCCGAAGCGACCACGGCTTCAGCAGGTGGCAATCGACCTCATCCATCCTGTTCAGGCCGCGAGTCTCGACATTCCGTTGCCGAGAACGCCTGACCTTCTTTCGATTGCCCGGCAGATCATCGCCGATCCGGCGGACGACCGCACCACTTCCGACTGGGCGCGCACCATCGGCGTGAGTGGCCGGACCTTGATGCGCCGCTTCCAGGCCGACACCGGCACGACGCTCACTCAATGGCGAATTCTGGTGCGCGTCCGCGTTGCATTGATCGAGATCGCCGCAGGCAAACCTGTCGTCGCCGTGGCCCGCGGCCTCGGGTATGCCAACCCTGGAACATTCATCGACCTGTTCAGGCAGGTCATCGGCCACACCCCCGCCGCGTACTTCCGCTCGTTCTCACCTGTCACGAAACCGCATCAGAATGGCACCAAACCCGCACGGGTGACACGTTAGCGTCGTTAGGCAAGGCAAACCATGTTGCCCGAACACGTTGGAGAACACCACAAATGCACCACCGCCGCCGTTTTGCCAGGTCTATCGCGCTCGCGGTCGGCGCGATCCTGATCGGCACGCTCGCCTCGTGCAGCTCGTCCGACGACCAGCCCTCGCCTTCGACCGAGACCATCGACTACAGCTTCGCGGGGTACTCCGCCCAGATACCTGCCGACCCGCAGCGAGTGGTTGTGATCGACTCCCGGACGTCCCTCGAGTTCGCACTTCTCGCCGAATACCCGATCGTTGCCCTCGATTACGACGAGTCGAGCCATCTCGCATCCAAGGTCCCTGCCGATGCGGGGCACCTGGGCGGCAATCTCAGCAAAGAGGACGTGCTGAGCTACAACCCGGACCTGATCCTCATCTCCGTCGGCTGGTACGAGAGCTACAAGTCGAAGAACCTCACTTTCGAGGACATCGCACCGGTTCTGGTGATCCAGGACGGCAGCTCGCCCGACAAGGAGACCGAATCACTCGGCGGTCCTATGGGATTCATGGGCGAGCAACTGGCACTGCTGGGCAAGACCGAAGCCGCCTCGGCAGCACAGGCGCGCTATCAAGATGCTCTCGGCGCCGCTCGCGACGACGTCGGTTCCGTCGCGCAAACCAAGACGATCGCCTTCGTATCGCTGATCGAGGACAAGTTCTTCGTGTTCAACACCCCGAACAACCTGACCGTCGACGTAGCGTCGTCACTCGGGTACACGATCCTGTCCAACGACGCGATCACCGCCGCCCAATCGGCCGCGATCGGTGGCTACAGCGCCGAATTCGGTTGGGAGAATGCGGATGTGCTCGCCGACGCCGATGTCGTCGTTGCCCAGAATCTCGACTCCTGGCCGGGCAACCCGGCGTGGGATCGTGTTCCAGCCGTGGCCCTCGGCAATGTCGCACCGCTCGACTACGACGACAAGGTCGGATTCGCACTCACCTACACGGACTTCCTGAACAAGCTGACGGACATCACCCGCAGCCTGAAGTGAGGTTCACTGGTAATACCACTTGACCTCTCACCAGTGGGCGTTTACGGTCAGTACATGTTCCAACCCGTTGCACGTACCTCGGCCTCCGGCGCAGTCTTCGACCAGATTTCCGTGAAAGTACTGGCCGGAGAGCTGGCTGCAGGTGAAGCCCTGCCCAGTGAGCGGAAACTCGCCGAGGCGTTCGGCGTCTCCCGGCCCGCCGTCCGAGAAGCAATCCAGAAGCTCGCCCAGGCCGGACTGGTAGAAGTCCGCCAGGGCGAGTCCACGTCGGTGCGTGATTTCCGACGCCAGGCCGGACCCGAACTTCTCCCCCAGTTGCTGGTCAGAGACGGCGTCCCCGACCTGACCGTCGTGCGCAGCGTACTTGAAACTCGTGAACTGATGGGACCGCAGATCGCGGTGCTGGCCGCCCGTCGCATCTCCGCAGAATCTGCCCGGAAACTCGACACGGCCGTGGATCAACTAGGGGCCACCGAAGATCCAGTGGAGTTGCAAGACCGCGCTCTGGTGTTCTGGGACGTCGTCGTCGACAGCGCGGATTCCATCGCCTTCCGCTTGATCTTCAACAGCCTGCGCGCCGCGTACGAGCCGGCCATGACTGCACTTGCCTCCGTCATGGTCGCCGAAGTCGGCCAGACCGACCTGTATCGAAAACTGGCTTCCGCCATCACTTCACACGACGAGTCAACCGCCGAGGCGTCAGCAGCGCAGCTCCTCCACACCGGCACGACTGCGATCAGCGACGCTCTCACCTTCCTGGAAGGACTGAAACCATGAGCAAGCCCCTCACTCTGGCCGACGCCGCACGGACGTTCCGCAAGTCACCGACGCCGTGGATGATCGGCACCATGCTGCTGGCCGCCGCGGCGGCGCGCATCTCGTTGGGCGACTGGCAGATCACCGACGCACTGGTTCCACTCGTGATGCTTGCCGCATTCCCCTTCGTGGAGTGGGTTATTCACGTGTTCGTTCTACATTGGAAGCCGCGGACCATTGCCGGCGTCACCCTCGATTCACGCCTGGCGCGCAGCCATCGGGAGCACCATTTCGCCCCGCGAACCGTCTCACTCATCTTCATTCCGTGGCAGACACTCCTGATCGTGATTCCTGTCCTGACGGCCGTCGCCCTCCTGGCATTTCCCCGCGTCGAACTCGGCCTGACGTTCCTGACCTGCATTTCCGTCCTCGGTTTCGGCTACGAGTGGACCCATTTCCTCATCCACAGTGACTACAAGCCGAAAACTGCTCTCTACCGGTCGGTTTGGCGCAACCATCGCAACCATCACTTCAAGAACGAACACTACTGGTTCACCGTCACCACCGCGGGAACGGCCGATCGCGTACTGGGCACGTATCCCGACCCCAAATCCGTCGAGACATCCCCGACGGCCAAGAACCTGCACGGCACCGCGTCGAAGCTGTGAACAAACGTCGATTCCTGGCCCCCAGCTGGCAATGAACTTGAACGTGACTGTGTATCAGTGATTTTCGTTGAAACTCGCCAGAACCGTGCTTAGTGTCGGTGGAGTAAGAAGTTCGAAAACCGCTGTAACCGAAGGACACAACACATGTTCAACGATGTATTCAACAACGTCATTCACCCGATGGTCACGAACTTCCAGCAGTTGGGCCCTCAGCAGTTCATCCCCCAGCAGTTCATTCCGCAGGGCGTGTTCCAGCAGGCGCCGCAAGCAGCCGAGCAGGCTGTGACGATTTTCGGTAGCTGATACCGCAATCCACAGATAGCGCCACTCAGGGGTCGTCCGTCCAATATGCTGGACGGACGACCTGAGTGCCTCCGCCTGACAAGGATCCCCATGACCGCGAACACCCCCGTCCACGCCTTCACCGACGACGCCCTGGGCGATCTCGACGCCACCGGCATCGCCGCCCGGATCGAATCGGGCGAGGTGACCGCGCGGGAAGTCATGGAGGCGTCGATCGCCCGGGCAGAGGCGGTTCAGGGCCAATTGAACGGCCTGGCCTGCACCGATTTCGACCGTGCCCTCGCCAGAAGCAACCGCCCCGCCAAGGGCGTCTTTGCCGGTGTCCCCACCGCGATCAAGGACAACACCGACAGCGCCGGCCTCCCCACCCAGCAGGGCAGCACCGCCTTCACCGCGGTCCCCGCAAAGGCCGACAGCGATTTCGCGAAACAGTTCCTCTCCACCGGGGCCATCTCGATCGGCAAGACCCGGCTGCCCGAGTTCGGATTCAGCGCGTCTACCGAATACATGGCCGAAGAGCCCGTCCACAACCCGTGGAACCCGGCGTATTCGTCCGGCGCTTCATCGGGTGGCGCTGCCGCACTGGTTGCTGCCGGAGTCCTCCCGATCGCGCACGCCAACGACGGTGGTGGATCGATTCGCATTCCCGCCGCTGCCTGCGGACTGGTCGGACTCAAACCCACTCGCGGCCGTACCATCGCCGATCCCGCCGACAAGTCGATGCCGATCCGGCTGATCGCTCAGGGCGCCGTCACCCGCACGGTTCGCGACACTGCACGATGGATGTCAGCGGCCGAAAGTTACTACCGCAATCCACGACTCGCACCGGTTCGCCTGATCGAAGGACCCAGCTCAACCCGCCTGCGCGTCGGCGTGATCACCGATTCCGTGACAGTCACCAAGACCGACGACGAGACGCGCAAGTCCGTCGAAGCCACGGCCGAGCTCCTTGCCGGCCTCGGCCATCACGTCGAAGACGCGGCATTGCCCGTCGGCCCGGAATTCATCGAAGATTTCAGTATCTACTGGGGATTCCTGTCGTTTGCCATCTCCACCGGTGGCAAACAGATGCTCGGACCCGACTTCGGCAAGTCCGGCACCGACAACCTCACCAAGGGCCTGTACTCGCTGTACCGGAAGAACCTGGTGAAGACGCCGCGCGTGCTCTATCGCCTGCGACGCCTCCAGCAGCAGTACAGCGCCATGTTCTTGAAGTACGACGTCGTGCTTTCGCCGGCTCTGGGACACACCACCCCCGAGCTCGGATACCTCTCCCCCGCTCAGCCTTTCGAGGAACTCTTCGACAAGTTGATCGCGTACACGTCGTTCACCCCGCTCAACAACATCTCCGGCGGCCCCGCGATTTCGCTACCGCTGCATCAGACCAGCAACGGTTTGCCGTTGGCTTCGCATTTCTCCGCCGATCTCGGCGATGAGCGCACGCTCCTCGAATTGGCCTTCGAACTGGAAGAGGCTCAGCCCTGGAGAAGAATCCAGGACTGAGCCCCACCCGGTCAATACTGTCAGTCGCGCGGCAACCCGAGCATGCGCTCACCGATCACGTTGAGCTGCACCTCGGTTGTGCCGCCGTAAATGGTGGTGGCACGTCCCGAAATGAGCTGCTCCATCGCCTTGTCGCTGGGCTGACCTGGGATGCTGACCGCTCCGGCAGCACCCAGTTCGGCGACGACGAACTCGGCGATCGACTGGCTGATCTTCATCGCCAACAGCTTGCCGACGCTCGACGTTGTGCTCACGTCGATGCCCGAAAGTTGCTTGAGCACAACGCGAGAGCCGATGAGGTCGATCGCCTGGCTCTCGGCCACCAGCTCGCCGACGCGGTAGCGACCGATCGGGCTCAGGTCTGCCGACTTCGCGAACTTCAGCAGATCGGAGTCCGAGGCGTACGCCTCCATCTTCTGGCTCAGCGCGACGCGCTCGCCGGCCAGCGTCGTACGCGCGACGTTCCAACCGTCGTTGACCTCGCCGACCACGTTCTCGTCGGGGATGAACACGTCGTCGAGGAACACCTCGTTGAACAGCGCCGAGCCCGTCATCTCACGCAGCGGTCGGACGGTGATGCCCGGCGTCGACATGTCCAGCACGAAGTACGTGATGCCCTGATGCTTCGGCTTGGTGGCGTCCGTACGGGCGATCAGCATTGCCCAGTCGGAGAACTGCGCAACCGTGGTCCAGATCTTCTGGCCGGTGATCTTCCAACCGCCGTCGACCTTTTCGGCCTTCGTGGACAATGACGCGAGGTCGGAACCAGCACCGGGCTCACTGAAGAGCTGGCACCACACCAGCTCACCCTGCAGGGTCGGTACTGCCAGTTCCTGCTTCTGCTTGTCCGAACCATGCGCCACGACGGCCTGCACTGCCCAGGTGCCCATCAGGAGCTGTGGCATCGAGATACCCGCAGCCTTGATCTCCTGGGAGATGACGATCTGCTCGAGCGGAGCGGCGCTGCGCCCGTAGGGCTTCGGCAGGTGCGGCTGAACCCAGCCGCCGTCGCCGAGCGCGATCAGCTGGTCGTCCTCGTCGAGCTCGACCAACTTGGCAAGCTCGGCCGCGATGTCGCCGCGGATCTCCTCTGCCTCCGCCGGCAGTTCGAGAACGGAAGCCCGGCTGACACCGTCGAGCGCCTGCTGCGCAACACGATTGGCACGATCCTCGCGAGTACCGAGAATGCCGCGGATCGAGAGCGCGCGGCGGTAGTACAGGTGGGCGTCGTGCTCCCACGTGAATCCGATACCGCCGTGGACCTGCACACAATCCTGCGCTACCTGCACTGCGGCGTCCGGCACGATGACCGCGGCGATGTCGGCGGCAAAATCTGCCGTGTCGTCGCCCTTGTCCAATGCGCTTGCCGCATCCCACACAACGGCGCGTGCCTGCTCGAGCGCAATGCCCATCTGCGCGCACTTGTGCTTGACGCCCTGGAACTGGCCGATGGGTCGCCCGAACTGCACGCGTGTCTTGGCGTACTCCGACGCGGTGGAGACGCACCAGGACATGACGCCGACGTCTTCGGCACCGAGAACGACTGCGGCAATGGACCGTACCCGCGCCTCGGTGAGACCGTCGAGTATCCGTTCGGCGCTGATCTGAACATTGTCAGCTTCGATCCGCGCACTGCCGCGCAGCACGTCGATGCTGTCCTGCACGGTGATCGAGACCGCGCTGCTCTCGAGCACCGCATAGCGAACACCCTCGGGCAACTGGATCGGGACCAGCAGCACGTCGGCGTGTTCACCACCGAGCACACCGTCGAGTGCGCCCGCGATCGTGTACCCGCCGTCCGACGACTCGGCCGCAAACGGCGCACCCAAGGCGACTGCTGCCGTACGACTTCCGTCGATCAGACCGGGCAGAAACTCCAGACCCGCCTTGGAATCGGCGGCACCGAGAACTGCGCTTGCCAATACCGTCGGAACGAACGGGCCGGGAGAGACAGTGCGGCCCAATGCTTCCAGTGCCACCGCCAAGGTCAGCAGACCGGCGCCGTGACCACCCTGTTCTTCCGGAACCGCGAGCCCGAGAAGGTCCTGCCCGACCAGTGCCGTCCAGAACTGCGGGAACTTGTCCTCGGTCCGCGACTCCACCGCCGCGCGCACCTGCTCGGTGGTGATGGTGCGCTCGGCAAAGGAGCGCACCGAATCTGCGAGTGCGGTGTGCTCCTCGCTCAGCCCGAGGCCGAGTTCGTATGCGTTGCGTGCCATGCGCTTACAGACGTTCTGCGAGGTCGGCGGTGGTCCAGGGACCCTCGCTCTCGATGGTGTTCACACCGTGCCAGCCGGCGAGTTCCGTGATGGCTCCGCCCTGAACGGCGTACACCTTGCCGGTGAGCTTGCAGTCCGCGGCCGCGAGATAGGCCACCAACGGTGAGATGTTGGACGGCGCGAAGGCGTCGAACTCGCCCTCGGGTACCTCGGCGGCAAACAGTGCCCCCATGCCGGGTGTCGCCAGCGTCAGCCGAGTGCGTGCAATCGGCGCAATTGCGTTGACGCGCACGCCGTATCGATCGAGCTCGTCAGCGGCCACCAAGGTCAGGGCTGCGATGCCCGCCTTGGCGGCACCGTAGTTACCCTGGCCCGCATTGGGCATGAACGTACCCGAAGCCGACGCAGTGTTGATGACCGAAGCATTGACGGTCTCTCCCGCCTTGCTCTGGTCCTTCCAGTAGGCGGCAGCGTGGTGCAGCGTCGCCGCGTGCCCCTTCAGGTGCACGGCGATGACTGCGTCCCACTGACTCTCGTCCATGCCCGCGATGAAGGCGTCGCGAAGAATGCCGGCGTTGTTGACCAGCACGTCGAGTCGACCGAACTCGCTGACGGCCTGCTTGACGAGGCCCTCGGCCCCGTCCCAGGTGGCAATGTTGTCTGTGTTGGCAACGGCCTTGCCGCCTGCAGCGACGATCTCGTCGACTACTTGCTGTGCGGGACCGGCATCTGCGCCGGATCCGTCGTTTGCTCCGCCGAGATCGTTGACCACGACGCTCGCACCCTCGCGAGCGAAGAGCAGCGCATGCTCACGGCCGATGCCGCGTCCTGCTCCGGTGATGATCGCTACGCGACCGTCGAGACTTCCCATCAGTTCAGATTCCCATCAGTTCAGTTGTCGGACATGAAGACTCATTTGTCGGAGATGACCGCGAGGCCGTCCTTGATGACGAGGTCACCGACCGCACTGGTTTCGTACGAGTACGACGTGGCTCCGTCCGCCGAACCCGACTTGTAGAACACCGTCTCGATGTCCTGGGTCGGGAGGACCGGCTTCGCGAATCGCACTGCGAGACGGCGCAACCGCTCGGTCTCTCCGCCCGCCAGTTCGGTCAGGGCGCCCCATGACGTGAACGCCATCGTGCACAGTCCGTGGTTGATGATTCCGGGCAGCCCGGACATCCGAGCGATCTCCTCGTCGAGGTGGATCGGCATCGGATCGCCGGAGGCCGGTGAGTACCGGAACGTCTGGTCCTCGTCGATGTGCTGATTCACCACCGCAGCCGGACTACCCGCGCGAAGAGCGTCGTCGAATCGGTGTTCGGGAGCCTTCTCGCCCAGTCCGGGGCCCGCGTCGACCTTGCGGAAGAATGCGGTCATCCACTGCTCGTTGACCAATTCACCCTTGTCGGTTTTGGTTTCGATGTAGATGACGACGGTGGAACCGTTGTCGCGGCCCTCGAATCCGATGGGTTTTGCCCGGGCCACCAGATGGTCGCCGGGGTAGATCGGACGGTGGAACAGGAAGTCCTGCTCACCGTGAACGAGCTTCATCAGCAGTTCCACCGGTGCCACCGACAGCGCTGCCGGTGCCATCGACATGAAGACGGGTACCACCGCGAAGACCGGCGGAGCGATCTCGCCCTTCAGATGTCGCTCGATGGGATCGTTGGTGGCAGCGGCATATTCGGCGATGCGCTCGGCCGTCACCTCGAAGTGCTCCGGATCAGTCCATACGTCCAGCCCGGACGTATCGAATTCGACCGCGTTGGTCTTCGGTGTTGTCATCGAGCGTTATCCGACCAACTCGGCGAACTTGGCCAGCGAGGCCTCGAGGTCAGCCTTGGCGTTCTTGGCAACTGCCTTGCCGATCGGTCCGACGATCATGGTGCCCTTGAAGCTGGCGTCGACGGTTGCCTTCGAGCCCGAACCGTCGGCCTCGACCGAGAGAACGAATTCGACGGTGACACCGGCCATTCCGGTACCGGCAATCTTGACCATCTTCGGAACCTCGACCTCTTCGACGGTCCACTCGATCTTGTTGGCCATACCCATCACGGAGACGACCTCGGTGAACTTGGCGCCCAACGCAACCTCGGTGGGGAGTTCACTCTTCCAGCCCTGGTGAATGGTGAGCCACTCTTCCCAACGAGACAGGTCGGAGAGCGCATCCCAGGTCTTCTCGGGGGATGCGGGCAGTACGGCGGAGACGGAAACGGAAGCCATGATGAAACTCCTAGTGGGTAGCTAGCGGATTGAGGGTGTGATTCAGCGTGCGTAGGGCTTGTATGCGGTCACGACAACTGCGCCGCCGAGTCCGATGTTGTGTTGGAGGGCGACCTTCGCGCCGTCGACCTGACGCTTGTCGGCGGTGCCGCGGAGCTGCCAGGTGAGTTCGGCGCACTGTGCGAGGCCGGTTGCGCCGAGGGGGTGCCCCTTGGAGATGAGGCCGCCGGACGGGTTGACGACCCAGCGTCCGCCGTAGGTGGTGTCGTCGGCGTCGACGAGCTTGCCGCCGTCACCTTCGGCGCACAGTCCGAGCGCCTCGTAGGTCAACAACTCGTTGGTGGAGAAGCAGTCGTGGAGTTCGATGACGTCGACGTCGTCGGCGGTGATCCCGGCCTGCGCGTACACCTTCTCAGCGGCCTTACGGGTCATGTCCGCGCCGACAAGACTGATCGCGCTCTTGTCCTCGAAGGTGCTGTTCATGTCGGTGACCATGGCCTGTCCGACGATCTCGATCGCCTGAGCAGCGAGCCCGTGCTTCTCGACGAATGCTTCGCTGGCGATGATCGCCGCGCCGGATCCGTCCGAGGTAGGCGAGCACTGGAGCTTGGTGAGCGGCCCGTGGATCTGCCGTGCTTCGAGGATCTGCTCGAGGGTGTACTCGTCCTGGAACTGCGCGTACGGGTTGTTCAGTGAGTGCTTGTGGTTCTTGACGGCGATCTTCGCGAACTGCTCTGCAGTGGTTCCGAAGCGTTCCATGTGCTCGACGCCGGCCGCGCCGAACATGTACGGAGCGGGCGGCATCGCGAACTCCTGCAGCTCGGCGAGAGCGAGGAGGTGCCGCATGAGTGGCTGTTCACGGTCGTCGTAGGTGGATCCGAGGGACCCGGACTGCATCTTCTCGAAGCCCAGCGCCAAGGCGCAGTCGGCCTGACCACTCTTGACTGCCTGCGTGGCGAGGTAGAGCGCGGTCGATCCCGTCGAACAGTTGTTGTTGACGTTGACGATGGGGATTCCCGTCAGACCCAACTCGTAGACAGCCCGCTGACCTGCGGTGGACTCGCCGTAGACGTAGCCGACGTATGCCTGCTCGACCTCGGTGTAGTCGATACCCGCGTCTTCGAGCGCCTTGGTACCCGACTCGCGTGCCATGTCGGGGTAGTCCCACTCGCGGGCTCCCGGCTTCTCGAACTTCGTCATGCCGACGCCGACGACAAAAACCCTGTTACTCATTGCCACTCCTGAAGAGAACGGTATCTGTGTGTGACACGCTGTCCCACCAAAGTATGTGAGACATCTTGTCCAGTCAATGGCGGGGTGAGTATCGTTCGATTTATGACAAAAACAGCCGAGTCGGCGCAGCCCGACGGGCGCAGCACTCGCTGGAACGATCACAAGGAGCAGCGCAAAGCGCGGATCCTCGACGCAGCACTCGATGCAGTCAACGAAGGCGGCGCCGACGTCGGCGTCCAGCAGATCGCCGAGCGCGCCGACGTCCCCCGTTCCGTTGTCTACCGAATCTTCAAGGATCGAGCCGACCTCGACGAGCAGCTGCGAGTCCGCATCCTCGAGATGATGATGACCGACCTGACACCCACTCTCACGCCGCAGGGCACGGTCGGCGAGGCCATCTCACGGGCAGTCGAGACCTACCTCCAATGGATTGTGAAATATCCACGACTGCACCACTTTTTAGGCAAGGGCTCGCCGAGCACGCGGGCCACCGGTTCGAAAGTGGTGACCGGAACCAAGACGGCCATCGCCGTCCAGTTGGGAAACCTCTTGGGCGCGATCCTCACCAGCCGTGGCAAACCGTCGAAGATGGCGGAGCCCTTGGCTTTCGGCGTGATCGGATTGGTCGACGTCAGCGTAAACCGTTGGCTCAGCCAGCCGGGTTCCGATGTGACCAGTGCGGAATTGGCCGAGTTCCTCGAGCGTTCCATCTGGCAGGTTCTGGACGGCAATCTCCGGAGCATCGGCGTCGACATAACTCTGTCGACTCCGATCGCCGACCTGTGACCGTCACCGAACTACCCTGGGCACTCGACGGATGCAGCCTTCAACTGATCCACGTTCCATCACTCGCCCTCCACGCGCTGGGTGAAGATAACGCGGCTCTCGCAATGGAACTCGCGCCGAACCTCCTGACCCCGTATCTCCTCGGCGAAGAATGCCAGGGCTTGTGGCGCTACCGGAGCAAGCAGATAGCAGAGAATCCCCTCGACAGCGCGTGGATCACCCGCATCGCCGTCGATGCCCGCACCTCGGCGCCGGTGGGGTTGGCCGGATTTCACGGCCGCCCCGATGCGCGCGGGATGGTGGAGATCGGATATCGCATCGACCCGGCGTTCCGGCGCCAGGGACACGCTCGAACTGCTCTCGAGATACTTCTGGACATCGCCAGTCGCGAATCCGAAGTACACGTCGTTCGAGCGACCGTCAGCCCGGACAATGCTGCGTCTCGAAACCTGATCAGCCAGTACGGTTTCAACGAAGTCGGTGAGCAGTGGGACGAAGAAGACGGTCTGGAAACCATCTTCGAAGTCAGCGCCTCTCCGGAACCGTGACAGCCATCAACCCGCTGGTGCTGTCGGTCCAGTGAATGGCACGATCCTCCAGCATTACCGGCGTCCACAACCTGTATGTCTTCACCTGATGGTGATGACGACACAGGCATTGGAGGTTGGTCACAATGGTCCACCCACCACGCCGCGGATCGGACGGATCGAATTCGGTGATGTGGTCGAGTTGGCACCTGTTTGCGGGCACCGAACAGCCAGGGAACCGGCAGTGACCGTCGACGGCCCGCACCAGCGCTGCCAGTGCCGCTCCCGGAGCATAGGTCAGCGCACCGGGAGGTGGATCGGGCTGGGCGCCATGCCCATCCGATCTTCGAACTATGTCCGGGGTTCTCGCGACCAACCGTTGCATTGCCCGAATCCGATCTCCGCAGCCTTTCGGTTCGCGACTTAGGCGATCACGTCGGGTGACAAGCGGGAGTGCAGTCGAAGCATGTTGTCGGCGCGGTCGATTCCCGGCGGCCTGGGCGCGGAAGTCGGCGAACAAAGCCTGCCAGGTGGAATCAGCAGCAAGCTCGCGAGCAAAATCGGGGTCGATCGGCCCGTATCCGTCGATGCTCGCGGCATCTGACGTCAATCCGAGAAGCGTCGCCAGGTCACACACGATGTGCAGCAGAGGCTTCCGACGTGAGGGCGCAGTCGATCGAGCTGGGGTGGATGCTGCCTCGCACGTTTCGCTGCCACACTGGCAAGTCAGCCCCTGTTCGCCGTGCAGGAGAGCAACCAGCGCGTCAGCCCGGCGCGTCGAGACGTTTCGTGGATCGCGGTTACAGACGCTTCCGGCGGCCTCGTTGATCAGGCCGAGCGCCTCGACGGCCTCGTTTGCGCTGAGTGTTGCCTGCAACTGTGCCAGACCGTGACGATCGGCACGCGTGCGAACGTCGCGGTGCTCCAGCATCTTCCGGCGACGTTCGGCGGCAGCATCCGGATCGTAGGCAAACAGCTGACGTTCGATGTCACGCTCCAATTGACCGGGCGGAAGACGGTGCGCGGAGGCAAGTATTCGGCGCTCGAGTGCTGCGATCGCTTCGGGGTCGGCCCCGGTGAGCCCGTCGACGATCTTGCGCACACGCGCATAGTCCAGCTCGCCGGCAGCGAAAGCCGCCTTGGTGAGCGGAAGGAACTCGCGCAGGGCGTCACCGATCTCGATGTGGACTTCGGCAGTACGACGTGAGCACGTGAGCATGACCGCGATCTCGTTGCACGCGATCCGCCACGCCTTGTCGACATCACCGGACACATCGAGTTCCGCATTGAATCTCGACTCCGACAACATCGATGCGCCGAGCACCTTCTGCGCGGCGAGCATGTTCTCACTCTGCGCCGTCGCAAAAAGCATGTCCGGCAACACGAGTGGGTCGACGACAGGACGGCTGTCATCTACGACTGTCCCCACACCGCCCGCCGATCTATTATCGAACATACATTCGATACTAGATCGACCCACCGACAAGAAAGCTAAGTCGCCGGTTTGTATCCCTTCCCCTGCATCCAGGCGAGCACATCCAGCACCCGGATCGCCGGAATGGCATCGTCCAGTCCGGCCCGAACGCGCAAGTCGAGCAATCGCACGTGCAACTCTCCGTCGCACAAGGCCTCTCGTACGGGTTCCAGATGGGCAGCCTTCGTTCCCAACTCCCGCCCGATGACGTCGTCGTAGATCGGGTAGAGCCGCGGACGCTTACGGGCGATGAGCTTGGATGCCATCGTGCGCCCGACGCCGTGAATCTCTCGGAGCGCCGTTTCCAAACGCCACACCGGAGATTCCGGAGTGAAGGGGTCGGGTTCGTTCGAAAGATCGCGATCCGGTCCGACGTCAACCAGAAGGTGGTTGAGCTCGGCGTTGTTCTCGCCGAGAAGAAAGAAGGCTCCCTGAGCCGGAACCTGAACCGACAAAAGCGTCACCGCAACAAGATCTTCTGCGGTGAAGATGTTTGCATCACGATCGCGATTGCCACTGGGATCCCAGGAATCCCACAGTGCGCCGGTTCGCAGATAACCCGTCTTGCGGAGCGGTCGTGTGAAGTATTCCTGCAGCACGTCGACCGCGCCGTCATCGTCCCCGTCTCGCAGCACACGCGGGAGTCGGATGGGCAACTGATCAACCATGGTCGAGTGACCTTTCCAGTACATATTTGGCGAACCCGGAGTTGTGGTACTGCCGAAATGGACCCTTGCCCTTGGCAACAAGATGCTCCGCGAGTGGACGAACCGTCGTCATGTCGACGGGCAGTTGCGCAAACTGCTCCAACGCATCCGAGTCCTCGAGACTGCAGTCGATCACGGTCCCGTCGCCGTCGGCCGACGCCAACTCCGTGCGTCTGATGGCGACCAGATCGTGCTTGGCATCGAGTTCTTCGATGCTGCAGCCGGTTCGCGACTCCAATGCCGAACTGGAAACGTACACGGACATGACGTGCTCGATCGGCTCACCGCCGACCAGATGGCACTCGACGCTCAGAATCTCCATCGGACCGATGTTGAGAGTGAACAAGCGATGGCGCTCCGCCGATCGATTTGTCGAAGGCAGGCAACTGATCGTCCACTGTTCGATCTCGACGGCGGCGGGCGCGTCGAACGCGTAGGAGAGAACTTCGGCAATCAGCTCGGCAAGATCTTCGAAGAGCGGGTCGCGCTGCAACCGCTCGAAATTCTCGACAGAAGCGGCGGGACGCACAGGCGCCTTGCTCACGCAGGTCCCCTCTCGTCCGGTGCTTTGCTCTCAGACCTCGCGTCCAAGGTACCCAGCCCGGCGCGGGTCTTGCGCGTTCGCCCTCACATGCACCCTCGCGTTATGGTTCTCGACACGCACCACCGCCTTACCGATCGCTAACTCGAGGAGCACACGAAGTGGAAATCAAGGGAACCGCAGCACTGGTCACCGGAGCGGCATCAGGCCTGGGCGCCGCAACAGCCAAGCGCCTCGCCGACGCCGGCGCTACCGTCTTCGGCCTGGATCTGCCCGCGTCGATCGAGCGCGCAGGTGACAACGTCCCCGCCGGCGTCACCCTCATCCCCACCGACGTGACCAGCGGCGAAGAGGTCGAAGCAGCGATCAACCAGATCGTCGAGTCGGGCTCCCCGCTGCGCATCGTCGTCAACTGTGCCGGTGTCGGCTGGGCCGGACGCATCCTGTCCAAGAAGGGCCCGCACGACCTCGAGCTGTTCCGCACGGTCATCACCGTCAACCTGCTCGGTACCTTCAACGTCATGCGCCTGGCCGCCGACGCCATCGCCAAGACCGAGGCCGTCGACGAGTCGGGCCAGCGCGGCGTTGTCATCAATACCGCTTCCGTTGCCGCCTTCGAAGGCCAGATCGGCCAGATCGCGTACTCCGCCTCCAAGGGTGGCGTGCACGGCATGACTGTTCCGGCTGCCCGCGACCTCGCGCAGTTCGGCATCCGCGTCAACACCATCGCTCCCGGCATCATCGACACCCCGATGCTCGCAGGCGTCACCGACGAGTACCGCAAGGGCCTCGAAGCCGGCGTCCCGTTCCCGTCGCGTCTGGGCCAGCCGTCCGAGTACGCACAGCTCGCGCAGATGATCGTCGAACACGACTACCTCAACGGCGAGACCATCCGCATGGACGGCGCACTCCGCATGGCGCCGCGCTAACCTCCCTGCTGTGCGCCTTTATTAACCGCCCGCGGTTAATAAAGGCGCACAGTTGTCAGAACGAATGAAAATACCCACCGCTGGTTTGTGCAGTTGCGCTCAGATATTCGGCCACCTCGGCCGCGGGTATCGGCCGACTGATGTAGTAACCCTGAACCAATTCGCAACCGGCGGTGCGCAGGAGCCTCAACTGGTCGGCCGTCTCCACGCCTTCCGCCAATGACTGCATTCCGAGCGCCTTCGACACCTCGACCACCGACGTGACGACTGCCGAATCACCCTCGCTCAATTCGGTGATGAACGACGGTCGATCTTGAGAATGTCCAATGGCAGTTTCTTCAAACTCTCGAAAGACGAATAGCCGGTCCCGAAGTCGTCCAGGGCGATCGCAATCCCGGTGGCACGCAGACGATCCAGTTCGGCGACGGCAAGCTCCTCTACCGCTCCCGTCTCTGTGATCTCCAGCTGGAGCCGTTTGCTGGACAGACCGGACGCCTCCAGCGCATCGTTCACGGCCGATCCGAAGCCGGACGACATCAGTTGCACCGGAGAGACATTCACCGTCACGTAGGTGTCATCGGGCCACGTCGTCGCTTCAGCGCAGGCCATGTGTAAACCTGAAGCCCCAGCGGGACGATCAAACCCGTCTCTTCCGCGACGTCGATGAAAATGTGCGGCGCAAGCACTCCACGCACCGGATGATTCCAGCGAAGCAGTGCCTCGAAACCCTCGACGCGGCCGGTGTCCGCACGAACCTGCGGTTGGTAGTACAGCTCGAACTGCCGAGACTCGATCGCAAGCCCAAGCTCTTGCAGGGCCGATGCTCGCTCCCTGGCCCGCGCGCGCAGGACCGGCGAGTATTTTCCGACCCGGTTCTTGCCGGCGGATTTTGCCGCATACAGCGCCAGGTCCGCGGACATGACAAGCGTGTCCGCGTCTTCGGAATCTGCCGGTGAGCTGGCATAACCGATCGATGCACGAACCTCGATGCGATTCCCCCGCACGAAAAACGGCTCACGCAATGCGCCCAGATAGCGGGCAAACACCTCGCCGCCGTCCCCTGTTCCCCGCAGGACGACGCCAAATTCGTCGCCCCCGATTCGCGCACACATGGCGCCGTCGACCAATCGATTGAGCCGTGCAGCAACGGAAATCAACAATTTGTCACCGACAGGGTGCCCCAGCGTGTCGTTCACCGACTTGAAATTGTCCAGGTCGAGGATGCCGACCAGAACCTGCTCGCCGGTCCGGACGGTGCCGAGTGCGTCGGACAGCTCCGAGCCGAACGTCCGGCGATTAGGGAGCCCGGTCAGTCCGTCGGTTGCAGCAAGCCACAGAATGCGCCGCTCGTAGTTGTACTTCTCGGTGATGTCCGAGCCCACACCTCGCCAACCCACGAACTCCATGGCCTCGGAAAGCCTGGGATGACCCGACAGAGACCACCATCGGTCGACGCCGCCAACACGAACGGGAACGACGACCTCACGAAACGGCATGAGGCGGTCGAGGTGATCTCCGATGACCTGGACCGCGGCTCGACCACTCTTCGTCGAACCGACGTCGAGCCGATCCAACAATCCGCGCAGCGACAGGGTTCGCAGGTCGGAGACGGGAACTCCCGAGATCTGTGACAGCCGAGCGGAGGTGTGCGACAACGTCCCGGTGGTGTCGACTTCCCACAGCCAGTCGCGTGACCCGCCCTCGAAATCGTCGAGAAGTAAACTGACCGTCTGGCGCTCGGCAGCAGCCTCGAACTCTGCAAGACAACGACTTCGGAACGACGCCCACAGATAGACAACGCCGACGCACAGAATGCTGATGTAGACGACGAGTTGAAACGAAAGGACGAAGTACTCGGCCGTCGCCCCGGCAAGCATGACGAACAACAATCCCAGACCGTGCACCAGAATCCAGGCCAAACCCAGCGACCGAACAGTCGACAGCGCAACTGCACCGGCACCCACCACGCCGGCGATGGTCGCGATCAGAACCAGCTTTCGCGAACCGTCTATCACCGGAAGCATCTCGGCTGCAAGGATCGTGTACAGAACGCCCAGCAGTACCACCTCGAGCATCAGTGCCCAGTAGTCGTACCGCGTCGTGTGCTTGGGCGAATAGCTCTCTCCCTGAATGACCCTCGGCAACCACACACGCACCGAATTGAGAATGACTGCGAGCGCTGCCGCTCCCCAGATCACACGGAAATCTTCGCGCCCCGGAGGCACGACATAGGCCAGCAAGGCGCATGCACTGAAGAAATTCGCGACGTTGGCCAGTGGAGCGACCGTTGTCACTTGGCGGACTTGGCGCGCGAAGAGGTCACGTCGCTCGACGTCAGACAGTTCGGCGTCGCTCGCACTCGAAGTCAGCCTGCTCAGCATTCAATACCCTCCATCGTGGAGCCGACCAGATGAAGGTAGCGCGGATACGGGTTCCAGACACACGATGACGAGAAACTTCGAATCGAAACATCCTGTTAAATAGGACGTTTCAGACAATAGCGACAGAGGTCAGTGCTACAGCTCGGAAGCCAACGGAATTTCCTTCTCCGCGCGGTCCGTCATCCACTCACGTAGGACCTTGGTGGCAATGACGTCGTCCTCGTTGTACTGCAGGATGCGTGTCCGTTGCGTCTCGTCCGGCTCACCGTCGTAGCCGACCGCCTCGCGGTACCACGCCATCGACGCTTCACCACCAGCTTCGGCGTCACGCCAGTTGAACCCGGCCACGGGCGCAATCTTCTTGAGTCCCTTGCCGTTCGGGCAGATGAACTGATCACTCACCGCTTGATAGATGTCGACCCACTGCGGGCTGTCGATGAACTCACGGATCTCGTCCTTGCTCGGAATCCCGGGTTCACCGGCAAACCTGCGCGCCGAGTCCAACAACCACTTGTCCTCGGCCGAACGCGAATAGCAGTATGCGGCAAAGGTTTTACCCGAAGCAGCCGCCGCGGCACGCTCCGCCATCAGCCAACCCCAGAACTCCGCGAACGACCGCGCCTCGTCACGCGTCGGCAGCGGATCCCACGTCGCGAATCCTCGATACATCGAGAAGCCACCGACATTGAGCAACGTTCCCCACAGGTAGGCGCCGTGCTCCTGATAGCTCTCCATGTCGACGTCGATCTCGATGTCCGCCCGGGTCACCGAGATCTTCTCGAACCGCCGCACCAACGGGGCGTCTGCCAACCACGCCTTCGCGATCACCACTGCGTCGTCGAAATTTCCGTGCGGCCAATCCTCGAGCGGCTCACCTTCCCAGGCGGCCAACTGATCGATCGTGTTGCAGCCGACATCACGCAGAAGCTCGGCTCGCGATCCGACAGCGACAAGGCTGACGTCGCGGTTTCGGACCAACTCCTGCTTGCATTCGGTCCACCACGGGCACGATTTGCACTCGCTCACCTGTGACGGGGACGTCAGCACCTCACCGCGGGCAACAGCGATGCGGTCGGCGAAACGCTCGTCGTAATCGTCGAGAATCGCGCTGAGGTCGTGGACGAGGATGCAGTCGCCGTTGTAACCGATCGCGCCGGCTGTCAGAGACGGGCTAGCCAGCCCACGACGCTCGAGCATCCGATAGACCTGCGCGACGCGCATCTGATCGCGGACCTGACTGCGGACCTTGCGTTTGGGATCGACCGCTGGCTCCCAGTCGAAGAGCCCCGAGGTGATCGCGCCCTGGCCTGGATCGGTCACCTTGTGATTGACGACAATGACAGGGATGTACCCGCCGCCTCCCTCGTCACGGATGAGCATTTCGCATCGGCCCTTGCGGCCGGTGTCTCGCTCGACCGGCAACACGGCGCCCCAGATCCGGTCCGCGCCGGCCTCACAGGCAGCCAGAGTGTCTCGAGCCTGAGCCGACGCCGATTGATCGGGGTTGATCTTCACCCAACGCGCGGGAGCAGCACCGATCACCAGTTCGGCGATCTCGGCACGCTTTGCGATCGCGGCATCCTGGCGTTGCTTCACGCCGGTGTCGACGGGTTCCGAAGCCGATTTCCCGGGAAACAACCCGTCCAGACGCACCCGATGGCGGCATCGGGTCAACGCCCCCGAATCGATGATCGGGAGCTGGGGCGCGGGGTTGTTAACGGAACACACGATGACGAAGATTATGTGCTCCCCTAGGCTGAAGCCGAAGCGCAGGTACCTGGCAACACACAAACACCTGGAAACGGGGTCCTTTTCGATGGGGTTGTTCAAGAAGCGAAAGTCTCGTGCCACCCGCAAGGCGGAGGCAAAGGCTCTCAAGCACAAGGCTGAGGTCGAGGCGAAGCTCAACGCCAAGAGCCAGCGTAAGCGCGACAAGGTCGAGACCAAGTCGCTCAAGAAGCTGGAGAAAGCCGAGATCGAGTCACAGCACAAGATCGAAAAGGCGCAAATCGCGACCCTGAAGGCGCAGGAGAAGGCTGCTGCGAATCAGGGCCTGACCGTCGCCAAGGTTCGCAAGTACCTGGGCGTGGCACGTCTGCTTGCCCCTGTTCTCCTGCCGATCGCGTACCGCGCGGCTACGGCAGTTCGCGCCCAGCTCGACACCACGCGCGCACAGAAGATGGGCATCGCCGTCGACCAGCTCGGCGACTACACCGGTCACGGCGCGAAGTTGAGCGCTCGTATCGCCGGTGCCGAGAGCTCGGTCACCGAGATCCTCAGCCGCAAGCCCGACGACGCGGAGACGCAGCGTTTCGCTGCCGCCATCCGTGAGCGCCTCGGCGATCTCAGCACGGCAGTTCGTGCTGCCGAGCAGATGCCGCAGGCTCGCCGAAAGGCAGCTCATCAGGCAATTTCTTCCGAACTCGACGGCGTCGAAGCAGATCTGCTCGCACGCCTCGGCGTGCGCTAGACCTGAGAAAGACAGTGAGAGCAGCCGAGCAGACCGCGACCCTCCGGGGGACAGCTGTCGGTTCCGCTTCGGCTGCTCTCGCTGTCGCTGCGCACGGAATCGGTGGAGGTGAGCTGCCACAGTCGTCTTCGCTGACCCTGCTGCTCGCAGTCTGCGCAACCGTCGGTGCCGTCACAGCCACCCTCCCCGCCCTCTCGCGGGGGCCCGCCGCCCTGATCGTGGCTCTGGGCCTGGGTCAGCTTGCCGCGCACACCACCATGACGCTCTCCGAGCACGCTCATTCGCCCGCTCCGGGATTGGTGATGCTCGGTGCTCACGCCGGTGCCACCGTCGCCTGTGCGCTGGCGGTCCTGGCTGCCGAGCGCCTCTACCGGGTTGTCACTCACGCTCTTCACGTCGTCCTGGCGTCCCTGGCGCCCGCCGCCGTCACTTCCCGCGGCCACACCGTCTCGACCGGAATCCATCACGGACCTGTCGACGCTCTGCTTCGCGCCAGCATCTCGCGGCGCGGTCCTCCTGCCCTGGTCTGAAGATTCGTAGAACTCCCCACCCCTTCACCAGACCAGAGGACACTTCCCGACATGAAGAACACCCTGATTTCGCGTGCGGTTGTCACGACCGTCGCTACCGGCAGCGCGGTGCTGCTGGCCGCCGGAATTGCTTCAGCACACGTCAGCGTCGTCGCACCGGGAGCCACCCAGGGCGGATACTCCGTTCTCACGTTCCGCGTGCCCACCGAATCCGACACCGCTTCGACCACCAAGCTGACGGTGGCACTCCCCGACCTCAAGTCGGCACGTACCGAACCGATGCCCGGCTGGACCGCTGTCGTGGAGAAGGACCCCACCTCGCTGGTCGCGAAGTCCGTGACCTGGACGGCCGATCCCGGCGTCGGCATCGCCCCCGGCCAGTTCCAGCAGTTCGTCCTTTCTGCCGGCCCGCTGCCGGAGCAGGAAGAGGTCGAGTTCAAGGCCGTCCAGACGTACAGCGACGGCAACGTCGTCAACTGGGATCAGGAAGAGCTTGCCGACGGCAGTGAGCCGGACAAGCCCGCGCCGACGCTGACTCTCGCCGCGTCCACCGGTGACGCGCACGGAGCGCCCTCTGCCGATAACACTGCCGAGACGTCCGCTGCCTCCGAATCTTCTTCGTCGGACAACACCGCCCGCTGGCTCGGCGGCGTCGGCCTGGTGCTCGGCGCGTTGGGCGCTGCACTCGGCCTCGGCGCACTGGTCAGGAGCAAGCGCTGATGAGTACCCGGATCAAGGTCATCGCCGTCGGCATGCTCGCGATGCTGGCCACGATGCTCGGAATGGGCACAGCCAGCGCGCACTCCGCAGTGGTCGGTTCCAACCCCGAAAACGGTGCGTCGATTCAAGTTGCACCCGATACGGTTTCGGTCACGTTCAACGAGGCCCTGCAGGCGCAGTTCGCGGCACTGACCGTCACCGGTCCCGACGGCAACCTCTGGACCAAGAGCGATCCGTCCGTCGAAGGTCCCACTGTCAGTGCAGACCTCGGTGATCTCGGGCCGACCGGCGTCTACACGATCGCGTACCGCGTCACCTCCGCTGACGGCCACCCCGTCAACGGAACCCTGACGTTCACCCTCACCGAGGCGGGGTCGGGCACTCCCGGCGCTGCCGCCGCGTCGAGTACGGGTGAGTCGGAGTCCGGCAGCATGCCGGTGTGGATCTTCATCGTCGCCGGCGTCGTCGTGTTCGGCGGTGCGCTGTTCTTCGTGCTCCGTAAGCCGAAGTCGAGCTGATCGCGTGACGGGTACGGCAAACAGGTGGTGGTTGCTGTTTGCCGTACCCACAGCTCTGCTGGGAGTCCTGATCGCCTGGGGGCTCGCGAGTCCGTCAGGACCCGAATCGTCGAGCACGGTCCGCGTTCTCGCGATCGGATGCGGCTCGTTGACGCTCGGCATCGCGACGCTTGCCTGGATGGGCCGCAGTGAACGCCGCCCGGCAACATCCCCCGCCGTCATGTGGACTCAGCTCACCGCGGTGGCAGCAGTGTGGCTCGTCGCCGAGATCACGCTCCTCGTGCTCAATGCCGCAGCGGCCGACGGCGCCCCGGTCACCTCGCTGACCATCGGGCACTTCGGCGCATTCGTCTCCGAGGTCAACGTCGGCCGCGTCGGCGTCGCGATCATCGCGTGCGCGTTTGCCGTCGTCTGTTACGGCATCTACGGATTCACAAACCCCGAGACGGTGCCCGTCGCACCGGCATTGGTCGTCTCCGCGTTGGCGCTCGCTGCCCGCCCGATCACCGGGCACATGGCGCAGCAGAGCTTCGGATCGATCCTCGACGCCGTTCACGTCCTCGCGGCGGCCCTGTGGTTCGGCGTGCTCGCCGCACTCGCCCTTGCCGTACCGTCGCGCGGTTCATGGGCGATCTGGTTGCCCAAGTACTCCGCCCTCGCCTGGCGATGCGTCCTCGCGTTGGTCGTCACCGGTATCGTCAACGCCGTTGTGCGACTCGACTCACTCTCCGCCTTCTACGACACCGCATACGGCCGGGTGATCCTCGCCAAGATCGTGGTGATCGCGCTGCTCGTCGCCCTGGGATGGTGGTGGCGCCGGACGTGGGTGGTCGTGAGTGCTGCACACCGCATGAGTTCGGACGGATCCCTGCGCCGCGCCATCGGTGAAGTTGTGTTCATGGCCATCGCTTTCGGGCTCGCCGCGGCCCTTGCGACAACTGCGTAAGACGTGCATCAGCGCAAGATTTCGTGACCCGCACATTTAACGTTTCACGTCGAGATTTAACCTCTACGTGAGTTTATTTTCCCAGCTTGCGGCGGTTTCCGGCCGCCCTTAGCGTTGCTCGCATGACGGAGGCCCAACGCTCGTTTCTCGTCTGCGCTTCGCAGCGCAGCGGCAGTACTTTGCTGGTCGAATCCCTGCGAGCAACCGGGGTCGCGGGTGAGCCGGAAGAGTTCTTCCAGTACCTCCCCGAGACCTCTCGATCGCCTCAACCGAGGCAGTGGTTCGAGGACGTCACGGACGAGTCCGTCCTGAGCCTGCTCGCCCCGTTTCACCCGGGCACGCCGGACACTCGCACCTCCGAACAGTGGCGCACACAACTACTCGAACTCGGCCGAACCCCCAACGGAGTCTGGGGCGGCAAGCTGATGTGGAATCAGACGCCGCTCCTGCTCGATCGCGCGGCCGGACTGCCGTGGCGCAGTGGGACGGACCTTCGTTCGGCACTCCACGACACCCTCGATCACGACCTGCAGTTCATCCACGTCTATCGAGAAGATGTTGTCGCTCAAGCTGTGTCGATGTGGCGCGCCGTGCAGACACAGGTCTGGCGCGACGACGCGACTCCACCGAATCTCTCGGACGGTGCGCAGTACAACGCGCTCGGAATCGCGCACCTGGTGACGATTCTCGGTGAGCAGGAACGCCACTGGAAGCGCTGGTTCGAGGAGGAGGACATCTCTCCCATCGAGATCGGGTTCCGCGATCTCACCGAAGACCCGCAGTCCGTGGTCGCAAAAACTCTCATCTCCCTCGGCCTCGACGGACAACTGGCCCCACCACCGCCGCTGCGCCGTCAGAGCGACGGACGATCCCGCGAATGGGTGCAGCGCTACCGCATCGACGCCGAACAGAACGGATACCCCGTCACATGAGCACCGTCACCGATGTGGTCGACGAACTCCGAGTTCTCGAATCCGAAGCGGTTCACATCATTCGAGAGGTGGTGGCAGAGCTCGAAAGACCGGTACTGCTCTTCTCGGCCGGCAAGGATTCGATAGTCCTGCTTCGACTGGCCGAGAAGGCGTTTCGGCCGTCCCCGCTCCCCTTCCCGGTTCTGCACGTCGACACCGGTCACAATTTCGAGGAGGTCATCGAATTTCGCGACCGCCGAATCAAGGAGGGTGGACACACACTTCTGGTTGCCTCCGTTCAGGATTCGATCGACCAGGGCAGAGTGCAGGAGTCGACCGAGACCAGCGGATCGCGAAACCGCCTGCAGACCAGAACCCTGCTCGACGCTCTCGAAGGTGGAAGGTTCGACGCCGCGTTCGGCGGCGCCCGCCGGGACGAGGAACGCGCGCGAGCCAAGGAACGAGTCCTCAGCTTCCGTGACGAGTTCGGCCAGTGGGACCCGCGAGCGCAACGGGCCGAACCGTGGTCGCTCTACAACGGTCGGATCAGACGCGGCGAGTCCGTTCGTGTCTTCCCCCTGAGCAACTGGACCGAGCTCGACATCTGGCGCTACATCGCCCAGGAGGAACTGGAACTGCCGTCCATCTATTTCGCGCACCAACGGCGGGTGTTCGAGCGCGACGGAATGCTCCTCGCTGCTTCCGAATTCAGCACAGACGCCGAGAACGCCGCGGCAACGAGCGAGTGGGTGCGATATCGAACCGTCGGCGATCTGACCATCACCGGCGCCGTTCGATCGCACGCCACCACCATCGACGACGTCGTCACCGAAATCTCGGCCGCGACGGTGTCCGAACGAGGCGAGACTCGCGCAGACGACCGAACGTCGGTCGCCGCGATGGAAGACCGAAAGCGTGAGGGCTACTTCTGATGACCACCACCATCACTCGCCAACTCCTGCGGCTGGCAACGGCGGGTAGCGTCGACGACGGCAAGAGCACGCTGATCGGCCGACTGTTGCACGACACCGACAGCCTGCCAACCGATCACCTCGATTCCGTGACCGACGAGCACGGTGTCGCCGACCTGGCTGCACTCTCCGACGGACTACGCGCCGAGCGTGAACAGGGCATCACGATCGACGTCGCGTACCGATTCTTCTCCACTCCGACAAGAAGTTACGTACTCGCCGACACCCCGGGACACGAGCGCTACACGCGCAACATGTTCACCGGAGCCTCCAATGCGCACGTGGCGGTCCTGCTGGTCGACGCGAGGACCGGCGTGCTGCGTCAGACGCGTCGGCACGCCAGAATCGCTGCGCTACTGGGTGTTCCGAACCTTGTGGCCGTGGTGAACAAGATCGATCTGGTGGATTTCGACGAAGCGAGGTTCGCTCAGGTGCAGGAAGAACTGCGAGCCTTGGCGCGGCAAGTCGGACGCGAGGACGTACTTGCCATCCCGGTCTCCGCGAAGGCCGGCGACAACGTCGTGACGCGTTCCGAGAACACCGCGTGGTACGACGGGCCGACACTTCTCGAATATCTCGAAGGCGTCGAACTCCATGCGCCTGCGACACACATCGAGGAGCTTCGGCTTCCCGTGCAGTGGGTTTCGCGTCCCGATCCACAGAATCGGCGCCGGTACACCGGCCGAATATCGGCAGGCACACTGAGCGTCGGAGACGAGGTAGTGGTCCTGCCGTCCGGCTCGAAGAGCACCGTGATCGGCCTCGACACCCTCGACGACAACCGCACTACCGCCGTTGCACCACTGTCGGTTTCGGTGGAACTGGCCGACGACATCGACGTCGGACGTGGCGACGTTCTGGTCAGCGGAGGTGCGCAGGCCCACTTGCCGGTTCTGGCCCGAGAACTCGAAGCCACGATCTGCTGGTTGTCGAACACGCCACTGCGAGCCGGCGATCGGATAGCACTCAAACATACGTCCCGGACCGTGCGAGCGACCGTTCAAGAACTGCACACCCGACTCGATCCCGAGACGCTCGACGAGCAGGACAGCCCGGTGGAGTTGGGGCTCAACGACATCGGAACGGTGACGCTCCGAACCAGTTCCGTGGTGGTCGCCGATACCTACGACCATAATCGGGACTCCGGCGCGTTCATTCTGATCGACGAGCAGAGTAACGACACCGTCGGCGCAGGCACCATTCTCGAACCACGCGTCGTCGTTCCCGGTGAACAGACCCGCAACGACATCAAATGGCATCCGTCCTCACTCGAACGTCAACGGCGGTGGGCGTCTACCACCCAGAAGGGCGCGACGATCTGGTTGACCGGCCTGCCCGCCTCCGGAAAATCCACCGTAGCTGTGGCTGTCGAACGTGCGCTGGTCGACGCGGGACGCACCGCGTACCTCCTGGACGGTGACAACGTCCGCCACGGTATCTCCGACGATCTCGGGTTCTCACCGGGAGATCGGGCCGAGAACATCCGGCGCGTCGGACATCTCACTCGACTGTTCGCCGACGCCGGCGTGGTGGCCATCGCGTCGATGGTTTCGCCACTGCGTTCGGACCGGGCAATTGCGCGTGCTCTCAACGAAGCTGCCGGGCTCACCTTTCTCGAAATTGCTGTCACCACTCCCGTCGAAGAATGCGAACGCCGAGATCCCAAGGGCCTGTATGCACGTGCGCGAGCGGGTGAACTGAAGGGACTCACCGGTATCGACGCGCCGTACGAGACCCCGGAGGACCCGGACCTGGCTTTCGACACGACGGGGGCTGACATCTCCGAGTTGGTCGAGCGGGTCATCGCATTGTTGGAAGAACGCGAAGCCACCAGGCCCTAGGGGTTTTCGGTGTCCGACTCGAGATAGCCGCGGTCCGCGCTGTAGGCGGACCGCACGTTGGGTCGGACACCGATCTTTTCGAGATATGCCGCCATGCGGTGCACGGCCATCGCGCTACCCAATGCCTCGTCGGGAAGACGATCATCCGTTTCGGCGCGCCACGTGTGAAGCTGCGAGGACAATTCCGCCTGTACCGCCGACACTTCCGGTCGATCGATCAGATTGATCTTCTCGTCAGGGTCGGACCGCAGGTCGTACAGCTCCCGAGGCGCACGTACCGCCAGATGCTCGGTGCCGAGCGCCTTTCCGGAGAGACTGTCCTCGATGTCGAGCGGTAGATCCAGAGCCGGGCGGACGGCGTAGTTCTCGATATAGCTGTAGTCCTTGGTGCGCACCGCTCGAATGGGATCGAAGCTGTCGTGAAAGGTCTTCTCCGTGAACAAGGAAGTCCGGACGGGCTCGGAAGGCTGGGTTCCACGATCGACGAGGGCATCGGCGTGCGAGCGACCTTCCACCTCGGCGGGGACATCGATGCCGAGGAGATCGAGAATGGTCGGAACAAGGTCCACACCGCTGAAGAGTGTCTCGTATTCCTTTCCGCCACTGCGATACCGAGCCGGAGGGCGAGCGATCAACGCAATTCCGGTACCCGGGGCGTAGAGCGTCGACTTGGCACGCGGGAACGCGGCGCCGTGATCGGTGAGGAAGAAGACCCACGTGTTCTCGTCGAGCCCCTCTTCCTCGAGCGTCCCGAGCAGATCACCCACCGCGGCGTCGGCCACCTCTACGCTGCCGTGGAATTCGGCCAGATCCTCGCGTACCTGCGGCACGTCGGGAAGGTATCCGGGAACCTCCAGCGCTGCGGTGTCCGCCGGTGTGTAGCGATCGGCCGGGTACGGCCGATGCGTTTCGAAGAACCCCGTGGTGAGCAGGAACGGCTCGGGTGGGAAGCGTCGTAACCAGTTCTGGGCACGCGGAACCACGTAGTCGCAGAACGAGTTGGTGACGTCGTACTCGTGATAGCCCAGTCGCTTCGGATACGCAGTCTCGTGCTGCATGCCGAACAGCGAGGTGTACCAGCCGTTGTCGGAGAGGATTTGCGGGAGCGTCTGCACCTCGGCGTGGTACTCCCAGCCGTGGTGCGCCAACCCGATCAGACCGTTGTTGTGCGGATACCTGCCCGAGAAGAGCGAACCGCGCG
Organism: Rhodococcus baikonurensis; assembly: GCF_040489275.1. Classification (NCBI taxonomy): domain Bacteria; kingdom Bacillati; phylum Actinomycetota; class Actinomycetes; order Mycobacteriales; family Nocardiaceae; genus Rhodococcus; species Rhodococcus baikonurensis. Next base: position 110,412 of record NZ_JBEUOQ010000009.1, on the reverse strand, counting down.
AAGGTGAGCACAGCGGCGCCGTCGCGTGTGCGTCGGTGAAGCGGATACCTTCTGCTGCCAGTCGGTCGAGATGGGGGCTGTTGACCCCGGCGACACCGTAACTCGCGAGGTGTCGCCCCAGGTCGTGCCAATGAATGATCAGGACGTTATCTCGCGCAGCCGACACGTGGGCAAGGCTAGTTGCCCCGCCCACGTGCGGCAACAGCTCGAATCAGCAGGATCTCAACTGTTTCTGCCGAGCTGCCTGATCCAGGCTCGGGTGTCGGCCGGATCGATGACGTCGTCCAGTTCGAACGTGGTCGCCGCCATCAGAGCCTTGCCCTGTGCGTAGGCCAGTTCCACGAACTGACCGAACAGGGTTTCCCGAGCCTCCGGATCTTCGACGGACTCGAGTTCCTTGCGGAAACCGAGACGCACCGCGCCTTCCAGACCCATCGGCCCGATCTCGCCGGTCGGCCACGCCACCGTGAACTCGGGTGCGTGGAAGGAACCACCGGCCATCGCCATGGCGCCCAACCCGTAACCTTTGCGCAGGATGATCGTTCCGAACGGCACCGTGAGGCGAGCACCGGCAACGAAGAACCTGCCGAACCTTCGGACCGTCGCTTCCTCCTCCGAGTCCGGGCCCACCATGAATCCCGGTGTGTCGCACAGGGTCACCAGAGGAATGCGGTGCGCTTCCAGCAGCTCCAGGAAATCCGAAGCCTTGTCGGAGGCTTCCGCGTCGATCGCTCCGCCGAGATGCTCGCTGCTGTTCGCCAGCACACCGTACGGAACTCCTTCGACGCGAACGAGTGCAGTGACTACACCGCGACCGTAATCTCGACGCAGTTCCAGGACGCTGTCGACATCCGCGATCGCCTCGATCGCTCCACGAACGTCGTACGAGCGCAGGCGATTCTCCGGCACCACGTGCCGCGAGAGCCGCGGATCCGGAGCCGCCCACTCTCCGCTCGCGCCCTGGAAATAGCCGAGGTACTGCTTGGCCAGGGCCACAGCATGAGCGTCGTCGTCAGCGACCAGGTGTACGACGCCGTTGCGGCGCTGCACGTCGATGGGGCCGATGTCCTCGGGGCGGAAGTTTCCGAGCCCGCCGCCCTCGACCATGGCAGGGCCTCCCATGCCGATGTTGGCGTCGGGCGTCGCGATCAGTACGTCGCACGCGCCGGCCAGGGCCGCGTTGCCCGCGAAACAACGACCGGACACGACGGCGACCATGGGCACCCGTCCGCTCAGAGCCGCCATGGCTCGGAACGTTCCCAGCTCGAGGCCCGCCCCCGCGCCCGCGTCGGTGTCGCCCGGGCGACCGCCGCCACCTTCCGCGAACAGAACCACCGGAACTCGCTTGCGATCGGCGATCTCGAGCAGGCGGTCGGTCTTGGCGTGATTGCGCATGCCCTGGGTACCGGCAAGCACCGAGTAGTCGTACGAGATCACGACGCTCTCGCCGCCGCTGATGGTCGCCACTCCGCCGATCAGTCCGTCGGCGGGTGTGTTGGCGATCAGGTCTTCCTCGCTGCGTCGACTGCGCTGCGCTGCCAGCGCGAGAGCGCCGTACTCGACCAGGCTGTCGTCGTCGACCAGGTCGTAGACGTTCTCGCGAGCAGTCCGGCGTCCCAGCTTGTGGCGCTTGGCCACAGCTGCGGGCCGCGCCGCGTCCAGGGTCACCTCGTGGCGAGCGATGATCTCCGCGAGATCGGGGCGGACGTCGTCGAGGTCCACCTCGTCGACCTCGGCGAGCTTCGAGCCCGCGCTTGCGCTACGAACGACGAGCAATGGTTCGCCCGCTCCGACCGATCGTCCCGGTGACGACAACACTCGGACCACTTCGAGGTCACCGGGCGCCGAAAGTACATGCTGCATCTTCATCGCCTCGAGGACGGCAACCTGGCCTCCCGCATGGACACCGTCACCGACGGCGGCAAGTTCGACGACGATGCCCGCCATCTGTGCACGAACCACGTCTTCGTCCGGTGCCACGTCCACGTTCGAGGAAGGCGTTTGCGGACCGGCTTCGGGAACAAGATCCGCCAATCGCGAACCCAACCAGTCGACGTCGACCAGACCGTCGCGGAAGTCCTTGTCGGACAATATGGCCTGCAGGAATTCGAGGTTGGTCGCCACACCGTCGATGGTGAACTCACTCAGAGCTGCAATCGACTTGCGCACTGCAGCAGGGAAATCCGATCGACGCGTGTGGGTGACGACCTTCGCCAGCAGCGAATCGTACCGCGCACTCGGCGAGAGGCCGACCGTACCGAAGGTGTCCACTCGCACGCCGGGCCCGCCCGGAGGGGTGAAGTTGTCGAGGGTGCCCGACGACGGCAACGCATTGCCGTCCGGCGTCATGGTTTCCATGTTGACGCGAGCCTGGATCGCGATTCCCGATGCGATTGCCACGGATCCGACTGTCTCCGAGTCCTTCTCGACAGCGGTGATTCCGGTTGGCAGGTCCAGATTCTCGAACGGAACTCCGTCCGCGATCGCGAGCTGTACGGCGACGAGGTCGACTCCGGTGACCTCCTCGGTCACCGTGTGCTCCACCTGAATTCGGGGATTGACCTCGAGGAAGACGAATCCGCGTTCCTCGACCAGAAACTCGACGGTCGCGATGCCGCGGTAGCCGACCTCGGCGCACAGCCTCGCGGCCGCAGCGTGAAGACGCTCGCGCAGGGCCTCCGACAGCCCCTGCGCGGGCGCAACCTCGATCAACTTCTGATGCCGACGTTGGACGCTGCAATCGCGGTCACCCAGAGCGAGCGCGTGAGTTCCGCCTTGCCCCGGTGCCGCCACGATCTGCACTTCGATGTGCCGAGCGTGCTCACTGAGTACCTCGGCGAACAGTGCCGAACTACCGAACCCCGACTGGGCTTCGGCCGCACACACACGGTACGCGTCGTCGAGAGCTTTCGGGTCCCGCACCGCGCGCATGCCGCGACCACCGCCACCGCTGAGCGCCTTGATCATGATGCCGCGGGAGTTGCGCTCGAAGAATTCACGTACCTCCGCGAGGTCGGCATTCGCCGATGTCGACGGCAGGACCGGTACGCCCGAGTCGACAGCCGCGGTCCGGGCGCCGGCTTTGTCTCCGAAAGTCCGGAGGACCTGGGCGTCCGGGCCGACGAAGACGATGCCCGCCTCGGTACACGCCTGCGCGAATTCGGCATTCTCACTGAGGAATCCGTAGCCCGGGTGCACGTGCGTGGCGCCCGTTTCGGCCGCGATCTTCAGCAGTGCGCTCTGATCGAGATACGCGGATGCGCCCGAAGCTCCGAGCGGCACCGACTCCGTCGCCGCCGAGACGTGCGGACTGGACGCGTCGTCCTCGGCGTAAACCGACACCGTTTCGATCCCGAGTTCACGGGCAGTTCGAATGATCCGCAGCGCAATTTCGCCGCGGTTCGCAATCAGCAGTCTCACTTTTCCCCCTGAGTGCGCTCGAACAGATCACCCTTGCGCACCTTTCCTGTTGCAGTCATCGGAAGCGCCTCGAGCACTTCCACTTCGGGCACCTTGTACGTGGCCATGTTCTCCTTCGCCCACGAGACGATCTCGTCGGCCGCGGTGTCGGAACCCTCGACCAGCTGGACAAACGCAAAAGCAACCTGCCCCTTGTCCTGATCCGGTTTCGGCACCACCGCAGCCTTTTCGATCGCGGGATGGAGCATCAGCAGCGCTTCCACCTCGGAGGGAAAGACACTCATGCCGTTGGTCTTGATCATTTCCTTGTTACGCGCCAGGTAGTGCAAACCACCACGCTCACTGAACTTTCCGACGTCGCCTGTCTGCAACCAGCCGTCACGAATGGCGTCGGCGGTGGCAGCCTCGTTGCGGTAGTACGCGGAAAGGATCGACGGACTGCGCACGATGATCTGTCCGTGCTCGCCGACGGGAACCGGCCTGCCGTCGTGATCGACGATCAGAACGTCGGTACCGGGCACCGGAATTCCGCAGAACACCGGCTCGCTTTTCAGGTCGTAGTCGCCGTCCTGGAAACCGAGGGTGATCGTGTCCGCGGTGTGGGTTTCGGTCATGCCGTAGCTCGCTTCGCGCAGAACACCGCCGGTAGCCTCGCGCCACCGCTGGCGCGTGGCCGGATCGAGTTTGAGAACGAACGAGACTGCCATGGCATTCTGGAGTGTCGAGAGATTTCGCTCCGCGAACCCTGATGTGTCCATCATTTCGACGTAATTGTCGACGGTTCCGACCAGTGAGGTCACACCGTAGGTCTCGACCGCGTCGAGCGTGGTCTCCGCATCCCAACGATTCAGCAGGACAACGGTTCCGCCGTTGACGAGCGGAACCAGAATGCCGAAGTCCTCACCCGCGATCCAGAAGATCGGCAGAAACACCAGAGATACCGGCGGATTGGCACCCACCTGGTCACCACCGGCAAGCGTCGCGGTGGCCGCGGTGTAAACCATGTGACGCTGAGTGTGCTCACAACCCTTGGGCATTCCCGTCGTTCCGCCCGTGTAGTTCAGGGCGGCGAGGGAATCGAGTTCGGTGGCAACGGGAGTCGCACGCTCACTGGTGATGATCGACTGCCAGTCGCTCAGGCGCGGATCGTCGACCTCGAAGGGCAGTTCGACGGTGGGGATCGCGGTAAGCATGTCGGAGACGGCAGTCTTCGCGACGTGTTCGAGTGGTGTCTGCGAACGAATCTTCTTCACCAACTTCGAGAAGGTGTTCTGCGTCAGAAGAACCGTGACACCCGCATCGTTGAGTTCGTGTATCAATTCGTGTTCACGGAAGAGCGGATTGATCGGCACGTGAACCGCACCGACCTTGAGAATGCCGAGCATCGCGATATGGAACTGCGGGCAATTGACCAGGTGAACGCCGACGCGATCGCCGCGTTCGACTCCGAGTGAAAGCAGCCATCCGGCAAAACGATCCGAAAGCTCGTCGTATTCGGAATACGTGACGACCCGGCCGTAGAAGACGATTGCGGGAGTATCCGGCCGCTCGACCGCCCAATGCCGCAAGTAGTCGACAAGTCCCCCACCTTCGAGCGGATACTCGACGGCGCGGGGAATGCCGGCGGGCCAATGCGCTTGTTGCAGCGCGGAGATTTCCGCCAGAGCCGCTTCGAGCACGTCTTGTTCTGCCACCGATCACTCCATTCGTAAAAGAAATCTATTTCGACTCTTCGAACCCGATCAACCGCTCGGACATCGTCGTCATATCCGCAATGAACTGGTTCTGCTCTTCGAGACTCGCCTTACTCAGTCGTGCTCCACCGGCCATCTGTGCGTCCGAGATCATCTGAACGAGCACCGGGGGCGAAACGCAGGGATCCACGTCGTGAACCTGTTGAATCCGTTCGACGAAGCGCACGTAGCGGCTCACGAGCTTTTCGCGAACCGCCGACCAACTGCGCTCGACCTCGGAATCCACCCGCGCCCGATGCTCGATCACCGCGAGCAGGTCACCGTAGGTGTACACGGCCGTGATGAACGCCGACGTGGTCGTTCGGAGAACTTCGCGTAGATCCTCGGCCGCCGGGCCCTCCATGTGCTGAGCGTCGAGGAACCGTCGACACATCATTTCGGCGACGGCACGGAAGACCTCGTCCTTCGAGGAGAAGTACGCGTAGAAGGTCGCCCGGGAAACATCAGCCCTGGTCGTGATCGTCTCGACGGTCACAGCGTCGTATCCGAGTTCGCCGAAACAGAGCGCAGCGGTATCGAGCAGGCCGGCCCGGCGTGGACCGTCCCCGAGCTTGCGGGCTGTCCGCGCTCGCTCCTGCGTTTCGCTGGTGGTCACCGTCACAGTGTGTGTTGACGTTGACGTCAATGTCAAGAACCGACCCCGCGTCGACCGAATTGGATCTTTTGTTCGGGTTGCCCTTTCACAGCCCATATATCGGGTGTAAGACTCTGCCTCTAATGCTTTTCGCCTTTCCCAGAAGGAGTCAGTTCCGTGCCGGAAGAATCCGCCTCACCCTCCTATTCCACAATCAAGGAAACAGTTGCAGCTTTGATGCCGGAACTGGAGTCGGAACTTGTCGAACTCGTTCGTATTCCGTCGATAGCAACAGAGGGTTTCCCCAGCAAACCCCTGTTCGAGGCTCACGACCTGATCGTTTCTCTACTGGAAAAGTCCGGAGTCACGAAGATAGAGAAACTCGAGATAACAGGTAAAACCGCGCCCGTCATCATCGCAACAGTTCCCGGCCCCGCCGGGTCCCCGACAGTATTGATGTATTCGCACTACGACGTCGTTCCCGCCGACGACATCGAACTCTGGGATTCTCCGCCTTTCGAGCCGACCAGACGCGACGGCGCGATATACGGCCGCGGTACAGCAGATTCGAAGGCAAATGTCATCGGCATGATCGGCGCACTTCGCGTATTCGACGGAAAGCCGCCGGTGACGGTCAAGCTCGTCATCGAAGGCCAGGAAGAATTCGGCAGCCCCTTCGACAACTATCCGCCCGAAGCCCCCGAATTGTTTGCGGCCGACGCAATGGTCATCGCCGACGTCGGCAGCGTTCGCCCCGGATCGCCGACTCTGACCGTCGCATTGCGCGGATCCGCCCAGGTGATCGTCGAACTCACCACTCTCGGAGCCGACAAGCACAACGGCCTCTACGGCGGCGCCGCACCGGACGCCCGCCTCGCGCTCATCCGCGCACTGGCGTCGCTGCACGACGACAACGGTGACGTCGCCGTCGACGGCCTCCTGCGCGAACCGTGGACCGGCAGTTCATATACCGAGGACGAGTTTCGCACCCTCGCCGAGATCCGCGACGGGCTTCCGCTACTGGGCACCGGCGGCATCGGCGAACGCATCTGGTCGGGCCCGGCCGTCACCGTGACCGGAATCGACGCTCCTCCGGTGGACGGTGCCGTCAATGCCGTCGCCAGCACCGCCCGCGCCGTGATCAATCTGCGCGTGCACCCGCGCCAACCTGCCACCGAGGCGCAGGCTGCTCTGGTCCGGCACCTGGAAGCCTTGCGGCCCTTCGGGTTGGCGTTGACCGTCACTGCAGGAGAAACGGGCGACGGGTTTGCCGCGGCCGAAGGCGGACCGGCCTTCGACGCAGCGCTGTCAGCACTCTCGCAGTCATGGGGTGAGCCGGCCGGACTGATGGCAGGCGGCGGATCGATCCCCCTCGTCATGGCCTTGGATACAGCAGTGCCGACCGCTGAGAAGCTGTTGTTCGGCGCCACCGACGGCTACGCGAACATCCACGGCCCCAACGAACGCGTCCTGCTCGACGAGCTGGAGAAGGCCGTCGTCGCCAAAGCCCTGTTCTTTCAGGAGTATGCACACACCTTCGAGGGGAAGAAATGAGCACCGAGACCGACACGGGATCCGCGCAGACACCGGCCAAGAAGAAGTTCGAGTTCCCCGGTGCGGTCACGATGCTCGCGATCGTCACCGTCCTGGTCTGGGTTGCAGCACTGTTCATTCCGGCCGGACGCTTCGGCGTCGACGTGGACGGCTCACCCGTTCCCGGCAGCTTCGAGACCGTCACGTCTCCGCTCTCGTTCTGGGAACGAATCCAGCAGCTGATCCTCTCCCCCGTGAACGGCCTGTACGGCGTGCAGGATTCGATCACCGGGTTCGTCGACACCGACAACATCGGACGGCTCTTCGGCTCGGTCGGCGTCGTCCTCTTCATCATGGCGCTCGGTGCGTTCATCTCCGTCAGCTTTGCCACCCGCAGCCTCGAAACCGCTGTCTCCCAACTCGCCACCAAGCTCAGCGACAAGGGCTGGCTGCTCATCACCGTCATCATGGTGCTGTTCTCGCTGCTGGGTTCGACGATGGGCTTCTCGGTCGAGACCTTCGGCTTCTACGCCCTGCTCATACCGCTGATGACGGCACTGGGTTACGACCGCATGGTCGCGGCCACCATGATCATCCTCGGCGCACTGGTCGGAAACATGGCGTCGACGGTCAACCCGTTCTCGATCGGCGTCGCCTCGGGTGAAGCAGGCGTCTCCATCGGTGACGGCATCGTGCTGCGCGTGATCCTGTGGATCGTATTGACCGCAGTAGCAGTGGTATTCGTTCTCCGCTACGCCGCGAAGGTGAAGAAGGACCCGTCCAAGTCGCTCGTCGGTTTCGACATCGAGGACGACGAAGACGAGGAGCCGGCCGAGCCGGTGGACATCGACGGCAAGCTCACCGGAACTCAAAAGCTGGTGCTGCTCATCACCGGGCTCACCTTCGGATTGATGATCTTCTCCGTCATCCCCTGGTCGAGCATCTTCGGAGCCACCACCGGACCGGCCGAGTACGACGCGTACCACGTCACCACCACCGAACCCTACTGGTTCGAGTTGAACTGGTGGTTCCCGCAATTGGCGATGCTGTTCATCCTCGCCGCAGTTCTCGTCGGCATCGTCGCGAAGATGGGTGAGAAGAAAATCGTCTCCCTGATCACGCGTGGAGCCGGCGACATGGTCGGCCCGGCAATCGTCATCCTGCTCGCTCGCGGCGTCTCGGTGATCATGACGAACACCGAAACCCTCGACACCATCCTCAATGCGATGGAGCAATTGGTCAGCGGCGCTTCGGCCGGAGTCTTCGCGATCCTCGTGATGCTCGTCAACATCCCGTTGGCGTTTCTGATCCCGTCCAGCTCCGGTCACGCCACCCTGGCGATGCCGCTGCTCGCTCCGCTCGGCGACTTCGCCGGAGTCAGCCGCGCACTCGTCATCACCGCCTTCCAGATGGGCCACGGCCTGATGCTGATGGTCGCCCCGACCAACGTCGTCGTTGTCGGCGGGCTGGCGATGGCGAAGGTGGGCTACGACAAGTTCCTACGCTTCGTCTGGCCACTCCTGCTGATCAACTTCGTGATCGTCGTCGTGGTGATCGGGGCGGCAGCAGTATTCGAGTAGTTCAGGCGTGGTCGGCCTCGCGTGCCGCCGTCTCCAGACGGTCGTTGTACTCGGCCCACCACGCCTGATCACCGGGAGCCAGATTGTCGTCGCCCGCCTTCATCCCCGCTCCGCCGTCGATCAACTCCCGGACGATGTCCGCATGGCCGGCGTGCCGATGGATCTCGGTGACGACGTGAACGAGTATCCGATGCAACGTGACGTCGCGCCGATTCTCCGGCCAATGCTTCACGAAGCCGGGGGCATCGAGATCGTGCTCCTCGATCGTGGCGTCGGCGAAAGCCCAGGTACGGCGATAGGTTTCGACGATGTCGGCCCTGGACTCGTCGGCGCGGGCCCACATGTCGACGTTGAGTTCCTCCGAACGCAACCACGCAGGTAGATCGGGAACACGTCGGCCGAACGTCGGACCGAAATACCCGAGCTCGACGCCGATCATGTGTTTGACCAGACCCAACAAGTTGGTCCCTGTCCGGGTCATCGGACGCCGAATGTCATACTCCGACAGCCCGTCGAGCTTCCAGACGAGCACGTCGCGCGCTGCCTGCAGGTACCGCCGGAGATCTTCCTTTTCCGAGTTGGTGGTCATGAAACCAACCTAAACCGAGTGGAGCACACATTGACAGCGGTGGAGGATCTGACCGAGGTTGCCTCCCGGGCCGTCGCCGCCGAGCGTGACGCCAGATCGGTGCGCTGGCACAACCCGACGGCGGTCCGCAAAGCCGCCGCGTCCGTCCGCGATTCGCTCGACGACGAACGAACTGCGCTGAGCCGACCGTCGTACAGTGGGTTGTCGCCCTCGCCGCACATGGCGCACCAACTCGAACTGATCACCCGGTTGCAACCACCGCTTCCCGCCGACGCCACCATCGGTACCGCCGCGCAGGCCGAGGCCGACGCCGTTGCCGCGGTCACCACTGCACGGATAGCCCTGCGCGCCGCCCACCTTGCGGTTCTCGAAGCACGCGTCGCTGCGCTCGATGCCGGTGACACCGATACCGTCGCCGCTGCGATTCGCGGTTACGTCCCGCTGACCTCGGGCAACCCCGTCGTCCGGCATGTACAGGGTCTCGGCTCGCGGATCCGTGAGGAAGCACGGCACGTCGTGAGTGGCAAGCCTCGGTCGATCGCTTTTCGGCTGGGGCTGAGCCTCGGAATGGGCTTGGCATACCTGGCTTTCATCCGCCTCTTCCAGTGGGACGCCAAGGAAGATCGACTGCCTTACCTTGCGCTGTACGCACTCTCGGGTGTGGTCGGAAGCGTCGTGTGCACCAATGCACTCAGCTTCGACGCCGGCCGCGTCCGTGCTGCGTTGTCCGGCGGCACCAGGCTCTGGCACGTACTGGTCGCGAAGAACGCGGTGATGCTGCTTCTCGTCGGCAGCGCCGGGTTCCTGCTCAGCGCCGTCCTCGCCTGGCGCTCCGGAAGCAGCGCTGATCTGGTGAAGGCGTGCGGTCAGGTGCTGACCATGATCCTGCTGTGGCTCGGCGTCGCCAACGTGATGTCCGTGGCGTTGCCGCTGCGGGCCGAACCGATGACGGCACGGCGCCACGACGGCACGTGGAAGCAGTTCCTGCTGTCTTTCTTCATCTCCTACGGTGTCGGACTGATCGTCAATCTGATGCTCTACTGGCGAGTCTGGGCCAAGACGACGCTGCTCGAGCAAATGGGCGGACCATGGATTCCGGTCCTGTTGCTCCTCGCGAGCGCGGCGGCTACCTGGCTGCTGCTGACCGTCCTGGCCGTACTCGTGGCCGAGCAACCACGCTTCCGACGCGCCTTGCAACGGGAGATGGTGGTCTACCGCGAAGAAACCAACCACCTGCAGGCGACCATTCAGCACAATTCCGGCTAATGTAACCGTGCGTGGCTGATCCGGGCACGTCGCGAGTACACCCCGAGTACACGCAGTGTCGAGGAAGGCGTGACCCATCATGTCCGTAAAGCCTGGCGCAGCCGCCACAACGGCCGCCGTGAGTACCGCCTCCTGGCTACCACTCGTCGTGGTGGTCCTGACCCAGATCCAGGCGTCGTTCGCCGTCAACGCCCTGACCGTCTCGATGGCCGGTATCACCACCGACCTCGACACGCCCGCAACAAGTGTCGGCACCGCGATCACCGCGGGCACCTTCGCCATGGCTGCCTTCATTCTGCTGGGAGCCAAGATCGGCGCCCGGTACGGAACGCGTTCGGTCTTCCAGATTGCGGTCGCGATTCACGGCCTCGCGATGGCCGCGGTTGCTCTGAGTCAGAGCCCGGCAATGCTGTTCGTGGCGCAAGCTGCGTCCGGCGCAGTGATCGCCCTCATCGCTCCCGCATTGACGGTCTTCATCGCCACGAACTTCAGTGGCGATCAGCAGGCAAAGGCCATCGGTTACCTGGCAGCAGCAATCCCAGCAGCCGGTGTGCTGGCACTGCTCATCGCCGGTTCCTTCGCGACGACGATCGGGTGGCGTTACTCGTTCGCTCTCGTCGTGGCGCTCGCCGTGGTCAACCTGATCCTGAGCTTCCGTGTCAAACCTGTTCCCCCACAGAAGGACATCACCATCGACTGGGCCGGCGCCGCCATTGCTGCCGTTGCCGTCATCCTGCTCAGCTTCGGATTCAGCGGCCTGAACTCGTGGGGCGTCATCCTTGCCACCGACTCTGCGCCGTTCTCGGTCATCGGTGTTTCACCCGCGGCAATCCTGATCGTCCTCGGCACCATCTGCGCGCAGGGCTTCTTCCAGTGGACGCGAAGCCGCAAGGCACAGAACAAGCCTCAGCTCTTCAACCTCGACGTTCTCAAGACCGGCGCCGAGCGCGCCACCACGATCTGCATGGCGACGATGATGTTCGTGGGAACGGCGGCCAACTTCCTCATTCCGCTGTACATGCAGATCATCCAGGGCCGCACCAGCTTGCAGACGTCGTTCTCGATCATCCCGTACACACTCTCGATCTTCATCGCGAGCACCGTCGTCGCGCGCCTGTACAAGACGTACTCCCCGCGCCTGATCGCACGAGCCGGGTTCGTCGTTGTTGCCGCTGGACTCATCCTGTTGGCCTTCACCATTCGTGGCGACTGGCATCAGATCTTCGTCGTCATCGGGCTGATCACTCTCGGCCTCGGGCAGGGCGCCATCGTTGCGCTGGTGTTCAACACCCTCCTCACCGCAGCCCCCAAGGAACTGGCCGGTGACGTCGGTGCCTGGCGAGGACTGGTACACAACATGTCCGGCAGCGTCGGCATCGCGGTGGCCAGCGTGTTCGCCGTCGGAATCCTCGGTACCCTCGTCAGCGCGCAGCTGATCGACAACCCCACCATCCCGGCATCGCTCAAGGTCGAGTCCGGGATCAATCTCGACCAGGTCAACTTCGTCCCGAACGATCAACTCGTCGTGACGCTCGAAAACACCTCGGCGACACAAGCGCAGATCGACGAAGCCATCCGGATCAACACCGAAGCGCGCCTGCGCGCACTGCGAACCTCGCTGCTCGTACTCGCCGGACTCTCTCTGCTCGCCGTCATTCCGGCCGGGCGCATGCCCAACGAAGTACCTGCTCTGGAAGAACCGCAACCCACGAAGGGCAAGAAGTAACCGATGTCCAACCCAGACCAGTTCGGCCCCATCGAATACGTAGCCGTCGAGTTTCCCAGCGGTGCACCGACCTCCGCGGGATTCGAGCAGCTGCTCACTCTCGTCGACTCCGGAGCGATCCGCATCCTCGACCTCGAGTTCGTCACCAAGGCCGCCGACGGATCGGTATCCGTCGTACCGGCCTCCACCTTCGAACTCGAAGATTTCGATCTGGCGCAGTTCGACGGCGCTGCCTCCGGACTGCTCGACGCCGGCGACATCGCTGCCGTTGGTGACGAGTTGGCCGCCGGAAGTGTTGCCGCCCTACTCGTCTACGAGGAACTGGCCATACTGCCTGCCATCGATGCCTGGACACGCAGCGGCGCAAAGGTTGTCACCGAAGGTCACCTGAGCTTGGACGAACTGGCTGATGCACTCGACAACACCGCACCGGAAAATACGGAGAAGGACGCATGAGTTTCTTGAGGCGAGCCGGCCGGGTAGCCGTCGCGAGCTCCATTCACGGCAATGTTCAGCGCCGTCAGCGGACCCGTTGGGCCGCCGAAGATCAGGCTCGCGCAGCCCAGGCCCAGCCGGTGCCGCCGATTCCGGATCTACCGCCCCTGCCGCCGCAGGCAGCCCCGACAGCGTCGATGGACGCGAAGATCGAACAGCTCACCAAGCTGGGCGAACTCAAGAACGCCGGCGTATTGACGGACGCCGAGTTCGAGACCCAGAAGGCGCGCATTCTCGCCTGAACTAGCCGGGCCGCCCGAGGGCAAAAGCCATGACGGGAAGCTGCGTCGTCGCGAGATTCAACAGAGATGCCACTCGCGGATCGGTGAATCCTGCGATGGCACAGCCCACAAGTCCCATCGCCTCGGTCACCAGGTACAGATTCTGAACCAGCACACCGGCATCCACGTGCATCGTGCGGTAGTGCCGCATCGCATACTTCTCGAGCGGTGCTTCCGCGTCGGCGACCACGAACAGAAGAACCGGGAACACGTCGACGAACTCGGGTTGGAGAAGGCTCGCACGAAGGTGCTCTCGTACGTCGCCCAGCCGGACAGCTTCGGCGCGGTCCGGGGCGTATCGGTACACCCCGACTCCGAGCGGATCACTGGGCTGGGTGACAACCATCAACACCGTCAGTTCGCGCATCCCGCCGGCCGTCGGACTACTGACCAGACTGTGGTGCAGCACATTTGACAGTTCGACTGCTCCCAACGCAACTGCTGCCGGGTTGTAGCGACTCCGTCGTGCCTGCAAGATGTCCGGAAAGTCCCGGGCCGGTAGTGGCGTCGGGGCCGGTAATTCAACGAACTCAGACGTCACCGGCGGCAGTGCGCCCTCGTCGAACGGTCGCTCCGACGGACTCACCGTCCGGTCCAGCGCAGCATGCAGCGATACGACGGCCTCGATCCGCTCGAGTGCGGTCACGAACCCGGGTGCAGCAGGCGGGAAACCTCGGCAGCGCCGTCTATCGATACCAACTCGCCTGCGAACCACGCCTCCGGGACGGCAAAGATCGCATTAGACGCCGCGGCGGGAGTGCCGGCAAATGCCGTGCGGGCAGCCTCGAGGGTGGATGCCCGCGTCGACTCGGTGGAGTAGACGACGAGGATTGCCTGCGGCGACTTCGCGAGTACCGACTCCGTCGCTACCTGGCCGAAGTACTTTCCGTCAGGGAGGTCGCTCTCGAAGAGGTTCTTTCCCCCGGCCGCCTCGAGCACACTGCTGTAGAGACCCCTTGCCAGAGCGTAGGACTGCCCCTCCGAAACCTGAAGCATCACAGTGGGAACCGGCTCCTTCCCGGCCACGGACGCCTCGGTGGCGGCGAGCGACTTCTTGCCGTCTGCCAGGAGAGTTGCCGCTTCGTCGCTCGTTCCCGTCAAGGCGCCGAGAGCGTCGAGATCGGACCAGACGTCGTCGATCCGTCCTTCGGTGACTGCCTTGTGGCAATAGCCGCTGTTCACGAAAATCGGGATGCCGAGGTCGCGTAGTTCGTCCATGCTCTGCAATCGGTCACCGTCGAACCAGTATTCGCCGTCGGAGACGATCAGATCAGGACGGGCGTCGAGCAGTGCTTCTTTCGCGGGAACTCCGGTGCTCAGTACCGGCACGGCGGCGAACTGTTGCGCGAGATCGGGACTCGGTGGTGAGAGGTCGGTATTCGATTGTCCGACAATGCGGTCGGCGGCGCCGAGCTGAATCAGAAGCTCCGTCATCGACGGATACAGCGAGACTATCCTTTCAGCCGACGTCGGTAACGTGATGTCACGATCACAATTCGTGACAGTGATCTTCTCGGAGGACGCTGCCGCCGAATCCACAGTGGAGTTCCCGCAGGCGGTCAGTACAGCTGTGGTAGCTACTGCCGAGCAGAACAGCGCGGCAGTACGTTTCGATGTTTTCAAGACACTGCTTCTTTCGTAGGTAGGAGCGGAGGGGCGAACGAGAGCAGGGGACGACCGGTCAACGGATGAGTGCCGAGATGCACCTGAACGCCGAATACTTCGGACAACAGATCCTCGGTCAGAACCTCGGCGGTCGGGCCCGACGAGACAACCGCACCCTCCGAAAGCAGACACACGTAGTCGCAATAGGCGGCGGCCAGAGCAAGCTCGTGGATCGCGACAACCGTCGTGGTACCGAGTTCGATGACCAGTTCCATCAATTCGAGCTGAGCGCGGATGTCGAGGTGGTTGGTGGGCTCGTCCAGGACCAGCACCGACGGCTGTTGAGCAATGGCCCTCGCCAACATCACACGCTGCTTCTCACCACCGGACAGTTCAGCGAAGAGCCGTGATTCGAAGCCGCGCATACCGGTTCGTGCCAGTGCGGCACTGACGATGTCCCGGTCGATTTCACCCAGTCGGGAGAACGCGCTGTGATGCGGCGTTCGGCCCGTCGCGACAACCTCGCGGACACTGAACGAGAAGTCGGATGAATGCTCCTGCCCGACGACACCGATGATGCGGGCAGCCGATCGGGGCGAGAGATCGTCCCAGACATTCACCTCGTCCACCTTCACGACTCCGCTTCGAGGCTTCATCGAGCGATACAACGCGCGCAGGAGGGAGGACTTTCCGCTGCCGTTCGGTCCGACGAGCCCGACCACACTTCCCTCCGGTGCTTCCAGATCCACACCCGAAATCACCAGGCGCCCGCCCAGAACGATCTGAATTCCGCTGGCCGACAATCTCACGACTGCGCACCGCCGTCCCGTCGAAGCAACCAGAGAAAGAACGGAGCGCCCAATCCCGCGGTGATGATCCCGAGTGGCAATTCGTTGGGCGCATCCAGCATTCGAGCTGCAAGATCCACGATCACCAGGAAGGTGGCGCCGACGAGCGCGGTGGCGGGGAGCAGCTTGCCGTGATCGGATCCGACGAGGAGCCGTACGGCGTGCGGCACGAGTAGCCCCACGAAACCGATTCCGCCGGCGACGGATACGACCACAGCGGTCAGCAACGACGCGATCACCAGCAACAGCAATCTGGTACGACGCACATCGACGCCTACCGATTGCGCACTCTCGTCACCCATCGCCAGCGCATTGAGTTGGCGCGATTGCGTCAGCAACACCGCTGCGCACAAGGTGATTACCGCGGCCGACACACCGAGATCCGACCAACTTGCCCCGCTCACCGAACCGAGTAACCAGAAGAGCACTCCCGAAAGCTGGCTCGGGTCGGCACGCAGCTGCACGAAACTTGTTGCAGCCGAAAGTAGATAGCCGATGGCAACACCGGCCAGGACCATGCGTAGCGGGACGAGCATTCCCTCGCGCCTGCCCAGAACGAGAACCGCGATCAGGGAGATCATCGCTCCCAGGAAGGCCGCCACCGGGACACCGATCGACAGCCCGGTTCCGATGCCCGTCGTCATGATCAGCACCGCGCCGAAGGACGCTCCCGAACCGACACCCAGAATGTAGGGATCGGCAATCGGGTTGCGCACCAATGCTTGCAGCACGGCGCCGGCCAGAGACAACCCTGCGCCGGCCAATGCCGCGATCAGAATGCGCGGGACCCGTAGTCCCCATACGATCCGATCGAGCAGTGGATCGACCGGCGGGCCACCGACGTGAGCGTACAACACTGCGAACACGTCGGCGAAGGACAGCGACGCAGCACCGGACCACACTGCGACGGTGGAGACCGCGACGAGCACAACGGCCGTGGCCAATAGAAACGGACCGTACCCACGCTGGCCGACGGGGTGTGCACGCGACGGCGCGTCAGGTACTGCTTCGCTGGTCAGCGTCATCGCGCTCCTGAGTTAGTGGCGTTCGCAGTCGTGAACAGGTGGATCTAACCATAACGACAGTCGTTTTCATTAATAGTGACATGCTCATCTGTGCGGGTGAGGGTCGGACCGCAGAGCGCTCGCCCATGCGAAGAGTGCCCCGACCAGCGCAAAGATGCACGCAACAAGGTAAGCGGTGCCGATGTCCCACCGTCCGGCAATTACCCCGGCAATCAAGGCACCCACCGGCGAACCACCCCAGGCGACCATCCGCGCCGTGGTGTTCACCCGGCCCTGAAGGCGATCCGGCGTCAGGCGTTGCCGTGCACCGATCCCATTGAGGATGGTGACAGTCGCACAGCCGGAGTAGACGGCCAGAGCAGTGATCGCGGAGGCGGTGTTGCTGGTTGTCGCAACTACGAACAGCACCGCCGGGGCGATGGTCAACGCACCGATCGTGATCGCCCCTACCGGCCACCGCGCCGGTAGGCGCGGGAGCAAGACTGCGCCCACCACACCACCGACGGAGACTGCTGTCCACACGGCCCCGATCATCGGACTCGACGTCGAAATCCCCAGCCTCTCGGTCGCGTACACCACCAGGAGCGCCGTGACAGCGCCCTGCGTCAGCGAATTGACGAAGCCGACGCCGGTCAAGGCTCGCAGGAGCGGAGACTGCCAGAGAAAGCTGAGGCCTTCGCGTATGTCACGCGCAATTCCAGGTTCCGACTTCTTCGGCACCGCAGGGGTAATCGAAAACGAGGCTCCGATCGACGCCATGGCCAGTCCGGCCAATACATAGGCCAGCGCATCAGCACCCAATGCGTAGGCCGGGCCGATCGATGCCACGAGCACTCCGGCAATCGCCGGAAAGGCAACATCGATCAGCGTGCCGGCCGTCCACAGCGCACTGTTGGCGGCCGGTATCCTCTGCCGACCGACCAGAGCAGGCAGCGCTCCGAAAGCTGCAGCGTCGAACCACACGAAACACGTTCCGATGCACATCGATACGCCGACGGCATGCCACGCGGTCAAGACACCAAGCGCCTGGGCCACCGGAACACTCGCCAAGGCAAGAGCAGCTGCGGCCTGCGCACACAGGATGACCGTGCGCCGATCGACTCGGTCTGCCACCGCGCCGGCGAACAAACCGAACACGAGGTACGGCAGAACCGTCCCAGCGGCCGCGAGCGAGGTGAGAAACGGAGACCGACTGATGTCGAACACCAGGATCGGCATGGCCACTCCGGTCACCGCCGCACCGGCCACGGCAATCGTGCGGGCGGTGAAGAACAATCGAAACGATCTGTCCCGAAACACATGTGGTTGCGCTTCGACGGATCCCGTCGTCGGGGTCTCGCTCATGTATGCACTCTCTTGTACCTGTTGCTCTCCGTCGCGATCTTTCGTACGGTGGCATCGTAATGGAAATGGTTTCCATTACGGAAGGGATGACAATGAGCAACATTTCGTTCGACAGCGTCTCCAACTCGGCTCCGGCCAATGCACTCCAGGGCGTCGGCACCAATGCCCTCGTCGACAACCCGTTCACTTTCGAGCCGGTTGCCGAGGCTACGTCAGCACACGCTCTGCAGGGTGTGGGTACCAACGCTCTCGTCGACAACCCTTTCAGCTTCCAGAGCTGAAACCTTCCTTGATCCAGCCTGTTTCGACAGTCTGATCTGCTGATGACCCCGCCCGCATCCGACTCGTCGGGTGCGGGCCTCGACAAGGAGATCCGTGTACGCCCTCGCCGACGGACACCAGCTGTACCCGACCCCGGACGGTTCTTGGCACTACCTGACACCGGACGAGAACGCAGTCACGATCGGTGCGCCTGCCGAAAATCTCGCGGAACTCGACAGCTTCCTCCGACGGTCGAACTCGCCGCTCGGCGCGGGATCGATCGAGATCGCCGACGCCCTCCTCGCACGCGGCGTGCTGGTTGTTCCAGGTGAAGTACCGGAGATTCCAGTCCTCCGACATGTACTGGTCGACGGAACCGGGCCCGTTGCCGATGCCTGCATCGCCCTGCTCTCCGAAGCTCTTCCGGATCTCGAAGTCATATTCACCACTGCGCCAATCGAAGACGACGTTGCGGCATCGGACCTCGTACTGTCGGTTGCCGACGCTCCCCCTCACGACGCGTGGTCGGAACTCGATACCTGGTGCCGCCGCAGCCGAACTCCGTGGCAACGCGTCCACTCCGAGCTGGGCGAGATATACATAGGCCCCTTCTTCGACGGAATCGACAGCTCGAGCTACCGGGACGTCTGCGGACGACGGCTTGCCGCGTCGCGTGTACCGGATCATCTGCAGGCACTGTGGAAACACCTCGCCGGCAGCGACCGCCGTCCGCTTGAACTTTCGCCCACCGCAGCCGCAATGGTCAGTGCACTTGCATGTTCGGTCGTCGTGGCTGGTTCCTACGGCGCACCGCAATCACACCTTCACCACCAGATCCGGATGAATCCACGAACCCTCATGACGACTCGCCATCCCGTGTTACCACTGCCAGGCGGCGTTCTCGACCCTTTGCCGACGCTCCGGTGATCTCCCTCGGTGTCGAGGTTCCGGCCGCTGACGGTTCTCTGCTCGCTACGGATGTGCTTCTCCCATCAGAGTCTTCACCTCGAGGGCTGATCGTGATCCGCACCCCGTACGGGCGTGGGTGGCATCTGGCCGAGGGAATCGAATGGCGATCGCGAGGAATTGCGTTCCTCTGTCAGGACGTGCGTGGGCGGCACGATTCCACCGGCTCTTGGGAACCGTACGTCCACGAGCGAGAGGACGGCGCCGCCCTGGCCGAGTGGCTGCAGGATCAGCCTTGGACGCCGAAGTGCGTCATCGCCAGCGGGGCTTCGTACGCGGCAGGAACCGCCTGGGCATTTGCTGCCGAGACCAACAGCGCCGATCGGTCATTTCGCGTTGACGCCGTCGTCTCCAAAGTGCCGACCATCGGAAGCGATCGAGTCAAACGTGATCCGTCGGGGATACTTCTCCTCGCCGAGCATCTGGCGTGGTGGGGCGAGCACGGAGATTCCTCGTCCTCCCGTGAGGGATTCATCCCGGCTCTGATGCGCTCGGATTCAGCTTTGCTGGAACATCTCCCGGCGCAGTCGATGATCGAGAAGGTCGGCCTGACCTCCGATTCGCCGGGTTGGGTGACGCCGATCAACCGGGCTCGTGAACGCCAGCCGTACGGCAGCGACGATCTCGTCTCCGCGGACGACCTGTCCGAACTCGATGTCGCCGGATTACACATCGGAGGTTGGGACGACGCGATGATCCGGGAGACGCTGAGACACTACGCATCCGTGGAGCGCGGACCACAAAGTTTGATCGTGGGCCCCTGGGCGCATGACCTCCGCCCCGGAATGGTCGGCGAGACAAGTTTCGGCCACCTTCAGGTCGAGTGGATGGAATCGATATTCTCGGCGCGGCCCGCGACCATCAATCGGGTGTTCGACCGGGGTGCCGGCGAATGGTCGACCGAACCGTATGTCATGGGCGCGAATCGCGTTCGTCTCGAACCAGATCCGGGGACGGCACCTTTCAGCTTCACGCACCACGCGGACGAGGGCCGAAACGACTGTGTTGTCTGGACTTTCGACATGGAGGTCGAGTGTGTGCTGTCGGGAACGCCTTCGGCGGAGTTGACAGTGCATTCGCCCGAGGGCGAAGCCGACTGGATCGTCGAGCTGAGCATCGTCGACAGCGCCGGAGTCAGCAGGTCGATCGCTCGTGGGGCCGGCGTCAGCCTTTGCTCCGGCACGTTGACCATAGATCTCGATCCCGTGTTGCACACCCTGCGTCCCGGTGACGTTCTGTCACTGCAGATCGCCGGCTCGGACTTCCCCCGCCTCGCACGCAATCTGGGAGACGGCGATCGCTATCGGGGAACCCGCTGTACCGCACTGCACCAATCATTTTCCGGGTCGTTGACCCTGCCGATACTCGGAGGAACTGACGGTGAATGACTTGCTCGTCGACGCCCGGAGCGGCGTACTGACCTCACTCGACCCCCACATTCGCTCCGACATGCCGACGGGTTGGGTCGGGTGGGCCGCGAGGGTGGCCGATACCCGCAACTTCGGCGGCAGCAGACGGTTCCGCGCCGACCCTTACGGATTCGGGGCTTCGATACGCGACGACGCCGCGGCCCGCGGCGCGGCAACCGGTGAGGCCGTCGAGCGGTATTGCGGCAACGTGATCCCCGAAGATCTGGTCCGCAGCAGCGCGTCGGCGCTGGAGCGGTCCGGTGCACGGGTCGTCGATCCGGCGAGTTTCGCGCTGTACAGCGAGGACCAGTACCGCCTTGCCGGGTTCCCCTTTGTTCCCTTCACCTCTGCCCTGGATATTCGCTGGGCACTCGGTCACACCATGGACGAGAAAGTGCCCACCTATGTGCCTGCAGCCCTGACGTATCTCGGGTACTACACAGGCGCCCGTCGCGGAGAACCACCGATCGCATCGTTGCAGTACGCCGGAATCGCTGCGGGGCGCTCACGCGCCGAGGCCGAGATGTCAGCTCTGCTGGAACTTCTCGAACGCGATGCCACCGCACTGTGGTGGTGCGGAGACCGGTCACTGCCGGCAGTCGAACTCGCCGACTGGGAGCGGTTGCCCGCGCACCGACAGCTCGGAGATCTGGAGAGCGACACTCGACGCGTCAGAGTGCTGCTGCTTCCCTCCCCCTTCGGCATTCCCGTCGCCGCAGTGTGGATCAGGGACGACCGACGTGGACTGGTCGCCCTGGGCACGGCTTGTCGACCGACCGTGGAAGCTGCAGTATCGAAGGCCCTTGTCGAGGCGTACGCCGTACTGGCCATCACGATCGACCTCGCCGACCCCGACGGACCGACCTGGCGCAGCGTGGCGGACGGAACGCTGCCCGCGCACCTGTACAAACCCTTTCGGACCGACCGTCGTTACCGAGACGAATTCGAGGCGCGATGGAAGGACGTCGTCGATCTGCCGACCGTCGCCCAGCTGTATCTCGACCCCGTGATGGCCGAGGCAGCGGAAGAGCATCTTTTCGACTACACCGAAACACGCTCGGTATCAGAGATTCCCGACGAGGCGCCGTTGAATCTGAATTCTCTGATTGCTCTCCTGACGTCCCGAGGGCACCAGCCGATTTCCGTCGATCTCACCACTCGCGACATCTCGATCGCCGGGTTACACGTCGTCCGTGTCCACTCGCCCGGCCTGTACAACAATGCCCCGGCAGCTTTTCCCCTTCTTGGAGGTAGCAGATTGACCAGCGCATCGACCACCCATCTGCATCTGCCGGTCCCTCTCGCATGAGGTCGTTGCTCGTCGACCGCCGAACCGGGATCATTCGAGAGTTGGTCGACGCCGTTGTTCCCCAGCACTTTCCGCCGGAGTTCAAGCTGATTCACTCGTATGTCTCCGACTCGGCACGCTTCTCACCCTGGTCCAGCGACTCGGCGGGTGCCGGATACTGCTTCGATCTCGGTGACCGTGCGCGACCTACCGCTGCCGCAATAGGTGAAGCGGTGGAACGATATTGCGGGAACATCGTCGCCAAACCGATCGTCCGCGGATCAGCCGAGACGGTGATCGGCGCAAGCATCGACCTGTCACGACTCGCGCGTTTCGGCGCCACCCAGTACGCGCAGCCACGGTTCCCGTTCGTCGAACCAACCGACGATCTGGAGATGGACTGGACTCTCGGAGTCGACCTGATCACGGGTTCGGATATCTGGGTGCCGGCCGAACTCGTCTGGGGTTCCTATCCTCATTTCGTCGCCCGGACGGGCCCGGCGATCTCACCGGTGGCTCAGGCGGGTCTCGCCGCCGGTCCCACGACGAGGTTCGCGATACGGAATGCACTGCGCGAGATAGTCGAGCGCGACGCGATGACGCTCTCCTGGACCGGAAGGCGCGGCGTTCGGATCGTCACCGGGATGCCAGAGCAGCTCCTTCGACTGGGCAATCACGAAACCCTGTCGACTAGATGGCTGGCATTCGAGAGTGATTTCGGGATCCCGGTACTCGGCGCCCTCGTCCGCGACCACCGCACCGGATACTCCACCATGGGAACCGCCTGCCACGAGGACGCACAGACCGCTGCGTTCAAGTCGCTCGGCGAAGCGCTTCAGCTGCAACTTCTTTCCGCCGACTACGACGACCCGGAGAGCGGCATCGGTCGAGCCGCAGCCTCCCCGAACAGCCCGCTTGCGCCGTGGCGAGCCGATCGACGCTACGCGGACGTCTACCGATCGGACTTTGCCGACGTCATGGACTACGGATGCCACTTGCAACTCCACCTGGACCCGGAGATCCAAACACGATTCGAGAGTGAGCTGGCAGGTGCCGTCGACGGCGAGGTGGAACTCGACTCTCTGACGTCACCCATCGACACCGAAAGCGCACTGACAGGCTCGGGTTTCAGGCCGGCATGGGTCGACCTCACCACTACTGATGTTCTCCGAACTGGCCTGCATGTCGTCCGCGTCGTCGTACCCGGTTGTCTCACCAATGCGGCCGCCGGATTGCCGTTTCTCGGATCGCCGCGACTAGTCGACAGTCTTGCCGGACATCCGTCTCGCACCATCCCATTGCCGCACTGACAGTTCGTTCAGGCCGTGATGGCGTGGGCTCACGGTTCCGGCAACGGAAGGATGCCGAGATTGGCGTCGAGACCCCCGTCGACGACGAGCGTCGTACCGGTGATGTAGCTCGCCGCGGGGGACGCGAGGAACCAGATCGCCTCCGCCTGCTCGACAGGTTCGGCGAATCGGCCCAGAGGAATTCGTCGTTCGATTGCCGCCAGCAGTGTCGGATCGGAAGTGACGTTCGCAGTGATCCCGGTCCGGGTCAGACCCGGCGCGAGGGCGTTGATCCGAACGCCGACCCCGGCATAGTCGATTGCGAAGGCGCGCACCAGATTCACGAGAGCGCCTTTGGTGGCGTTGTAGGCCCAGTTACCGGGATCACCCCGCAGACCGGCGACGGACGCGGTGAAGACGGCAGAGCCCTGGCTTGCGCGTAGGGCCGGAATCGCGGCCCGCAGTCCGTGGATGGGACCCCGAAGATTGACGCCGATGATGCGGTCGGCATTCTCGATGGCACGGGGAGACTCGAGCGGAGGTGTGCCCCCAGTCCCGGCATTGAGGACGGCAGTGTCGAGTCGGCCGAAGTGTTCGAGTGCGGCATCGACAGCCGCCTTGTTGACCTGCTCCTCGGTGACACTACCGACTACCGTGACCACGCCGTCGAGTCGATTCAGAGATTCCAGCCCACGTTCGGAGACGTCGACGGCCACCACGGCATGCCCACGCGAGGCGAACAGTTCGACGGTGGCCTTACCGATTCCCGATGCGGCTCCGGTGACCAGAGCGACCCGGCGTGTATCGGCGGACGGTGTACTCATGATGAGCCTTTCTACAGGTGAATTCGAGCGGGATCAGCGCGATTGAGTTCGACGTGCGTTCGACCACCACTCCGTTCTTCCTCACTGAAACGCGGGAGCCGATCCGAGTGACTCGACAGGGTCGAGTATCAAGTCATTTGGATCATGATGGTTTGAACTATGTTGCGCTGCAACTGAAACCATAGATCACAGTCGGCAACTCCCGCACCCTCGACGTCGAACCGGGGCGTTCCGACGGCCTGCCTACAGTCTCGATCGGGTGGGCGAACTTCCGGAATCGGAAGACTTCGGACTCGAACTGGTGGCACGACGGTGGATTACCGTTCGCTGCTCGCACCCACCCATTGCCGCACCGACAGTTCGGGAACCGCAGCTTGCAACGACTCGGCGGTCTCCAGCGAGTGAAACCACGTCGGCTTCGAAATCGCGGCGCCTTCAAGCACCTGCACTGCGCGCGCGGCGATTGCTGCCGTCGCGGCCGACTGGCCACGCCCCGAAACCCACAGTGCCGGGCCCGTATCCGTTCGAGCCATCGCTACCCAACGATCCGAACCCCACAGCTTCTTCGGCACCACCTTCTGGAGAGCGGGCGCCCACGTCATGGCGGCAAGCCCAAGCGTCGCGGTGGACGTGTCCAATCGCAGGTACGTCCGCACCGGTACGCCAAGGTCGCGCGTCAGGGCATGTTGGTCCGAAAAATCGGCCCGCACAGCAGGGCCGGTGCGGTAGCCGGTCGCATCGGCCGGCATTCGAAAGCTCTTCATTCCGGTGTAGTTCCGGATCGATCGCCCGCCGGGATCGGGAAAACTCGTGCCCAACATCCCGTACGTCCACGCCGTCGCGGCCGGTCCGTGTAGTTCTCCTCCGCCGAGGCCGATCATGATGTCCACGGGTCCGTCGCCGAGTCGATGCGCCTCGGCGGCAAGGACACTGGTCAATCCGGGCGCCAACCCGACGCCCATCAGGACAGGTCCGTCGACCGCTTCCAGTTCTTCGCAGTAGTTCGAGGTCGCGGTGACGTCGACGAATGCCGCCCCACTGCGTACCGCTTCTTCTGCCAGGCGAAGGTCCTCGAAACCCGAGGCATTCACCACGACATCGAAGTCTCGAACCACAGCCGAATACGCGCCGGGCTCTTTAAGATCAACGACGACGTCAGCGCGAGCACGATCGCGCCCGGCGGAGTACGCGGAGATTTCGGGGACCTTCGCGAGTTGTTTCATCAGGGGAACCCCGACGGCACCGTAGCCACCGAGTACCAGAACCTTCGTCATTATTTCGCCTCCCGAGTCGCTAGAGTTCGACTCTAGAGTTAAACTCTAATCATGACTGAGGTACTTCGGGAAGACACGTCGGCGCGGCGCAAGATCATCGAGGCAGCGCGCGAAGTTTTTGTCGATCCCGGCTACGCGGCCGCCACGATCAAGCAGCTCGCCGCGGCGGCGGGCGTGTCGGTGCAGAGTGTCTATTTCGTGTTCGGCAACAAGCCGAGCGTGCTGTCAGCACTGCTCGACGTGGCCGTTGCGGGCGACGAGGAAAAGACGGCCACTCTCGACCGTCCGTGGGTGGCGGCAGCGCTCGGCGCCCCACATCCACTCGGGCAACTCCGGATTCAGGTTCACCACGGACGGCTCATTCTGGAGCGCACCGCGGACATCCTGTTGGCCCTGCGGGCCGCTGCTTCCGCGGACGAGGACGCCGCCCGGTTGTGGCAAATCAACCGCACTCAACGACGCACGGTTCAGGAACATCTGATGGTGGGCATCGTCGAAAAAGCACCGACCGTCGACCTCGAAACAGCCGTCAACGTGGCACTCACGCTACTCAGCCCCGAGACGTACACCGACCTCGTGGTCGGCGCAGGTTGGACCGGCCAACAGTACGAAGAATGGGTGGTCAACACCCTTGCTGCAACCCTCGGCCTGGACCGGACGGTCAAATCCCGAAAATAACCGGGTCTACTTGGTGGGCTTGTCGTCGATGTGCCGCGGGTTGTTCCACAGGCGCTCCGTCAGATCGTGGAGGACGGCAAGCGTGATCGTGTCGTCGTCCCGTCGGAGCAGCGACTGACTGACCGTCGCCCGCACCAACGTGCTGTCCGAGTGCACGAACTCCTTGACCGAACCCGGCTCGGAACTCAGTTCACGATGAGCCTGCTCGGCACTGACGTCGTCGGCATCCTTGTCGTAGAGGATGTCCTGCAAACGCAACGCCGAGACGGCCTTCTTGGGATATCCCAGCATGTCAGCGAAGGACGGATTGGCAAAAACGATGCTGCCGTCGCGGTGAACGGCCATGACCGGCACCGGAAGCCTGTCGAGGAGAATCAGGGCAGGCATCTGCTCCAGATCCGCGATCGGCGATTGTGGCGGCTGCGCAACGTTGCGGCGGCGTTCCATAACACGTCCTCTCAAGTTGCCCGAGTCGACAACAGTCTAACTGCCCAGCAAATCGCGGGTTGACTTCCCGCCCGGATGCAGTGACGAATGCCCGAATCGTGCCCGCCTGAGTCACGCCGCGAGCGCCTCCTGATCCTCCGTCAAGGAACCGTCAACAACACGATAGACAGTATCCATCCGAGACAGGTGACTTCGGTCGTGTGTCACGAGAAGGGTTGCCGCCTCGTGTTCCCGCACCACCCCGATGATCAGATCCATGACAGCGGCACCGCGCTCCTGATCGAGCGCGCTGGTGGGCTCGTCCACCACCAGCAGCTGCGGATCGTTCATCAATGCCCGCGCGAGATTGACCCGCTGTCGCTGTCCGCCCGACAGCTGGGACGGCCGTTTTCCGCTCTGATCCGCGAGCCCGACAGCGTCCAGCAAATCCATCGCTTTTGATTTCACGTCTGTGCGGCGGGCCCGCGAGGTGAACACGGACTGCCCAAGATGCGCCATCACCTCGAGCTGTTCCAGAGCCGTCAGCGACGACACGAGATTGGACTGCTGGAAGACGATCCCGATCGACGAGCGTCGCAGTTCCGACGCCGCCCGCCGACTCAGCGCTGCAATGTCGGTGCTGCCTTCCGGCGTCCGGAGATAGACGTGCCCGGAATCCGGACGGATCAGGGTCGACGCCACTGACAACAGGCTGGACTTGCCCGAACCCGAGGGTCCGGTGATCGCGGCGATCTCGCCGCGGTGCAGCCGCAGAGACACGTCGTCCAGCGCCGTCACCCGCGATTGCCCGTCGGGAAACGTCAGATCGACGTTCTGGATGTCGAGAACTGTGGTGCCGGTTGTCATGGTCATCGTGCGCTCCCCAATGCTGTGAGTGGATCGGTGGTCGAGAGGAATCGAAGTGCAAAGGCCGCGCCGAGCAGACCGAGTCCGATCAATGCCACGGCAGGTACGACGGTGGTGGATGCGTCCAGCACAAACGGCATGGCGTCACCGATCAGCGAGCCGGCCACGGCCGTCAGCCCGATTCCGACGGTGACGCCGGCAATCAGGACGATGAGGGCCTGACCCAGTGCGTCGCGTACCAGAGAACCGGTGGTTGCGCCGAGCGCTTTCAACGTCGCGATGTCCGGGGTTCGCTGGATCGTCCACACCGTGAAGAACGCACCGATCACCAGGGCCGAGATCGCGAACAACATGAGCGTCATCAGGGTCAACGACCCGTTCTCCGATTTGTACGAACCGATCGCGTCAAGCGAACCGCTGACCGTCGTCGACGTCGTCGCGGCTGACTTGTCCGTTGCGGAAGCGTCGGAGGCTCCGCTGACAGCCAGTACTGTCGCAACTCCGCCGCGTGGATTGGCCGCCTGCCAGTCATCGAGCGTCATCCAGACGACAGGCGAATGGCTGTACCAGTCGTCGCCGCGAACGTCACTGACGGTGAACTGCTGCGTACCGACGCTCACCTGGTCGCCGGCGGCCGCCCCCAGATCGCGGGCGGCACCTTCGCTCAACACCACCGTGCCTGACGCCGACGGCGTTACGTCACCGAAACCGCCGTCAGCACCGAACAGGGCCACCGACTTCTGATTTCCGTCGGCCAATCCTGCCTTGCCGCGGCCGATTCCGACGGGATCGACGTCCTTCGCGGCGCCGGCCCAGGCGTTGACCTGGTCCTGCGTGAGCGCCGACTCGTCGAACGACGCCCCAGCTCCGGTGTCGGCAAACACCACCGTGTCGGCATTCATGGCCTCGATGGCCGACACGTTCTGATGGCGAAGTCCTGCAGTCAACCCACTGAGAAAACTGACCAGAAGTGCAACCAACAGAACCACGACGGAGATCAGCGCGAAACGACCTCGCGCTGCCCGTAAGTCCCTCATTGCGACAAACACTGTGAATTCCTTTCCTGTGCTTGCCTCTACGCTCTCGCGGATGCAGACTCTTTCCATCGCACCTCGGATCGACATTCCAGCGCTCGAAAGAACCATCCCGGTTTACAACTTTTGATGGATGAACCAGGCCCGAACCTCGCTAAGCTGGGCGAGATGCACCGATCTCCGCTCACGCCTGTCTTCGCCGGCTTACAACTGGGCCTGCATGTCCTTGTCATGGCGCTGGCCGGTGTGGTGTTTCTTCGAGCGCTGATCGACGAATCCGACCTGACCGCGACAATCACCGCGTTGGCCGTGATCTTTGTTGCCGTCTATCTGTTCGGAGTCGCCAAAAGGCTGCGCGGCAACGCTGCCCGCTGGTGGCTAGCGGTGCTGACCCTCGTCTGGATCGCGACGATGGCGGTATCCGCCGACGCCGCCTACCTCGCGTTCGGACTTTTCTTCCTCTATCTCCATATTCTGCGACGCCCCTGGAGCCTGCTAGCCGTCACCGCGGCAACAGCTGTCGCCGTGATCGGCACCGGGCTGCATCGTGGATGGACGATCGCCGGCGCCGTCGGCCCGATCATCGGCGCCGCCGTGGCGGTTGCCATCGGTCTCGGCTATCAAGCGCTGTACCGCGAGGCAGCCGAGCGCGGTCGTCTCATCGACGAATTGATGAACACCCGTGAAGAATTGGCGTCGACGTCTCGCGATGCCGGAAAATTCGCGGAACGCGAAAGACTCGCGGCCGAGATTCACGACACCGTAGCCCAAGGACTTTCGAGCATCCAGATGCTCCTTCACGCTGCCGAACGCGCCGATCCGGAGAGCCCGGCCATCCGTCAGATCAGCCTCGCACGGGAAACCGCTGCGGACAGTCTTGCCGAAACCCGCCAACTCATAGCCGAATTGACACCCGCGGCCCTGGACGGTCAATCGCTCGCCGATGCGCTTCGTCGAATCTGCGAACGCGCGAGCAGTCCTGAACTGGAAGCGCGCTCCGTGGTCGAAGGTGAGGCAATCCGGCTGCCGATGCCCCTCGAAGCAACACTGGTGCGCATCGCGCAGGGTGCGGTGTCCAATGTTCTCCGCCATGCAAATGCAACCAGAATGGCTGTGACACTGACCTATTCCGACAACACAGTCAGCCTCGACGTGGTCGACAACGGCCGCGGCTTCGACGTGAAAGTCCTCGACCGTGGACCGGCGGAATCTTTTGGCCTCAACGCAATTCGACGACGCGTCGAGTTGCAGGGCGGAACGTTCTCCATCGAGTCCGAGCCGGGACACACCGCCGTCGCGGTGACGTTTCCCCTCGAAACCGGTGAACAGTGATCCGCCTGCTGCTCGCCGACGATCACGCGATCGTGCGCGCCGGGCTACGAGCGCTGCTCGAAAGCGAATCCGACATCGAGGTGGTCGGCGAAGCAGGGACCGCCGAGGAAGCCATAGCCTTCTGCGCCACCACGCCGGTCGACCTCGTGCTCATGGACCTGCGGTTCGGGCCAGGCAAGACGGGGGTCGACGCCACCCGCGCGGTATGCGCGCTGCCGAATCCGCCGCACGTACTCGTCGTGACCAACTACGACACGGACGCGGACATCTTGAGCGCCGTCGAAGCCGGAGCCAGCGGCTATCTGCTCAAGGACACTCCACCGGTCGAGCTGCTGTCGGCCGTCCGCGCCGCCGCAAGCGGGGACAGCGTTCTCTCCCCCGCCATCGCGTCGAAGCTCATGACTCGCGTCCGTAAGCCCGAAACCAGCCTCAGCCCAAGAGAAATCGAGGTGCTGAAGCTGGTGGCGGCGGGACGCTCCAACCGCGAGATCGGTAAAGAACTGTTCCTGAGCGAGACCACAGTCAAATCGCATCTGGTCCACATCTTCGGCAAGTTGGGCGTGAAGTCGCGGACGTCGGCGGTAGCTCGTGCACGGGAGTTGGGTTCGATCTGACGTTTGTCCGACTTGTCGAAAGTAGCTGTACAGCAGCAATTTTCGATTTCGATTCCCTTGTGTTCGAATCTTTGTTCGAATATGATTGTCGCATGGACAGTCGGGATGCGTGGCAGCTGGATGGTGAGGACCTCAAGAGTGAGGTTCTGGATCTGGTGCGCGCCCGGCACGAGTTGCAGTCGCGGATGGTGTTGCTGATCGTGGAGATGTTTTCCCGGGATGTTCTTGGCGGGAAGGGTTTCCGGGCGATCGCGCAGTGGTTGCATGGTTCGACGAATCTGGAGATCGGGGAGTGCAGTCTGCTGGTCGGGTTGGCGCGGTTGTTGATGCTCGAACCTGTGGTGGGCGATGCGTTTCACCGGGGTGATGTGGATGCGTTGAAGGCCCGGCAGGTGGCGTCGTTTTGTCAGCATCCACCGAAGAACATGACCCTGGCCGATGTGGACAAGGCCCGCGGAATCCTGCTCGGCCTGGCGTCGAAGAACATTGCCGATTGTGATGCGGTGCGGGCGGCGATCCGGCGGATCGAGAAGCAGTACGGCAAGCGTGAGGACGGAGTTCCGGTCGGCGAGGATTCGGAGCGCAATGAGTTCTACGCCTCGAAAGGCTTGTACGGGCGGGTCTCTGTGAAGGGTGACTTGGATGCTGTGAACGGGGCCCGTCTGATCACCTTGTTGTCTAGCCTGTCCGCTCCGACACCGGAGAAGGACGGCGTCAAGGACACTCGCACTCCTGCTTTACGACGCGCGGACGGGTTTTGTGAGTTGTTGCGTCGGTACGAGCGGGCGGGGTTGGGTCCGATCGAGGGTGGGGTGAAACCTCACGT
The DNA here is from genome assembly GCF_040489275.1 of Rhodococcus baikonurensis. Lineage (NCBI taxonomy): Bacteria > Bacillati > Actinomycetota > Actinomycetes > Mycobacteriales > Nocardiaceae > Rhodococcus > Rhodococcus baikonurensis. The sequence continues at coordinate 79,284 of NZ_JBEUOQ010000009.1, read as the reverse complement.
CACGGTAACGGCCAGTGCGAAAGACATGACAGATCTGCAAGCTCTGAAAGACCTCCTGCCGTCGACCGAAGAACTCGGGTTCGCGTGGACGGATTGGGTGGGCCCGATCAGTATCGACACCGCCCGGATGCTCGCCTGCGATTGCACCGTCACCCGGATCCTCCTGGATGAGAACGGTGTTCCGCTCGACTGCGGCAAGGAAGCGAGAACCGCGACCGTTCCGCAGCGACGGGCGTTGGCAGTTCGGGATGGTGGGTGCGCGTTTCCAGGGTGCGGGACTCCGTCGGGGTGGTGCGATGCTCACCATATCGTTCACTGGAATGATGGTGGCCCAACAGATCTCGATAATCTGATCTTGTTGTGCGGCCACCATCACCGGACACTGCACCACACGGAATGGAGAGTGGAGATCGGAGCGGATCGGAAGTCGGTGTTTTATCCGCCGATGTCGATCGACCCGTATCAGCAGCCGATCGGAGGGAACAGCCCACCGACAGCCGCCTGAACGGACATAACTGAAAATGCCAGCGTATGCACCGGGGAGAAACCATGCCTCGGGGCATACGCTGGCGTTTTCAGCTGTACTTGATGTCCGTCTTGCGACAGCATCTGTCTCCACTTCGACACGCAGGACCCTTAGGGTCGAGGAATGTCTTTCTGCGAACCCGCCCGCGTTGTCACCGTCACGTCACTGACCCCGCACATGCGGCGAATCAGCATCGAAGCAGAAGGTGACTGGCACTGGCCTACCGGCGGACAGGGCGACGAGCGCATCGACATCGCGTTCCCGAAACCCGGTGAAACAGAAGCAGAATACGACTACTTCAACAATCCCGACTACGGCAAGGCCGATCTCGGAACCGAGCCACCGTGGCGGCACTACACCGTGCGCAAGGTGCACGACGGCGGCCGACGTCTGGACATCGACTTCGTCGTGCACCCTGGCGGTATTGCAGCGGATTGGGCCCTGCGGGCCGAACCAGGTCACCTACTAGGCGTCTTCTGGTCGGACAGTTCGCGTTCCCATTACCAAGCACCGGCGGGTCCTCGTTGGCAGCTGCTGGTCGCAGACGCCACGGGTCTCCCCGGACTGGGCAGGATTGTCGAAGAACTTCGAGAGGGCGATGTCGCACAGGCGATCATCGAGGTCGAAACCGAAGAGGATCGACAGGAATTCGTCACTCGCGGCGACGTCACGTACACGTGGCTCGTGGGGAGTGGTCTCGGAAAGGCGCCGAGCGCGCTGTTCGAGGCTGTGGAGAAGGTCGAGTTTCCCGAATCCGAACCGGCCGACGTCTACGCCTGGGTGGCGTGCGAAAGCGCAACCAGCCGTCGTATTCGTAAGCATCTGAGGGAAGTTCGAGGAATCGCTCGCGACAAGCACAATGTTGTCGGGTACTGGCGAGAGGGCGTCGACGGCCACGTTTCCGGCATGAACAGCGAAGAAGTCACCGTCGGCGCCTGAGCCCCGTGATCACTCTGCCGGCAGCGTGTCGGCAGATTCTGCGACTGTAGCTTCTGCGTCAGCCGGCTCTTTGTCGGCCGGCTGCACGTCAGCGGGCTTTTCCGCCAGCATCTCGAACAATGCCCGGCGTGCTTCGGCGAGAATTGCCTCTGCCTTGGCTACCTGCTCAGCGGTCCCACCTGCGGCTACCGCGACGGCGGCACCTCGGAGTAGACCCATCGCGGGGCGGAGAGTTGCGCCGGCTTCGCCGAAGTGAGGGCGGCCGTGTCCGCGCTGGTCGGGTCGACCGAATTCACGCTGACCTTGGCGACCACGTCGGCCTTCAGGGCGTCCTTCAGGACGTCCTTCTGCTCGATCCTCGAAGCGACCCTCGGGGCGCTCTCCCTCGAATCCTCGACGGAAACCATGTCCACGATGCGGGCCTCGACGGCCGTGCTCGCGACGTTCTTGCATTTCTGGGTTGTTGTGTGGGGCGTACATGTTGTCCTCCTGGACTGTCTGTGTTTGTTTGACGTATCGACGATATATCGACAATAGATCGAACGCAAGGGTTCGAAGAATAATTCCCGCCCACTCATCCGGATACGCTGAAGCCGTGAACACGGATCTGCAAGCCCAGGCCGCCGACGTCCTACGCCGCCTCGCACTCGACGAATCCCTGAAAGAACGCACCATGGCGGACGCTGCAACGGCAGCACTCGCACGGAAAGTGGCCGCTCGCTACATCGGCGGCGAAACCATCGACGACGCCTTCGATCGTCTTCCCTCGATCTTCGCCCGAGGGCACAAGGCGAGCATCGAATACACCGGGGAAAGCGTCCGGGATCCCGAGCTCGCGAACGTCGAAACCGATGTTTTCGTGGAACTGGCGGAACGGATCGGCACGTCGGGTGTCGACAGCACCGTGTCGTTCGACCTCTCACACATCGGCTTGGTGATCGATCCGGAGCAGTGCTTTCGCAATGTCGTGCGCCTGGCCGAGGCCACGGAACGCGTGGGTGCCGAGCTGATCATTTCCGCCGAAGCGTCCGATCGCACCGACCTGGTCCTCGACATGCATGCGCGGCTGACCGAGCGTTTCACTCACGTGGGGATCACCGTTCAGGCCCGACTGCACCGGACCGCAAAGGATCTCGCCGCTCTGCTGGACCGACCCGGTCGCATCCGTCTCGTGAAGGGCGCCTTCCTCGAAGCCGAATCCGTCGCCTACCCGCGCGGTAGTGCCGAACTGCGCGGGGCGTATCTCGACTACGCAGCCCGGATCGTCGACTCGGGCCACCAGGTTTCCATCGCGACGCATGACCACGACATCCTCGAAGCATTACGCGCCGAGCATGATTCGAAGCTCAGAGCCGAACATGTGGAGTTCGAGATGCTGCTCGGCCTCGGTACCGAGCAACTGGACGCACTCCGAGCAGCGGGGTTCACCACACGCGAATACGTCATCTTCGGAACACAGTGGTGGCTGTACGTGCTCAATCGTATTGCCGAAGAACCGGAGCGTGTCTATACCGCGCTCATCGATGCTGCGCTTGGCAGCACTGCAAACTGATCGGCAGTAAACAGAAAGTGGGGCTGCACTCGAATCGAGTGCAGCCCCACTTTCGTATGTGTCTAGCTCTCCAGAAACGCCTTGATGCGCGCCAGAGTGGTTTCCATTCCGGTCTGCATCAGCTGATCTCGGCCCCGGCCGAGTAGGCCGCTACCCGACATCATGCGCACGTAAAGCGCAGGCGTCGCATAGATTTCACGAGTCTCGGTAAGCACAGTGCCCGTTCCCGAAGGCTCGAGCACAAAGGTCCACCGCGCTTTCGGCTCGTCCGATTCGAAGGAGAACTTCCGGCAGTCGACCACGTCGACCACCGTGCAGTGCGTGCTCCACCGAATCAGGCCGTGCTTGTTGGTGCCCTTGAACTTTGCACCCACGGTTCCCGGGGTTCCGGAAGTCCATGTTCCGCCGGTGTTTTCAGGACTGAAGCGACCCATACCTTCGATGTCGCTGACAACCTTCCACACCGATACCGGAGTTGCCTCGATGTATGCGCTGGCGGTTTCCACCCGTTACCGGCCCGGAACCCAGGACATGATCTTGATGGCGTGAGGCATGAGCTTTGCCCACGCCTTGGCCGGAAGTCCGCGCGGTCCACCGAGATTCATGACGCGAGTGGTAGCAACGGTCTGCGGCTCGGTGTACTTGATCAGACCTTCGGCGCCGTGACGACGTCCGACGCCCGAGACGCCCATGCCGCCCATCGGTGCAGCGGTGCTGCCCCAGGTAGGTGCGTAACCCTCGTCGACGTTGACGGTGCCGGCGTGGATGCGCGCTGCGATGGCTTCGCCGGCAGCCTTGCTTCCCGCCCACACACTGGCGTTGAGGCCGTACTCGGTGTCGTTGGCCTGCGCGATGGCCTCTTCGACGTCCTTGACGGGGTAGATCGAGACCAGCGGCCCGAAGGTCTCGTCGCGGTAGCACTCGGCGTCCTCGGGAACCCCGGTGAGCAGGGTGGGCTCGTAGAACAGCGGTCCGATGTCCGGACGGGCCTTGCCACCGGCAATGACGGTGGCGCCCTTGACGACTGCGTCGTCGACATGAGCAGAGATTGCCTTGACCTGGGCCTCGGATACGAGGCTGCCCATCTCGATTCCGAATTCGTAACCGGCGGCGAGGTTCATCTTCTTGACGCGGTCACCGAACATACGGATGAACTCGGGTGCGATGGACTCTTCGACGTAGATGCGCTCGATGGAGATGCACAGCTGACCGGAGTTGGAGAAGCACGCACGCACAGCGGCGTCGGTGACCTCGCGCAGGTCTGCGCCGGCCGCGACGATCATCGGGTTCTTGCCACCGAGTTCGGCGGAGAAGCCGATCAGTCGACGGCCGGCCTGCTCGGCGAGAAGCTGACCGGTCGCGGTGGAACCGGTGAACATGAGGTAGTCGGTGTTCTCGACCAGCGCGGTGCCGACGACGGAGCCCGGTCCGGGAACCACGGCGAAGAGGTCGCGGGGCAGACCAGCCTTGTAGAGCAGTTCGACGCAGGCGAGGGCGCAGTACGGCGTCTGACTGTCCGGCTTGAGGACAACGGCGTTGCCGGCGAGCAGCGCGGCGATGGCGTCGGACACGGCCAGCGTCATCGGGTAGTTCCACGGCGAGATGACGCCGACGACACCCTTGGGCTGGTAGCGGACGACGGTCTTCGTCAGACCCGGGAGCATGCCGGAGACACGACGCGGACGCAGCAGCTTCGGAGCCACACGTGCGTAGTGACGCGACGTCATCGAGATGTCGAGGACTTCTTCCTGAGCTGCGGTACGCGACTTCCCGGTCTCGGCCTGAGCCATGTCCATGAGGGCGTCGCGGTTCTCGAGAATGAGGTCGCGGTAGCGGTGGAAGACGGCAGCGCGGTCGAGGACGGAGCGCTTGGCCCATTCCTTCTGGGCGACGCGGGCACGGGCGATGGCGGCAAGTGCGTCGTCGGCGGTGCCGACGGGGATGGTCGCCAGCTCCTTGCCGGTGAACACCTCGGTGATGGACTTCGTCGGGCGATCGGCAACATTGTCGATGGCGATCAGATCGGCGAGCCGCGAGAAGGTCGCAGCGGACGGAGCAGGCATTTCAGTACCCCTACTGGTGAGTAGTTCTTGGAGTTACACACAACTTACCCCGTCGGTGGTACCGATCACAGTGCCGAATCAGACAGAGTCAACCAATACTGCCTCTTTCGGACGTTTTGCGATCAACAACGACATGACTGCAGCGATCGCGCAGAGCGCGCCGGCCACCAAGAAGGCAGCGTCGTACGAGCCGATCTGATCGCGAACGAGGCCGGCCAAGAAGGCCACCAGACCCGCGCCGATCTGATGAGATGCCAGCACCCAACCGAACACGATGGGAGCGTCGGCGCCGAAGTGCTGACGGCACAGCGCGACGGTCGGCGGAACCGTCGCCACCCAATCGAGCCCGTAGAAGATGACGAACGCGATCATCGGCGGATTCACGGTGTTGGCGAGCAACAAGGGCAGAAAGAGCAGCGAGATGCCGCGGAACAGGTAGTAGATCCCGAGGAGTTTTCGCGAGTCCATCCGATCGGTGAACCAACCCGAAGCGATGGTGCCGACCATGTCGAGGATTCCGATCAACGCCAGCAGCGACGCGGCCGTGGTGATCGGCATCCCGTGATCGTGCGACGCCGGAACGAAGTGCGTTCCGATCAGGCCGTTGGTACTCGCGCCGCAGATCGCGAACGTACCGGCGAGAAGCCAGAACACCTTGGTCTTCGACGCCATGACCAGTACCGAGATCGCCCGGCCTCCGGCGCCGCCGCGCTGGTAGACAGGCTTGGCGGGTGGGGCGTAGTCGGCGGGCGCTCCGTACGGCGTCGTTCCCACGTCGGACGGATAGTTGCGCAGGAACAGCAGAACGAACGGCACGACGGCCAGCGCGGCAAACGAGACCGTGAAGGCGACGCTCTTCCAGTCGTACGTTTCCGCGATCTTCGCCAGGACGGGCAGAAACACCAGCTGACCGGCAGCACCACCGGCCGTCAGGATGCCGGTCACGAGACCGCGTTTCTCGACGAACCATCGATCTACGACGGTGGCGACAAACGCCAGCGCCATCGAACCGGTGCCGAGTCCGACGAACACGCCCCACAGCAGGATGAGCTGCCAACTCGAGGTCATGAAGATCGTGAGACCACTGCCGAGCGAGATGAGCGCCAACGCCGAAGTGACAACCGCCCGGATGCCGAACCTTTCCATCAGGGCAGCAGCGAACGGCGAGGTCAACCCGTACAGGATCAAGTTGACCGAGACGGCGGCCGAGATGCTGGCGCGAGACCACCCGAAATCCTCGTGCAGTGGATCGATCAGCACGGATGGGGCAGCGCGGAAGCTCGCCGCACCGACCAACGCCAGGAATGCCACGATCGCGACGGACCAGGCGCGGTGAAAGCGCGGCGGGCTCACCTGATGTTGGCCCGATTCGGGGAGAGCGGTCTCAGAAGTCACAGAGAGAATTCTGCAGTTCGGATTCGATCGAGAACAGTGGCCAGATTGCCAATATATGAAAGAATCGAGCCATGTCTGGTCCGCATCGCGTCGTCGCACTGGCTCTGAACGGAGTCATTCCCTTCGAGCTCGGTATCCCGGCGCGCATTTTCGGGCGCGCCCTCGACGTCGAGGATCGGCCGCTGTACGAGATCCTGACGTGCACCGTCGACGGCAATCCCGTGCAGACCGACGCAGACTTCAGCATCTCGGTCGACCACGGGAGCGAGCTGCTCGCCACCGCCGACACCGTCGTCATTCCCGCGTCGTACGAACTGGGTCCGGCCTACGAAGACGGTTACCTCTCCCCCGAGTTGGCCGCAGCGTTCCGACACATCCGCCCGGGCACTCGACTGGTCTCGATCTGCACCGGTTCGTACATCCTCGCCGCGGCGGGTTTGCTCGACGGACTTCGCGCCACGACGCACTGGCGCAACACCGACCATTTCCAGCGTGTCTACCCCAAGGTGAACGTGGATCCCGACGTGCTGTTCGTCGACGAAGGCCACATCCTGACCTCGGCCGGTGTGGCGTCAGGGGTCGATCTCTGCCTGCACATCGTCAGGCGCGACCACGGCATGGAAGTGGCGAACACCGTCGCGAGGCGTTGCGTCGTACCGCCGTGGCGCGACGGTGGCCAAGCGCAGTACATCCGGCGCCCGCTGGCCGACAAACCCTCGGAATCGACTGCTGACGCTCGGCATTGGGCCCTCGAACATCTCGGCGACCCGATCACCTTGGCGGACCTGGCGACGCGTGCCAACATGAGCGTCCGTACGTTCAGTCGTCGATTCCGCGACGAAGTCGGAACGACGCCGAACCACTGGCTGACCAGCAGACGCGTCGATCGAGCACGCGAGCTGCTGGAGGAATCCGACCTGTCGATCGATGCAATTGCCGCTCGAACCGGCTTCGGGACCGCGACATCGATGCGTCAACACATGAACGAGGCGCTCGGCGTTTCACCGAGCGCCTACCGACGTACGTTCAAGGCACCCGCGTAAGCGGCGGTACCAGGCACTATCCTGGAAGCCATGGCCGAACAGACTCGCCCGAACTTTCCCCAGTACTGCGGATACCTCCTGGGAAAGACCCTCCCCGACCGGTACCAGGACTGGGTGCGAAACGATCTGGTCGGCCCGGGTGCACAGGCCCGCTACATCATCCGCTTCACCGTGCCGGCGACGCTGATCCTTCTGCTGTTCCTCTTGATTCCGGGACCGATCTGGATTCCCTTGGCCATGATGGCCTTGTTGCTCATCCCGCTCGCGTACTTCGTCGTAGCGCTCGGGACCATCTACCGCCGTCACCGCCTGCTGAGCCATGGACTCGATCCCGAATTGCTCGACGAGAAGGCCCAGCGCCGCGCCGATCGCACTCGCGAGGACTACGAGAAGCGGCACGGTCGCTGAGCACCCTTCAGCGGAACATCGTCACTGCGGCCTTGGCGAGAACCTTCGGGTCCTTCTCGTAGTGATGCATCTTGGTGAGCTTGTCTTCCGGAATCCCCAGGAACTTGTAGACGGCCACCTGAGCGCAGCGCACCGAGTACTGCTCGGTGAACACCATGTCGAACGGCAGCTCCGCGAACTGACTGATGAAGGCCAGGTTCTTGGAATGCTTCGGCACCACCAGCGGCCGGTCACCCACGGCACGCCGATTGAACAGCGCACTGGCGTAAGGCATGTGGCTGGGAATCGAATTGACGACGCTGTCCATGATCTCTTGTCTGCGCGCGGCCAGCGCACCGTTCTCGTCGAGCGCCTCGAGGTGTCCGAGCGTCTCTTCCAGCATTTCCCGGCCGGTCATCTCGATGAACGGCTTCTTCACGTAGTCACCGTTCTTTCGCGGGAACAGACAGTAGCCCCAGAAGACTCCTTCGTTCTCCTTCTGCGCGTGATAGTGCGGCTGATGGTGAACCACGATCGACAGAAGTACGTTCGAGTCCACGAAGGTGTTGAGCGCATTTCCGGGGAGCTGCTTGGTGATTCGGGAAATCTCGTTGATGAGCTCGTGTGACGAGGTGGTGACGGTGAAGCTGGTCCACTCACTCTGCTCCCGATCTCCGAAGAACTTGTCGGGATTCCCGAGATCGTAGAAGTGCTCGGTTGCCTGCTTCCACAGCAGCGCACTCGGCGCGTACCTCATGTCTTCCACGATCGGGGTATCCAGATCGCCGATCGACGAACTGTCGGTGATGCTGCCGTTGGTGTCGAAGACGAAATCGCCCTCCGCTACGTCGATTCGGCCCTTCTCACCGGTGCGGACGTTCTCGTAGTCGAGTCCCGTCACGGTGATCTCGTCGCGAAGCGGAGTGTCCTTGAACACGAACTCCGTGATCTTCAGTTCGTTGACGAACTTCACACCCTTGCCTTCGAGGAAGGTCCGCATCGGCAAGATGATGCTCTCGTACTGGTTGTACGGGGACCTGGTGACACCCGCGAGAGTCTGAATGCGACTGAACTCGAGAATCATTCGATTCATGTACCGGCGCAGCTCCATCGCCGAACTCACCCGCTTGAACGCAAATGTGGTCTCCCACATGTACCAGAAGTTGGTGGTGAAAAAGTGCGGAGTGTCCTCGAACCACTGCTCGATACTGATGTCGTCGAGTTTTGCCTCGTCCGACTCCGGCATCGTCATCAGCTTCGTCAACAAGTATCGATCCTTGTTGTCGAATTGCATGTGCTTGTAGTCGTTCTCGCCCTTGTTGCGAATACCGTCGCGGTCGATCAACCGTGCAACGTCGTGTGTCGGATGCGCGTGGTCGAAATCGAGAATGTCATCCGTCACCGACTTTCCCGGGTTGTCCAGCGACGGAACCGCACTCAGCACGTCCCAGAGGTTCTCGTAGGTCTCCTCGTTGAGCATGCGACCACCACGGTTGATGAAGCCCGCGTCGTTGCCTAGCTCGCGATGGCCGTACTGGTGCTGGAAAGTAGCGGCGGATTCGCCGTCGTTCGCTCCGTGCATGTCCAGGCCCATGATGGTGATGTCCTCACCGCTCCACTTACCGTCCCGAATCAAATAGACGGCAGCCGAAAGATTTCCGATGCCGGCACCGATCATGTACGCCTTGTGAGACAGCTTGGAAGACATTGTTTTTCGTTCCTTACTCGAGTCGCGGTACGGATACCTTCCAAGCATGGACCCCTTTGCCCGCAGGCGCATCACCCGAACCGGATGACGTCCGTCACGGTCGCTGAAGGCGCACCAGATCTAGCGCAAAACGCGCGTAGTCGCGTGCAATTTCCTCGGGCGTTTGCGGTCCGCTCGGCCGATACCATTGCGCGACAGAGACACACATCACGACGATTGCACGCGCGGCCTGTCGCGGCCGATCCGTCTCGAAAACGCCGGCGGCGATTCCGTCATCGACTTGCTTCGTCATCAACCATTGCTGGTAGTTGCGTGATTCCGTGATGCGCAACCTGTTCTCGGCTGTGAGACTGCGCATTTCGCTGGCACCGAGAAATCCTTGATCGCGCCGATAGATATGGAACAAGGTCACACATTCGACAAGGAAAGCCAGTCTTTCGCAGGGACTTTCGCCCTCGTCGATCGCCGCCAACGATCTCGTGTTGAGCTCTGCCATGGTGAGGTCGAGAATTTCGGCCAACATTTGTTGCTTACTGGAATAGTGGTGATAGAGACCCGGAACACTCATCTGCGCACGTTTGGCGATCTCACGCATCGCAGCGCCGTGATATCCGGTCTTCACCATCTCCGCGAGCGCGGCCGCCAACACCGGATCGAACGAACTCGGGCCGAATCTTCGCCACTCGTTCGGAAGGAAATGCGTATTCGGGTCGGCGTCGTCGCCACCCCATCGTGGCTGTTCCGGCGGACGCACTATCGCAGCCGGGAGCAGAGCGTCGAAACGCACTCCGAGAATCCCGCCGATTGCCGCCAACCGGTCGACGCTGACCCTGGTCTTTCCGGTCTCGACGGCGCTGAGGGTAGCCGCGCTGACGTCGAGACGCCTGGCCAATTCGCGCAGCGAGAGCCCGCTGTGACGCCGGGCTTGCCGGATCGACGCTCCGATCAGGACAGCATTCTCGAATTCGGTCACATTGTTCAGTATTCCCGAACATAGGATTTCCAACAATGCCATGACCACGGCAATCGCTGAACCTGTTGACTACTGATTATCGGCCTGAACATGATGTGGATCACAAAGACCCAGGTCCGCCCGAGCGATCGTTCGGTGTCGGTAGCGAGAGGATCAGATCACCATGACCGAGGCGCCATATCTTGGAGAACTCCTGCGCGACGCACCCAGCAACTGGGGCAAGTGGGGAGAGTCCGACGAGGTCGGTTCACTGAATTACCTCGACGCCGGACAGGTGCTTCGTGGCGTCGGAACCATCAAGCAGGGTTCCGTGTTCACACTTCAACGGCTCATCGGCGACCCCAAGGGTGATCCCGTGTGGCCGGGACGCAGCCCTGCCGAGCGCACACAGATCTTCGACGAGAGCAGCTGGGACGGCGACGACGCACCCAACTTCCCCGGCGGTCTGCATTACGCGGACGACAAGATCGACGCGTTCCTGCAGGGTTCGACGCAGTACGACGCACTCGGCCACGTCTGGTACGACGGCGCGCTGTGGAACGGATACTCCGCTGACACGACTGTCGGCGGCCTCGAGAAGGCCAGCGTCGAACCGATTGCCGACCGTGGCGTCGTCGGACGCGCAGTGCTACTCGACATGGCGAAGTTTCGCGGCAAGGAGAATCTCGATAAGGCCGAAACCTTCACGCACCATGATCTTTTGGCCTGTGCCGAAGCGCAGGGTGTCACCATCGAGAAGCGCGACATTCTCGTCATCCGCACCAACTTCCTCAAGCTGTTCTTCGACCAGGGCGAAGCCTTCTACGAGGGATTCTGCGAGCCCGGCCTGATCTACAGCCCCGAACTCGTCCAGTGGTTCCAGGACATGGAGATTCCGAACCTGGTGACGGACACCATCGCCAACGAGGTCACCACCGATCCCGAAAACGGTGTGGCACTGGTGCTCCACAACGCTCTGATGCGCAACCTCGGCGTGGTGTTCACCGAGATCTGCGATCTGGAGAAGCTGGCCGCAGACTGTGCGTCCGACGGCCAGTACACGTTCCTGTACGTCGCCGCACCACTCAAGGTCGCCAAGGCCAGCGGCTCTCCCGTGAATCCGGTTGCCATCAAATGACATACGAAGATCGCCCTTGGTTGGCGTTGTACCGTAACGACGTTCCCCCCGACATCGACGTCGAGCACCCCACGATGCTCGAGATGTTGGCGGCCACGGTCCGCTCCGATCCGGACGCCACAGCTGTGAAGTACTTCGACGGTCAACTCAGCTTCGCCGAGCTGGACCATCAGAGCGATGCCCTGGCCCGAGCACTCCGAGCCGGTGGACTCGTGAAGGGTGACCGCGTTGCCCTGTTCCTGCAGAACGTTCCACAGTTCGTGCTCGCCCTCACCGGAATCTGGAAAGCCGGCGGCGTCGCAGTCTCGATCAATCCCATGAGCCGTGAGCGAGAACTGGGATACCAACTCGAAGATTCCGGAGCTGCCGTTCTCATCGCACTCGAGGGGCTCTACGAGTCCGTGGGCCGCAATGTCGTCTCGGACTCGCCGGTGAGGCGCGTCATCACCACCTCGGAACTCGAGTACCAAAGCCGCAACGATCCAAGAATTTTCGACGGAATCGCTAAGAAGGATCTCGGTACCGACGATCTTGCGACGCTGATCGACCAGCATCGTATCGGCGATCCGATCACTACCGACGCTGCACCGGAAGACATTGCGGTACTGACGTATACATCGGGAACCACTGGTCCACCGAAGGGAGCGATGACCTCTCACGCGAACATGACCTTCAACGCCCAGGTGTACCGGGACTGGCTGGGGCTCACCCCGAAAGACACCGTTCTCGGCGTAGCACCGCTCTTCCACATCACGGGGTTGATCGGTCACATCGCGGTATCCGTACTGACGAGAATGCCGCTGGTGCTGGCCTACCGCTTCCAGCCCGAGGTGATGCTCGACGCGATTCGTGAGCACCGACCGACGTTCACCGTCGGCGCCATCACCGCGTTCACAGCATTGCTCAACACTCCAGGTTGCGCGCCGGAAGACTTCACCTCCATGCGGCTGCTGTATTCCGGCGGCGCACCCATCTCACCGACCGCCGCCGAGGCCGTCCGAGCCATGACCGGTGCTGCGCTGCACAACATCTACGGCCTGACAGAGACCACGTCGCCGACCCATGCCGTTCCCGTCGGCGCGGATACGCCGGTCGACCCCACGTCCGGGGCACTGTCCGTCGGTGTTCCAGTACCCAACACCGTGGTCCGCATCGAAGACGAGGGCGGTGCGGTCCTGCCGATCGGAGAGATCGGCGAGCTGGTCGTCCGTGGTCCACAGGTGGTGCGCGGTTACTGGAACAAGCCGGAGGAGAGTGCGTCGGCCATTCTCGACGGGTGGTTCCACACCGGCGACGTGGGGTTCATGGACGAAGCCGGCTGGTTCTACGTCGTCGACCGCAAGAAGGACATGATCATCGCTTCCGGCTACAAGGTGTGGCCACGCGAGGTCGAAGACGTTCTCGCCGAACATCCCGCGGTCCGCGAGGCAGCTGTCGTCGGGATCGCCGACGAATACCGCGGTGAGACGGTGAAGGCATTCGTCAGCCTCGTCGCGGGGGCGTCGGTGACGCCGGACGAACTGATCGATCACTGCAAGCAACGGATGGCGGCGTACAAGTACCCACGGTCCGTCGTGCTGGTGGAGGAGCTTCCCAAGACCGTCACCGGCAAGATACTGCGACGGGAACTGCGCACGACCTCTTGACGCCGACGGCGGGCGGGCCTCCAGGCTCGCCCGCTGTCTGATCGCACACTTTTTCGCGTCGACCGCGCCATCGGGGTAATGGAACAGTAATATGTGCTGAGTACCCACGGACAAACGGGAGACATCAGTGAGCAAGTTCGGACGTAAGAAGCAGCCCACGCCCAAGAGCTACCAGTGGCTGGCCATGACCCTCATCGCGTTGTCGCTGTCCGTCTCGATCGGGATCGCCGCCAAACCCTCCTGAGCTCGGCGAATCCGAAACTTGTAACCCTGCGTCCATCTGCACATGGACAAATAGGCGCAAATCGGACGCTTAGCTGTTCTAACTTTCCTTCCGTCGTGCCACCTCGGCACCGACGGAGAGGATTCACACACCATGCGAAGCCCACGCTTCGGTTTGCTGGCGGCTGCCGGCGCGGTCGGACTCGTGCTCGTTACCAGTGGCGCTCAGTCCATCGCCGCGGCGTCGCCCTTTGGCTCGCTCGACACCGCGTCGAGTTCCGGCTCGGCTGAGACCCCGGCGTCGACCGACGGCGGCTTCACGTCCAAGACGCCGTACTCACCCGGCCAGCGTATCGCCGACTATCAAGCACCACCGACGGGATACTCGCCCGTGTACACGGAAAGCGTTGCGCGCCACGGCTCCCGGGCACTGTCGAGCCTGAAGTACGACGACCTGAGCCTGCAGCTGTGGGAACTCGCCGAAGCCGAGAACGCATTGACTTCCGTCGGCAAGGAATTCGGACCGGCGCTTCGCGATCTCATGGCCGCGAACAAGAAGCTGGGATACGGCAACCTCAGCGGACTCGGAGTCACCGAACATCGGCAACTCGGAGCACGGGTCACCGAGCGCCTCCCCCAACTGTTCGACGCCATCGCTGCGCAACAGGGAACCATCACGTTGACCTCGTCGGGTGTCGACCGTGCCGTGGACAGCGCCGAGAACTTCGCCCAGGGCCTGACCGGTGCGTTTCCGGCCGTCGCCGGCGATGTTGCGCCGGTGACCACGGATGCCGACCTTCTCTACTTCCACGACTCGGATGCAAACGCCGACTACAAGGACTACGAGGATTCCGATCCGCGATTGAAGGCCGTCGACGATCAGATTGCCGATCTTCCCCGCACCCGCGAGGTCTCGCGGCACATGATGATCAAGCTCTACTCCGAGGACTTCGTCAACCGCCTGAGCGCGGGCGAGTTCTCACTCGTCGACCGCGGCAAGGGTTCCAGCACGATCGACAACGAGGTCGACGCCGCGTACATGCTGTACAACACGTACATCATCACTCCGGGCATGGCCGAAGAAGGCAAGTGGAATTTCGAGCGGTTCATCGAACCTGCGGACGCGCAGTGGCTCGCGTACACGAACGATGCCGAGGACTTCTACGCCAAGGGCCCGGGCTTCACCGGTGAAGACGTCACCTACCGGATGGCAACCGTCTTGCGCGACGAGTTCCTGCGCGGCTTACAAGAACACACCGGGGCCGCCGCCGTACCGGGAGCGGACTTCCGGTTTGCCCACGCAGAAACGATCATCCCCTTCGCCGCGCTCTTGAAACTGCCGGGAAGCACCGTCTCACAGGCCGAGGGTGACCTGTACACCTATGCGAACAACCCCTGGCGCGGAGCGCAGGTCAGCCCGATGGCCGCCAACGTGCAGTGGGACGTGTTCGGCGGACCGGACGGTAAGCGCCTGGTCCGAATGCTCTACAACGAGCGCGAGACAGCGTTTGCTGCCCCGTGCGCTCCGGTGAACTCCGGGAGTTTCTTCTACACGCCGGACGAACTGGCCCGCTGCCTACCGGAGATTTCACCGGCAGCCTGAGATCCGGACCGAGGTCGACGAGGGCGCGCCCATGCCTGGTGCAACGCCAGCATGCGCGCCTTTTCGTCGTCTTCCATCAACAAGGCGTCGCAGATACGAACGATGACGGGGGCCGAAACACCAACGGACGTACCCTGTTCCAGCCGTTGGTAGTGATTGAAACTGATGTCGGCGATCTGCGCGACATCACGCCGGCTGAGGCCGTGCATGCGGCGAGCACCCTCGCATCGCATGCCGACCTTCTCGGGCGCAAGACTGTTTCGTTTCTCGACGAGCATCTGGCTCATCAACTGACGCGCGCTCGACCCATTCACGTCGCCACCTTTTCCATCCCTGAAATATGCTTTCAAATAACATGTTTCAGAATATGGGATGACGCGGACACAGCGGTATCTCCGAGATGACAGATAATCACGCGATACCGCCAACCCTGTGCCCGTTCACGCTGTATAGATCAGGCTGTGAGGATCAGGCTATGAACCTGCCGATCGTCGGATTCGACTGGCAGATGGGACTACTGCCCCAGTTGATCGAACCGAATGCCGTCGCAACGACATTGCCGACGCCGGTGTTCACCGTCGCGGACAAGTACGGGTAAGTACCGACCAGGTCGACGATTCCGGACTTGCCCGTGTCGGTGTTGACCCACGCAACGGTCACCTGACCCGCCGCCGGGATGGGCGCAGCCGCCGGGAACGAATCGAAGCGGATGTCACCCTTGGCGATGGGCGGATTGGACTCTGGTCCGGACTGGCCGGTGAGTCCGGTCAGCGAGGCCAGCGACCCCTGATTCGGACACCCGATGGTGACGGCGGCGCCACCGAAAGGATGGGGCGGATCAGCCGAGGCGACTCCGGCGAACATGACGCTCGCGGCAATCGGTAGTCCGATGGCCGCGAAAACCCCGGCCGTGCGTGTGACGCTCATAGCTGCTCCTCGGGTCGACAACACTTTCCGGATACCCCTGGTACAACGCCCGAAACGATGGACAGTCGACTATTCACACCCCCCTAGACAACGCGTGTTGTCAGAACTACAGTCGGTGGTGCAGCTCACACCTACCTCTGCCGCGCGCAGACCAGTCCCAGGGAGTGTTCAGATGAAGCGCTACGACCTCCGCAGTCGCACGGATCGACTCGATCCCGAAACCGATTACGAAGAGATGTCGCGCATTCTCGCGGCGCAAGAGTTTCCCTGGGACATCAATCAGGCGCTCAGCTTCGCCCTTTTTCGCACGTACGCCGTTCCCTCGATCGGCAAACTTCTCTTCTCCACCGGGGAGTTCACCGACAAGGTTCAGAAGCGCTACGACGACACCAGCCTGATCCTCGACGCCATCCTCGAGCACGGCCTCAGCAGCACCGAAGGCCGCAAGAGTGTGCGTCGAATGAACCAGATGCACGGTTCGTACGACATCTCCAACGACGACATGCTCTACGTTCTGGCCACCTTCGTCGTCACCCCGGTCAGATGGCTCGACGAGTACGGCTGGCGGAAGATGACCGAGAACGAGATCGTCGGGTCGACGAACTACTACCGCCACTTGGGCAGGTACATGAACATCAAGGACACGCCGGACACCTACGAGGGGTTCGTCAGACTTCTCGATGACTATGAGCGCAAACACTTTTCATTCGACCCCGGCGCTCGGGCGGTCGCCGACTCCACTCTCGACCTGATGTGCACCTTCCCGCCCAACAATCTGGCGCCGAAGTCTCTGGTCAAGGGATTCGCCTTCGCCCTCATGGACGATCACCTACTCGACGCCTTCCACTACAAGCACCCGAGCACCGCGATGCGCGTCGTCTCACGCGGCGCGCTGAAAGTCCGCGCGCGTCTGCTGCGGTTCTTCCCGGTGCGCACGAAGCGGAAATTCGCCCGCGAGCTGCCCAACATCCGCAGCTACCCGAGCGGTTACAAGGTCGAAGACCTCGGCACCTTCCCCACGGGGTGCCCGGTCAAGCACCTGCAGGCAGACCAGCAAGCCCAAGCGTAGACGCGTTGGGATACTCGAACGGTGGCGCAACTCTGGATGCTCGAGGATCTCGAACCGTGGCGCGACACCCCCATGCCTGGCGATACGTGCGAACCGACGACCTACTGGGCCAGTCCCGAAATGCTGGACCTTCCTGCCGAGGTGTGCTGCGAAATCGATGCACGCATCACGACCGTGACAATCGACGGCCGCACTGAGCACATAGCCCATCTCGGACACGGATTTACGACACTGATCGGCGACGATGTCGGAAGCGTCGGCGAGGTGCGGCTGAGAGGTTGCCTGGTGTGGGATCGCTACCTCTGGACGCAATACCGCACGCAGCCCACCGGGCGCGTGCGGGTGAAAGCGCGGCCCGGCCACCTCGTTCAACACGAAACACTCTTGACGACAATTCATTCCGGTCTCTTCAACGTCGTCTTCGACGGGCCGACGGTGTACTGCGAGACGGGTCAGGTCCCCACAAATTTCGGCGTCCGCTGGAACACACTGGTCGTCGAACTCGAGACTTGGCCGTGATCGGTCGTCAGTGCCAATACGGCGGAACGATATCCGGGTCGTCGAGGACGGCATCGATCCGCGAATCGGCCACAATTCGAATGATCGCTTCCTCGGGGGCGGCGATGATCGCGAAATGTGGGTCGACATCATTGGTTATGCACCATGCATGATCCGCCGGCCAGATGAAGGCCGGATCAGGGGAAGAACCCCACGGCCAACGAACTGAGTTCTCCACGCTCCAATCGGCGTAGTCGGCAAGCGTTCCACGCAAGAGCCAGTAGTCACGATTGGGGATCTCGAACCGCGGAACGTCATCACCGACTGCCGACCCCCACCCGGTCCACATGCAGAAATAGCACTCGTCGGGTGTGGTTGTGTAACTGGACAACACATCCAGGGCAAAGCCGATCAGCACTTTCTCTTCCGGCCCGGTCTGATCGAAATCGACATCATTCGATTTCTGACCGGGAAAGCTCGGATCTGGGATGAACCGTAAGCGCGCATACTTCGGAAATCCGATCGGGCCGCGCCCTGCCAACTGATACCAAGGCAGATCCTGATCGACCAGCCAATCGGTAGCCGCCAGATCTGTGCACAATGTCAGGCCCGTGCTGGGCTCATCCGTATCCCTCATGGCCGAGTGACGGAGGAGTCTCGCGCCGTACGACGCAGGGTGATCAATTTCATGGTTTGTCTCGACGTCGAGTCGACGCCCCTCTTCTTCGAACTCCATCAGCGCATAGAACCTGCGGGCCCGATCGTTGAGTGTGTAAACCTCGAGTGTCACCTCGTCGTGCATGGTGGTGGCGTGTTCGACCAACGCCCTCCCGACTCCCAACCCCTGTGATGCCGGCGCGACGAACAGTCCCCCGATTTCGGAGCCGATCATTCCCAACAGGCCGACAACTTCGGAGTTGTGCTCAGCCACCCAATTATCGGCCTGGATCAGATAGACCTCTCGCATCTTCTGCTCCCGATCGCCCGTTCCCTCACCCACAAGGAACGGATGGGCTTCACTGGCAGCATTCGACCACAGGTCGACGACCACGTCCTCATCCGAGGGTAAGTAGCGGCGAATGATCAGATCCTGGTTCACAATCCGACCATACCCTCCGGTATCAGAGGACTTACCGGTGTCGGAGGCAATCCATTCGAAATCGTTTCGATCTCAGGATGATCCGCAGCATTAACGCGGAAAGCATTGATGAACAATAGCTTTCGATCTTCTCCAGGCAATGCGCCATTTGCTCCGCAGCATCATTGCACTCGGCTTCTCGAACCACCACTACGGTGAGTGCAGCGGTCCGACATTCCGCGAGTTGATTGTGCGCATAGATAGTGCCTAGTTTATTCAGACGCAAAACGAACTACTCTCGTCGAAATCGATTTCGTCGCATTTGCATCACCCCCCAACATCGCCCTCCAACAACACCGCGCCTTACCCATTACTTACAGATTTGTCAGAGGGGTGGTGCATAGTGCATCGAGAACTTCACTGAGCGCATATTCAGAACAGAGGACATAGCATGCCCGCAACAACAGATGATCGGGTTGACCTTCTCGCAAAGCGCTGCGACAGCGATCTCGGCGACCCCGACCTGTGGTTCCGACCCGACGGTTATCCGCACAGTCTTGCCCTGTGCATCATCGACTCGATCGCGTCTACCGGCGCGCACTACAACTCTGTCAAGAACCTCCTGCGTCACTACATCGAATATCGGCAGGCCCAGGGCGGCAATGCGGATACCGATAATGCGGGAGCTCTACTGGCCACCTTCACAGAACTCGGCGGTCCACAGCAATGGGCTGAGATGACGAACAATCGCAAACCAACCTCGACGAGCAAGGGTGCTCCGCTCAAGGCTGCGGCTATTCACGCGGCTGCTGTTCAGCTGCGTGAGCAGGGAATCGACAGTACCTATGACCTCCTCAACGCCGCCCCAAGCAAAATCGAGGAGGCAAAGAAGGCATGGATCCGAGTGCCGGGACAGCGCTCCGGGATCACCTGGAACTACTTCTTGATGCTCGCGGGTATTGGGGGTGTGAAAGCTGACCGCATGGTCATCCGCTTTGTGGCGGATGCGATCGGATCTGCGCCCGAGAATGTCAGCCCCACTGACGCGGCGAACCTGGTGAAAGCGGTAGCCGAGAAGTCGGGCCGCAATGTCACACATCTTGATCATGCGATCTGGCGATTCGAATCCGGCCGACCCGTGAACCAGCAACACTGAGCACAAAGCGAGGATTCGATCGAGATCTCCCCGAAGCACGGGAAAAGTTGACCAGCGACGCACGGTTCGAATAAGAAGTTTCAATCTGATGGCGGTTGCGGAATTTGGCCGTGCGCTGCGCAGAATAGACCGGGAGTGGAGAACAGATGAGTGGCACGAAAAAGAATTCATCCGCTGAAGGGGTGGTGGAATTCATCAGTTTTCTCATCGTCCTGGCGATTGTCGTCGGCGGGATTGTCGCCGCATGCTCCTGATCGTCATTCGTTGCATAAAGTACCGACCTCCACCGTTCCAAGGAGTACTGACATCAACGCATGGCCACCGCTATGAGTAACGGACGCAACGCCGACCCGGCCGTTGTCGCCGAAAAGAAGCGCCGCATCCACGACCCCCATGTGGCGCCGTTGAACTCGCTTGCGAATCGGATAGCCGACGCCGAAGGCATTCCTCATGGATACGTGCCCTACGTGGATCCAGACCAGGGCGGAATCGATGCACGGGTCTTTGTCCTGCTCGATAATCCGTCCACGAAAGCCGAAGCCGGCACGGGATCTGGCCTACTCAGCCTCGACAACAACGACCGCACTGCACGCAACTGCCGCGAAGCGTACTCACGTGCCGGCATCTCGTCCTCAGACGTCGTGCATTGGAATGTCGTCCCCTTCCCCGTTTCCGGCGTCAAGAACGGTGGTTCGACGCCCGCCGAACGCGCCCGCGGGACCCAATGGACTACCGAATTCGTGGGGTTGTGCCCAAACCTGGAGATCGTGCTGCTGCTGGGCGTCGCAGCTCGAGATGGATGGAACCGTGCAGGAATCGAACGGGACCTGTACGTCATCCCGGGAAGGGTTCCACACTGCTCTGACCGGGGCTTGAACTCACCCGGAGGACGAGAGCGATTCGAAACCGCGGTCTCCGCGGTCGCCCACAGACTCGCCGCAAAAACACGACACCGACAGGATGCACGCCCCGATGAATGACACACCGGCTGTGAAGAACTCCATTTCCCCTGCCGTTGCCGATGGCAGTGGTCCAGGAACCGAACTCGCTATATCCGTTGAGCCCGAAGGTATTCTCGTCGCCGGAGACCCAGAGGTCGTTGCCGGGTATCTCGCACGAATGACCGATCTCGCCGGCGAAGCCCTGGACGTGTCCGGCGTCAGCAAGTCATCCATGGCCGGAGCTGCGGCCGCAGCGTTCGGCGTGCAGTCCATTCTCGCCCAGGCCGGTCAGTTCGTGCGACTGTCCCCGGAAAGCGTTCAAGCCTTGAAAACTCACCGGGTCCTCCCCGGGGACAACGGTTTCTTCCGAATGACCGTTGTCGATCAGAGCGGAAAATTCCGGAATCAACTGCAATGGCAGAAGGTGCCTCTCGGTCCCACTCAGGCGCTGTCCCTGCAACTACTCGCCGTGCAGGTCGCACTCTCGGCAGCGATCGCGTCGGTGAACGAGTCGATCGCCCGCGTCGACGGCAAAGTCGAACAGCTACTCGTCCTTGCTCAAGCGACCCGCGTCGGAGACGTAGTCGGGCACTTCTCCACCCTCGACCGTCTCGTGGCCACTCTCGACGACCACGACGCGCTTCCGACTGCCGACTGGGAATCGGTTGCCGGACTCCGTCCCGCGCTGATTGTGACCATTGAACGCCTCCGCGAACACGTCAAGCGCACCCTCGCCGGGTTCGATCCCACTCGCCCGGTCCAGGATCGGGCTGATTACCTACGCCGCGCAATCGAAGAAAATCGGCTCGGTGAATCCTTGCACCTGCTGGTGGTCAGCGAGCAGTCGCTGTATCTGTGGCAACGACTGCGGATCGCCCGCGTTCAGGCCACCGAGCCGCAGCATCTGCAGATGGTGCTCGACGATGCGCGCGCCGTGTTGACCGAGCATTTCGAACGCGACGGCCAACTCCTAGTCCATGCTCGCTCGGAGCTGTCGAACTTTGCGCAGATGCGCCGACTCGATGGATTTCGGTGGGGCGCAGCCCACAACCTCACCCACGATATCGTCACGCTCAAAAACGATCTCGACGATTTTGCGCAGGCTCGCGGCAGTCAAGTCATGGGGTGGACCGAGCACGAGAGCCCCAGCGTTATCGACGCCCTCGCAGAGGTGGGAAGTAGAGCAGTCGCCGTCGGCAGTGCGGCAGGAAAGGCGATCGGCTCCGGTGTGTCAGGAGTCGGTGCCGGATTCGGGTGGCTGGGGCGTGGAATTGGGAATTTGGTCGGATCGCAGCAACCGCAACCCGAGAAGATCGACCTACATGCCACCAGCGACATCTCCACGGCCCAGCATGTCGCAGGAGCCCCGGGCGCCACGCACGCTCCCCCGCCGGAACAACCAGCTCGCACCGAAGTCATCGATCCTCGAGTCACCTACGACGACGACATTCTGCAGCTCATGCTATTCGGGCATCTGCAGGTCGACCAGCAGCTGACCTACCGCGACGTCGGGCGCGGGCTGAACTACACCGCGACGGTCACACGGGACGGAGCTCTCGAGGTGAACGGAAAACGCTACGGTGCCCCCTCGGCACCTCTGACCGAACTCATGGGAGAACAGAGGCACGGCTGGAGAGACTGGCAACTCGCAGACGGTCGAAACCTTTCCCAACTGCGACGCGAGGGCCGCACCGAAATGGCCCGGTAAGCGCAGCTAGACTTCCTCGGCGAGTCAGCGGGAGAACAATTCGATTCGTTGCCCCACAATTACCGCCTTGTGCAAGGGTTGTCCGATGACCGATGGTGATCCGACAACTGAGCGTGGAGGTCCGGCATCCTGGTGGAAGGCGACTGCGATTGTCACCGCAGTGCTTGTCGCTCTCACGTGCGGCGTCATCGTGTGGTCCTTCATGCCGCCGGTTGTGTACTTTCCATTCTTTGCGCTCGCCGCCTCAGTGTTGCTCGGTTTGGGTGGAGTGTGGTTGATACTCAGCCTGATTGGTTGGATGAAGTACAAAACCTTGCGTTTGAGCACGATCGCGCCGGTGATAGTCCTCGTCACCGGCGCGCTCGTGACGTTGTCCGTCCCTTCGCATGTTGCGTTTGCACTGTCGAAAGACTCCCTCGAAGCAGTGGCCGCGGATTGCCAGAAGTCGTTGGAAAACCAAACAATTGGCGTCTACCGGGTCCTGCAGGTCTGGCCCGTCGGCAACGGGTGCCGCTTCCATATCGAGGGTGGTCTGATCGATCCGATCGGATTGGCATACTTACCGGACGGCGCACCATATCTCGGCAAGCCCCGCCATGACGGCGACATCGGCTACCAGGAGTTCGACGGCGACTGGTACTCGTTCGTTCAACGGTTCTAGCAGCGTGAAACTAGCCGACTAGCTTGACCTTCAGAAGTGCGATCGTGTCCGCAGTGAGTCCCAGACCTTCGGTGAGATAACCGTCGACGGTTCCGTAATCGCTGGCTATCTGCGCAAGTCCAGCTTCCAGGTACGACGCATCGACACCGAGGGCCGGCTCGAGATTGGTCGCCACCTGCGGGCTCAGGGCTTGAGAGATCTGCGCAAGGATCTTCTCGTTGGTCGCCTGAAGGTAGGTGTTGCTCAACAGATAGTCATCCATGATCGTCTGGGCGGGGACACCGGCAATGGACTGCAACAGCATCGCGGTCCAACCCGTGCGGTCCTTGCCTGAAGTGCAATGGAACAACTGCACCCCGTCACCAGCAGCGATGTCCGAGAGAACCTGCTTGAAGCCGGCGCGGCGCACGGGATCGGTGACAAAACTGCGGTTGGTATCGACCAAGAACTGCTTGGCCTCCTCCGGCGACTTGATCGTCGTCGCGAGCTGGGTCAGATCCTTGAACTCGATCGGAATGTTCGTGTACGTCACACCGTCCGGGAGCTTGTCCGCGCCACCGATGAACGGGTTGGAGATCTCGGTTGCACCACGCAGGTCATAGGCGTCGGCAAGTCCGAGGCCGGTGAGCGTCGCCTTGTCTGCGTCGCTGGTCGCAGTCAGCGCATTGGATCGGTAGATGACGCCGCGCTTGAGGTGTGAGCCGTCGACGGTGGCGTATCCCCTCCCGTCGTTGCCGGCGACGTCGCGAAAGTTGGCCACGGAGGCCAAGTTCGGCGTCGGCGCGAGGACAGGATCGAGCGAGCCTAGATCGACGGATCCGAGCGATCCCGTGTTCAGAGAACCCAGGTCGAGCGGGATGGCCGTGGCGGGAGCAGCAAACAACAGACCTCCGGTGACAACAAGGGCGGCGGCCTTCGCAGTGCGAGCGAACGACATTCGTGAGCGTGTGGACATGTGGCAGTACCTCTCTTTGTGGTTGGTGCGCTGTGGTTACGGTGCGACGTCACCGATTCCGGTGAACCCGTATCGCTGGTGGGGCCCAATGACTACTACCTCGAACAGGCCTGTCCCGGTGCGAGTTACGCCGTCTTCCACAAGGGTGAACCGGGCCAAATTGTCGACCGGGCACAGCATCTTCTTCCACGGTTCGATGTCCGAAACCTTTTCTCGCAGGCCTTGAACCACCAGTTCGCCCTGCCACATCCCGTGGCGCCAATCCTGCTCGAGTCCGTAGCCCGTGCCCACACCGATGTAGTTGGGCAGAATCGGTTCGCAGGTGATCTCCAGGATGTGGTCGGATTCGCCTGGTGCACCGGGGCGCCGGAAGTACAGAGTTCCGCTCTTCACCTCGCGGGTACCGGAAATGAAGGTGAGCTGGTGGTCCGGTCGACCCAACCACTCCGACTCCCGCGAGCGGTCCGCCCAGACGCGCGTCGCATCCTCCAAAATGCGGCGTCCCTGCTGATCTTCTTGAACGACCGTGACGACCGTGAAGTCACCGAATTGCATGATCGAGTAGATCCAGAAGAAGTTCTGACTGCCGGCGATCGACGGATCCGCCTTGCGTCCAGGAGGTTCCGCCTCGCCGACCGGTCGAACACCCCAGGATCGATCGCGATTACCCCGCCACGCCTCCGGGGTGACCGGGATGACGTCACCGTCGACGGTCAGGGATCCGGACCATGTTCCGGTCTGCACAAATCGTTGCGTGTCGAAGGTGACTCGTTCCAGCTGACGGTGGAAATGCCTTGCCTCGAGATTGGCGGGGCCGTCGGACTCGAAGGTGAGGTCGAAGTTCAAGTCCGGCGCTTCGGGACTCGGGTCCAACACCACCCGCAGACGGTGCAGACCCTCGATGATCTCGATCCTCAACGGGCCTACTGACAGGTCCATACGATCGTCACCCAAGGCGCGGGATGCCCGGAAGACGATATGATCGTCGCCGCGCCGAAGAACCGCAAAGCCGTCGCACACACCAAGATTGGGGTACTGACCGAGACCGATGATGAGAAACAGCGGCTCGCTGTCGCCGTCGACGCCGGCATGACAGTTGAAGTAGTAGCGGTCGTAGAAGTTTCGATCCGAGGTGCCCACGCGGCGGATGGTCTCGGCGATCTGATGTACGGGGTAGTCGTCGAGCGGGGACAGTGTCATCGTGCTTCTCCTGGTGCGACCGGGGCCGTAGCGAGCGATTCCCAATAGGTGCCGTCGAGCATGGCTTCGAGTGTCTTGTGGTGTAGGATCATCTCGTCCGGGTTGTCGGGGAATTCGGCCTGACCGAAAGCCACTGCGCGGCTTTGTACTCGGAACATGATCACCGCGTGCCGCAGCGCGGCGTAAAGGATGTAGAAATCCAGATCCGCAACCTGGTGGCCGGAAAGCGAGCCGTAGGCATCGGCCACGTCCTCACGACGCAGGAAGTCCGGCATTCCGGGGAGGCCTGCCATGGCAGCGAGATCCTCGAAGAACCTGTGCTGGAAGATCATCCAGCCGAGATCCAGCTCACGCGGCCCCAGTGCCGCCATCTCCCAGTCGAGGACCGCCGCCGGCTCGAAGTCGCGGTAGATGACGTTTCCGATCCGCGAGTCTCCCCAGCACAGCACTGCGGCACCGGCATCGGTGGGAAAGTTCGCCTCGATCCAGTCGAAACCGCGCTCGATCAACGGAGATCCTGGTCCGTCGGCGGTTGCCCACTCGTAATAGCGGCGCTGCTCCTCGAGATGCGCTCGAAGTGCTTCTGCCCCAGTCGGTTCGGCACCGAAGCCGCACAACTCGGGGAGGGCCAGGTGCGGATCGGCCATAGCGTGCAACTCCGTGAGCACCCGGACCGATGACTCCTGGAGTCGAGAACAGTCGTCCTCTGAAGCCTCCGAGAGCCAGGATCCGAACGTGTACGGCATGACGTCTGGCGGAATTTCGCCGTCGCGCCGTTCCATTACGAAGAACTCACCGCCGAGCGCGTCCGGGTTGCTCTCGGACCAGTACACCCGCGGGACCGGCACCGATGTGTGAGCCGCGACGGCGCTCATGACCCGAAACTGCTGGCCCAGGTTGTACGACGGGAAGATCGGTACCGCACTGTCGCGCGGGGCGATGCGAGCGACCAGGCGATGCTCACCTCGAACCCCGTCCTCGATCCACGTCGCGTCGAAAAGCACAGTTTCGTTGGACATGCCGTTCGCTGCCGGTATCTCGACGGAGGTCACGGAAGGTTTCGAGCCTCGCCACAACACGGTCGCGAGCCAGCCTTCGAGGCTGCGTCGCATCTCTGCCGGGTCGTTGCGGGATTCGCCAGGCCTGGCGAATTCGGCGTAGTCGGGATCTTCGCCTGAGGTTTCTGTTTCGGTTCGAAGGTTCATCACCACTCCTCGTGGTTCGGTGGCGCCGATGCGCACGTGCCGATAGTCGATACAATATGTATCGACTAAAGCCGTGACAGAATGTAACGGCCATCACAGCGATACCGCAAGGGATTTGCCCAAAATGTCCAAAGATTTTGAGACTCAGCACCGCCTGGGCCCGCAGCGAAACCCTGCAATCGACGACGCAGTACTGGACGCGACCAGGCAACTGTTGGAAGAAAAGGGGTACGCGGGCACGTCCATCGACGCCATCGCCACGCGTGCCGGAGTGGGGCGTCCGGCCATCTACCGTCGGTGGCCGTCGAAGGCACACATCGTCAACGACGCGATCTACCCGGTGCTCGACATCGAACAAGGTGCGGACATCGACACCGAACTCGGCACCGAGGGAACGATCGCGGATCAGATTCGCGCGCTTGTCCAGGGCGCGGTGGCACTATTCGCCGCTCCTGCCACGCGAGCCGCTGCACCCGGGCTCATGAGCGAGGTGCGGACGAACAGCGAGCTGCGTGAAGTTCTGGTGGTGCGGCAACTGGCCGGAGTCAGAGTCGAGCTGAACCGTCGACTGGAGGCGGCGAGGGAGCGCGGCGACATCCGAAGCGGCGTCGACGCCGACGCTCTTCTCGACATCATGGCGGGCGCGGCCATCTTTGCGATGTCGGTTCGCGACGTCTCGGACCCGGGACCGTTTGCCGATTCTCTCGCCGACATAGTGCTGAACGGCATACTCCCCGAGGCCCACTAGGCCCGAACCCTGCCGACTATCCTGTGGGGCATGACCGAGCCTGTAGCGACCGCTGACCTTGCCGACGAGATCGGACCCGACATCCGTAGCTGCGACACGCAGTTCACCCAGTTCGGTGGACGTGAAGTGTTTGCCGGTCCCATCACCACCATCAAGTGCTTCCAGGACAACCTGCTCGTGAAGCAGACCCTCAGCGAACCGGGCAACGGTGGAGTCCTCGTCGTCGACGGTGACGCGAGCATCCACACCGCCCTGGTCGGCGACATCATCGCCGGCCGCGGCGTCGACAACGGCTGGGCCGGCGTCATCGTCAACGGAGCTGTCCGCGACTCGGCGATCCTGCGCACCCTCGACATCGGCGTCAAGGCTTTGGGCACCAACCCGCGCAAGAGCACTCAGACCGGTTCGGGCGAGAAGAACGTGCCGATCGAAATCGGCGGCGTCACGTTCAACCCCGGCGAGATCGTCTACAGCGACCAGGACGGCGTCGTCGTTCGCGAAAGCTAGTCGGAAGTCGCGGGATCAGGCGGGGGCTTCCACTTTGGCGGCCATCCCGCCGATCTCGACGACATCGCCGTCACGAAGCTGACGGCCACGACGATCTTCGACCTCACCGTTGACCGACACCATGCCGTCGGCGATCACTTCCTTGGCCTCCGCGCCCGATTCGATGAGGTTCGCGAGCTTCAGAAACTGACCGAGCCGAATCATTTCGTCGCGGATGGGTACTGCTGGAATGTTGTCGGTCATGTCAATCATCTTCCTCCTCCCACAAAACTGGACACGACAGACCACACTTAGCGTGAGGATCTGATCGACCGGTAGGAGAGGAAGCTCGATGGCACCATTGACCGAGGTATCGGACACCACTGCAGAGTTGGTGGAATCGCCACCCGAAAATCCGCGCCAGGCGCGTCGATTCCGCAAAGGGCGGTTCAGCCAGGTTCCCCATATCTCGGGACTGATCCTCGGAGTCTTCTCCGTACTGGTGTTCCTGTGGAGCATCTCGCCGGTACTGCGGCACATCCTCCGCGTCCCACGCGAATACATCGACAGCTACTACTTCGACGCACCGGATACGAGCCTGTCGTGGGCGCTCGTCGTCGCCTTGCTCGCCGCCGCCCTCGCGAGCCGCAAGCGCATCGCCTGGTGGCTGTTGACGATCTACCTGTCGCTGATCACCCTCACCAACATCGCCTCCGCGATCGTCGACAAGAACCCGAACAACGCCGTCGCCGTTGTCGTTCTGCTTGTCGTGATCGGAATCCTCATCGCGGCGAGGCCCGAGTTCTACACACGCGTACGACGCGGCGCCGGTTGGAAAGCGCTCGGCGTTCTGATCGGCGGCATGGCCGTCGCGACCGTGATCGGTTGGGGCCTTGTCGAACTCTTCCCAGGTGACCTACCGCAGAACCAACGATTCCTCTGGGCCTTGAACCGCGTCACCGCAGCCGCTTCGGTCGACAACGAGGTGTTCGACGGCCACCCGCGCGTCTTCGTCAACACGGTCCTCGGTCTGCTCGGCGCCATCGCGCTACTCGCCGCGGTCATGACGCTCTTCCGCGCGCAACGCTCCAACAACGCCCTCACCGGAAACGACGAGTCCGCGATCCGCGGGTTGATCCAGAACTTCGGTGCAGACGACTCCCTCGCTTACTTCGCCACCCGCCGCGACAAGGCCGTCATCTTCGCGCCGAGCGGCAAGGCAGCGATCACGTACCGCGTCGAGATCGGCGTCTGCCTCGCCAGTGGTGATCCCATCGGCGATCCCGAAGCGTGGCCGCACGCCATCGAAGCGTGGCAGGGGCTCGCGTCGCAGTACGGCTGGGCGACGGCCGTCATGGGCGCCAGCGAAACCGGGGCGACGGCGTACAAGAAGGCAGGCTTGAGCGTCCTGCAACTCGGCGACGAAGCGATCCTGCGCACGCGCGAGTTCAACCTCAACGGACGCGACATGCGCCCGGTGCGTCAGGCCGTCACCCGCGTGCGGCGCCACGGCGTCACCGTCCGGATGCGACGCCATCGCGACATCCCGCCCGAGGACATGGCGGCCGTCATCATCCGCGCCGACGACTGGCGCGACACCGACACCGAGCGCGGCTTCTCCATGGCACTCGGCCGACTGGGCGATCACCTCGACGGCGACTGCCTCCTCGTCGAAGCCGTCATGGGTGAAGGCACCGAGGACGAAAGCGTCGTCGGCATGCTTTCGCTCGTGCCGTGGGGACCGAACGGCGTTTCGCTCGACCTGATGCGTCGCAAGCCGACGGCGCCCAACGGTGTCGTCGAATTGATGGTCTCGGAGTTGGCCACACGTTCGGACGAGATCGGCGTCGTGCGGGTCTCACTCAACTTCGCCGTGTTCCGCTCGGTGTTCGAGGAAGGTTCTCGCATCGGCGCCGGCCCGATCCTCCGCATCTGGCGCTCGGTGCTCGTCTTCTTCTCGCGCTGGTGGCAACTCGAAGCGCTCTACCGCTCGAACGTGAAGTACCAGCCGGATTGGGAGCCGCGCTTCCTCTGCTTCGAGGACAACCGTGAGCTGCCGCGCGTCGGATTCGCGTCGGCCATCGCCGAAGGCTTCGTGGTGCTGCCCAGTTTCGGGCGCAAGTCGAGCCAGGTCGTCAAGCACACCGGAACGCATGCGGCGGTGCCTGCAGCTCTGGTGACGTCCGAAGGGTTGCATGCTGACGGCAGCCCACCGGACTCGGCGCCGTCGTTCACGACCAACGGTCCGCGACGCCCCGAGCAGGTTCGGGTGCGTATGAACAAGCTCGCGCAACTCGCCGACGAAGGGATCGCCGCCTACCCCGTCGCCTATCCGCCGACCCACACGATCGCTGCCGCAGCGAAGTCGCCGGAGGGCACCCGCGTACGCATCGCGGGACGCCTGCTGAGGGTTCGCGACTACGGCGGAGTCGTGTTCACGGACGTGCGCGACTGGTCCGGCGACATCCAGGTTCTGGTCGACCAGGACAACGTCGGCCGGGAGAAGCTGGCGGAGTTCGCCGCCGAGTTCGATCTCGGTGACCTGATCGAGGTCAGCGGAACCATCGGGCGCAGCCGCAAGGGCGAGCTGTCGCTCATCGCCGTCGAGTGGCGCATGAACGGCAAGTGCCTGCACCCGTTGCCCGACAAGTGGAAGGGCCTCTCGGATCCCGAGACTCGCGTCCGCCAGCGGTACCTCGACATCGCCCTCAACCCGAAGGCCCGCGAACTGCTCGAGGCCCGAAGCGCCGTCGTGAAGTCGCTGCGCGATTCACTCGGTGGTCGCGGATACCTCGAAGTCGAGACCCCGATTCTGCAGCAGGTGCACGGCGGAGCGAATGCCGCTCCGTTCCTGACACACATCAACGCGTACAACCTGGACCTCTATCTCCGCATCGCACCCGAGCTGTACCTGAAGCGCTTGTGCGTCGCAGGTATGGAGAAGGTGTTCGAGATCGGCCGCGTGTTCCGCAACGAGGGCGTCGACTTCAAACACAACCCCGAGTTCACGATCCTCGAGGCCTACGAAGCCCACAGCGATTACGAGGGCATGATGCGGATGTGCCGCGAGCTGATCCAGGCGGCGGCCGTCGCAGCCTTCGGTCGCGAGATCATCATGCGACCCGGCCCGGACGGCGAACTGGTCGAGGTCGACATCTCCGGCGAATGGCCGGTGAAGACGATGCACGGCGCCGTCGCCGAAAAACTTGGTGTCGACGTCTCCCCCGAGACAAGTCTCGAAGACCTGCAGAAGCTGTGCGACGCCAACGAGATCCCGTACCAGTCCAGCTGGGACACCGGTGCCATCGCGCAGGAAATGTACGAGCACCTGGTCGAGGACTACACCGAGTTCCCGACGTTCTACACCAACTTCCCCACCTCGATGTCGCCGCTCACCCGGCCGCATCGCAGCATCCCCGGCGTCGCCGAGAAGTGGGACCTGGTGGCGTGGGGCGTCGAACTCGGCACCGCGTACAGCGAGCTGACCGACCCGGTGGATCAGCGCAACCGGCTCACCGAGCAGTCGATGCTCGCGGCGGGCGGCGACCCCGAGGCGATGGAGTTGGACGAGGACTTCCTCCAAGCCCTCGAACACGCGATGCCGCCGACGGGTGGTCTCGGGATGGGCGTCGACCGAATCGTCATGCTGATCACGGGTGGCAGCATCCGCGAGACACTGGCCTTCCCCCTCGCGAAACCGCGTCAGTAGTCCGGATTCTCGCGTGCCGGAATTGTTCCACGTGAAACCACCGGGCGAGATCCTGCAGGTCGGCGAGAGCCGACTGCACGTTCTCGCCGAGGGCGACGGCCCCGTCGTCGTCCTGTGCGGCGGGCTGGCGGGCAACTGGTTCGACTGGGATGACTGCGCACGTCATCTTCAGTCGGACCACACCGTCGTCCGCTTCGATCGACCGGGCTTCGGGCTCAGCGAACCGTCGTCCGACGTGCCGACCGTCCGCGGCGAAGCTCAGCGGATCCGCGACGTGCTCGACACTCTGGGATTGAGTGGTCCGGCCGTGGTGGTCGGCCACTCCATCGCCGGCTTCTACGTCGAAGGCTTCGCCCGCTTGTTCCCGGACCGGGCAGCGGGCATGCTGCTTCTCGATTCGAGCGCCGAGAAAGAGCCGAAACGTCTCTTCCCCCGCGACCTTCTCCTGATCGCCTCCTGGGCTGCCGCGGCCTCCTTCAGCACAACCGGACTTCAACGCCTCCTCGGCACCACGACGCGCAAAATCCTCAACCAGTCCGTGCCGCCGAGCGGCTCGTCCGAAGCCACCCTCGAATGGGTCCGGAAGATCTACCGCGAACCGCACTACCTCGAAGCGGCGATGATCGAATACGTCGCGTACACCGATATGGCGCTGGAGCTCACCGCTTTACGACGGTCGAGCAAGCACCCCTTGCCCGACATCGACCTCAGCGTCGTTGCCGCTCACACGGGCCACACCACTCCCTGGTCCATCGCGTGGATGGCAAAGCAGCAGAAACTCGCCACCTACCTCGGCGGGAGCTTTCACGTCCTGCGCCCGGCGCATCACCACGCGATGATCGATCAGCCCGAGGAGTTGGCGAACTTGATTCGGCGTCTCACGCAGTCGAACCGTCGGGATGACACTTAAAGTTACAACTCGGACAGTAGCCGGATCATTGCTAGTCTCGGACAGCTTCTGCTTTCTACGACAGGCTGACCATGGACCGTTCGACACGTCGGGTGCGCTCGTGCCTGATTTTCGTGGCGATCCTCGTTGTCGCCTTGGCGGGCATCGCCGCCCGTCCGCCCGGGTTTCTCTCGACCTTCTGGCCCGCCAACGCGATCCTTCTGGGCATTCTCCTTCGTAACCCTCGCTCGTTCGCGCCGATCGGGCTGGCTGTCGGCGGCGCCGCGCTGATGACAGCGGATCTTGCGACCGGAAGCCCCGTGCAGCGGGCCTTCGAACTGAATGCGATCAACCTGGTCGGAGTCACGACGGGATTGATCGCCGCGAACTTGCTCGGCTGCTTTCCACAGCGAGTGTCCGAAGCGAAATACACCACCAGAATCTTTCTCGTTTCGGTTCTGGCATCTCTGACGGCCGGGTCCGCCAGCGCACTCCGCACTCAACTCCACGAAGGAAGCGGTGCGGCAACCGAATTGGTGGGGTGGTTCTTCGCCGACCTGTGTACGTATCTGATCGTGCTGCCGATCGTTCTTTCGGCACCGACGCTCGAACACATTCTTCGCACTCTCGGGCCCTCGGTACGTCAAAGCCTCCGGCTCAGGCGGCTCGCACAGATCCTCGCGCCGCTGGCCGCACTCCTGGTCTGTCTGCCGCTCGCGTTGGAGGTGCAGGGCGCCCTCGCGTTGCTGCTTCCGATGCCGGCGCTCCTGTGGTGCGCGATGCGCGTCTCGCTGTTCAGCACCTCGCTCCTGGCAGCCGGATGGAGTGCGTGGGCGCTGGTCATGGCGGGCAAGGGGCGCCTGGCATTGGCAGATCCGGTTCACCTGCTGAGCGAAGGCGTGACCACCAGAATCTCCGTCATCTTGATGGCACTCTCCCCCATCGCCGTAGCCGTCGCCACGGGAGCGCAGCGGCGCGCTGAGCGCGAACTCCAACGCATCGCCGAATGCGACGCCCTGACCGGAACACTGAGTCGGCACGCGTTCTTGACCCGGTCGCAGGAACTCCTCGACACCCAGCACACAGCGCAACGATCGATCGCCGTCATGATGCTCGATCTCGACCACTTCAAATCGATCAACGACAACCTCGGCCACCTCACCGGCGATTCAGTCCTCGAACAATTCGGAAACACCCTCCTCGCCACCACCGAAGGGCTCGGGCTCTCCGGCCGCCTGGGCGGTGAGGAGTTTGCCGTCGCGATGGCCGATTGCACCTTCGAGGAAGCCATCCAGCTCGCGGAGCGTATCCGGCAGACCCAGGAGACCCACGCCCGTTCCATTCGCGGCTTCGCGGGGACGGTCAGTATCGGCGTCGCCTGGGTAGACCGGGCGATGCCGGGGATGGAGACCTTGCTCGACATCGCCGACAACGCGATGTACCAGGCGAAACGCGAAGGCCGAAACCTCGTGGTGGCGTTCGATCTCTACATGGCAAGGTGACGTGGGTGCAACTACTCCTGATCCGACACGCGCTCCCCGAACTGGCCGAGGTCACCGAAGGCCGCGCCGATCCCTCGCTCACCGACGAAGGCCGTGCCCAGGCACTTCGGCTGCCCGCAGCACTGGCGCCGTACCGGATCACCGGACTGTTCAGCAGCCCGCAGAAGCGTGCGCTCGAGACCGCGGCCCCGGTAGCGCAGGTATTGGAACTTCCGGTCACCCAGCTCGAAGGTCTGGCGGAATACGACTACGAGCAGCCCCACTACATCCCGATGCACGAGGTCTTGGAACGCGCACCGGAAACGTATGCGCGCATCAAAGCCGGCTGGCTACCCGAGTCGGTGGACGCCGACGCTTTTCGCGAGCGAGTACTCGGCGCGATCGACGACGTGGTCGCGGCGACCGACAACGACGCCACCGTGGCGATCTTCTGCCACGGCGGCGTCGTCAACATCGTTCTGCAGGAACTGCTCGGGCTGGAGCGTCCGTTGACCTTCCCGATCGAGTACGTCTCCGTCACTCGAATTCTTGTTTCCCGGAATGGAAGCCGAAGGGTCGGGTCGATCAACGAAACCGGTCACGTGCGAAACATGTTGCGCGTCTAGCTCAACTCACACGTTGTGGCACGCCACCTGGTGTCCACCCTCGACGAGACGAAGTTCGGGAACTTCCTCCGCGCAGAGATCGGTGGCCAGCGGGCACCGCGTGCGGAACCGGCAGCCACTGGGCGGATTGAGCGGCGACGGCAGTTCGATGACCTTCTGCTCGACGTTCTGCGCCGCCGTGACGGTGGCGTCAGGATCGGGAATGGACGACAGCAGTAGCTGCGTGTACGGGTGCAACGCACGGTTCTGCATGTCTTCCGCCGGAACGATTTCGCAGACCCGGCCCAAGTACATGATCATCACGCGGTCGCTGATGTTCTTCACGACGGCCATGTTGTGCGCAATGAACAGCAGCGACAGCCCGTGACGCTTCTTCGCGTCCTCGAGCAGGTTCAGAATCTGCGCCTGCACGGAGACGTCGAGGCTCGAGACCGGCTCGTCACAGATCAAGACCTTGGGGTCGAGCATCAATGCGCGGGCGATGCACACGCGCTGGCACTGTCCACCCGAGAGCTCGCGCGGGGTCCGGTCCCACACCATGTCCGGGTCCAACCCGACCTCGGCAAGAACCTCGCGCGCCCGAGCTTCGATGGCGGCCTTGTCTTTTCCGCCCCAGATCGACGGACCCTCGGTGATGAGAGCCTTGACCTTGCGTCGCGGGTTCAGCGAGGAGATCGGGTCCTGGAAGATCATCTGCAGCTGAGTGCGGCTGCGACGCAATTCCTCCGCGCCCAGTGCCGTCATTTCCGTCTCACCCAGGCGAATGGAACCCGACGTCGGTGAGGGCAGCTGCATGATCGCCCGGCCCGCCGTGGACTTGCCACAGCCGGATTCACCGACCACGCCCAAGGTTTCACCCGGAGCGACGGTGAAGCTGATCCCGGACACCGCGTGAACGGTCTGCCCTTTGCCGACGTTGAATTCGACGACCAGGTCCTCGACCGTCAGGGCCGCGTCCACCGTCTCTGGCTTTCTGGTATCGGTTGCTGCAGTCATCAGACCATCTCCTTCACCGCGAGCGAGAGGCCCGCTGCGGTAGTACCGGCCTTCTCGTTGGCGACCAATGCCGTTGTGCCTTCCGGGGTATCGACCGGGTAGTGGCACGCGAACGTGTGGCTTTCGGTTGTGTTGTCTCCCGGACCGCCGGGAGCCAGAGCCGGGTCGCCGGTCAGACAGTCGTCCTGGGCGTAACGGCAACGGGCAGCGAAGCGGCAGCCGGTGATCGGCTTCGTCATGTCCGGGAGCCCACCCGGGATTGTCTGCAGCACTGTGTGCGTCGGCGATTCGAGTCGCGGAATCGCGGCCATCAGCGCTTCGGTGTACGGGTGACGCGGACGAGTGAACAGCTCTTCGGTTGCCGACGTCTCCACGACGGAACCGGCGTACATGACCGCGACGCGATCCGATCGACCCGACACCACACCGAGGTCGTGACTGATCAGGATGACGGCCATGTTGAGCTTGTCGTTGAGCGAGGCGAGCAGATCGAGGATCTGCTTCTGCACGGTCACGTCGAGGGCGGTGGTCGGCTCGTCGGCGATCAGCAGTTTCGGCTCGCAGGCCAGGGCCATCGCGATGACGACGCGCTGTCGCATACCGCCAGACAGTTCGTGCGGGTACTGATCGAGCCGACGCTTCGGCTCGGGGATACCCACCATCGACAGGAGTTCCGCAGCGCGATCGCGGGCCGCGTCCTTCTTCAGTCCCAGGTGGAACTTCAAGGATTCGGTGATGTGGGTACCGATGCGCTTGAACGGATTGAGCGAGGTCATCGGATCCTGGAAGACCATGGCGATCTCCGGCCCCCAGAAATGCTTCATCTCCGACTTCTTCATGGTCGACATGTCGCGGCCGGCAAACGTCACCGTTCCGGTGATGTCGAGAGCCGGACCCTTCTGGAGCAATCCCATGATGGTGCGTCCGAGAACCGACTTGCCGGAACCGGATTCACCGACGATGCCGAGAGTCTCGCCGGCGGAGACCTGGATCGAGACGCCGTCGACTGCTCGCAACTGGCCACGGGGAGTGGCGAATACGGTTCTGATGTTGTCCGCCTGCAGCAGCGGAACGCCGTGCTGAGCTGAAGTGGTCACAGCTTACTCCGATACTTCTCGCCGATGAGGTTGAAGGAGAACACCGTCAGGAAGAGGAAGACGCCTGGTACCAGAACGATGAACGGATGCTTCTCCACGATCCCGCCCTGACCTTCCGCAATCATGTTGCCCCACGTCGGATCAGGTTGTGCGATACCGAGTCCGAGGAAGCTGAGTGACGCTTCCGCGACGATCAGGCCGGAGACGGCCACCAGGCCGAGCGCGGCGACGGGGACGAGGACGTTGGGAACCAGCTCGCGCCAGATGACGCGCCATTTGGTGGCACCCATGGCCCTCGCGGCAAGCACGAACTCCCGTTGGGCGACGACGATGGTGTTGGCCCTGGCGATTCGAACCATGCTGGGAATGCAGAGAATCGAGAGTGCAAGGGTGATGTTGCGCAGGTTCGACGTGAGCACCGCCGCCAGTGCGATCAACAGCACCAGAGAAGGGATGGCCAGCAGCGAGTTGGTCAGGATTCCGACGACTGCGTCGACCTTGCCGCGGAAGTAACCGGCCATGACGCCGATGGTTCCGCCGATGATCATGCCGATCAGTACGGCGCAGATGGCCACGGTCAAGGATGCTCGAGCACCGAACAAAGCCCGGGCAAGCAGATCGAGACCGAAGTTGTTGGTACCCAACGGGTGATTTGACAACAGGCTCGGCGAGGCGAAGCCCGGCTCGGCCAAGGTCTTGACCGTGTCCTTGTACTCACCGAGCGGCAGCAGCGGTGCGAAGATCGCGGCCAGGATCAGTGCGACCAGCCAGATGCACGCCAGCCAGTACGAGAGATCGAACTGACTGCCCCACTTGGACGTACCGAGTTTGCCGAGACCTTTGAAGAGGAAAACCAGGGCAACGAGCGCGAGCACGATGCGGACGGTCATCATGATAGCCGAACCGAAGAGTGCGGTGCCGAGCAGCGCAACGCCGACCACCGTGAGAATCGATCCGATCAGGACCAGATTCTTGGGCTGTTCCAACGTCTCGACGGGACCGGGAGCCAGCAGGACTGTCTGCTGCCGGTATGTCATCACCTCGGACGGGGCCGGCGACGGGGCCGCTCCGTCTGGCGTCACTTCAGACATGGACACGACGACTCCTCGGGTCAAGATAGGTGTACAGAACATCGATCGCGCTGTTGACGAGGACGTAGATGACTGCGATCACGACCACCGCGCCCAGCAGCATCGGTGAATCACCCTGCTGCGCTGCGCGGACGATGAGCGTGCCCATTCCGGGCAGCGAGAACAGCGTCTCGACGATCACGGTGCTGCCGATCATGCCGCCGAGAGCCAGACCCATCATCGTGATGAGCGAGAACGACGACGGGCGAAGCGCGTCACTGAAAAGCACTCGCAGCGTGGGCATTCCCTTGGCCTTCGACGCGAGGATGTAATCCTCACGGAGCGTCGTCACCAGGTCGGAGCGGAGAACGCGAGTGAACATCGCCATCTCGAGGAGGCTGATGGTGATCGCGGGAAGTATTGCGTGTGAGAGGTTTCCGGAGAGGCTGTCTCCGATGCGCACCCACTGTGATCGGGGGAACCAGCCGAGCCAGTTGACGGTGACCATGATCAGCAGCAGACCGGCGAGGAAGCTCGGGACGGACAGAACACCGAACGTCGCGGCGCTGATGACGCGGTCGATGACGCCACCCTCGTGGTGCGCCGACCAGAGTGCGAGCGGAACTGCGACGACGAGGGCGATGACCAGACCCATCACTGCCAACTGAACGCTGACGGGGAGAGCGGAACTGATCGCGGTGAGGACGTCCTGCTGCGGGGGAACGAGCGAGTTGCCGAGGTCGCCCTGGAGAGCGCTGGTCAGCCAGTCCCAATAGCGAACCAGGAGTGGGTCGTTGAGCCCGAGCTGCTGGCGAACTTCCTCGTACTCGGCGGGCGTTCGGCCTTCCCCGAGAACGGAGACAGCGGGATCGCCGGGGATCAGTGATGCCAGCACGAAGGTTCCGAAGCTGACGATCAGGATCACAATGACGAGCTGGCCCAATTTCTTACCTATTGCGCCGATGTTCATCGATTTCGTCTCCTTCGGACAGCGAGCTCGCAATACACAGCAGTTCCTCTGATTTCATTTCTTCGTTCGCAGCCGGCCCCGATCCGCTGCGATACGGGCGCGGGGCCGGCCGTGAACTTCAGGCTCTCTAGGACTTCCAAGCTCCGTCGAAGAGCACGATTCCGTCGAGGCTCTGCTCGAGACCGTGAACGTTCTGGTTCCAGACATCGAGTGCGGCGACGTTGCCCCACACCTGCCACGGGACGGTCTCGTTGGCGCGCTCCTGGATCTGGGCCAGGACTGCCTTCTTGTCGTCGTCGGTCGTTGCGACGCCCAACTTGTCGAGGAGAGCGTCCATTTCGGCGTCGGAGTAGCCGGTCGCGTTGTTACGGCCGCCGGACTTGATGCCCGTGTACAGACGCTCGTAGGGATCGGCCTCGGCGAGGCTCAGTGCTGCGGTGCTCATGTCGTAGTCGTGATCGGCGTACATCCGCTTGACCAGATCACCTGCACCGGTGACGTATTCGATCTGAGCGTCGAAGCCGACTGCGTTGAGCATCGCCTGGATCGCCAGTGCCGTTGCCTGCGCGGACGGTTCCTGGATGGAGAGGAAGGTGATCTTGCCGTCGTAGCCGTCGGCCTTGGCCTGATCGAGCAGTTCCTTCGCCTTCGCGGGGTCGACGCCGATCGGTGCGACGTCGTTGTGCCAGCGCGAGGTGTCCTGGAAGATCTCCTGGCCGGGCAGTCCCTTGCCGTTGTTGACGCGGGTGTTCAGCGTCTCCGGGTCGACGGCCAGCGCCATCGCCTGGCGGACACGGACATCCGATCCCGGGCGGCCCGGGGCCATGTTCACGTTCGCGATGTAGCCGAGCGACGGGATGTCGACGAAGCCGGGGTAACCCGACTCGATCAGATCCAGGATCGGAGTGAGCGTACGCATGTACGCGGCGTCGATGCCGCCCGTCTTGAGAGCTTCAGCGGTGGGCTGAGCGCCGACGATGCTGATCAGCTTGAGCTTGTCGATGTTCGGTGCGCCGTCGTAGTAGTCGGGGCGAGCAGCCAACAACAGTTCCTCGTTGGGAGCGAACTTCTCGAGGGTGAAGGCACCGGCACCGATCGGGGTGAACTGGTCACCCTGCTGGGCGCTCGGGGCGACGATCATGCCGGGTCCGGTGGCGAGCATCGACTGGATGCCCGTCCACGGATCAACGAGATTGAATACAACGGTCGTGGCATCGGGGGTGTCGATCGAGGCGACCTTGGAAGCCCACAGGCTCGACTGCGGTCCCTTGTTGGTGACGTAACGGTTGATGCTGTCCGCGACGGCCTTCGAATCGAAAGCCGTTCCGTCGCTGAACTTCACACCGTCGCGCAACTTCAGCGTCCAGGTCTTGCTGTCCGAACTCGCTTCGAGCGACTGGGCGAGCTTGGGCTCGAACTTCTGCGCGATGGGGTCGTAAC
Source organism: Rhodococcus baikonurensis (assembly GCF_040489275.1). Classification (NCBI taxonomy): domain Bacteria; kingdom Bacillati; phylum Actinomycetota; class Actinomycetes; order Mycobacteriales; family Nocardiaceae; genus Rhodococcus; species Rhodococcus baikonurensis. Next base: position 39,200 of record NZ_JBEUOQ010000009.1, on the reverse strand, counting down.
GCATGAGCACGTCGTAGATGGCGCTGAGTTCGCTGCCACCGGTGGCGCCGGCAACCTGAGCCTTCGCGGGATCGAGAGTCGTGACTGCCGAGTAGCCGCTGAACGTCAGCGTGCCACCCTTGGTGGGAGTACCGGGATCGGCCTGCTCGTTGACCATGCCGATCTTCAGCGAGGAACCGGAATCAGCGGATTCGCCGCCGCCATTGCTCGAGCCGTTGTCGGCGCACGACGCCAGGAACATACTTGCGGTGATCGCCAGCGCAGCCGCAGCCAATCTGCGACTTCCGCGGCGGGAACTACGACTCATTCGAATGCCTCCAAGGCGGGGTAAGACCGTGACGTGATGTTGAACACGAAACAGTCTGTGACGGGAGGCACAGAAAATTGGATCGAGTCTCGCTCAGTGGAATCGGTTAAGTTGCAGGCCTCAACGGTCAGGTAAACCGACCCTGGCCAGCGAATACCCTCACCGACATCAGACCAGCCGGTCTAGTCTCGGTCGAGCGTGGCTTCCTCGAGATCGAGCTCTCGAAGCACCTTCCGAAGAACCTCGTCGTCGATCCGGCCGGCATCGCGCTCGGCGATGAACACACCTCGCTCGGCGTCGATCATCTCGAGGCGCAGCGAGCGGAAGGCATTCGACGGGCTCTCCCCCAGATCCTCGTCGCTGCGTCCGAGCCGCTCCCACGCCGAGTTCGCGCGGTGAGTGTTCCAGCTTCGCAAGATGTCGGCGGCGCGATTCCGGACCTGAGGGACGTCGTCGGCGTCGGCTCCGACCAACTCGTCCAGCCTCGCCGCAGCCGCGCGGGCAGCCTTGTCCTGAGCCGCCGCCTCGGCGCGTGCGTCCGACTGCTCTTCATCGCCCTGCACGCCGAGGACACGGATGACCCACGGCAACGTCAGGCCGTGCAGCAACAGCGTGCCGACCACGACGACAAACGTCAGGAACAGGATCAGCGAACGGCCCGGGAAGTCTTCGCCGCTGTTAACCGTCAACGGAATCGCGAAGGCAGCCGCCAGCGACACGACTCCTCGCATACCGGCCCACGACACGACGAACACCGCCCGCGCGGAAATCTCCGGTTCTCTCGCTCGGATGCGGGGAGACAGCCAGCGCGGTACGTACGTGAACGGGAACACCCAGGCGATCCGGACCACCACGACGGTCACGAGAACGGCAACCGATGCCCAAACGACGATCGAGGTGCTGTACCCCTGCAATCCGTTGACGACACTGGGCAATTGGAGCCCGATCAACAGGAAGACGAAAGACTCCAGGATCAGGTCGACGGCCCTCCACACTGCCGTGTCCTGCAAACGCGTCGCATAGCTCGCACGGGTGGAGCGCTGGCCGAGGAACAATCCGGCTACGACGACCGCGATGACGCCCGACGCGTGAACCTCTTCCGCAGCGAGGTAGGTGAAGAACGGCACCACCAATCCGATTCCGCTCTCCATCACCGGATCCTGGAGTTTGCCGCGAACCTTCGAGATGACGAAGCCCACCGCCAGGCCGATCACCGTTCCACCGACCGCTGCGACGAGGAAGGTCTCGAAGCCGCCGATCAGCGTCGCACCAGTACCCACGGCGGCAGCGAGAGCAACCTTGTACGCCGTCAGAGCGGTGGCGTCGTTGAGCAGGCTCTCGCCGCCCAGCAGGGTCATGATTCGGCGCGGCAGACCGAGCTTGCGTCCGATTGCGCTCGCGGACACCGCGTCCGGCGGCGCTACGATGGCACCGAGAACCAAAGCAGCCGCTATCGAGAACTCCGGCACGATCAGGTAGGCGACAAAGCCCACCGCTGCCGTCGTCGCGAGGGGCAGCCCCACCGCGAGAAATCCGATCGGACGCAGATTCGAGCGCAAAGCCAGGTATGAACTGTCCAGTGCTGCCGAGTACAGAAGTGGAGGCAACACGACGAACAGGACGAGGTCGGGATCGAGTTCCAATTCCGGAACACCCGGTATCTGACAGGCGATCAAACCGACCAGGACGAGGATCAGCGGCGAAGACAGCCCGAACCTTCGCGCGACCGCCGCCACCAGCAACGCCGCTACTACAACCCCCAGTAATATGCCGTTCACCCTGGCAGCATGCAGTATGGAAGGCGATGAAGAAAATCCTGAAGCGAGCAGCAGCTCGCACACAGCAGCCCGCACCCGCTCCGACCGGTTGCGAGGAACTAACCAATGCGCCCGAAACGGACCCGGCGGCGCTGACGCCCGGCGTCTGCCAGGAGTGCGCCGAGTTGGGCGAGGATAACTGGTCTCACCTGCGTATGTGCCTGTCCTGCGGCCACGTCGGATGCTGCGATTCCAGCCCTCATCAGCACGCCACCAACCACTACCGCGAAACCGGGCATCCGGTCATGCGCTCGCACGAGCCCGGCGAATCCTGGCGCTGGTGCTACGTCCACGACCTGATGGATTGACCGCGCGCGACTCGCAGTGCACTGCGCATAGTGCCCACCTGTCACGGCGCACAGCCCTCGGTGTTGCGCACATTGCTCAATCCGTCGGGTAGCTATTGCCCAATCTGTATGCCGATGATGGACTTTGACGCAGAATCTGCACAACAGATCGACAGGTGCGGCTGGACTTTGCCGCACCGAACGGTTCGGCCTCAGGAAGTCCTGCCAAACATCACAACCACATCGTCGGCCCCACGATCTGGGGTACAGGCGGTGCGGTGATCGATGTCAACTATTGAAGGCAGGACCGGCCGTGAACAGCCCCAGCATCAACCAGAACGCTCCCGAATCACTGGCGGAGATCGAGAAGCGCGTTCTGTGGTTGTCGACCGCGATGATCCATCACGCCAACCGTGTCCGGCCGAATCCCAGCGGGCTCAAGGTCGGCGGTCATCAGGCCTCGTGCGCGTCGATGGTCTCGATCATGACGTCCCTGTGGTTCGGCCAACTTCGTTCCGGCGACCGGGTTTCCGTCAAGCCGCACGCGGCTCCGGTGCTCCACGGCATCAACTATCTGCTCGGCGAACTCGACGAGTCCTACCTGACAACGCTGCGCGAGTTCGGGGGCCTGCAGAGCTACCCGAGTCGATCAAAAGATCCTGATCCGGTGGACTATTCGACCGGTTCGGTGGGTATCGGCGCGACGGCTCCCATCTGGGGCGCCATCGCACGCCGATACGTCGACGCCTCCCTCGGCGGTGCCGGAACCGGACGTCAGTACTCCCTCGTCGGTGACGCCGAACTCGACGAGGGCGCTGTGTGGGAAGCAGTTCTCGATCATTCGGTTGCCGAACTGGGTGAAATCGTGTGGATCGTCGACCTCAACCGCCAATCACTCGACCGGGTGGTGCCGAACATCGCGGCAACCCGCCTGGAGCGCATGTTCTCGGGCGCCGGCTGGCAGGTCGTCACCGTGAAATTCGGCGCGCTCCTGGAATCGCTGTTCACCCGGCCAGGCGGCACCGCGTTGCGCGAACGAATCCTGGACATGCCCAATCCGGAGTACCAGCGTCTGCTGCGATGCACGGCCGACGAGGTACGTCTGAGACTGCCCGGCGACGCGGCGGACGCCGACGCGATCACGTCGCTGATCAACGACCTCGACGACGCGACGGTGCTCGCGGCCATCCGCAATCTCGGTGGCCACGACCTCGACGCCCTGCGAGAGGCGTACGCGCAGATCGACGACACCCGTCCCACCGTGATCATCGCGTACACGATCAAGGGCCGGGGCCTGCCGACGCAGGGTCATCCACAGAATCACTCGTCGCTGCTCACCATCGAGCAGTACGAGCACCTGGCGGCGGAACTCGGCATGAATCCGTCGAAGCCCTGGGAACGGTTCGAGGCCGACAGCCCGTCGGGCCGCATCTGCGCCGAAACCGCTGGGCGCCTGGCTCGCCCCAAGGTGGAGCATCTGGTGCCTCCGGCAGTTCCGAAAGATATCGGCCGCACTCCCTCCGGCACGTCCACCACTCAGGCAGCTCTCGGTCGGGTGCTGCTCGACCTCAGCCGCGAAGCGCCGGACGCCGCGAAACGTGTTGTCACACTGAGTCCGGACGTCAGTTCCACCACGAACCTGGCAGGCTGGCTGAACAAGGTCGGGGTGTGGTCCCCTAACGAGCGGCACAACTGGTTTGCCGACGATGCCGAAACGATCATGCACTGGCGTGAGAAGCCCACCGGGCAGCACATGGAACTCGGTATCGCCGAGACCAACCTGGTCGGGCTGATGGGCGAACTCGGTGCAACCTGGAGTCGCTGGGGCCAGCCGCTCTTCCCCATCGGCGTGATGTACGACCCGTTCATCGAGCGGGCTCTCGAACCGTGGTCGTACGGCATCTACGCCGGTGGACAGTCGATCATGGTCGGCACTCCGTCAGGCGTCACCCTGGCAGCCGAAGGTGGTGCGCACCAGTCGATCAAGACCCCCTCCATCGGACTGGAACAGCCGGGTTGCGTCAGTTTCGAACCGGCGTTCGCCGTCGACGTGGAGTGGACGCTCCTCGACAGCATCGGACGCCTCGGCCGCCCCGACGGCAGCTCGTCGTATCTGCGTCTGTCGACCCGCCCGGTCGATCAGGCCCTGGCCGCGGTGCCGACCGATCCGGCTGCGCGAGAACGCCGTCGACGTCAGGTGGTCGCCGGGGCATACACACTGCGACACAACCCTGATCCTGCCGTCACTCTGGTCGGCATGGGTGCCACTGTCACCGAAACGCTGGTTGCAGCCGAAAGACTCGGCGAGCAGGGCATTTCCGCCGACGTGGTGTGCGTGACCAGCCCGGGCTTGCTCTTCGAAGCACTCCAGTCTCGGCGCGGCCTCGCGGACGGTCCGTCGTGGATCCTGGATCAGGTCTTTCCGAGTAGCCGGTCCGCGCCGATGGTGACCGTTCTCGACGGACACCCGCACACCCTCGCGTTCCTGACGGGAATCAACAACGTTCCGGGTGCTGCGCTCGGAGTGAGCCGGTTCGGTCAGGTCGGTTCACTCGAGGACGTCTACCGGTACCACGGACTCGACTCCGACAGCATCGTCCGCGCTGCCCTCGATCTCACTTCTTGACCAATCACACTCTCCGATGCCGAGAAGCGTCCCCGCAGGGACGCTTCTCGGGTCTGGTCAGTTCTTTAGTTCTTCAGAGGCCTTCAGTTCTTCCAGGCCTTGTCGAAGAACATGATTCCGTCGAGGCTCTGCTGAATGCCGTGGACGTTCTGTCCCCATACACCGAGCCACGGAGTGTTGCCGTAAACCTGCCACGGCACAACCTCATTGGCGCGCTCCTGAATCTTGGCGAGCACTTCGATCTTCGCGTCGTTCGACGTCGCTACACCCAGCTGGTCGAGCAGCGTATCCATCTCGGGGTCGGAGAAACTCGCGGCGTTGTTTCGCCCACCGGTCTTGAGGTTCGAGTACAGACGCTCGAACGGATCGGCTTCCGCGAGGTTGGCGGAACCTGTTGCCATGTCGAAGTCGCGGTCGGCGTACAAACGCTTGACGACGTCGGCAACCGAGTTGACGTACTCGATCTGGAAGTCGAAACCGACGGCGTTGGCCATCGACTGCAGAGCCAGAGCCATCGCCTGCGCCGAATTTTCCTGCAGCGTCAGGTATGTGATCTTGCCGTCGAAACCGTCGGCCTTGGCCTCGTCGAGAAGCTGCTTCGCCTTGGCGGTGTCGACTCCCATCGGAGCGACGTCGTTGTGCCAGCGAGAGGTGTCCTGGAAGATGACCTGCCCGGGCAGACCCTTACCTTCGTTGAGTCGGTTGTCGAGTGCGACGGGATCGGTTGCGAGGGCCAAGGCCTGGCGTACTCGCACGTCGGCACCGGGACGACCGGGAGCCGTGTTGACCAGCGAGAGGTACGACAGCGACGGGATGTCGACGAAGCCCGGGTAGCCGGAATCGATCAGATCCAGCACGTTCGGTAGCGACCGCATGTACGCGACGTCCGTGCCGCCACTCTTGAGCGATTCGGTGGTGGACTGCGAACCGACGATGCTGATCAACCGCAGCTTGTCCACGTTCGGGGCGCCGTCGAAGTAGTCTTCCCGAGCGTCGAGGATCAATTCCTCGTTGGGAGCGAACTTCTCGAGAGTAAACGCACCGGCGCCGATCGGGGTGAACTGATCGCCCTGCTGGGCGCTCGGCGCGACGATCATGCCGGGACCGGTGGAGAGCAGTGACTCGATACCGGTCCAGGGGTCGACGAGATTGAAGACGACCGTCGACGGATCCGGAGTGTCTACCGACGCGACCTTCGACGCGTACAGACTCGACTGCGGTCCCTTGTTGGTGACGTAACGATTGAGGCTCGCCGAGACGGCCGCCGAATCCACCGGGGTGCCGTCGCTGAACTTCACGCCGTCGCGCAGTTCGAGGGTCCATGTCTTGAAGTCCGAACTCGGCTCCATCGATTCGGCGAGCTTCGGAACGAATTCCTTGGACGCCGGGTCGTACCGCAGGAGCGTGTCGTAGATCGCGCCCAACTCCGAACCGGCGACCGAACCGGCGATCTGAGTCTTCGCGGGGTCGAGATTCGTGACGGCGGAGTACCCGCTGAACGTGAGCGTGCCGCCCTTGACCGGGTCGCCCTCGCCGGATTGCTCGTTGACCGGGCCGATGGACAATCCTGAACCGGACTCCGGTGCGTCGCCGCTCCCACCCCCGTTCCCGCTGTCAGCGCACGACGAGACGAACAGGCCGGCGGAGACTGCCAGCGCGACGGCGGCAACCTTGCGGTGACCGCGCCGAGAACTGCGACTCATTCAAAACCTCCAGGTCAGAAACTGTGATGTGAAGCATTGTCGAGACAGTTTGTGACTTAAGGCACAGGTATTAGTCGCAGGTCCCGCTCAGTGGAATGAAGCGCGACAATTGGTCAGCTTTCGAGCGACATTCGCAGGTCAGACCCTTAGCGAAGGTCAGGAATTCATTCTGATTCAGGCGCCTTTCAACGGATGAATCGCCGGAGCGCCGTCGAGGAGCGGACCAGCAGCGGCAAGCGCTGCCTGCAAATGCGGGGACTGCATATGGGCATCCAACTCCTCTTGCCCGCGCCAAGTTTCGATCGTTACGAAGGTGCCGGGCGCAGCCGCTGACTCGAACAGCTCGTACGACACACAGCCGACCTCGGACCGACTCGCCTCCGCGAGAGTTGTCAGAGCCGATCGGACGTCGTCCTCGGAACCGGACTTGGCCGGGATGGTTGCAACTACACGAAGCTCGCTCATCGGATACCTTTCGCAGAGAGGAAGTCAGCTAGAGACGCACGCCACAAACGTACACACGAAAAGGGCAACCAATGGGGCTACTGAAGGACGTCACCGGCTGGCGACGCGGATCGAAGTTGCAGCGTCGACTGCGCGATCTCACCGGCACGCTGGTGGTGATCACCGGTGCGGGCAGCGGCATCGGGCGTGAAACGGCCCTCGCCTTCGCGGCCCAGGGAGCTATCGTCGTCGTCTCCGACATCAACCTCGAAAGCGCGCAGGACACTGCGGCGCTCATCAACACACCCACTCAGGCCAGCGGAGCCGAAGCGGTGTTCGGTGGCGGTTCGCACGCCTACCAGGTGGACGTGTCCGACGAGCAGGCCGTGATTCGGTTCGCGGAGACCGTCGCGGCGCATCACGGCGTGCCGGACATCGTCGTCAACAATGCCGGGATCGGGTTCTCCGGGACGTTCGCCGACACCGAGCAACGCCAGTTCGAGCGCGTCATGGACATCAACTTCTGGGGAGTTGTCTACGGCTGCCGGGCATTCACCCCGATGATGATCGACCGGGGAACCGGCGGACACGTCGTCAACCTGTCCTCGGCTGCCGCGTACACACCCCAGAAGGCCCTCACCGCATATTCGACAAGCAAGGCGGCAGTATTCATGCTCTCGGATTGCCTACGGGCAGAGCTGCTTCCACACGGCATCGGCGTCAGCACCATCTGCCCCGGCCTCGTGCACACGAACATCCTCAAGACCACCGAGTTCGCCGGGACCACCGCCGAAGAACAACTCGAGAATCAGACCAAGGTCGACAACTTCTACCGCAAGCGCAACTTCACCCCCGACCGAGTCGCCAGTGCCATCGTGAAAGCGGTTCGCACGAACAAGGCGGTCGTACCCGTGACCGTCGAAGCCAAGCTCGGACGCACGATCAGCCGGTTGTCTCCCGGGTCGATGCGCGTCGGAGCTCGGTTCGAGATCTAGATCAGCTTCCGAAACTCAGGCTGCCCGTGAAACCCTGCTGCACATCGGCTTCCGAACGGGGAAGAACCTCGTAGGTGCTGGCGTACTGGCCACTGAAACCGGTGACGGTGATCGGGCGTCCGACCGCAATGGCGTCGACGTCGATGCCGGTCTGGGTGTTGACGAAGATGACGGTGTTTCCTTCGACGCCGGACACCAGGATCTTGTGGCCGTACGGCAGATCGTCGACGACGGGTCCGCTCACGATTCCGGACACTGTCACGAGACGACCTTCGCTGCCCTCACCGATTGCATTGAGGGGCAGTCGCGCCGGGCTGATCTGGGTAGTCGTGCCGATTACCTCGACGGTAGTCGGGCGAACGACGAGCAGACCTTCCTGGTCCGCGAGGACTCCGGTGACCTGAACCTGATCGCCGAGAGCAATCCCGGAGTTGTTCGGATCGCTGATGTAGATGCCCGAATTGCCGCTCTGGAGACCAAAGCCCTTGTCGTAGAAGCTGGATTCGAATACTCCGGACGGCGTGGTCGCGGTTCCCACGACGGTGACCGTCGTTCCGATGGCCTGCGCACGGGCTGCCGCGATGGAGTCCGCGGACACCTCACCGGCGACTGCTGCCGGCTCCGCCGTTGCTGCAGTGCCGACAAACATGGTGGCTGCGGCCGCAACGGCCAGTGCCGTCACACCCCGCCGCAGGACCGGACCGGCAAGAACGCTGTCTCGAAACATGTTTGAGGACTCCCCTGTGATTTCGTGGCCGCGCAGGCCCTCCTGATGGAGTGCCGCCTTCGCCCACCCTGAGGCACAGGTTATTACAGGTCGGACGCCGCAGCGGTGATGACATTCCGTCACCACCGCTGCGTCTGGGCCTTCGAGTTTCAGGAACCGGAGCTTCCGGACGAACCGCTCGAGCCGCTGGAACCGCTGGATCCTGTTCCGCCACCGAGATCGTCGAGAGGATCGCTACCGGTGAGGCCGCCCGGGTACAGGTAGGCGTCGGCGATCGTGCTGAGCGAGGTTCCCGACGTGGCCGGCACCTTTGCGCGCCAGTTGACGATCGGATTCAGCACTCCGAAGGGCCCGCAGCCACTGGCGGCGGGAAGCGCGAAGCCGGTGGCCTCGTTCCCGACCGGGCTCACCTTGAGCGCAGTCGACGGAAGCACCGTGTAGGTCGGCACCACCGACGGGTCAGGCGCGAGACGGAGATTCACCGGCGCCGCTGCGGAACCCAGGTAGCAGTTGTCACCGAGGAACGCGTTGTTGATCTTCATCCGCACCGGGATGCTCAGATCCATGTCGGTGATGATGCCGTTGAGCGTCGGCGCAGCCGTTGCCTCCACCTCGGCCGTTACTGCGGCCAGGCCGAAGAGATTGCCGAACGGAAGATCGATTCCCAAAACGCCGCCGGGAACCGTCAGCGGCTTGGAGTAGACACCGTTGTGTCCGTCGTCGCGCGGGAGAAGAACGGTGGACTCACCTTCACCGGAGCCGGCCTCGGCGGCAATGATCATGTCGCCTTTTCCGATCGGGAGGTTGAAGCCGTTGTTGTCGAAGGTTCCACTCTGAACCACCACCGACACACAGGATTCGGCAGTAGCCGGACACACTGCGGCGCCCGGTACCGAATTGTCGACCGGGTCCTGAGCCGAGGCCATCGGCGCTGCAAAAGCCAGCACTGCACCTGCGGTACCTGCAATAACGGCCACGCGCGTTACGAGACGTCTGTTGCCGTTCTTGTGAGATTTCTGCACTGATTTCTCCCTGCCGTTTATGTGATGGGGGACGAAACTCGCAGTCATTGCTTGTGTTTCGACCGCCGCCGACAAGGTCTCTGCGGTGTGCTCCTACTCACAAGTAACAACTGAACAGATGTATATCACAGGACTTCGACTTAAAAACAGGGCAAAAGGGAGTTTCCTTAAAACGGACAAACTAAGCGGTACGGTGTGTAACACTCACGGGTGATGAACACGAACAGACTGGTCCTCTGCGTCGCGGCAGCGGGCCTACTCCTCAGCGGCTGCAGCAGCCAATCCGAGAGCGACGCAGCGGAATCCACTTCTGCTGCCACCAGCACCACGGTGGCGGCAACGTCGAGTTCGACTGCCCCCAGTTCGCTCCCCGAATTGCCGACCAGCCCACTCGCCGCACCTGCGGAAGCAGCGCCGAGCATCGTCGAATCGACTCCGCCGGCGGTGTCACTACCGGTAGCGCCTCCGGCGAACGCACCGATCGACGCACGCTCACCGGAAGAGATCGTCGCGAACGCGGGCGAGAAGGGACAGCGGTACATCGCCGCTCTGCGTCTGGCCGGGATCCCGCCCGCCGGAATGGATTCCGCAGAGATCCTCTACGCCGACGGCACCTGCAAGGCACTTGCCGACGGTATGCCGCGGTCCGACGTACTCGCGGAGTTCAACTCCGTCGGCGAGGTGTACTCGCAGATCACGCCGATGTCCTCGCAGCGCATCGCCGAGATCTACGTCGACACCGCGGAGCAGACGTACTGCTGATCAGGCTTTGCCGGCCAACCAGTTGTGCAGCCAGGACGTCGCCGAATTGCCCGCGCCGTCAACGACGTAACGCGTGTAGTCGGTGTGGACCTGTGAGCCGTAGAAGTCGACCAGCTGATCGATGCGACGCGAGTTCGCGCCCGGATCGAGCTGGGCCATCAGAGCGGGGAGCCCGCCTGCGGTGATCAGATCGTTGACGATCACGGCTGCTTCGTCGCGCAGCGCGAGCGCACTGGCCGGAGTGGGATCGGACGCCTGAGCCATGAATCCGGCCAGACGCATCACGAAGTCATCCTTGGGCGTCGAGCAGTACAGGTCACCGACCGCGCACAGCGTCACCGTTTTGCCTGACAGCCAACCGAATCCACCGATACGCGGGCCGCTGGCACCGTTACCGCCGACAGCGGGGCCGATCAGGACGTCGGACTCGGAACGACGGGGATCGGACAGCAAACCGACGCCCTCGACGCGAGTCGGGGGAACAACGCCGATGCCGGTTCCGATCTCGGCGGCGAGATCGCCTGCCGCGTCGGCACCCTGGCTGTATCCGACGATCGCGAAGCGAGTGTCTCCGCACGAGGCAGCCATGGCACCGATCATGCCGCGGGCATTGTCGACTGCCTGCTGCTTCGACTTGGCGTAGACGTTGGACTCCCACGGGAAGGCCGTGGCCGAGTAGGTGACGTAATCGGTCCGCACGGAGCCCGGAAGCCCGTTGGTCACCGGGGCGAGCATGCCGGCGCCGGGCCTGGTGCCCGAGGGCTCCCACGTTCCCGGGATGGCCACGACGTACAGGCTGGGGCAGGGATCAGCCGACGCCACGGGAGAACTGACAACCGGTACCACTACTGCTGCAGCTAGTGCCGACAACACCGCAACGAGACGCCTCGCACGCATGAAACTCCCCTGATTTACCTTCAGCAACCCATACACCACTATCGGTGCTCCGGAATCATACTGTCTGGGCGTTGTGTCTGTCCGATGCACGATTGATGAAGGTTTGTTACAGATCGTGCGAATTGCTTGCAGAAACAAAGCCGCACCCCACCGAATGCGGTGGGGTGCGGCTTTGTGAGAGCCTCTAGCGCTGCGGAGCCGCTGTCGGGTGGATCGGTGACGGAAGGGCCGTGACGCCCTCGAGGTAGGTGTCCACAGCGGCTGCTGCGGAACGTCCCTCGGCGATGGCCCAGACGATCAGGGACTGACCGCGGCCCATGTCGCCGGCCACGAACACACCGTCGACGTTGGTGTTCCACTGGGACGTGCGGGCGACGTTGCCACGCTCGTTCAAGTCGACACCGAGATCGGTGAGCAGACCCGGCTTCTCGGGACCGACGAAGCCCATGGCCAGGAGCACGAGATCGGCTTCGAGCTCGAAGTCCGAGCCCTCGACCTTCTCGAAGCGACCCGACTTCATCTCGACCTCGTGAGCCTTGAGACCGGTGACCTTGCCGTTTTCACCGACGAAGTTCTCGGTGTTGACGGAGAACAGACGCTCGCCGCCTTCCTCGTGAGCGGAAGCCACGCGGAACATGAGCGGGTACGTCGGCCACGGAGTCTGCTCGGCGCGAGTCTCCGGCGGACGCGGCATGATCTCGAACTGGTGGACGCTGGTCGCGCCCTGACGGTGCGAGGTGCCGAGGCAGTCGGCTCCGGTGTCGCCGCCGCCGATGATGACAACCTTCTTGCCCTCAGCGGTGATGGTGGGAGCGTCGAGGTCGCCCAACTGCACGCGGTTGGCGATCGGCAGGAACTCCATCGCCTGATGGATGCCGTCCAGTTCGCGGCCCGGGATCGGCAGATCGCGAGCTGCGGTGGCGCCGCCGGCCAGAACCACTGCGTCGAACTGCTCGCGCAGCTCGTCCGCGGTGATGTCCACGCCGACATTGACGTTGGTCTTGAAGACGGTGCCTTCGGCTTCCATCTGCTCGAGACGGCGGTCGATGTGCCGCTTCTCCATCTTGAACTCGGGGATGCCGTAGCGCAGCAGGCCGCCGATGCGGTCTGCCCGCTCGAAGACCGTCACTGCGTGACCGGCGCGGGTCAGCTGCTGCGCTGCAGCCAGACCGGCCGGACCACTGCCGACAACTGCGACCTTCTTGTTGGTGGCGTGCGCGGCGCGAACCGGCTTGACCCACCCTTCGTCGAAGGCCTTGTCGATGATCTCGACCTCGACCTGCTTGATGGTGACCGGATCCTGGTTGATGCCCAGGACACAGGACGCCTCACAGGGTGCGGGGCACAGACGACCGGTGAACTCCGGGAAGTTGTTGGTCGCGTGCAGACGCTCGATGGCGTCGTGCCAGTGGTCCTTGTAAACCAGGTCGTTCCACTCGGGAATCAAGTTTCCGAGAGGGCAACCGTTGTGGCAGAAAGGAATTCCGCAGTCCATGCAACGGCTGGCCTGGGTCTTGAGGGTTTCCTTCGGGAACTCCTCGTAGACCTCTTTCCAGTCGAGCAGGCGCAACGGCACCGGCCGGCGAACCGGAAGTTCGCGCGACGTGTGCTTCAGGAAGCCGCTTGGATCACCCACGAGCTGCCTCCATAACTGCCTCGTCCACGTTCTTGCCATCCTTCTCTGCGGCCGCGATGGCCAAAAGAACCTTCTTGTAGTCGCGGGGCATCACCTTTGCGAAGTGACCCACCTGCTGCGACCAGTCAGCGAGGATGCGCGTGGCAACCTCGGAGCCGGTTTCGTCGCGATGACGTTCGATGGCGCCCTTCAACCAGGTGAAGTCGTCGCCCGAAAGATCCTCGAGGTCCACCAGTTCGGTGTTGAGGTTCTTCTCGAAAGCCTTGTCGGGGTTGTAGATGTACGCGACGCCACCGGACATGCCGGCGCCGAAGTTACGTCCGGTGGCTCCGAGGATGACCACCTTTCCACCCGTCATGTACTCGCAACCATGATCGCCCACACCCTCGACGACGGCAGTGGCGCCGGAGTTACGGACTGCGAAGCGTTCGCCGACGACACCGCGAAGCAGAGCCTCGCCACTGGTGGCGCCGAACAGGATGACGTTGCCACCGATGATGTTGTCCTCGGCGACAAAGCCTTCCGCTGCATCGAGCGGCGGGCGTACGACGATGCGTCCACCCGAGAGACCCTTGCCGACGAAGTCGTTGGCGTCGCCGTGCAGGCGCAGGGTCATACCGCTGGGCACGAAAGCACCGAAGCTGTTACCGGCGGAACCGGTGAACGTGATGTCGATGGTGCCCTCGGGCAAGCCCTCTCCACCGAACGCCTTGGTGACCTCGTGGCCGAGCATGGTGCCGACCGTGCGGTTGACGTTGGTGATCGCGGACTCGAAGGAGACCGCCTCACCCTTGTCGAGTGCGTTGCGGGCCGAAACGATCAACTGCTGATCGAGTGCCTTGTCGAGACCGTGATCCTGCGTGCCGGTGCAGTGGACGTCCTGGTCCATGAACGCGGACTCGACCTGGGTGAGGATCGGCGACAGATCGAGATTGCCTGCCTTGCTTCCCTTCCAGTGATCGAGAGCGCGCGTGGTGTCCAGCATGTCGACCTGGCCGACGGCTTCGAGCAGCGTGCGGAACCCGAGTTCCGCGAGAAGCTCGCGAACCTCTTCGGCGATGAACATGAAGAAGTTCTCGACGAATTCCGGCTTGCCACTGAAACGCTGACGCAGCAACGGGTTCTGCGTCGCGACACCGACGGGGCAGGTGTCGAGATGGCAGACGCGCATCATGATGCAGCCCGAGACCACCAGCGGTGCGGTGGCGAAACCGAACTCCTCGCCGCCGAGCAGGGCAGCGACGACGACGTCGCGACCCGTCTTGAGCTGGCCGTCGACCTGCACCACGATGCGGTCACGGAGACCGTTGAGCAGCAACGTCTGCTGGGTCTCGGCGAGGCCGAGCTCCCACGGTGCGCCCGCGTGCTTGACGGAGGTCAGCGGGGTGGCACCGGTGCCACCGTCGTGACCGGAGATCAGAACGACGTCGGCATGTGCCTTGGAGACACCGGCCGCGACGGTTCCGACGCCGACCTCGGAGACCAGCTTCACGTGGATGCGGGCCTGCGGGTTGGCGTTCTTCAGGTCGTGGATCAGCTGAGCGAGATCCTCGATCGAGTAGATGTCGTGGTGCGGCGGCGGCGAAATCAGGCCGACGCCAGGCGTGGAGTGCCGAACCTCGGCCACCCACGGGTACACCTTGTGAGCCGGAAGCTGGCCGCCCTCACCGGGCTTGGCTCCCTGCGCCATCTTGATCTGGATGTCGGTGCAGTTGCTCAGGTAGTGCGAGGTGACACCGAAGCGTCCCGACGCGACCTGCTTGATAGCACTGCGACGCAGATCGCCGTTCTCGTCCGGCGTGAAGCGCGACGGATGTTCGCCGCCCTCACCGGAATTGGAGCGGGCGCCCAGACGGTTCATCGCGATGGCGAGAGTCTCGTGAGCCTCGGCGGAGATGGAGCCGTAGCTCATCGCACCCGTCGAGAAACGCTTGACGATCTCGCTGGCCGGCTCGACCTCGTCGATCGAGATCGACGGCCGCTTACCGATGTTGAAATCGAACAGACCACGCAGAGCGGCAAGGCGCTCCGACTGGTCGTTGACCATGGTCGTGTACTCCTTGAACACCTCGTACTGACCTGTGCGAGTTGCGTGCTGGAGCTTGAAGACCGTGTCCGGGTTGAACAGGTGGTACTCGCCTTCACGACGCCACTGGTACTCGCCGCCGACCTCGAGCTCGCGGTGAGCGCGCTCTTCGGGGCGATCGAGGTACGCGATGCGGTGACGTGCTTCGACGTCGGCTGCGATCTGGTCGAGGCCGATGCCACCGAGCTGCGACTGCAGACCGGTGAAGTACTCGTCCGTCAGCTCCTGCGAGAGGCCGATGACCTGGAACAGCTGAGCACCGGTGTACGACGCGAGCGTCGAGATGCCCATCTTGGACATCACCTTCAGGACACCCTTGCCGGCTGCCTTGATGTAGTTCGCGATGCCCTTCTCGAGGGTCAGACCCTCGAGCTCGCCGTTCTGCAGGAACTCGTCGATGGTCTCGAAAGCCATGTACGGGTTGACCGCTGCGGCACCGAAGCCGATGAGGAGCGCCATGTGGTGCACCTCGCGGGCGTCGCCGGCCTCGACGATGAGTCCGACCTTGGTGCGCGACTTCTCGCGAACCAGGTGGTGGTGCACGGCCGAGGTGAGGAGCAGCGACGGGATCGGCGCGTAGTCCTCGGTGGACTCACGGTCCGAGAGCACGACGATGCGTGCGCCACCCTCGATTGCCTGCGAGACCTGGTACTTGATGCCCTCGAGCGCACGACGGATACCGTCGCCGCCTTCCTTGACGGGGTACAGGCCGCGGATCACGACGCTGCGGAAGCCCGGGAATTCGCCGTCGTCGTTGACGTGAACGAGCTTCGACAGATCGTCGTTGTGCAGGATCGGCTGCGGGAGCGCAATCTGCTTGCAGGAGTCCGCATTCGGGTGCAGCAGGTCGCCCTCGGGGCCGATGGTCGCGCCGAGGCTGGTGACAACCTCTTCACGGATCGCGTCGAGAGGCGGGTTGGTGACCTGAGCGAAGAGCTGCGAGAAGTAGTCGAACAGCATCCGGGGACGTGACGAGAGCACGGCGATCGGAGTGTCGGTACCCATCGAGCCCAGTGCCTCGGCACCGGAGAGAGCCATCGGCTTGACCAGCAGGTTGACCTCTTCGTTGGTGAAACCGAAGAGCTGCTGACGCAGCACGACGCGCTCGTGCGACATGTACGTGTACGGACGGTCCGGCAGGTCGTCCATGTGGATCAGACCTTCGTCGATCCACTGCTGGTACGGGTGCTCGGCAGCGAGTTCGTTCTTCAGTTCCTCGTCGCTGATGACCCGGCCCTGCGCGGTGTCCACGAGGAACATGCGGCCCGGCTGGAGGCGGACCTTGCGGACCACGGTGGACGGATCGATCGGCAGAACGCCGACCTCCGACGCCATGACGACGAGGCCGTCTTCGGTGATCCACAGACGCGACGGACGCAGACCGTTGCGGTCCAGCACGGCGCCGATGACGGTGCCGTCGGTGAAGCACACCGACGCCGGTCCGTCCCAGGGCTCCATGAGAGCCGAGTGGTACTCGTAGAACGCCCGACGAGCGGGGTCCATGCTCTCGTGCTTCTCCCAGGCTTCCGGGATCATCATGAGAACTGCGTGCGGCAGGCTGCGGCCGGCGAGGTGCAGCATCTCGAGCACCTCGTCGAAACGAGCGGTGTCACTGGCGCCCTGGGTGCAGATCGGGAAGATCTTGTCCAGGTTCTCGCGGCCGCCGAAGACGTCGCTGTCGATGAGGGACTCGCGAGCGCGCATCCAGTTCTCGTTGCCGGTGACGGTGTTGATCTCACCGTTGTGAGCGACCCGGCGGAACGGGTGCGCCAGCGGCCACGACGGGAACGTGTTGGTGGAGAAGCGCGAGTGGACCAGGCCCAGTGCGCTCTCGACACGATCGTCCTGCAGATCGAGGTAGAAACCCTTGAGCTGCGGGGTGGTGAGCATGCCCTTGTAGACGAACGTCTGGCCGGACAGGCTGGGGAAGTACACGGTCTCGCTACCCGGGCCACCCTTGCCGGCGCCTTCGGAGCCGAGTTCGTGCTCGGTGCGCTTACGCACCACGTATGCACGACGCTCGAGATCCATGCCGGTGTACTTGTCACCCTCGGAGCCGATGAAGATCTGACGGAACGTCGGCATCGCGTCGCGCGCCAGTGCGCCCAGCGAGGAGTCGTCGGTTCCGACCTCGCGCCAGCCGAGAACCTTCAGGCCCTCTTCGACGACGATCTTCTCGACTGCAGCAGCAGCCTCGTGTGCATCGGCGTCGCCCTGCGGGAGGAATGCGATACCGGTTGCGTACGCGCCTTCGGCGGGCAGCGCGAAGTCCACGACAGCTCGGAAGAACTTGTCGGGAACCTGCAGCAGAATGCCCGCACCGTCACCCGTGTTGGGTTCTGATCCGGCAGCGCCGCGATGCTCGAGGTTGACCAGAGCGGTGATCGCCTTTTCGACGATGTCCCTGCTGCGGCGACCATGCATGTCGACAACAAATGCGACTCCACAGGAGTCGTGCTCATTGGACGGGTGATAGAGGCCCTGGGGGCCTGGAAGTTGCTTCATACCCAGCCTTCGTATGCCATAAAGATGCACCGACGACCAGCAGCGCTGATGGCCATCAACTTGCAATGCAAGTCCTTCAAAGCACCGACACGACGATGTGTTCGGTACCACCGAAGTAGCCGCCCTGCGCAGACGCGATGGTGTGCGTTCTGGCACCCGGCGACGTGAGTCTTCGGTCGGTTGAAACTTTTGTGAGTCAACCGTGTAACGAAAACGATAATTCAGAACCCCGGCACGGGCGCAACTAAGGTAGCCCTATAATTGCTCTGAACTGCGGCGATGCAGGGAGCCAGAAGGCCCCTCGACAGATTTCGGAGCTGCGTCTGTGCAGAGAAGTTCCGATTCACAGGATACCGAATCCGCAGGAAACAGGCGCGATGGGCGATGAATGCAACAACTGGCCGCAGCGATAAGAATCAGCTGCGGCCAGTGCGCCTCGAACTGTAACAAAAGTTGATCGATCAACCAAGGTCTAGGCCTGAATTGTTTGCTCGCAGAATGCCATCGCTGTAATTTCCGTAGGCTCACCCTTGAGAAGACGGGTGGCGAAGAGCAAATGACAACAGCAGTAGTGGTGGGCAGTGGTCCCAACGGTCTCGCGGCGGCGATCGAACTCGCCCGCGCCGGAATCGACGTTCATGTCATCGAGGGTGCGGACAAGATCGGCGGCGGCACCCGCAGTAGCGAATACATCGTCGACGGACTCGTCCACGACGATTGCTCCGCCTTCCATCCCACGGCCTTGGCTTCTCCCTACTTCAAGGAACTCGACCGCGAATTCGGGCTCGCCAAACATGGCCTGACGTGGCTGTGGCCCGAGATCGATCTGGTCCATCCACTCGACGACGGCACCGCCGGGGTTCTGTGGCGTGACATCAACCGGACCGCTGACGGATTGGGTGTCGACGGTAAGCGCTGGCTCGACGTCTTCGGATACCTCGCCGAGAACTTCGACGAGTTGGTGCAGGACGTCTTCCAGCCGATCGTGCACGTCCCGAAGCACCCGCTGATGCTCGCCCGTTTCGGGACGGGCGCTCTGCTTCCCGCGACGGGTTTCGCTCGGATGTTCAAGACCCCACAGGCGCGGGCGCTGTTCGGTGGCGTCGCGGCGCACATGTTCGGGACGCTGACCCTTCCACTCTCCAGTGCTGTCGGCTCGATGCTCACTGCTGGAGCCCATGCTCACGGTTGGCCTGTGGCACAAGGTGGTTCGGGGTCAATTGCTGCGGCGCTCGCGTCGATCCTGCGAAGCCTCGGTGGCACTATCGAAACCGGGAACTGGGTGACCAACTACTCCCAGATCGCCGATTACGACATCGTGATGCTCGATATCGCACCAGACGCGGCCGGTCGTCTGCTCGACGGTCGGCAGCCCGACCGCATTGCCCGGGCCTACCGCAAATTCCGCTACGGCACCGCTGCCTACAAGGTCGACTACGCCGTGCGTGGTGACTCCGACGGAAGCGTCGTGCCGTGGACGAATCCGCAGGCCCGCAAGGCCGGCACCCTGCATCTGTCCGGCACGATTTCGGAAACTGCTGCCGTGGAACGCCAGACCGTTCGGGGTCAGATGCCGGACAAGCCCTTCATTCTGTTGGGCCAGCAGTTCTTGGCCGACCCCTCCCGATCTGTGGGAGACATCCACCCGGTGTGGGCGTATGCGCATGTGCCGCATGGCTATCCGGGTGACGCCACCGAAGCGATCACACGTCAGATCGAGCGCTTCGCGCCGGGGTTCCGGGACCGGATCGTGGGCGTCCACGTGCGCAATGTGCCGCAGATGCAGGCGTACAACCCCAACTATGTGGGTGGCGACATCTCCGCGGGGGCGAACACTGCGCGGCAGATCATCGCGCGCCCCCGGTTCGGGCTCAACCCCTATGCCACCGGCGCCCCGGGCGTGTACCTCTGCTCGTCCGCAACTCCCCCGGGCGGCGGGGTCCACGGGATGGGTGGGTTCAATGCCGCGCGGGCGGCGCTGAAGGCGCGGGGTTGAGGCGTCCCCGATGGGGACGACATTTCGGACAAATGACTCGCCACCAGGTGGTGATTGCCTAGTCGTCCGGACTCCATTTCAATGTCACAGGAGTCAGCTCACCCGCGTCGGGGTCGAAAGGAATTATGCGGAAATACCCTGAGTCCTGATCAACCTCGTTGTGTTGGTTAAATTTGATTTCCGACCAGATACCCATCATCGTCGAACCTACATGGGCGAGAGCATGTTCGACTTCGCGCCTAGTCACCAGAACAGCAGCGCCAAGAGTCTGCGTACCTTTGGCTTCCAGATACAGAAGCTCTCCGCCCTTTTCCGCCGTCGCGTCGAAAGGGCTACCCTGCCTGGTATCCGTTATCTCCCAGCCCCGCGAACGATAATGCTGCATCAGTCGGTCTTGTGCAGCATCTTCGATCTTCTTCCGGAGGACCGAATCCTGCAACCGTCCCTGGGTTTTCCCTCTGCGCGGGCGACCTTCTGCCTCGACATCAAGACTGTCGCGGTGCGCCACCCACAACATTTCGAGATCCAAAGCTACGTTTGCCGCCAGCATGATTCCGCCTCCCTGAGGTCGCCAATGCTGTTCAGGCATAGCCTCTTCCAAGGCCTCGGTTGGTAGTCGATCTTCGACCGCAAGGACGGCATCCCACTGTAAGTCGACATAATTTGCCGGACGGTCGGAACCATCCCAATGATTGCTATCGTAAATTTCGCTTCTCACCTTTCCGCTGGCAACTATTCCTCGTCCCTTAGTTCCCTGACGAAGCAGGAAAACCCGGTCGCCTGGGCCAACCCCGCTCTTCCGTCCACCCGTTGACCAGTTGTCCGGAACCCGCTTTCCTTGCGCAGTACGTTCGATGGCGTCGCGATAGTCAGTGCCCCAATCCCATTGATCTGGATTCCACGTAACGATCAACGCGTTGTGCATGACCAGTACCTCCTGCGCGGACTGGTCCAGATCGATGGAATCGATCCTGGTCTCGGACCGAGGTGGCCTCAGGCCGAGATTGTCCCGCGATCCGCCGCGTCGAGCACCGGCGTACCTTGCAGCCTGTTTTTCGGATTGCTCATGCAGTCCACCAGAACGAACGACATATGTTATTTGCCAGTCATTTCCGTTTCGCCGACCAATTACCTGTTGCTTCCCGGCATACTTGGCCTCCGCTCGGGCGTGAGCCTCGATACGGGCAAGATCGGACGATGTTGCCACCGGAACTGATCCTGTCACACAATAGTGCTCAAAAGTTTCCCACCATCCGTACAAGATTCCTCCGATGCTTGGATCCAATACTGAATGGCCAATAGTAAGGTTCGAGCGCATTTCAGTTTCGATTACGACCCGCGCCCGACCGAATTGCGTAGACAATGCTTGGAGCGCCCCCCGAGGACTTCATTTCGGGCAACGAAAAGCGCAGCGTCGGAACAACCCCACCTGATATATACGGGCGCGTGACGAACCGGAGCGATTCGCTCCGATGATATCGGCTGCCGAAGAGATGATCCGTGATCTGGTAGGTGGGTTAGACGTCACGATTCCAGCGATCCAGCGGTGCAGTCCAAGTCGAAGACACTTGCGATGTTTGAGACGGTGTGGGGTCCCCGTTCGTGTGGACCAAGCGCCGCTCACAATCATCTTAACTACCCGAAACGCGTGGGCGTTCTTAGATTTCGCGCAATGCCTGCATCCGGACCGTACCTTGTGGTGCCTCGTGACCGCCGCCTTGTGGAGACGTACCGACCCACCAAACTGTGTCAAGTGGATCTCACGGTTACCATTCTTTTTCTGGCTCAGCGAATCTGAGGAGTTTCCGTGGCAGTCTCGTACCGCTCATATTTTCGCGTTGTCGGTGAAACCGACATTGCTGGGATCGCTCGCCAGCAGGTGTATTCGTGGCAACACTCAAAGGGATGGGACGGTCACGACCTGGTCGAGGGTGATTCATTTCGACTCGCGGAACGTGTCTGGGGCACGCTGCTGACCGAAGAAACGCAGGACGGAGCCCGTAGCGAGCGCTATCACTTCGTCGAAGACGGGGATGGAGGTGTCTGGACGACGGACGTGACCGTTCACGTCGATCGCGAAGGCGACACTGGATGGATATGGATCGAAATCGACAGCCCCGAACGATTCAATGCAAAACCGCCACGGCTCGCGACCAATCTTCTCGATGTACTTCCGGCCTACGATGGCAAGTCTGAACTAGGCCGTTGGCCGGCGCCGGCTCGACTCGACGACGTGGACGCAGTTGTGCGGGTCCTGCTCGATCCTGACCGGAGAGGGCTCGTCTTCGTCGCGGCGACATCGCACCAGCTGCCGGTGGCCGATTGGCGCAATCACGTGGGAAAGCTGCTCAGAGACACGGCGGGCACGGCGATCGAAATCGTCCTCGACGCAAACGCTACCGAAGAGTTCAATGCGCGCGTTCCCGACGGTTATCGGGTTTTTCCCGGCACCGTTCGCACCTTCCTGCCCGGCGTGGACTTCGAGAACGAGCTGGCAGCACCTCGGCACAGAATACTGAGCACAAGCCGCATCGTGTCCGATCGACTCGATGCGCTTAGATCGCTGTTGGGGCGTCGCGCGCGGCAGGTATCACTCGATACTCCTGTACCCAAGACCGCACTCAAAGTTGACCGCCGCCTTCGGAGTCAACTCGACGAGCTGCTCGTCGGGGATTTCCACCCCCCAACAATCACACTTCCGATCCCCGATGCCGTAGAGGAAGATTCAGTAGAGGCAGAGGCGACGGCTACGTCCGAGCGTTTACGGCCATCGCCGGGAACAGACGATCATCACCCTCTGCCGGCGGCCGAGCCGGTGCACACAGAGGACGAGGAAGTGGGTTGGCGTTCGGCTCTGACCCGCCTCCTCGATTCAACCTTGGGCGTTCGCCGGATCAGTGCGGACACGATCGCGAGGCTGGGCGAATCCATCCAGCGAGCAACCCGACAGTCTCGCTCGGCTGAAGGGTTGGCAGCACGCCTGAAGTCCCTCGAGACTCGTGCTGATTCGGACTCCGAACGGATCAACGACCTGCAACGCCAACTTGAAGACGAATGTCTCGAGCGGGCACTAGCAGACACTGATCGCATAGCGGCAGAGAAGAACCTCCGGGCACTCCGACTTGAATTGACACAGCTCGGACACGGAGAGGTTGCGTGGTCCGAGCACGACGATGATCCACTTGACGTCAGGCCCGATGGCTTCGACGATCTGCTGGGGCGATTGAGCGAGTTGGACCGCGTTGTGTTCACGGGGGACGAAGGCCACGCCCGCGCGCTGGACGACCACGACCCGCTCGGGGTATGGGCAGGTAAATGTTGGGAGGCAGTCCTGGCTCTTCAGGATTACGCGGACCTGAGATCAGGGGACGCAAGCATCGGTGGCGTTGACCTGTACTTGGCGAACACCCCGCCAGGACGGCGAGGATACTCACGCAATCGCCATGCCTCGACCGAATCCGAGACGGTACGTTCCACACCTAAACTGCATCGTCCGCGCCTGCTGCCGGTTCCTACCGGGGTGACAGGGGACGGAAAGGTACACATGTGGGCTCACTTCAAGATCGCGAATTCAGCGACGATCAGCCCACGAATGCACTATTACGACGACGTAGCGGGAACTGGCAAGATTTATGTGGGCTACATCGGTCGGCATCTTCCGACAACCGCGAATGTTTGATCACAAATGGAAAACGGCATCGGCCAAACATGCAGTTCGCGTGGCAAAAAAGACTCCGCACAGAGGCCGGCGGCGCTCGGTTGGGGTCGTCCTTGATTGTTCCATCCCATCGATCCCATCGATCAAGAGCGACGATTCGTGTGTTCGTAAGGCGAGACCGTCAGAGCAGTCAATAAATCAGGGGGTTCAAATTGTCGAGCGCGACTGGGGGCACCAGCGACCCGAATCAAACGGGTGACGACTCAGGTGCGAACAACGGTAACCGGCCTCGGAGCGCAGTCGCCGGGTTTGCATCTTC
The DNA here is from genome assembly GCF_040489275.1 of Rhodococcus baikonurensis. Classification (NCBI taxonomy): domain Bacteria; kingdom Bacillati; phylum Actinomycetota; class Actinomycetes; order Mycobacteriales; family Nocardiaceae; genus Rhodococcus; species Rhodococcus baikonurensis. The sequence goes on along the minus strand of NZ_JBEUOQ010000009.1, from coordinate 15,413 downwards.
AGTGGGCGCGGCATTCGCGAAACCAGTACCAACGATTTCGACCATCGCACTCGCAATCGTCGCGGTCATTGGCGTGCTACAGAACTCCGACACCCTTGAAGCGACTCAAGATCAGGTCAAGCTCCTCGAGCAGGGGCAGGTAACGGAGCGGTTCGCCAATGCGACGGCTGCATTGGGGGACGAACATGTCGCTGTTCGAATCGGCGCCATCTATTCGTTGGAGAGGATCGCTCGCGATTCAGCGCGTGACCAAGGTGTCGTCGTCGATACCCTTGCCGCCTTCGTGCGCGAAAACGCGCCGGTGGATGATGCAGGATGCAAAACCCCGCGTGTCGAACTCGATGGAATCGGCCGACCGACGATCACCCCCACTGGACGGCTGCCCGAACCGCGTCCCGACCTTCAAGCGGCAGTGTCAGTGATTGGTCGACGCGACCTTGCAAACGACATCGATAGCCGTAACCGCGACAACGTCATAGATCTAAGCGATGTGTGCCTGATCAACTATTCTCTCGATGGCAACTTCAGCGGTGCAGATTTTTCGCGATCGAACTTGTCGTTCGTCGGCGCAATCGGAACCGACTTGTCCTGTGCAGAGTTCGGAGTAGCCACTCTTCATTTTGCGATCCTGTCTGAAGCAAACCTCCAGCGTGCTGACCTAAGCAGCGTCGACCTGTCGCAAGCGGTTGCAGATGGGGCAAATTTGTCGTACGCGGACTTGCGGCTTTCAGATTTGAGCGCGACGGCGCTTTTCGATGCAGAACTTCGGGGAACGGATCTGATCGGCGCAAACCTTGGGACAGCAAAAATTCAACCAGCACGGAATATCGCCGGGCAGGACTTGCCCGGAGCGCGCTTCGCCGACGTATACCACAGTGTTGAGACGGTTTGGCCTGACGGGTTCGAGCCGCCTGCGACTCTACCCTGGCACTCCGGGATCGACAATCGCTGCTGATTCGGTGCTGGATCCGCGATAGCAGTGTGAAGTAAGTCTGATGCACTAGTTATATGAGGCACCGCGTCACCAACTTCCGCACCTCATACAACGAGGTAAAGCATGTAATCGAATGCGCCAATTGGCGTATTGAATTCTCAGCAAACTCCCCCAGAATCATTAACGAACCGAGCTCATTCGCTGACCGAATTATCGAGCAGCGAAACCGGAAACAGGCGTTCACGCTCCGCAGCGATGACGTCACGCGCAAGCTCTGCCTCCGAGATGTCGAACGCCTCCGGCGCGCTCTGCGCGGTATCACTGACCCGGGCGAACTCGTCGAACACCTCACGCTTACGCGCAAGGATCTCGGTGATGTGCGGGTCAACTCCTTCTTCGGTGAGAAGCCGGTGAACTTGAACGGATTCCAGCTGACCCATGCGGCGTGCTCTGGCGATGGCCTGCCATTCGGTAGTGGGTTTGAGTTGCGGCTCACAGATCACTACCACCGACGCTGCTTGAATGTTCAGGCCGACACCGCCGGCTACGATCTGCGACACCAGTGCTGCACCGTGACCGGCGGCGGAGAACTGATCGACCATCGTCTGCCGCGTCGCTGCGGGGACGGAGCCGGTCAACGGCCCGAATACCGTGCCCGGTAATGCTCGGACTATCTGTTCGAGCACTCCACGGAAGTGCGAGAACACGATCACCCGGCGGCCGTTTTCCTCGGATTCCGCGACGATTTCGAGGAGCCGCTCCACCTTTTGCGATCGCTTGCCCTGGGACATTGCGGCTTGCCGCATTGCCATGAAGTTCCCCGCCGCCACGGCATCCCGGTAGGCGCTTGCATCAGCAGACGAGAAGGGGAGCCATTCCTCGACCTCGACCAGGTCGGGCAGCTCGGTGAGCACGTCCTCCTGATTGCGGCGCAGGTAGGCAGGGGCGACTTGCTTCCGGAACAGGCGGGGAGTCAGTTCGGTGGCATCGACGACGAGTTCTGGCCGGAGGTAGCCGACGAGGTTGCGAAACTCGTCGATGCGGTTCTCCAGCGGTGTGCCGGTCAGGAGGATCGTGCGTTCCGCCAAGTCGAGAATTCGGGTGGCACGTTGGGATCGTTGTGCTGCAGGGTTTTTGATGTAGTGCGCCTCGTCTACGATAACACAGCCGAGGTCAGTGACCGCCGAGACGTGGCCGTCGAACCAAGCCAGAGTCTCGAACGTCGTCACGGCGACGCCGCCATTGCGGCTCCAGTTTTGAGCGGCGTTTTCGCGCCCGGGTCCGTGGACGCGGTGGGGACGCAGCCGGGACTTCGACGAGACCTCTCGAATCCAGTTGGTCACCACTGCGGCGGGACAGATAACCAGGGTGTGGTGAGAGCCCTTTGACCGCAGGTGGGCGAGAACCGCAAGCGCTTCGATGGTTTTCCCGAGGCCCATCTCGTCTCCGATGATGACTTTGCGTTGGACGAGGGCGAACCGTGCCCCGAAACTCTGGTAGCCGCGCAGGGACGCATCAAGATATTCGGTGTCGAGTTCCAGGGCGCGGACCGCCTGGATGATGTCGTCGGGGAGGTCGCCGTGAGTTTTTTCTTCGTCTTCGGTGATGAAGCCGAGTTCGGCGAGCAGCGCGAAGTAGTCCGCCGGTCGTGTGAGGAAGTCGTCCCACGGATCAGCCGTCCCGGTCGCATTGGTTGCTCCCACCAGGAGCTGAGCGCGGTAGAGGACCGCATCGATGTCGACTTGGAGTTCAGTGAAGGTCGTGGTGTTGTCCGCGAACAGGACAAGATGGCGGACATCCCGCCCGAGGGCACGCGCCAGCGGGGCGAGTTCTTCGACGCGGGCGAGATCCGCTCCCGGTCCCTTGATCTTCCGCGTGGCATCCCACACCGAGAGACGACGAAGAAGCTCCGTCGTCAACGGTGTCCTGTTCTTGATATCGATCCGCGTCGGCATCTCGTCATACGTTGTCTGCCAGAGGGTTTGGGCAGCTCCGCGTAGTCGAGTCGCGGTGGTACCGCCGATTCCGGGCAGCTGCTCGAGCCGGTTCCCGAGCTCCAAAACGCCTTGAACAGTCGTGATACCGGCATCGGTGAGAGCGTTGACCCGAAGACGGTCCCGCGTTGCTTCCTTGAGACGCTCGACCGGCATCTCGGCCAGCCACGCGCGTGTCTCCGCGCGGCGGACTTCGTTTCCTGCGTTCTCAGCCACGCTCCGCGAGGCCGTTTCGTCTTTGAGAGCTTGCTCAACAGTGGTGATCGCCGCCGGCAACTCTGCCACTGCTGCAGCTGTGAGGATCTCGCTGCAGCGGCCGAAGTCGCTCAACCGCTGTGCCAGGCCAACCCGATCGGACAACGCCTCCGCAGTATCGATCCGATCAGGCAGGTTCGGTCCGGCCAGTCGGGCGAGGATGCCTGTCACATCAGCATTGACTGCCCCGCTTCGAAACTCCACCAAGAATTCCGCCCCATCACGTCCGGCGGCACGTTTCTTGGAGCCCCGCACGAATCGACGAAGACCCGAATTTTCACGAATCTCCCTGCTAGCAGCGGCAGCGTCAATCTGGAGCACCTGCAGCAGTCGTTCTTCGGCGACGGTAAGTGGCGTGAGGGCGGTGGCTGTTGCCAGCTTTCCGAGCAGTACGTTATCGGACGTCCGCAGTGGGAGAACCCGACAGTGCGCCGCTCCATTGCGGTTCACGGACACTGCTGAACCGCGCAGTGCACCAGCCGCGTTTTGGGCTGCGGGCTCGATCATTGCGCGGTGTTCCCGGGCAATGTTCGCCTGGTTGATCCAGGTCGAGACTTCAGCGGTAATTACGCGTAGTTGTTGTTTGTCGTTTCGTTCCATTGCCCTGACCACCGAGTCGGTTTTGTTCAGAACAATAGCCCGGCCTGCTGATGCGATGATCCTCTTTGTCGCACCACTCGGCTAGCGTTGACCAACTGTCGATCAGGAGGTTCAACGTGCAGCTCGAGGAACTGAAGCCGGGATTACGCCTCAACGGGCTCATCCCCGCCGAGGTAGTCACCGTCATCGCAGTGCAGTGGCACGGCAGCGACGCTCTCGAGCTGACCTACAAAACGACCGTCGGAGGGCTCGGTCAACAAGTCATTTTCCGGAAGAACCAGGCTCAGCTCGACATCGCACAGACCGGCAGCCGTCCCTTCGATGCGCCGGCTTCGGACTTCAAGCTTGTCGCCGAAGCGCAGCGCATCGGCCTCGCTGGCTTGTTCGACCCGATGCTCGCCGTCGCGACCAGTGACGTCCAACCGCTTCCTCACCAGATCAGAGCGGTCTACGGGGAGCTGCTTCCGCGCACTCCACTGCGGTTTCTCCTCGCCGACGATCCGGGTGCCGGCAAGACGATCATGGCCGGGCTCTACATCAAGGAGCTGATCCTGCGTGATGACGTTCGCAAATGTCTGATCGTCGCTCCGGGCGGCCTCGTCGAGCAGTGGCAGGACGAATTGTTCTTCAAGTTCGGGCTCCGGTTCGACCTGCTGACGAACCAGTTGATCGACGCCAACATCAATCTCAACGTCTTCGACTCCAATCCGCTGTTGATCGCTCGCATGGACCAACTTTCCCGCAACGAACAGCTGCAGAATCAGCTCGGGGAAACCGAATGGGACCTGGTGATCGTCGACGAGGCGCACCGCATGGGCGCCCACTATTTCGGCGGGAAGTTGAACAAAACCAAAAGGTTCCTGCTCGGTGAAGCACTCGGCGAGATCACTCGTCACCTGTTGTTGATGACCGCGACCCCGCACTCGGGGAAGGAAGAGGACTTTCAACTGTTCCTCACCCTGCTCGACAAAGACCGGTACGAAGGTAAGAACAAAGTCACCGCCGACACCAGCGGCATCATGCGCCGCATGGTCAAAGAAGACCTGCTCACCTTCGAGGGCAAGAAACTCTTTCCCGAGCGCATCGCCGAGACCGTCCCGTACGAGCTGACCTCACTCGAGTACGACCTCTACGAACAAGTCACCACCTATGTCCGCGAAGGGATGAACCGCGCCGAACGCGTCGGCGGGAAACGTAAGAACACCGTCGGGTTCGCCCTTACCGTCCTCCAACGCCGGCTCGCCTCCAGCCCCGAAGCGATCTACAAAAGTCTCGTTCGCCGCACCGAACGACTCGAACGCAAGAAACAAGACATCCTCAACGGCACCTACACCGAGACGGAACCGGGCCTCGATCTGGCGAACCTCGATACCGACGACTACAACGCTGACGAGATCGAAGAATTCGAAGAAGAACTCCTCGACGCCGCAACGGCGGCGCAGACCGTGGAGGAACTCAACACCGAACTGCTCGAACTCGCCGACCTGACACGACTCGCCAAACAAGTCCGCGACGCCGGCACCGACCGCAAGTGGACCGAACTGTCCACGATCTTGCAGGACCATGCCCTCACCACTGACCGCAACGGGCGGCCACGGAAGTTCATCATCTTCACCGAACACCGCGACACCCTCGACTACCTTCAAGCCCGGATCGGCTCCCTGCTCGGTCGCCCTGACACGGTCAAAGCCATCCACGGCGGCGTGCGCCGCGGGGAACGACGACAGATCACCGAAGAGTTCACCAAGAACCACGCCTGCCAGATCCTGCTCGCCACCGACGCCGCCGGCGAAGGCCTCAACCTGCAGGCGGCGCACCTGATGGTCAACTACGACCTGCCGTGGAATCCGAACCGCATCGAGCAACGCTTCGGCCGCATCCATCGCATCGGACAGGAAGAGGTCTGCCGGCTGTGGAACCTCGTCGCGGCCAACACCCGCGAAGGTGAAGTCTTCACCAGGCTGCTCGGAAAGATCGAAGAGCAGCGAAAAGCCTACGGCGGCAAGGTCTTCGATGTACTCGGCGAGGCGTTCGCCGACACTCCCCTGCGCGATCTGTTGTTGAATGCCATCCAGTACGGCGAGCAGCCGGAAGTAAAAGCCAAAATGCACGAGGTCATCGACCACACTGTCGGCGACGGACTCAAGGAACTGCTCGACGAACGCGCCCTCGCCTCGGAGCATCTCGCCGACTCCGACCTCGCCGCGCTCCGAGCCGCGATGGACGAAGCCCGCGCCCGCCGCTTGCAGCCGCACTACATCGAGCTGGCGTTCAAGGCCGCCTTCACCCGGCTCGGAGGTCGCATCACGAAACGGGAAAAGGGCCGCTACGAGATCCCCAACGTGCCCGCCCACCTTCGCGCCAGCAAGCACGGCCCCATCGCAACTCGCTACGACCGGGTGACCTTCGATCTGCCCCACGTCCAACCCGGTGACCTCGCCCGCGCCGATCTGCTCGCCCCCGGCCATCCGCTGCACGACGCCGTGATGGACGAAGCGCTCCGACAGTTCGGTGGCACCCTGACCGCCGGCACCGTGCTGGTGTCCTCCACGCTGGAGGAACCGCAACTGCTCGTCGGTGTCACCGAGGAAGTCGCCGACGCGACCGGCTCTTCGGTGGCCCGCCGCTTCGGCTACGCCTTTGTCGACCAGTACGGCACCGTGACGCCAGCGGGACCGGCACCGTACCTGGACTGCGTGGCGGCCCCTGACGTGCCGGCGGCCACCACCGCACGTTCGCTCCCCTGGCTGGCCGACGCAGAAGACAAAGCGGCGAGCTGGATCATCTCCCATCAGCTCCCCGAGTATCTCGCCGAGGTTCAGCCCCAGCGGGCAGCTGAACTGCACAAGACCCGCGAACTCGTCACCAAACGCCTTCAAAGCGAGACCGAACGGCTCCTCCTCGATGCCGCCGTCGCGGCGGAGAAGGAACAAGGGGGCGACAAGGCCAAAGAATCGTCAGAAAGCCTGAACCGCAAGGCCGTCGAACTCGACCACCGCCTCCGCCAGCGCCTGGAACTACTCGACCAACAAGCCCTCATGTCCACCAAACCACCGCTCATCCTGACCGCGGCCCTCGTGCTTCCCATCGGGATGATCGAAGAAGCCGACCTACCTGCCACAGCGCCGATCCACGCCAAAGAAACCAAGGAAGTCGAACGCCGCGGCGTCGACCTCGTCCTGGCCTGCGAGCAGCGGGTGGGCCGTCAGCCCGTCGAGCAAGCCTTCAACAACAAAGGCTTCGACATCCTCTCCACCGCACCCAACGGCGATACTTACCGCATCGAGGTCAAGGCCCGGATCGACGGCGCCAAGGACTTCTTCGTCACTCACAACGAGGTCATGACCGGTAAGAACGCTGTCCCCCGCTACCGACTCGCTCTCGTCCGTGTCGATCCCCGCGGTGCACAGTTCGACGAGGTTCGCTACCTCGACGATCCCTTCGCCTCCACCGACCTCGGCGATTTCGATGCCACCGGCATCCGGGGCAGTTGGGACAAGATGTGGACAAAGGGGAGAGGACCCTTCTGATGCACTTCAGCAGGTACTCGAAGATTCACCTGGGTGCGACCACTAGATTGGGGCGAAAGGTTAGTGGCGCATACGTGCCGCTTGGGCGGACCCAAGGGTCTGGCCATGACAGGTTGAGGAATTAGTGACAAAGCGCAAACTGATCGAAGTGGCACTGCCGCTGGAAATAATTAACCGAGCGTCGCTGGCAGAGAAGAACCGCAAAGTCGGGAAACCGCAGAACCTACACAAATGGTGGTCACGTAAGCCGATCACTGCTGCCCGAGCAATGCTGCTCGCGCAGCTTATCGACGACCCGTCGTCTCATCCCGACCGCTTTCCGACCGAAGATGCAGTGCGAGCGGAACGAGAACGACTGCATCGATTGATTGCGCGGGCTGTGGAATGGGACGAGATCACAAAGCCTTCGTCCGCACTGATGTCCGCTCTCCGCCCGCTGCTCCCCGATGTAACAGTTACCGACCCTTTCGTCGGCGGAGGGTCCATTCCCTTAGCCGCAGCCCAACTTGGCGTGAACTCCAGCTCGAGCGACCTGAACCCAGTTGCCGTCCTACTCACTAAAGCACTGGTCGAAGCACCTTCGCGCTTCCATAACCGGAAGCCGGTTCACCCGGACAACATCAACGCCCAGTTAACTGATTGGGAAGGATCGCGTGGCTTAGTCGCCGATGTCGAAGCCTATGGACGCTGGATGCACAGTCAAGCGGCCACGCAGCTTCGACCGCACTACCCCGACATCGACGGATTTCCAACGCTCGCATGGGTCTGGGCGCGGACCGTTGCTTGCCCGAACCCCGCTTGCCGAATTGACATACCCCTTGTGAGTAAGTGGTGGCTCGCAAAGAAAAAGGGCAAGGAGACGATAATTGTCCCGCGTATCATCACCGACCAATCGCACCCAAGTGGTCTCCGCTTCGCGTTCTCAACAAGCCGCGACATGAACGAACTCCCTACCAGCGGCATTATGTCTGGACGCACTGGAACCGACTGTCTAAGCTGCGGGTCCTCGGTCCCCGTCAGCCATGTTCGCGAAGAGGGCATGGCCGGGCGAATGGGCACGGCACTAACTGCTGTTGTCGGTGATGGCGGCGCGGGGCGGAAATACTACGCGCCATCCGATGCGCATGTGTCCTCAGCCAATGTGCCACGTCCCGAAACACCTGTAAGCGGCGAAATCTCAAGCAATCCAAGATGGTTCTCCCCGCCGCTCTACGGACTCACGGACTTTTCCAATCTCTTCACGAACCGACAACTGACTGCGTTGACAACCCTCAGTGACCTCGTAGCCGAAGCCCGAGAGATAGCCTTGAAGCACGCCCTCAACACGGGTTCCGAGCTCGGTGAACCGTTGGAGCATGGCGGTAGTGGAGCGGAAGCATACGCTGATGCAATCGGACTTTATCTCGCTCTATCCGTGAGTCGCCTCAGCAACTGGTCCAACAATCAGTGCTCATGGGAGGCCAACGGTGAGGTATCCCAGCAGATGTACTCAGGTCAAGCTATGGGGATGGCTTGGGATATATCCGAAGCGAACGTCTTAGGCGAAAAAAACAGCGGATCGTTCCTTGCCAGCTTGAAGAGCATCGTTGATCCTCTACGCATGGCCCACCTGCAAGGCGACCATCATGTCCTGCAGTGCGATGCACGTAAAGCGCCTCTAGCGAATCATGTAGTGGCAACTGACCCCCCGTACTTCGACAACATCGACTACTCCGATCTCTCCGATTTCTTCTACGTCTGGCAACGTCGAATCTTGGGACAAGTCTTCCCCGACCTCTTTCGGACGATGCTCGTACCCAAGGGCGAAGAACTCGTTGCCAACGCTCATCGATCTGGGGGAAAAGACACGGCAGCAAGCGAGTTCCTCGCAGGGTTTGCAGAGGTGTTTGACCATCTTCGCGAAAGTGTCTCTCCAGAATTCCCGATAGTCGTCTATTACGCGTCGAAGCAGGCAGAGAGTTTGGGCGGGGGCAACAGTCGCTGGTCAACAATCCTTCAAGCGATGGTCGACACGAATTGGCAGGTAGTGCGCACATGGCCTATTCGCACGGAGAACGCAAGTCGCCGTGTTGCGATTGGCAACAACTCTATGTCCACATCTACGGTGCTGGTACTGCGCCCCCGCCCTGCAGATGCTCCGAGAGTAAGTCTGTCGACCTTCCTAGATGACCTTCGAGCCTCACTCCGCAGCGCACTCGACGAGCTTGAAGAGGGTGGTGTGGCGCCAGTTGATCTACAGCAGGCCGCGATCGGCCCCGGAATGGCCGTGTTCAGTCAGTACGGAGCGGTCATTGAGGCTGACGGCTCTCCGATGACGGTGTCGGCCGCACTCATTCGGATCAATGAAGCATTGGATGAAGTCGTAAACGAACAAGAAGGCGACTTCGATCCGCCCACTCGCTTTGCCATCCAGTGGTATCGCTACCGCGGCTATGCTGCCGGTCCATTCGGTGATGCTGACGACATGGCACGCGGAAGGAATACGTCGGTCGGCGCTATGGAGCGCGAAGGAATTCTCGTCACACGTGCGGGAAAGATTGAGCTGATTTCGCCGATAAAGCTACCGGGAAAATACGACAGCGTTGGCAATCCCCATATCAGTCATTGGGAGGTTCTTCACCATTCGATCAAAGCACTTGAGATCGACGGAATAGCTGCTGCAGGCGACTTACTCCGAGGTGTTATATCTCGAGCTGACGGCGGCGTTGATGTCGACATGGTGAAGGAGCTTGGTCACGTCCTGTTCCGTATCGCGGAAGCCAATGGATGGACGAAAGACGCGCTGAGCTTCAACACCTTGGTCACAAGCTGGCCTGAGCTTCTTGAGATCGCCCACGATTCAAAGAATATGCCGACAGCGCAGGGATCCTTCGACTTCGAGGACGACGAATGACACAGCCACTCAAGCCGATCGATGCCGGCGAAGTGCAACTGGGGAAGCTCTTCACCGCCGAGTACGACTTCGCGATCCCCGACTACCAGCGCCCCTACGCTTGGGGCAAGGATGAGACTCTCCAGCTCCTGGACGACCTCCAGAGCGCGCTCGATCGCGATACCGATGAACCGTATTTTCTCGGTTCGGTGGTGCTGGTGAAGGAGAAGGGAATTGCTACGGCTGAGGTGATCGACGGCCAGCAACGACTCACAACGCTCACCATCGTGTTCTCGGTGCTCCGAGACCTCGCGATGAACCCCTCACTTCGCGCGGACATCCAGAAATTCGTGGAAGAACCAGAGGTCGTGTGGGACAACCGACCCGCCAAACCTCGACTGAAACTCCGTGATCGGGACACCAAGTTCTTCCGAGAGAACATCCAAACTGATGGCGCGATCGCGGCGCTCATGAGCTTGAGTGACAACCACGTCAAAACCGATGCCCAGAAGTCGATCCGCGACAACGCTGAGGCCCTCCACGAAGCGCTTGCTGAGTGGACGGACGACGAGCGCAAGCGGCTGTTCGTAATGATGGCGTCGAGAACATTTCTCGTGGTCGTAAGCACCCCGGACCTCAACAGTGCCTATCGCATCTTCAGCGTCATGAACGCGCGTGGCCTTCCCCTGACCCCTCCGGACATCTTCAAGTCCCAGATGGTCGGTGCCATCTCCGAGTCCGACCGCGGCAACTACGCCGACCTCTGGGAAGATTTGGAGGAAGAACTCGGACGAGTCGAGTTCGGTAACCTGTTTCTCTATCTGAGAACCATCGTGTCCCAGGCACGCGCCGAGCGCGGCCTGCTGGTCGAATTTCCCAAGCAGGTGCTGAACAACTATTTGCCGGCTAACGGCAAGGCGTTCATCGACGACCTGCTTGGACCCTATTCCCTGGCCGATCAACGGCTCATCAACCAGGACTTCGATGGTGGCGGTCCGTGGGACGACGTCAATGCCTGGCTCAAGCGACTTGTCCAGCTCGACAACGATGATTGGCGTCCCGCCGCGCTCTGGGCGCTAAAGAACCACAAGGATGACCCGGCCTTCCTCAACTCGTTTCTCCGGAAGCTGGAGCGGCTCGCCGCGAGCTTCTTGCTGCGGCGGGTATATACGACACCGCGAGTCGCCCGGTACCTCGAGCTACTCAAGCAGCTGGATGCCGGCGACGGTCTGGATGCCAAAGCCTTTATCCTCAGCGATGAGGAGAAGAAGCAAACTTGCGAGCGGATTGGCGGGGAAATCTATCTCGTCAAGCAGGTGCGAAAGTACGTGCTGCTACGACTGGATTCGATCATCGCTGATGACCCCGGAGCGTCGTACACCCACAAGATCATCACGGTAGAGCATGTTCTCCCGCAAAATCCGAAGGTCGACAGCCAATGGCTCGACGACTTCACCGAGGATCAGCGGGCGCACTGGACTCATAGGCTCGGCAATCTGTTGCTGCTTAACCGCACCAAGAACAGCCAAGCACAGAACTTCGATTTTGATGTGAAGAAGTCGAAGTACTTCACGAGCGGCAAGGGGGCTGCTCTCTTCGCGTTGACTACTCAGGTACTTAGTTGCCAGGAGTGGACGCCGACAGTAGTCGAGCAGCGCCAGACGGAACTGACGAGGAAACTCACGGACGAGTGGGAGTTGAACTGACATGGCAGTGAGTAACCGTGACCGGATCGATCAGATGTTCCAGGTGCTGGCGCCTGCTCTCGACGACTTCATCTCCTTGGTGATCGGGCAGGTCGATCCGGCGCTGGGCGCGGAGTGGGTCAAGCTGGTGCAGGGCAAGGACTCGAAGAACGGGGCGCCGGCGGGCAAGCTCTACGACCCTCTGGACCCCCAAGTTCAGTTCCGGATGTTGACCGAGAGCAACATCACCGCCAACTACCAACCTCGTTGGTATCCGTTCAACCAAGCGATCGGCCGTACCGGTGAGACGTTTGCCAACGAGTTGCGTGAAGTGCGCAACACGTGGGCTCACAATGGCTCGTTCAGCGACGACGACGCCTACCGGGCACTCGATACCGGTGAACGCCTGCTCAAGCTGATCGGCGCGGCCGCTGAGGCCGAGCAGGTCACGAGTATCCGACTGAACCTGCGCCGCGTCACCGCCGACAAGGCTGACAAGAAGGTACTCAAGTCCGCTGTCGATAACCCCGAAGCCACGGGGCTCAAGCCGTGGCGCGAGGTTCTGCCGCCCCATGCGGACGTAGCCACGGGTAACTTCCACGCCTCCGAGTTTGCCGCCGATCTCTTCAAGGTCGCCAATGGCGGCGAGGTGGACGCCGACTATGCCGACCCTGTGGAGTTCTTCAAGCGGACCTTCCTCACCGAGGGACTCCGCGATCTGATCGGACGGGCGGTGCGACGCCTTTCCGGCGACGGTAATGCTTCACCGGTCATCAACTTGCAGACCAACTTCGGTGGCGGCAAGACCCATTCGATGTTGTCGCTCTGGCACATCGCGGCCGGGCTTCCGGTAGGTCAGTTCCCGCAGGAGACCCAAGAATTACTGAACAGCACCGGCTACACCGGCGAGAAGATCAACCGGGTAGCTATCGTCGGTAACCATCTGAGCCCCTCCGGTGCCACAAAGCTCGATGGCACCCAGGTGAACACAATGTGGGGTGAGTTGGCCTGGCAACTCGGCGGCGCGGAAGGCTATGCGCTGGTCGCGAAAGCAGACGCCGACCGCACACCGCCAGGCCAGGCTCTGCACGATCTGTTGGCGGTGCACTCGCCAGCGGTGATCCTGATCGACGAGTGGGTAGCCTACGCCCGTTCGCTGGTGGGACGCGATGACCTCGCCGGCGGCACGTTCGACGACCAGTTCACCTTCGCTCAATCTTTGACGGAGGCAGTAAAGGGCGCTCCCGGTGTGTTGTTGGCGATTTCCATCCCGGCCTCGGAAACCGGCGACGACGCGGACGCGTATGTCGCTGGTAACGCGGAGGAAGTCGGTGGCGCCCACGGCCTAGAGGCACTCAAGCGACTCCAAAACGTCGTGCGGCGGATCGCCGATCAGTGGCGCCCCGCCTCGCCGAAAGAGTCATATCACATCGTCAAACAGCGCCTGTTCACCCAACCGGACGCTGCAGCGCTGGCCGCGATCGGTGCGTCCGCGCGGGCATATGTGGAGATGTATCGCAAATACACCGACGACTTCCCTCGCGATGCCCGTGACTCGGCCTACGAGGACCGGATCAAGGAAACCTACCCAATCCATCCGGAATTGTTCGACACGCTTTACGAGGAGTGGTCATCGCTGGAGCGGTTCCAGCGTACCCGCGGTGTCCTGCGCTTGATGTCGACGGTGATCCACGCGTTGTGGACTGGTGAGGACGCCTCGCCGCTCATCATGCCCGGTTCGATCCCACTGGCGACCGCGAATGTGAATTCCGAACTGACGCAGTATCTTCAGGATTCATGGAAGGCGATCATCGACGCCGATGTCGACGGACCCAACTCCGAACCGGCACGGATCGACAAGGAGAAGCCGCTGTTCGGGCAGCGGTCGCTGACCAAGCGTCTCGCTCGCACCGTGTTTTTTGGCGCCGCGCCGACTGTCGCGCCCGGTGCCACCAGTAAGGGCATCGGTACCCAGCGGGTGTTCCTTGGTACCGCTATCCCTGGCGACGTGCCCGGAAACTTCCACGCTGCCTTGACCCAGCTCGGTGACCGGGCGACGTACTTCTACTCCGGCTCCGGGAAATATTGGTACGACTTGCAGGCGAATATCAGCCGGACTGCGAAGGATCAGGCCGAGCGGCTTCACAAGGAAGATGTGTGGGCCGAGATCGCCCGCAGGTTGCAGGGGCAAAGCCGCACCCGGGCGGACTTCGCCGGCGTGCACGTCAGCCCCGAATCCAACGCGGACATCCCCGATGTCGATGAAGCCCGGTTGGTCATCTTGCACCCCAAGGTGTCCCACAAACGCGGCACCGAGTCCGCTGCCAAGGAGTTCGCCCGTAAGGCCACCGAGCAGCGCGGCAGCGCAAACCGGACCCACCGCAACATGCTCATCTTCCTGGCTGCCGACGAAGCTCGACTCGAGGAACTCGACCACGCCACCCGCGACTACCTCGGCTGGAGCCATGTCCTCAGTGATGGGGCCGACCTGGACCTGACCCAGAACCAGAAGAACCAGGCCGCACAGAAGCAAGCCCAGGCCGATCAGACCGTCACATCGCGGCTGTTGCAGACCTTCACCTGGGCACTTGTCCCCGCCCAACCTGACCCCGGCGCTCCGTTCCTGATTCGCGAGGTCAAGGTCGAGGGTCAGTCCACCTCGCTGGCCGAGCGGGTCTCACGCCGACTCGGTAACGACGGCGACCTGTCCACCCGGCAAGCTGCCGCCACTATTCGCCTGGCCATCAGCAAAGTCCCCCAGATCTGGAAAGACGGTCACGTCTCCCTCGGTACTCTTTGGGGCCTCTACAGCCAATACCCGTACATGCCTCGACTCCGTGACCGAGGTGTATTGGACGAAGGCATCGTCGACCTGCCGATGATCTGGCAAACGGATGCGTTCGCCCTGGCTACCGGGTACGACGAGACCAAGGCCCGCTACATCGGGCTGTGGATCCCCGACGACAAAGCGGTCGCCCCCGCAGCTAACGACTCCCTGCTACTCGTTCGCCCCGGCGTTGCGACCAAACAACACGACGCCGAGTCTGCGGCTCCGGTGGAGCAGGACGGCGAAGAGTCAAAGCAGACGGAAGAAGGCTCGTCGTCGACCAAGAAACCACCGCGGCCCGACATCGCCTTCCCTGATCCCAAAACCAAGACACGTTTCTACGGTGTAAAGACCCTCAATGCCGACAAGATCGCACTCGACTTCAAAAACATCGCTGACGAAGTGCTCGCCCATCTGCGTACCGATACGAACACCACCCTCACTGTGCGGATCGAAATCGAGGCCAGTAACCATCCCGGTTTCGACGAGAACAAGATCCGCACTGTTTCCGAGAATGCACGCACCCTCAAGTTCGATCAGTCAGGCTTCGAGGAAAATTAAACAACGATTCCCCGCGAACTAGTGTGCACTAAGTTCGCGGGGAAAGACGGCCTAAACAACTGTCAATGGCCACGAAGTTCTCCCCGTAGGCGGCCAGTAGTTCTCCCCGCTGGTGGCCACGGGTTCTCCCCGGTGGCGGCCAGTTGTTTTTCCCC